>WUQR01000001.1 GCA_009889515.1 Nitrososphaerota archaeon
CGGCGCACTGCCCACAGATGCTGGCCTAAAGCCTGGGTATGAGTACGCCTACGGTAGTTCTTCTTACCTTTCACAAGCCTTTACTTACTGGGCGCTGGGTGGGGACGAGATAGGCCTCGAAATGGTATACCCCTCTGAGGAGGGGCTGAAGCCGAGGTGGCGCGTTGAGAGCAAGTATACTGAGACAGTGCGTGAGGTGCTGAGCGTAGGCCGCGCCGTACTTGAAAATCTATTGACACTTAACAAACAGTCGAAAAGCGGCATTGATCTGAGGACGGCTCTAACTGATGTTAAAATGAACGATGAATTAAAGGCCGTCTTGGAGACCGTGGCCAGCGAATTCTGGAGCCGCGTTGAAAAGCTATTTTCGCTGTGGGAAAATGCCGAAAAGAGTGGAGACGTCAATACGCTTAACAGCCTCGGCAAATACCTCCGCGTCCTCTTACCGTTGTCGTACGCCGTGGAGGCGTACAGAAGGGGTGAACTGTCAAAAGAGGAGGCGGCTCTGGCGGTGATATTCGCCGTGTTATACGACGGGAGCGTATACAGAGACGAAATCCGACTTGCCGTGGGCGGCCCCGAGCAAGAGGAAAAACCCCTAATGACCCGCGACCACTTCACCGCGTTCTGGCTCTGGGCGCTGAGGGAGCTAGGCTTTAAGCCAAGCTCAGTGCGTAAGGGCAAAGGCTCACACCTTATTGTCTTCAGAGGCAACGAATTGAAAAACCTACTGAAGGTAGTAACACTGACGTTGTCTACGCTGTACAAGCTTAGGAACGCCCTTGCAGAATTCGCCGACGCGTTTGAAGTTGTTACGCGCGAAGTTGTTAAAAGGAAATTCGACATTAACTGGGCATATGATGTGAAGGCGGAAAACTTTTTCAAAAAGTTGGAAGAAATTATTGTAATGGCCGAGAACTACGTCTACAAAAACATTGCCATGAAGAGAGAACAACTGGACACAAGCGGAAGTTACCCGAAGACCGTAATCCACTTTAAGCTTGGCGGAGAGGAAGTGGCGCACATAACCGTGCATTGGAGAGACAATGAGCTTTATGCCCAATTCGGCGGCTCCCGCGAAAAGGCAGAGCGTTTAGCCTCTATTATTAGGGCCCTAGGCGGTGAGGCTGAGGTTGAGTACATAAAGAGAAAAGGATGGAGAGTTCAATTCACCACCAACGGCATTATCGCCATCCGCCACGACGGGTGGCTGAACGCTGTGAAGAGCTTCGTCGACGAGCTTAAAGGC
>WUQR01000002.1 GCA_009889515.1 Nitrososphaerota archaeon
GCTTCTCAAAGACGGGGCTGACGTGACAGTAAAAGCGGCCGAAGTGCAGTACGTAAAGGGAGAGTTCGTACTGGTAGAAGACATATCCCCTTGGCACGCCGCCGCTAGGTATGGCGCACCGCATATAGAAGCCTTGCTACAATTCGACGCGTATAAAGACCACAAAGACAGTTTGGGCAAGACGCCGAGGGAATACGCCCGAGACCCCGAGACATTGAGGCTGATAGACGCGTTTAGAAAGACGGCGCGCATCTCTTTTTAAACCCCTTTTAGGCATTATCTACACTCTTTAGAGCGTCAGAAAAGCCGCGGCGCTGACTTCGACGAAGTTATCCGCATTTCAAAGCTTAAATAAAGTAGCAAAATATAGATGCGCTGGCACTCCTCCCCTGGGCTAGAGCGTAATTGACGGCACCTCGGCCTGTTTTTTCTCGTAGTTCGAGTCTCTGTGCATGACGACGCGGAGGATTCTCCCATGTGGCGTGTAGATCAGCCTGGCCACGGCTAGGACTGAGTGCAGGGCGCGCATGGCGAAAGACGGCGCTGCGTCCTCTCCGCGCCATGTCTTTCCAATTGCCGGCCGCTCCTGGGCTATGAGCCATATTGTGGCGGACTGCCGTATGGCGTATTCAGCCAGCGCCTGCGCCATGGCGTTTGCGGCGAATGAAAGCAAGCCGACGATCGCCAGTGGTTGCGGTATCTCCCCTTCTAACACCATCCGCCTAGCCGCCTCGTGCTGGGCAAAGGCGCTTACCGAGTCAATGGCGACAAAGGCGTATTTATTCTTCTGGACGAATTGAAGCGCCTTTCTAAACGCCTCAGGCAGATCCTTGACGTACTCAGCCTGTGCGTACTTAGCCGCGGTTTTCAGCCGGTCGCCGTAGAAGACGTTAGGCTCAGACGCGATGTAGAGCTTGTCTGTCTGCAACTCGCGCATAACGGCCAGCGTGAGGGTAGTCTTTCCAACGCCGGAGGCGCCGTACACTATGACAATACCGTGGGAAAAAAGCCCGAGGTTTTTCACCAATTCGAGGGCCATGTATCTATACATCTCAGCGGTTTATATCTCTTTCACGGCTAGGGGCGCAAATTACGGTAAACAGCAACGTAGCTCGTCCTCCACTTTTTGACGACTTCTGTATTTAACTCAAAATGACTAGCCACGCGGATGTATTCATGCGCCGGCATGACGCCGCGCTTAACCGGCCACATTGAGAAGAGAATTATACGTCCGCGCCTAACTACGTCGTCCAGCAACGCTGTGTAGTCGTCAGCAGGTATGAACATTATTACGTTCCAGAAGATAACCACATCGAAATTGCCGTCAAGCCGCACCTTTTCCCACGGCATGCAGAAAACCTCGACATTACGCCGCGTCAGCTCGCGGCAGAATGGTCTGTACGGCTCAACAGCCACGTAGCGTCTAACACTGGCGGCAGAGAGGAAAAAGTCTACAAACCTCCCCCGCCCAGCGCCGATGTCTAAAACCGTGACTGGCCGCGGCGGTAGCAACTGCAACACAGTACGGCGTATGGCCCAGGGAACGGAGGATCTGTGCGCGCCTATTCCGTAGACGCGTTGCATGATCCCAGTTCGCCTCCGTGTCTACAGACGAGCCCAACAGCGCTACCGACTAC
>WUQR01000003.1 GCA_009889515.1 Nitrososphaerota archaeon
CGTAGCTCAGCGGCCGAGAGCGCCCGGCTGTAGACAGCCCCCTGGGGGACACCCCTCCCAAACCCCCAAGGCCTGTAGCGGGCGGCCCCGGGTTCAAATCCCGGCGGGTCGACTCACCCCAGAGACCGCCATCCTCTACACCTGACAACCAGTGAAAGATTTGAAAACGACGAGAGAATAGAACGTTGAAAAAGACGCCGGGAAGATCTTAAGCGAACCCGCCGTTGCGCCGGGACTTCTTCTTAGCGTCTATCAAGGCGTTCAGTTCTCTCGACGTATTCTACCTCCTCGCCGCCTTAATACGGCGGATTTGCCGACTTTCTACTGTCTCGCTACCTTAAATCGGCATATTCTACAGCTTTCAGCTCTTTCGGTACCTTAACACAGCGTACTTAACGTCTTTCTATTCTCTCACCGCCTTAATAAGCGGAAGGGAGATGGGGGCGTAGAGAGAGGTAGAGATCGCGGTTTTACGCCGTCTTGCTTTCTATTCTTACACCGCCTTAAATCGGCGTCTGCTATGTCTTTCTACTCTTTCGTCACCTTAATAAAGCGGCTTTCAGCTGTCTCGGTACCTTAACACGGCGAATTAATTACCACATTAAACAGATAGACCTGTCTGCTTTCAACTGTCTTACCGCCTTAACAAAGCGCGAGACCTGGCTTTCAACTGTCTCGCTACCTTAATAAGCGTAGGAGTCGGCATTCTACTCTCACGCCGCCTTAAATAAGCGGGAAATACGACTTTCAACTCTCTCGGCACCTTAAATAAGCGGACTGGCCAACTCTTCTACAGTTTTAACGGGCTTAGTTTCTGCTTAGCTGTTTTGCCAGGGCTTTTCTTGACACGGTTGAAAAACTACGAAGATTAGATGTCGAGAAAAACGCTGGGAAAGCTACGGCGTTTTTGTCAATACGTACAACGACGACAATTTGCGTAATCCTCTTAGCCTATATTTGGATTTTATAATTACAATTCTTCCATCCCAACAGATGCGCATTTGAAGCCCACCACGTGCGCAGTAGTCTGTATACGAGTGGCAGCGGAAGTCGCGGGTATACATGTAAAGGCGGCAGTTGACGAAGTAGTATACGCCGTTTCTCCTGAGTACGTCAAATATCTCGTCTATATCCGCGTCCAAGATAATGTACATCTCCATGTAAAATTTTCACATGCCGCCGGGGTCTAAACTCCTGTCCTTGGAGGTTGAGGAAGTAGACCGGTGGAATGTCTATGCAGACAGAGAGGCCTACCGCATAGTGTTGTACAAGGCGCGCGAGACGCCGGTGCCGTTCTACTTCGTGGCTTTTGGCAATGGGCGGGTTGAGGAGATCTGGGGCGTGGGGAGGACGCCGAGGGAGGCCATGGCGGCCGCGGCGGAGGCGGCCGAGTTTTTAGAAGATGCGAATATATTCCTCTGGGCGCTCGAGGAGATGTGAAAAAAGCTAGGCGCGTTCCAGCACAATCCCCCTCCCCGTCTCTATTCTCACTCTAAACGCCTTGGAGTCGTGGGCTGTCATCCTCATTTTTTTTATTATGAGCCAGCGGCGTATTTCCTTCGCAGACTCAACGTCGTCCATCCACATGTGGATAACGCCGTCGGCTATGTGCTCAAGCCCAAAGCCATACGCCTGCCGCGTAGTTGGCGCATACTGGCTTGTAAGCATCGCCGTCACGTTATCCCTATGGGTCGCGATTTTAAGCTGGTACGAGTACTTACGCGCCAGCACTGGCTTATCAACCCAGAAGGCGGACATGGAGTCTACCACCAGCCTCACGTGGCGCTCCGGTGCGCCCTTCTCCCCGGCCACGGCTAGGATGCGGTAGGCCTCGTTTACCGCCTCGATCAACGTGTCTATTGACAACGCCGCGTAGCGCTTGACCTTCTCGGGGCTCTCCTCCTTCGCCCTCTCAGTCAACTGCCTCGCCACTTTTAAAAGGCCGAAAATATCGACGACGACGATATTCGGCGTTTTTTCTGGCTCCTTCTTCCACGCGATGCTGTACGTGGTAAACTGGGAGAAGTCCATGCCCAGCTGCCTAGCCTGTTCCATCACGTCTCGAAACTCTTGCTCCGTGGTGACGTATACGACGGGATCCCCCGCCTTAAGCCCGGCGTAGGCGAAGTGGATGCAGAGGATAGACTTCCCCACGCCCGGCTCGCCAGTCACTACAACCCAGCTACCCTGCGGTATGCCCCCCTCAAGCGCCTTGTCCAAAGCCTCAACGCCAGTTGGAACCCTCCGCATGTAAAATTTGACATGGACTTCTCAAAACTCCTAAGACAGGAGAGTAAATACAGACTGCCGGACGCCGCGTGGCCGTCTTGCATCTCTGCGTGCGTAGGGAAGCAGAACTGTGATGAAGTTGGGAAATGCTATATCGACTGCATCGCGAAGGAGGCGACGATGGAGATGATAATCGGCTCGCTACTCCACAGACACTTGGCGGAGCTGGTGGAGAGAGAGGCCGAGGGCTGTGTAGCCGAGGTGCCTGTGTATTACGGCGTAGACGGCGTGCCGGTGAGAGGCCGCGCCGACATTGTCTGCTTCGGCGATAAGATAACAGTGTATGAGGTGAAGACCACGTCAAACGAGGTGCTCGTGCCGTTTGAAAGCCACTTGATACAGCTGGCGATGTACGTCAAATACTTCGCCGCGGTGTACGGCTCGGCCGCCGGCGCCGTTGTGTATATAGCAAAAAGGGGGCCGCCGCGGGCGCAGGTGTTTGAGTACACGCTCGATCAACTGAGTCCATATTACGTCAATGCTAGGGAGGTGCTGAGGTGTATATCTCCGCTGTTCCCCCGCTACGTCCACGCGCTCAGTCTTTAGTTTTTTATACCACGCCCCACTCTATTCCATGTCATTGAAAGACATAGAGGGAATCGGCCCAAAGACGTTGGAAAAGCTGAAGGAGCTGGGCATTACCTCTGTCGAGCATCTGGCTGAGTTCACAGTGGAGGAGCTAGTAGCTGTTGGCGTTGAGTACGAACGCGCTGTGAAAATTCTGTCGGAGGCAGCGCAGAGAGTCGGCTCCACCAAGCCGAAGACGGCGATCCAGTTTAGACAAGAGCGGTATAAGGTTTTTAAGACTGGGCTGGCTAGATTCGACGAGAAGACGCCGTGGGGCGGCATTAGAGAGGCGTTTATCTACGAGTTCGCCGGGGAGTTCGGCACTGGGAAGTCTATGTTCGCCCACCAGCTGGCCGTGGCGTCGCTGGCAAGCGGCTTCACCGCCCGGGTTGTGTACATCGACACGGAGGGCACTTTTAACGACAAGCTGGCGGAGGCGATTGCGAAGAGATTCGACGCAGACCCGGAGAAGATCTTGCAGTCAATATTCGTATACCAGCCGGCCAACGTCGCCCAGCTGGAGCAGATTGTAAAATTTGAAGTGCCTAAGCATATACAAGAGGGGTGCCGCGTGCTGGTGATAGACACTATCACGGCGCTTTACCGCGCCGAGTTTGTTGGCAGAGAGATGCTGGCTACGAGACAGCAGCGGATACACTACCTAGTTGACTGGCTGAGGAGGCATGCGCGTACTTTCAACCTCGTCAGCATATTGACCAACCAGGTGATGGACATGCCGACGGGGATGGCCGGCATGAAGACGCCCGTGGGCGGCAACGTCCTGGCGCACGCGGTCAACGCCAGGTTTATGATGATGCGCTACAACAAGGCCAAGCCGGAGGGGTATATGTGGCCGCTCGACGTCCCGGGGATGGCGCCTGACGTCAGAATTGAGTACAGAATTACAGAGGCCGGCCTTGAGTAACTGCCCGGTATACGCGGCGCACAAAATAGCGTCTTTTTTCGGCAGGGCCCCAGCGGGGAGGGGCGGCTGGGGGGAGTTTTTAGACAA
>WUQR01000004.1 GCA_009889515.1 Nitrososphaerota archaeon
CGTCCCGAGCAAGAGTGGAAAACAGGACCTGAGGGCGTGTACCGGGCGGAAACGGAAGAGGAGGCCAAGGAAGCGCTAGATAACAGCTTACCGTTGCCTCGTGGCTCGGTGGGAGGACGGGGCTTTTGCACTTCTTGCGCCTTTGCGCTGTCTCAGACCTATCCAGAGGCCTCTCTCCACCACCAATCAGCTGGAGCAGGGAAGCAAGGAGGTGCGGTGGCGGGCAACAAAAGCGGCGACGAAGTAGTTATGCGGAGTAGGCTGTGGAAAAACTGGTGTGTCTGGTACTGAGTGACGTAAACAAAAAGGCTTAGGTGGCGGGGCTTTGCGGAGATAACGATGGGAAGTTACCATGTGGCTTAGACACCCTAGACGAGGCGCTATGCCGATTTTCCTGCCCAGCATTTTATGCCTTTACAGCGATTGGAGCGCTACCTCTGAACTTGCACTTCACCAACGTCTCGACATCCGCACACTTAAGTAGATCTTTATTGTTTAAGGGAGCTTTTACATGGGGGCGATAATTTGCATCACATCGACAAAAATATAAGCCCAGCTTGCTTCATATAAGCACACGGCTTGTATTTTTGCTGGTCAAAAACTTGTTTTTGCTTCTGTTGGCAAAAATACGCATACTAGCGCCGTCTCCGCACCAGCGTATAGAACGTAATAGCCATCAGTATCAAAAGGCCCTCAAACAATCGGGTCCAGAAACCAGATAAACCAGCTGCAACGATACCTGCCTCCAATGATCCGATAATAAACGCCCCGATGAATGTCCCAAAAATTGTGCCTTCCCCACCAAACATAGAGGTACCCCCGATGAATACCGCAGCCATTGTGGGCAAAAGATAACCTTCGCCCATAAGCGGCCACCAGCGTAGCATACGCGCGTTCTCCACCACCCCAGCGAAAGCTGCAAACAATCCCATTAATACAAAGACAAGAATTTTTACCCGGTCTACACTGATCCCCATCATCCTCGCAGCATCTTCATTATCACCTACGAATAAAACATGGTTGCCGAATTTATGTCTAAAGATAATCATCGACATAAGAACAGATAAGATCAAAAACCAAACTGCGTGGAGAGGTATACCAGCCCAAATACGGCCAACAAGGGCGAATCGTAACGGATGGTCACCAAAAGGGATGGTCACCCCCAACCCTCCGGAAAGAACTTGGACACTACCCCGCAACAGAAATTGCATGCCCAGAGTCACAACAATGGAGGGTATGCCAACCTTTCTTATCATGATA
>WUQR01000005.1 GCA_009889515.1 Nitrososphaerota archaeon
ATGGGCAAGCCGCTAGACAAAATAATAGACACGGAGCCGGGGCAGGCTCTAAAAGCCTTCGCCGAATTTGCAGGTAGGCATAACTACCACCTCCTGCTCCTTATATTTCAACAGCAACTATTAGCTATGGGGTGTAACGCCACCCCCGAGGAGATAGACCGGGCAATAAAAAATCCGGGCAATAAAAAATATGGATTAACAGGGGAGTTCCGCCTAACTCCCGGCTTGTCTTTTAAAACCGCCTCGACTAATGTTGTGAAAAACGTCGACACGTCGGCAAGAGGCGCCTCTCAGAACACCAACTTATTCCCAAAGTTATACCCAAGCGCGGACATGTTATTTCTAAACGTCTCCTCATCCTCAAATGCAGAGGCCCAAAACACCTTCTCGTAGTTCAGCGCATACCACGCGTATTCCCAGCGCCGGGCGGCCCGTATATTAACGTAACTCCCCGCAACTTCATGACGTCCCCACCGCTGAGATTTTCCCAAGGAACATCTCGACGTATTTTAACTCCGTAGCGCAGTTCTTCTTCAATAGCCAGTTGTATAGCATATGGAGAAATAGTTCTGCGTTGTGCACGCCCAACGCCTTAGATAACGCTTTATATACATTATGAGGATCCTCGGAGACAATTTCCTGAAAAGTCTTCCCAAACTTCGCCTTTAGTCTGTAGTGGATTAATAACTTAAGCGGCGCGTCAATCTCTTCATAGAACTTCAATACAGAATCGCTGGTTAAACACATGTGAAGCCGTCTAATGAAATTACTTAAATATTTTACTGTGTAGACACAGATTGTAATAGATTCTTTTATATTTGCACCATTGAATCGAATATTATATAGAATACAGTGCCAACTATAGGCGTATATACAACTCCCAGTAACAACATGAGAGTTAGGGGATCCAAGGCAAGGCCGCCTACTTCTAACGCGCCGAGGGGGCTGAAGGACAGCGCCACAATGTAAACCATAAGGGGCAGGAGCATCGCCGCCACCACGAAGATTTCAAACATTAGAGACAGCGACCTGATTAAGGACTGGGCCCTGACTTGTTTATTCCTCAACAGCCAGTCGAGGCGCGCCAGCAACACTGCGTCAACTCTCTGCGTTATTTTAGCAGATCTAATCAGCACTTCCACAGTCTCTCTATACGTCACGCTGGGCACTCTCTCTGCGCTGTGGGCCAGGGCCTCCTCTGGGCTGGCCCCCATTACAATCATCTCCCTAGCCGCGAGGGCGAGCTCTCTTGCGATATATTTATCCTCCTCAACCTCCGCCAGTCTTGTCACGGCCCTACCCAGCGGAACCCCCGCGGCTAGAAGGGGGAGCAACACGCCGAGGGTGTAGACAAAGTTATTTTCAAAATGGCTCCTCCTCGCCGAGACTAGGTGGACGGGGTATAGGAGAAGCCCGGCGAAGGCCAGCAGGCCCGCCATTAACCCCAGGGCAAGCCCTCCAACCGGCCCGAGGAGCAACGCGGCGACAGCCCCGGCGGATGCCGCTGTGCCCGCTGGGACGGCGGCAAGGGCAGTAACATAGCGCCTATAAGAGTAGGCAAGGCCGCTTTGTCTATAGAGCTCGTATAGCAAATTCATATCTTCCCCGTCCTCACCGCCTCGATGGCTCTGTCTGGGTCTAGGTGGTACATAGTGAAGATCTTGGCAACGACGTAGGGAGTGGAGAAGCCCCTCTCCACCATTAGGGAAATCAACTCTCTCCTCCTCTCCAGCTCGCGCTTCAGCTGGTCGAGGGGCACAAACCTAGTTCTTGAAATAGTCTCCAGATGTCTGCTCTCCTCCAATTGCTCCATCATGTCCCGCTCTGGGTTCCACCTATAGACGTAGTGTAGCCTCGGCCTCCCCCCTCTGGACACTCCCATGTTCTCCGCTATTTCCACCACTCTGCGGACGATCTGGTTGCCCACTTTTACTCTCATTATTCGGATGAATATGTGGGCGAGGCCAACTAACATGGGCGGGACGTTCATAGGCCTTGTGAGAAGCCGCCTGATGGCGTCTTCAATAGTCTCCGCGTGTATGGTTGTGGCGCCGGAGTGGCCCGAGCCAAAGGCCTGGAACAAGACGTATGCCTCCTCCCCCCTCACCTCGCCCACCACTACGTAGTCCGGGCGGGAGCGCATGGCAACGGCCAGGAGATCAAAGGCGGAGACATCCCTAACCCCCTCGGAGCGGCTGGGCCTAGTGACCAGGGCCTGCCAGTGCTCGTGGACAATATTTATCTCCCTGGTGTCCTCTATGGTGAGAATCTTCGCCTCAAGCCTCACCAAGTAGAGAAGGGCGTTGAGGAGAGTGGTCTTCCCAGCGCCGGTCGGCCCCACAATAACTATATTACGGCCGTAGTCAAGCATAAGCCAGAGGTAAGCCACGGCGTCTGAAGAAATAGTGCCCATTTTCACCATGTCAATAAGCGTGATGGGGACGACGAAATACTTCCTAATCACAAAGGTTCGCCGAATTGGAAGAAGTAATAGTACTTGCCGTCCATGTGGCGGATTAATTTTTTCAACACGGCGGCTGGGTCGGCCAAGCCTCTATATGCCCGGTATCTAGATAGGACTAATTGAAACAGCTCCCCCCTCTCCAAAGCCCTCTTAGCCTCCTCTACCGCTTCTACGTACTCGCCGCACTCCACCTGCTCCTCTTCTCTCAGCTTTACCTCGCCGCCGCCGGGCAACGGC
>WUQR01000006.1 GCA_009889515.1 Nitrososphaerota archaeon
TGAGAGAGATATCCACTTACCTCGACCTAGCCGATGTAAACGAAAGCGTGTTGGCGCAGTTACAGCCCAGGGAGTTTTTTGTGGCTGGTCTTATGAACCCGTTGAGAAAGCCTGTATTGATAAAAACGCGGGAGGTGGCGTGATTTATTATAGCTGTGAAAATCTGGTTAAGATAGTTTTTCACTCTCTCATCACCTCTGAGTACCACTGAAGCAGTTTCCAGCCTACTCCCTTGTACTTGGCCAGGGCGAATAAGTTACTTGCGTAAAGCGATATGACGTCCCTCTTCCCCTTTATTGCCTCGTCGCCCGTTAGGGCAGCTAGCACTAAGGCTCTCTCTTCGTTTATTTTTATGTTGGCTAGTATTGTACCGTCTCTTTTTACTGTTGTGTCGCCTCTTTTTACGCCCCAGGTAAAATAGAAGGACTCCGCCTTTCCGCTCACCTCGTACTCTACTACAATTCTCGGCCTGTTACCTTCCCACTCCACTCTCACGTCTCTAATTACTGCCTTAATGCCTTTCTCGGCGTCTTCCACCACAATGCCCTTCGGGTTCACCGTCTCAGCCTCCATAGCTGGTTTTAGGTGCTCTCCTAACAGGTCGTAAAAGCCACGTGCCTTTGCAATCTCCTCAAGACGCTTTAACGCCTTTTCTGCCCAGTCAACGCCCTGTCTCCTTAACTCTTCCAGCCGCCAGAGGCCGGTCGGTACCTTGAGGCGGACGTAGCCCTGTTCACCTCCCTCCGGCCTCTTCGCAGTGAAGTGAACGCCCTCTACAAAGCCGGCATCCCTAAGTGCATTGACAGCGGCGTCAAACGCCTTGGGAGATCTCGGCTTGTATATAATATCTAGCCACTTGTACTTTCTGCCCTTTGTTTCCCTCTCCTTTAACGACACGCTTAACTCTACGTCGGCAATTTCAACGACGTTGGGACCGGCGTCTATTTCTGTTAACAGTCGATTTCTCTGCCCCTCGTTTATCATGCCTCTCTTGTGTAGCTCCTCTACGAGAGCCCTAACTGCATCCAGCCACTTCACACGGCGAATGGCGGTGATGGAGTCTGTTGTAAGCTCCACGTGCCACTTTCCACCATATTCCTTAGCCTCAACCTCGGCGCCTAGCGCGTTTAGTATTGAGGTCAACCGCTTTGCATTCTCTTTGGCGCCGGTGAAATAAGCGTGTAGCTCTTCGCCGTTCCATCTAATGCTTACGTGGGCGATTTCATTACCCCTTTCGTCTTTAAACATGACAGTTACTTTATCACCGTGGAGCACGTGTTCAATCCTCACCTTGTCCACGTACTCCTCCACGTACTTTCTAATGCCTTCAAGCTTTTTAAAGACGTGGTCTGCGTATAGACCGCTCTCTTTGCCGAATTTCCACAAGGCGTATAACTCTCCCCACACGAGGGAAAACATCTTTGCGGCGTATTCTGTGTTGAAGAACAACATAACACTGTCTTTTCCCACGTACACTCTCCTAACACCTACGCCGTATTTCGCGGCGAGGATTATGTACAGTGTTACCTTGTCGTATATATCAAGTGGAAGGCGTTTTGTGTCGTCATCAACGCGGAAGTTGCCCAGCATGAGGTATACTTGATCCCGCCTTACGCTTCCGTCAAAGAGAACTGCGTAAGCAAGGAATTTTGCGATTTCCTCTTCCGGTGCGTCTTGGGCTATGTAGTGTATCAACGGTACCAATACGCGGGCGTAGGCTTCGTGTTTGTAAGTCAGCGTAGGCTCGCCAAATTGACAATTTGCAAGGCAGACTGTGCCGTTCTCGCCTAGTCTCAACTCCGTCAAGAATTTCACAATTCTTTCCACAATCTTTTTCCTTACCTCTTCCACTTTCTGCCGACCCTCTTCGGTTTCCTCGTCGACGCCGTGCACTGAGATTTTTATTTCGCTGGGGAGCCTCAAGGCATTTTCCCTAAGCACCTCCCTCAGCCTCGCGTCGCCTAACAGCGCCTTTAAGCCCTCTTCCAAGTCGCGTCTTATCGTTTCCACTATCTCTCCTCCACCTCTCTCCCTGTATAGCTTCGCTGTGAGAAACGGTTTAAAGCCGTCTTCAGTCAAGTTGCCCACTCTTGTATATAGCACTTCCATTCCAAATCGTCTGTACAAAGCGGTTTGTAACACAGAGGTAGTGCTGGCTTGGACTTCGCCCTTTTCCGCTTCATAGCTACCGTCTGTTGCCAATAACGCCCTTAGCTCGTAGTCCTCCGCCCTACCAGGCTCTATCTTTGCTACCAGCTCTTTGGCTTTCTGGCCCTCCTCATCCGCCCACTTACCTCTTACACGATAGACTATACTCCCCCTCTCTTCCTTGACTGCTTTCGTCTCCGCTTCGACCACCGTCTCGCCGTTTACAATGACTTTTACCACACTGCCTTCACGTCCCATCACGGCTTTATTTACGCTCCTTTCAGCTAGCTGGTGGGCGAGGCGGGAGATGAGGACAGCTAGCCTTTCCTCCTCGTCTTTTGCCTTTTCTTTTTTGCCAGCGCTATATAATTTTAATACTGTTGATGGCGCTCTGATCAATGCCCCATATGCCTCTCCCCTCTCCAAGGCGTTTAACACCACGCGGCTCCATGTAGTGCCCTCAGCCAAGCTTTCAAAAAACGCAACTACCTTGTCGGCGAGAGTCGCCTCGCCTAGCTTACCGAAGTCGGCCTTAGACGCCCCAGCCAGCTTCTTGGCTAATTCGGTTACGGTAAAGGCTCTCCTCACCTCCTCTTTACCATATCTCTCCGCTTTTTTCACAACATCTTCAAACAACAGCACGAGACGGTGTGCAATGTCGCGCGCTCTCTGCGTGAACTCGGCTAGCTCTTTTGTTGACATCTCTACCTCTCCACCATTTGTCAATTTCTCCACCGCCTCTCTTAACGCCAATAACGCCATGTCTTTCACGCCGCTGAGCTCCCTTAATCCCGCTTCTAGGAGAGCCCAAGCAACTGCGGTGTGTTCTGACCTTACTACTCTGCCGCCATGTCTTTCCACATCTCTCGCCACTTTTCTCAGCTCCGCCCACAGCTTAGAGCTCTGCCCTACTGCCTTTTTGGCCTCTTCAAACAACCTCTTCACAGCGCCCTCTGACCTGTGTTTTAGCGCTTCTTCAGCTGCCCTCAGCAATTCGGGAGCGCTGTCGCTGAGGACAGTCCTAACCTCTTTAAACGCTGGAACGCCGGCAATTGCCGGCGCGAATTTCGCAATATGGTCCTGCCACAGCGAGAAGTCAAGTTGCTGAGCAAAGGCCCAGGTTATCAGCCCGGTCGCCGTTGCCGCGATTATAAACCAATGCGCCCTTACGTAGTCAAGGGCTCTTGCAATTGCTTCAACGAATAACTCGTAGAGCCTCTGCAACGTTATTCTCGCCTTTTCGAATATTTCGCGGGCCGCCTCATACGCCGCTTCGGCGGCTCTTCTTACGTACTCCACTGCCCTCTCAAAGGCCCCCTCCCTCGCCAGTATTACAGCCGCGGCCGTCGCCGAAACAACGGCCGTAGAGTACAGCCCGTCGTGTAGCGTCGCGTATCCCGCAACGCCCGCGGCGGCTACAACCGCCGGCTTGACTGCCTCCTCTACCGCCGCAATGCATCCCGGCGCCTTTTCCACGTATTTCCGCGCCTTTTTAAAAACAACTTAAGCGAGATTTAAGGCAATATTTTAACGCA
>WUQR01000007.1 GCA_009889515.1 Nitrososphaerota archaeon
GAGGTTACGACAGATATGGGGAGACCCAGATATACCAACAGAATTAGTAGCGCCATATCAATTAGTGCCTCCTGCTAATTTTACCACCTTACTTCATGGTTTTGATAAGTGGTTTAAGCTCTTCAATCCGCGTCAGCTTCTCACCCTTACGAAGCTTGTCAAGCTTATACGCGAGGTTGGGAAGAGGGTAGAGGAGGAGAAGGTTCAACAAGGCCAAGGCAGAGAAGAGGCGTTCAAATACGCTGAAGCAGTAACGGCGTATCTAGCGATAGTAATATTAAACCATGTTAGGCACAACTGTTTAACAACTTCAGTAGAGCCTACACGTAAACTAGTCACTCACGTTCTAGCTTTCAGGGGTATTGCTATGACTTGGAATTGGGTCGAGGAATACCCTGCGATGAATGTAATAGGATCTTTTACTCGTTCACTAGATAGCGCTGTCCGTAGCATTGAGTACTTAGTCTCCGCAATTCCCGGCAATCTCGGTGAAATTAACATCTTACTTGATGATGCCACAACTTTGGATAAGCTTAGCAGTGAAAAGTTTGATCTCATTGTCACAGATCCGCCTTATGCGGACGATGTTGCCTATGCTGAGCTTAGCGATTTCTACTTTGTGTGGCTGAAGAGGGCGCTTAGTGATAACGACGGCGAGTCGCTAAGGCCGAGGTTTCTGCCTGAGGCTTTCTTCGACGAGTTGGGTCTTGAGATACCGACGCAGTGGCAGGTATTCGCCCCGCGGGAGGTGTCGGAGAACGAGGGCCGTTGGGAGCATTTTGGGCTGAGGGCTTCGTTTGGAGAGCTTCTGGCCAGGGCGTTTTCCAACGTGCTGAGGTTTCTGAAGGAGGAGGGCCTTCTTGTTGTCTACTACGTGGCTAAGAAGCCGGAGTCTTGGGCCGCCCTTGTGGACGCCTTGTGGCGCGTCAACGGGCTGGAGATGGTGGCCGCATATCCCGTGGAGACTGAGAGTGAGGAGAACGTGGTGGCTAGGGGGAAGGCCTCGGTGCTGGGAGGCTACGTCTCAGTTTGGCGCAGGCGGAGGGAGGCCAGGCCTCTCGAGCTCTCCGCCGATAGGGAGAAGGTCGTGGAGGAGGTGGCGTCTCGCGTGGAGCGGAGGCTCAAGGCCGTGGGCGGCAAGAACGGGGCTACGGCGTGGGTCTACGCCTATATGGCGGCGCTTGAGTACCTCACCGCCCACCACCCCGTGGCTCTGGGGGGCGTGGAGCTGGACTCGGAGGGCCTCATGAGGCAGGCCGTGGCCATTGCCTTCGAGGCGCTCCTCCGGAGGGCTGGGGTTAAGATCGGCGACGTGGCGGCCCACGCCTATCTCGCCCTGCGTATCATGGAGAGCGAGAGGGGGTATGTGGACAGCGATATCTTAGCACACGTAGAGAGGGCAACCGGCGTTTCCCACGTCGAGATGGCCAGGCTGGGGTTGATAAGAGAGGTGGAGGCCGGCGGCCCCCGCGTAGCTAAGCGCAAGTCCTTCGAGGTCCTGGCGCCGAGGGCGGAGGAGGTCGATGAGATACGCAGGGTTTATGCGCATCAACGGGGCAAGTCGCCGGCTATTGACTGCCTGCGCCAGCTACAGCTCAACCTACTGGCCAAGACGCAAGTCACATGTAGCAGAGAGGCTAGGGAGGAGGCGCTGGCCCTGGCCAAGGCGCTTGTAGAGCTATCCAAGGCTGGCATCCTAGAGGAGGACGACGTTGACGTGAGAACCGCCAGGGCTATCGCAGGTCTGGAGTGGTGGCAGTGATTGTTTTAAAATAATTTTTATCCCTCTACGTGTCTTATGTCAAACTGCTGGCCGAGGGCAAGATAAGCCCCGCCATTGACATATATGAGGTGTATAAGGCCCTCTTTGGGGGGGAGGCGCCGGAGGAGGCGCATAGGGCGTACTGCGACCCCGACTCTTTCTTCCGTATTACTTACGTAACGCCCTCTTTTAAGCAGTACTTAGAGGATTTCCTCAGGAAGCTGGCGGCGGGGGAGTCTCAAATATACACCCTCCCAGCCCTCCTAGGCGCCGGCAAGTCCCACTTCCTCGCCCTAGTCCTCCACGTGTTGGCGCTGTACGGGAAGTGTAAAGGGGCTGGGGAGTGCGTCAGACGCCACTTGGCGGATTACGGGGTGGAGATTGCGGCGCCTACCTTGGCCAAAACCCCCGCCGTCGCCGTTTTCCGCGCCGGCCGCGTCATGGGCGAGTTTGAGAAGAGGCTGAGGTCTATATCCACGAAGGAGGAACTCCGCGGCGTCCTGCGGGAGAGGGCCCCGGTGGTGATCTTATTCGACGAGACTCAGTACCTAGAGGAGGAGCCCGGCTTCGTCCAGTGGATTCAAATGCTGGCTGAGGCGGCTGGGGAAGTACGTGGGGTTTATCTCTTCGTGTCCTATTCGCTCTTCCCCGAGGGTGGGCCTTCTCTGGAGTCCTCTCGATCTCTCAGCGCCGTGGAGAGGATGAATGCCGTCAGGATACGTCTCGACACTGTGCGTAATATCGCGGCTGTCTTCCGGCGCTGGGCTGGGCTTAAGCCGGCCCGCGTGGATACGGCGCCTTTAAGAGGCGTTGTTAGAGATGAATCGCTGAGAGACTTCGAGGGGAGGGTGGCTGAGACATACCCCTTCAACCCGGTGTTTTTAAAACTGGTTTTAGACCTCGCCGACGAGTCTCTCGCCGAGCGGACAAAAATCCAGCTGACTAGGGAGTTGCTTAGAACTCTGGCCAGGGCGTATGTCAAGGCCTCTGAGGGCGAGCTGGTGACTTTTGTCCACCTGCCCGAGCCCGAGGAGCTCCTCCTAACAAGCGGCCCCTACGCGGAGTACTGGACCACGTTGTTAAAACTCTACAGGGAGGACGTGGAGAAGCTCGGCGGTAGGGCGGCGGTGTCGGTCTTGAGGCATATACTCCTGGCGTCTTTCACCGCGAGGCTGATGCCATCCGCCGTCTTATACCCCACCGAGGACGAGTTAGTACTAGGTAGTTACAACGCGCGCGATATTAGGCCGGTGGACGTCAAGGAGGCGCTGGCCCGCGCCTCTGACGCAGGTATCCACGTGGAGAAACTCGGCGATAGATACGTCTATTGGTACATAGGCGACGAGGCCTACGCAATAAGAGAGGCCATGTCTAAATTCTCCTACGAAGATGGCATAGACGTGGTGGCGGATCAACTGGCGTCTCTGCTTAGGGAGAGGGCTGGGCCCTTCTCCGCGGTGTACATCTCCGGCGTGGGGGATAGGAAGAGGGCCTTTGGCAAGGTGGTGGTGTTGGCTAGTAGAGAGGAGTGGGCTAAGGCTCTTGAAGAGGCTGACAAATCTATCTTGGCGGTGGATTTGTCGGAGTTTGGCGTTGCGAGGAGGCGCAACAACTTGTTCTACGTGAGGCGGGACGACGCAGGCGCCGTGCCCCGCGATGTTGAAGAGATGTTGAAGAAATTCGTCCCGGTTCGGAATATCAGAGAAGCCGCTGTTGCCCTAGGCCAGTTGTATAAGGCTGCTGAAGAGGTTTTGTTAAATCTATATCACTACTTCCCGGACCTTCTCTCCTCTGAGGAGGATAGGCTGAGGCGCGAGATGGAGCAGATGTTGAGAGGAAGGGTAGAGCGGTGGAAGGAGCGCGCCGCGGCTTTGTTAAAAACTGTGTCGTTTATGTGGCTGAGGAGGGTAGCCGCGGGCTTCGGCGAGTTTGAGGTGAGGAGGCTCGACGAGTACCTGAGGGAGCTGTCCAGGCAGAAGATGGAGCTCGTTGGCAGAGTGGTTGAGAAGATCTTCTCCCAGGTTGAGTGGGACGGCTTTAAAAAGCTGGGAGATCTCTGGAGCCTCTACTTAAACAACGAGGGGCTCCCCCATGTCCCCATGTCTTTCGACGAATTTCTAGACGCGGTGCGTAGCTACTGCGCCGGATGTAGCTGCCTCTTCGAGGTGGACGGGGAGGTGGTCTGGCTCTCCAAGACGGGCTGCGGAATTCCCCACCTGGATAAAAACGTAGGCGTCGCGCCTCTGAAGTGGAGAGGCCAGTTGCAGGAGTGGGCCGTGGAGGCGTTTTTAAAACAGCTGGCCTCCCTCTCTACGCACGCCACCCGCTACTACATAGTCTATAAAAGGCCCAGCGGGGAGGAGGTTAAAAAGCCGGTGGACGACCTATTGGCGTCGAGGGGGGAGTGGCCGTTTCTCTCAGATGGGCGTTTAGAGGTTGAGGTTTTGCAGAAGGCTATTGAAGTGAGAATCGACGGCGTGGCCACCTCCCCCGTTGAGCGGAACCCCGGGTCGAGGGTTAGGGTGGACGTGGTGGGAAGCGACGACTTAATCTCCGTGGCTTATCGAATAGGCGGCATAGAACGTGAGGAAAACGCCACTGGCAAAGCCTACTCCTTCGAGCTGGAGCTCCCCACGGAGCCTGGCACATACAAGCTAGAGGTGGAGGCTGTGTTTAAAGACGGGTCGAGGGATAAGAGGAC
>WUQR01000008.1 GCA_009889515.1 Nitrososphaerota archaeon
ATAGCATTGGCTGAGTACGGCGAAAAATACGCCGAGCCTTTAATCAGCGAGTATGCCCTAAGAAGGGCCTTTTGGTGGGAGGGGGAATAGCGTGGCAAGCCGATGTCCTGTTTTGTGACGGAGAAAAAGGCGGTGTGCAAGTGGGGGAGCACGAAGTGGAGATTCACAGTGAGGGCGGGAGCAGACGGCGTGTACATAAAGCCAGAAAGCCCACTATACCAGGAGTGGATTAAAGTGGCCCACAGTGGCGAAGGCGACGTGTGCAAAAACCGCCCTATCGGAGGCCCTTAAAGCTTAATGGGCTAAGCTTGGAGAGTTTCGTGCTTAGCCTTCCACTCTACGACATCTTCTTTTTTCCCTATCACAACCCAGGCAATGGTTTTAGACAGCGGCCTCGTCTCTGCAATTATAACCTTGTCGCCAGGCTTCACCTCTATGCACTCAGGCACTCTCACTCTCATCCTCTTGCGCCTGCGCTCATATCTGTTGTACTTACGAATGTAGTGTAGCCACTCGTGAATAACAACGGCGGCTTTGTGCATTCTGACCTTCTCCACGGTGACCTCCAAAAGCTTCAATCGCACTTTGAGGTGGCCGTGCCAGGGGCAGAGGGGATCGTCGCAGACGCTGGCCGGGGGCAAGACGTGAGGTATCCCTATGTTCTTCACCTCCACCCTTTTCCCGTTGGGCAGGGTGAATACGTCCCCAGGCCTAGGCCTTGTCTGTAGTTTTATTGCAGTCATATTACTTAGCCGCGATGTGTAATGACGACCTAGTTGCCTTGAGGCCGGGTTCGCCGTGTTGAACGATTTTTGTCGTCAGGGCGAATTCTCCCAAATAGTGGCCGATGTGCCACGGCGATATGAACACCGGTATGTAGGTAATTCCGTTGTACACGTGAATAGTTAAGCCGACCATCTCGGGGAGGATAATCATGTCTCTACAATGGGTTCTTATAACGACTTTCTTACCCTGCGCCGCTAATCTTTTCGCTTTACGTATTTTTTCAAGTAGCTTTCTGTGCTCAGGCTTAAGCCCCCTCTTTAAGCTCCTCCTCTGCCTGGCGGGAAGCAGTTTTATAAACTCGTCCATGGACATGTTTAAAAGCTCTTCCAACGTCTTCCCCCTGTACCTAAACGTAGCCCACTCCTCTGGAGGTATCACAGTTGGGGTAATCCATCCCTGCTTTCCCTTCTGGGCCTCTTGCTCCTTTGAAGACATCAACCACCCAACCCCACCCCTATTAAAAACTTTCCCCAACGGCATATTAGCCAAAAAACGTAAAAAATTACGACAAAACGTGAAAGTAAAAAAAGACTGGAAAATCAGTAAAATATGCCTAAACCCGGGCTCGCTAGGCTGGGGGCTATTTCGGCATTGGTGCTTGCGGCCGCCGCCTACGGGCTATCGCTGACAGACAGGTGGAACGACTTAGCCGGTGGCGTCCAGATCGAGGTGGGGTATGACCAAACCCCCGACAGATATTTCACAGTGGGCTACTGTAGCCTCGGCGTGGCTGTGTACTGGTATGAGAGCGGTAGCCGGGTATTTGGATATTTAACTGCCGGCCATTGTACAAATAGCCAGTACCAAGACGCGGTTTACCAACCGTATAGGAACCTAAACGTAGGCGATAATAACTATATAGGGACAGTAATTAGAGACAGCTACTACAGCGGCACAACGCCCGTAATTGACGCGGCGCTTATAAAAATAGAGGCCTCAAGTAGAACTGTGAGGCCTTGGATAGCCACCTCCGCAGTGGGATTCCAGACTGACGCCCTGGTGAACTGGTACTACACAATAGTAAATGCGCCGCAAGATCCCGGAGGTAGCAGATATTCAAAACTCGGATATAGGTGTGGCTACGATTGGGGCCTCAAAATAGATAAAGTAACGTATGTGATTGACGAGAATGGAATAATAGCACTCGTCTATAGACTCATTAAGGATGGAGGGGGGAGGATAAATGCCTGTCAAGGCGACAGCGGAGGGCCTGTTTTCTACATGTGGAGTCAAAGGATAGACTCTATGGTTGTATATTACGCAAATGTGCTTGGTTTAATAAAAGGAGTAAACGATGTTAGCAATCCAACGGCAATATATGTTACGCCTATTGACGAAGCGCTTAACAGATTACAAGTTTATCTATATACGTATAGATCATGAGATCACTCCCGCTTATTCTAGCGGTCGCCGCGCTGTTGCTGGCGGCGCCTCAAATAGAGATAGTCTATGATTTCGGGGGCGTTGTTGTAAACAAGACTTGCTACCTCGCCAAGACTCCGGAAGTGATTGCGCCAAAGGTTAAGGCCTTGATGGAAATCGACAGGGCGGCCAAGATGTTGCCTTCAGTTAAGGCGTTTGTAGAAGACTTAAAGAAAATGCCAGGCGTGTACATCCGCGGAGATGAAATTCTCAGCGAAGAGGCGCTGAGAAGGCTGAAAGACAGCGGAGAGGACAGGGTCAACTTATCCCTTGAGGTGTACATATTCGGCAACAAGTCTCTGATAGATTACGTAGTGAGGAGGGCAAAGGGGCTTGAGGTGGGGATGACGATTTTCTACATCAACGCCAAGGCTCCAGAATACCCCGGCCGCAAGAAGATGATTGAGGTGACACTCGAATGGGCCAAAAAATACGTTAAAGCATATGGGAATAGAAGCCTTCTCTTAGGGTTTGAGTTAGACATGCCTCTAATAGTGCTAGGAGTCATAAACGCCACTGAGGAAGAGGCCGATAAGGTGGCGGCCCAGATGAGGGGAATAGTGCCGTGCGAATACCCAATGATATACTACGCAACTAAGTTTTACTTACTACACCAGAAATCTCCAGATGAGACGGCTATGGGCAATGTCACTAAAAGCGACTTTGTTAAACACCTCGTTGAGCTCAACAAGAGGGACGACGCACCCGCTGTAGAGGACGCGCTTGTAGCGAAAAGCGCCGATAGCCCAATGGATTGGGTTGGCGTATTGCTGGCGGCTTTGTTTGCGGCCTTGGCAACGCTCGCGGTGGTATTGTACAGAGCAGGTGATCGATTTTAAGGACGCATATTTAAATCCCCTATTTTTTCTCGGCCCTCCAGTCCACTAGGCTGTGGACTGGCTTTCCTTTTAGTTTCATTACATATGCCGTTGCTGACAGCGCGGCGGCTACGCCCATGGCGGCAGATATCACCGCTTGTTTATAGGGATAGGCCACAATATCGCCGGCGGCAAAGACGCCGGGGGTTTTAGTCTTTCCCTCCCAATCGGCTATGATCTCGCCCCTCTCGTTAAGCTCAACAAGGTGTTTAACAAAGTCGCTTTTAGTGACATAGCCAACCTCTATAAACACCGCGGAGACGGGCAGTTCCTGGGTCTCGCCGGTCTTCCTGTTCTTAACTACCACAGACTTCACCTTAGTGTCGCCTTTAATTTCAACAACTTCGCTGTTTGGCACGAAAACCGCTTTGCCCAGCCTCTTGGCTTGTTCTATAAACTCGTCGTCGTGAATAGGCTTCTCCCCAGGATATATCCAGTAGAACTTATTAGCCACTGAGGAGAGTATTGTGACGGGCTCTCTGGCCAAGTCGCCCCAGCTGATCAGCGCTATATCTTGTCCTTTGAAAAACGGGGCGTCGCAGATAGTACAGTAGGAGACGCCTCTGTTCTTAAATTTCGACTCGCCGGGAACTCCCAGCTCTTTAGGCGTCTTGCCAAAGGCGAGGATCACGGCCAAGCTCTTGTACTCATCTCCCCCCTCAGTCTTTACCACAAAAACGTCGCCGTGTTTCTCCACGGCTTTCACTTCGTCGAAAATTATCTCGGCGCCGAAAGTCCTGGCTTGCTGTTCAACTCTCTTTGCCAGCTCCGGCCCAGATATTTTAGGTATCGCTGGGTAGTTTTCAATAAGCGTAGTCATATTTAGCTGTCCTCCTAAATCCCTGCTAATAACGAGAGTTTTAAGCCTCTGCCTGGCCGTATACAAGGCTGCTGACAGTCCAGCTATGCCGGCCCCCACGATTATTACGTCGTAATCCACGTCCATTAAATCCCCATCTGCATGGAATTTAAAAAGTTCAAGTAAATTCCTTCCTTGGGTGATCCTACCTAACAATACCGCCACAAGCGCCGCGAACAAGGCTACCGGCATTACGCCAGTCCATTGTGTTTTGCTGCCGGCGCGTTCTGCCGCAGGCGATGCAGACGCGCTCTCTACAGCGGTTGCGCCGCCCCCAGTACCCCCTTCTGAAGACACGGCATGCGCGCCCTCCGCAACGGAAGCATTGCCTAGATCTGCCTCAGGGCCCCTATACGGTAATAAAATTAGCTTGTCTGTAAAGTAAACTATTGGGTATCTACAGGGCACGATCTCCCTTACCCGCGCCGCCACTTTATCGGCCTCCTCCTCTGTGGCGTTGACAACTAGGAGAAATACCACAGGGACTTCGTGCGATGTGATAAGTAAACCGAAGAGCGCATTTTTTCCATATTTCTCAATATACTCATTATGCCAAGAGCGGAACATGTCGAGTATTTCCCTGGGACTTGGAAACGGGCCTGGATTTGTGGCATTAATGTAGTATACCGCTAATCCCAACCCAAGACTTTTCGCTTTTTCTACTATACGCCCTATCAACGATTTATTGTTAAATACGAACACTTCAAACCACAGAGAAACCCTATCCACCTCGCCTCTTTTCAGCCTATTTAGCGCCTCCTCGTAGTCATCTCCGGCTCTGACATATACGCCGGGTGTCCTCCTTAACTCTTCGATAAAGGCCCTAATAGGGGGCATCATCTTGGCGAATTTATCTTTATTTACCTCTACTGAGATCGTTGCAATAGGTATGGGCCAGTACTTCTGCGTCTTGGCTAAATAACACGTCTTATTTACAACTATACCGTTAAAATCATATACAACTTTAATCTGGGGTACCGCAAGGATTAACGTTACGAGTATTAAAGTAAGTAACAGCGCTTTCATGATCTATACGTATATAGAGATATACTTGCAACCTATTAAGCGCCTCGTCAGCAACTAACACCGTCCTTTCGGCATTAGTTGCTTTTGTAATACCAAGAACATTCGCATAATATACCGTCATAGAATCTATTCTTTGACTCCACATGTAGAAGACAGGACCTTCGCTATCGCCTGGACAAACTTTTGTACTACTCCCATTGGGTTTCACCAGTATATAAACTAATTCGTTACCCACTTGACCGCGAAAGTATATAATAAGGTTTTGAGTCACACCCGCAATTAAATCCGAGTTTTGAATATCTGCTTCCTCCGGGATCTTGCGGTGCATTTGCCATTAATCTATAAGCGCTAATTTTAAACATAACCCAACGACCTACGTATATACAGCGAGGCTATGACTACGGCGATTGTCCCCACGGCCAGCGCAATCCAGATGAAATCTGCCGCAAGCCCTGTTTGTTCTCTCAAGGGCGTTAGGCGGGGGACGTACCTCTCGCTAGGTACGAACAATACCGCCACTCCGCACAGTTCCCTTTCCTTCAAGTGTTTTTCAACCGCCCTAATGGCCTCTTCGTCAGGCTGGCGCACGTAATACACAACGTCGCCAAACGGCCCGAATATTGTCAACGGTACTATGCCGTGTGTTGGGGCGCCTAGCCCCGGTATGAAGTCCACTGTTTTATTTGTCCGAAGGGCCTTAACTCTTGGCAAATCGACTACTATTATAGAGATGTTATAATCGTTGGCCACATTTTCCAGCCTCTTCAACACGTCAAGCCTCCCGCCGAGCCTAACAAAGGCGTATACGGTGCCGTTGTTAGCACTGTCGTTGGGGATCTTAACTGTACTCGCGCCGCCTACCTCTATAACCTCAACACCCGCCTTTCTTAACGCATCTTCCACGGCTTTAACCTTGTCGCTTAGTAGAGATTGGTCAAGCGCCACTAACGAGTTCCACTGCTCTAAAGTTACGTTGTCTTCTGACTTTATGCCGAGCATTTCCCTGGCCTTCTTGCGGATGGGGCTGTCATACTTCTCAACAAATCCTTGCTCGACGAGCCACTCGCCTAGAAGAGGGGCGTAGTCAAACGGCGCAGTGAATATGTACGCAGGTCCGCAGGTGGTGTTGACTTCGACGACGTATTTAGACATGTTTACATACAGCACGCCTGCCTGCACGGCAACAGCTAGCGCTATGACGAGTAGGGCAATGGGCCTTATCATTTCCACCCTACTACTCCCAAAGCTTTATTAATTGTATCAGCGCTACGAAAGAAGAACCCCCACCTCGCCTCGTACTGAACTCTTGCAACAAGGGGTCTAAACTTCTGATCTGGATAAGTGGCGGAAAACATCAGCACCGCTTCGGCCGCTAGCGCTAAGCCGAGGACTATTTTCCGTTCCATAGTCCCAAGAAATTACAGTCTTTTTTTTCGTTAGTTTATTGTCGAATAGTAATTCTCAGTTTGGCTTAACGCCCGTAAACTCGCCTTTAGGGTATACCCATCGGCATACTTTGCTGGCGTACATCATCGGCTTGGAAGTCGTAGCGCACAGAGTTGCTTGAGTAGTTTTAGGGCCTCGCATATGTTGATTTAATAGGCCGAGGGGGCGCGGCACGGCGTGCCCTCGTGGTGGCCGAGGCATGCACTATGCAATGGCCTTGTTGGGCGATGTGATAATAAAGAGAACTCCCGGCCGTTGCATAGAGCCGCCCAGGGCGCCCTGTTAGATGGAAAGGGAAATCTAAAGAGAGTAAGACTCCCTTGAGAAAAGAGGGCTATAGTCAAGGACGCATGCTACAGCCACTCCCTCAGCGCTCTTAGCGCCAGCCACGCGGCAATTATCCCGGCAGTGAGTGCTGGGAGGAGGGCTACGCTCAGAGCGGGGAGGTTGATGTAGGGGCTTTCGAAAATCTCTCTTCTCAACGCGGCGACTAGGAGGACCGCAACAAGGCCGCCAGCCGTCCAGAAGACGAGTAGGGATATCAAAAAGGCGGCAATGCGCCTCCTAAATCTCAACGGCTTGTACACTAAGTAGAGGGACATCCCGAGCCAAGCCCACAAGGCGAAGCTGGCCCCGGCAGTCGCCTCGTGGATAAGCGGCGCGAGGAGATAAGGGGCCGCCGGGGCTAAAAGCAAGAGGGCGTATCTCGCCGACAAGCGGGCTCCCAAAAGCCAGTGCCAAAGCCCAATACACCACCACACAACCCCCCAATACCACAAACCCACAAAAAGCCCAACCCAAGGGGACCACCCAACGAGAAGAATACCAAGGGACGAAAAAAGAACGACAAAAAGAGGGAAAAACAAGTATTTTAACACCACGCCGCTATCTAGGATTCCACGTAGTGTAGTGAGCAAGGCCTCTGAAGCTCCACCAAGTCATTGTTTCCCCTATGCTTCCCCAATAACGAGGCACAGCTCCGCCGCTATACGCTGGATAGCTCTCAATTCCACGATTACTCGCAAAAGTTATGTACTCAGTGTTAAGATTTACGTCGCTTCCCTGGTACCCCATGTATAAATTAATCACTACATAATTCGGCGTGGGCTCCGACCAGCCGCGCCACCACTCGACGTAGAAGGTGGAGCTGTCGCCATATGTGACTACCTGCCCAGTGGCGGCGTTTATGAACTTACCCGCCGCATAGGTAAGCAAGCCGGCTAACACACTCGTGCTATAGCCCATTGGTATGATCGTTATCACTAACGAGATAACGTCCGCAGCCGCCGCCCCGAGCTCCTGCCACCAAGGCGCACTCACGGGTTTTATAGCATCGCCCATTGCGTAGTAAAGTCTATAGGGGATATTAGATAAGCGGCCCGCCATGTTGTGGCGGAATCTCACATTTATCCAATCGACCCTTTTAATGTTGGGACCGCCTACGCCTAACTCAAGGCCGAGATTCCAATCGCCACTCATACTAGTTCCAGTAGATTTAGCTACCACGGCAATATTTGTTGCCTCTCTGTTAATAATATGTGCTAGAGCAAATTGTTGAAGATGTTCCCATGAGAGGGCATACGGCGTATATATCTCACGCCAGAAATTGCCGCTTATGCGTTGAGATGCTGTATATAAATATATCCGCGGCGGCGTAGAGGAGTCGGGTCTTTTGAAGATCAGAGCAACGGCTAAGGCGCCTCTGCCGGCGCCTTTGGCGCTTCTAAGCGGGAAGGGGGCGCTTGAGTAGCTGAGGGTGATAGCACCGCTACACTTACATGAGCTACTCTCCGTGTTGCACGGCAAGTACCCGCCTCCCTCGTATGCGTTGTTAATATAAACTTCATATTTGAGCTGTTTATACTGACATACGCCGTTAGCAACATCTACGGTGTAAAGGACCACATTAATATCTATGTTCATATCGCTTAAGCCACCTGGCGGAATGTGCGGGGCGTGTAACACTCCGTAGAAGTACTGGCTTGAGGAAATAGTGCCGTACTGCCGTAAGTCGTATGTAGACGTTTGGAAGTTGGCTGCCACGACTCTGTTGTAGGCTATAGACACGTTTGCGGAAATGGCGCCGCTACCTTCGAACTTAAAGCGGGCGGCCAGCTCTGTATTGCTCACGTCTCTTCCTCCGAATTTCGAGAACAGGATAAAATAGGCGAAGATGTAATCGCCGCCGGGAGGCACGGTAATGCTGTATGTGCCTATAAGGGAGCAGCCCGCCACGTTGTAGAGCTCTACCACCACCCTACCCTGGGCCCAGTCGCGGGGGAGAATCCCCAGAGCGGCGTGGCGCACATTTTTGCCCAAGTACACGTAATCGTCGCCACACGGTGGGCTTACGTAGGGATCTGCCTTGTATACCCTAAGGTACTGGTTATTCCTGGCCTGCCCCGCTAGGTATAGGGCGCCCACAGGCTCAAGAGCCGCGCCTACAGCCACAGAGGTACTCTCTGGTCTCGCCGCTTGGTCTTTGCTCTCGCTGTTCTCCAAATTTCTTGTTGTTATTTTCGGCTTCGGCGCGAGACTTCTTGGGGGCGGTAGCTCCTTTGCCATTACCTTTGCTGGCTTGCTTGCCAACGCCTCCTTTGCGAAGATTATGACGGGGGGCTCGTCTACGAAGAGAATGGTGCCTTGGTCTGTGATTATCCTCCCGACAATGTTGCCCGTTTTGTTGACCCTTTCGAGCGGCAACACGGCGAAGCGCCAAGGCTGGTAGAAAGGCGCCTTGCCAGTGGTGTTGTCCGGAAAGGCCACTTCGTAATACGCGGGGAGGTAGACAACTGCCGCCTTATAAAGCCCCTCAGAGGTCTTTAGGTAAACCCCCCACTCCACTGGCCCCACTCCCTCTTCAAGCTCGACCACTAGGGGTTCCGGCTTGGCAATTAGCAACACGGCAAGCAACAACCCTAACAATACCCACATAGCCATATCGTGAAACACTTCCCCTCTTTATTTCTCGTTCGATTCTTGGCAAAAACATTTTCGGAATTAGTCCATAATACTCAAAGGTCGCGAAGGAGGTATAGCACGGCCTTGGCATCACGGGAAGCTATTCTTCTCTGGAGCAGCGCTCCGAGGCGTCATGCCCAGTACAGCACAGCGGGGTTAAGCGTATTCTCCGGTATTCCCCTCCTTTACGCTTGCTTTGGCCCCCTCAAGCAAGTCTTTGCAAACGCCGGAGTTGCCAAAGAACTACAGCCTTATCAGCCAGCTTGTGGAACAAGACTTTGCGCAGAAAAATGACGTACTTGCATGTGCGGGAACGGACCAGGCGACACTATGAGGAACGGGTTTTTGGCACACTTCTCGCAATAGCGCCTCACAATAAGCGCTTACTGACGTCACATTTCTACTATCCGGACGCTCCAGAAGACATGGAGTTCTGGTTAGGAGGAAAAACCTCTTTTGAGCTGGAAAAGATTAACGAAATGGGGGCGAGAATTGCTAAGAGGGAGAAGGAGATAATAGTTATAATCTGTATTTACGGCTGAGGCTTAAATCCTACGCGCCAATCTGAAAGTTGGCTATGCATTCATAGGCAAATTTAGCCAGGTACAGGTCGTTCTAGTGGTTAGGCTACAAGAGCTTCTATTATGTCTTTTATGTTGTAATCTTCGAGGCGCCAGAGCATCTGCAACACTTTTCCCCTTACCTCTTCTGGCAATATGTCTTGAGTCAGCGCCGTGAATTTGGCCTCAAGCTCGGCGTCTGTCATTGGGTTTTTGGGATGGCCCTTGGCGTAGTCTACCCTCTCGGTGTATTTGGCGCCTCCCTTTGTGTAGACGGTTATCACGGTGGGGAAGGCCTGGGGGTACAGCTTGTCCAGCTCTGGGTCTAGGTTGACTTCAATTTTCTTCATGAGCGTGAGGACGGCGGGGTTGCGAATGTCCTTGTAGTGTTCAATTTTTATAGGCCCCCAGACGAAGGCCGCCGCCGTTATCCACATTAGCGAATGGTCGGCGGTCTCTTTAGTGTGGGGATCCCACTTCTCCGGGTCCTTAGGCCCTATAATTGTATACGCGGCCTCGTAGGTGTCTATTCTAATCTTCTCAATTTCCTCTATTCTCACCTTCTCCCTCAGTCTCAACGCGGCCTCTACGGCGGTCTGGGCGTGGTATTCCACCGGGTAAGGCTTTATATAAGTGTCGAGGATTCTGCGCGGCGGGTTCTTGGCCTCTATTCCGCTTAGCACAGACACGTCGAAGTCTCCTTGTAGCAACTGCCTAAAGAACCCCATCTCCCCCTCGAAGGGTTTGTACGGCCCCGTGAAGCCCTCTTGCGCCAGCAACGCGGCGAATACCGCGTTTCTGCTCGAGTTAGCGGCTGCGGCGCCCTTCCACATAGACAACTCGCCGACTCTAGTCTGTCTCATTGCCGCGTGGGGCACTGCGTAAATCGAGAGGGCGTGTTGCGTCTTAACTGCATCTAAGCCGAGGAGCTTCGCAGAGGCCAACACGCTGCCTATGCCCAAGAAGTTGACGTGATCCCACCCCCTTTTGCGCAACGTGCCGCCGTCGCAGAAAGTCACCGAGGCCTCATACCCAATCGCCACCGCGGTGATTAAATCGGTTCCTCTGGCCTCCACATAATCGCCGACTGCAAGCGCGGCGCCTATTAAATCGCTGGGGTGTAGCGGCTCTTTAGAGAGGTATGTGTCGTTGTAGTCATGGTAGCGTATCATCAAGCCGTTTACAAAGGTCGCCCAGTCGGGGGCCACTTCGTAACGCGTGCCTAAAATCCTGGCGCCTTTTCTAACCGCGAATTTAGAGGCGGCTCTCCTGGAAAGAACTACAGGCTCTGCGCTGTAAGCGGCGAAGGCCACCGCTATAGAGTCAATAATACGCCGCTTTACCTCGTGGCGCACCTCTAATGGCACTTTCGAGTAGTCTACCGATTCCGTATATTCGGCCAGTATTTTAGTTATTTTATCCATGGCGCTCTCCTCTAGGTTTTTTATAAATATTATCTATATAGCTTGAGATTTCGCCGTCTATTCTCTCGTAGTCGTAATATTTAATTAGCTCGTATAGTTCTTTTCGAGTAAACATCTTGTCGAGCCAAGACGCCTGAGTCCCCTCTCTCAAGATCGTCTTAAACACTTCTCTAATTGCATACATGGCCACGCGAAGCGCCGTTACTGGAAATATCACAAATTTATAGCCGAACTCCTCCAATTTTTTCGCCGGTATTAAAGGCGATACGCCGAACTCCGTCATATTGGCCAGCAACGGCGCTTTGACTCTTCTGGCAAACTCCCTGAACTCCTCCTCAGATCGGAGAGCCTCTGGGAATATTACATCAGCGCCTGCCTCTAAGTATAATAAGGCACGCTCTACCGCGTCTTCAAACCCAGTGACGCCTACGGCGTCTGTACGCGCAATAATCACAAAATCTGGATTGCGCCTAGCCTCTACAGTTGCGCGTATTTTCTTCGCCATTTCGTCAGGCGGTATTAACGCCTTGCCGCTTAGGTGTCCGCATTTTTTCGGCAAAACCTGGTCTTCTAACTGAACCCCAGCCGCCCCTATTGCCTCGAACTCACGTACTGCGCGCATGACGTTAAGGGCCTCGCCGTATCCAGTATCTATATCTACTATTACTGGTATGTCAACGGCGTCTACTATATATTTCACAGCCCTGACCATTTCGTCCATAGTTATAAGGCCCAGATCCGGCAGGGCCATTGAGGCCGTGACCGCCGCCCCCGACACGTACACAGCTCTGAAGCCGAGATCTTGCGCCATTAGGGCTGTCAACGCGTTGAATACCCCGGGGACTAAG
>WUQR01000009.1 GCA_009889515.1 Nitrososphaerota archaeon
CGATTATGGAGGCCCTGGGTTTCCAGAACGCCTAGGGCGGTTGGATGGTGACATCCCCGCTCTTGCCCAACTATCCGCCCTCATCCGCCATTGGCTCCATTGCGAGCCGCCGAAGGACCCCGATGAGTTCCTAGAGTTAGCGGCGCAGGCCCTCTGGCTGGAACGGCGCTACCACCCCAAGACCCCCCGCCCGTGAGGGCGGGGTTCCTTATACTCCACATCCGGTAGAATAGAGTACTATAGTTTACGCAACATCATTAGTTTTTGATTTGTATATCCCACATAGACCTTTACTTTTGGAGTGCACACTGTGCAGTCCCTTTGCCAAGTATGCATTTTCTGCATACTTCCGTCTACAAGTAATTTTGCACCACTGCCCCTAGAGCCAGTTCAGTTATCTGACGCTGTGCACGCTGTGCACTCCACCCCCTCAGAACTCCATTTCACTGTGCACTCACTGCTGACCGCTATACAAAATCCGCATACTTACGTACCACAACCTTTTCTCCCGTATGAGAAACCTTCAACGCTGTGCACTCAACCTATACGGCTTTTTCCTCGTCCTGATGCGGATTTTCCGCCCCTTCGTTACTGACCTATTAGCGTGACTAAAAACGGCAAAAAGCATGACTGAACCGAATACATACTTATCTCAGTCAGCCCATCATTATCGTCCAATCGGAGAGTGCACAGTGTCCTTTGCCGATCAGAATGGGCATGACCGGCATTTACTGACCAAAAGCGTGACGCACGCCTTCCTTAGCCCCGCTCCACTTTACGCCGCCTGGCATTCGCCTTCCGCCGCGTCCAACACCGCCTTCCTTCGCCTTCCGTCGGGTTCCGTCGGGCCACCCCTTTTACTGACCTGCGAATTTGATCGCTTACACCTGGTATACTCCCGGATGTGGGTAAGGCTCCAAACCGGACGCCTAAGCCTAGCCAGCCCCAGAGGGTGGGACGGGGTGGGGAATGCCCTTCGGCGAGTACCAGTACAGCCTGGACGACAAGGGGCGGGTGGTAATCCCCGGCCCCTTCCGGGATTTCCTCGAGGATGGCCTGGTGCTCACCCGGGGAATGGAGGGCTGCCTCTACGTCTTTCCCTCGGACC
>WUQR01000010.1 GCA_009889515.1 Nitrososphaerota archaeon
AATATTCCACAACGTAAAACTCTGCCAGTTCTTTAAGACGGCGGATGTCGGCGGCGTAGGGAATGCACATGGGGTGGGCGTTGTGATAGTACCAATACAGGGCTTTCTTCTCGTCGTCAGTCAGCTCCCCCGCAAAAACGCGGGCGCACTCCTCCCCTCCCCACTCCCTCACGAAACACAAGCCGATTAGAATAGCGGCTATGTCCTCGGGACGGCTGTACACTTCAAGACAGCGCCACAGAAATCTCGCCAGCTGTGTTGTTCTGCAGTTGACGGTGAGGCCCCACCTCTCGCTGATAGCGCTACACTCGCCTCTCAGCGCCTTGATAACCTCGCTCCCTAACGCGGCGAGGTCCATAGCTCCACCGCCTCCCTCGCCCTCTGTAACACCTCCCAGTACTCCTTAGTGCGCCACGTTCTTACTAGCTCCCTCGCCAGCCTCTCCGCCACATCGCTCTTCAGCCATATCGCCTTTTCCGCGCATAGACACCTACGGTACAGAGCGCAGTAGATTAACAAGCGCATTTCCACTTGCTTGCTCCTAGTCAATATGTGGGCGGGAGTGACGGAGATAGGCGTCCGCCACGCGTAGAGGTGCCACGCCGTCCACGCCAGCTCTTTAAGCTTAGAGAAGGGACAGACCTCGCGGAAGTACAGTTGCTCAAAGCCGTCGTCTGTTGTAATCCAGAAATTAACGCCGGGCGTAATGCGGTAGGCTATCATACTGCGCGGTACTCCACGACGGCCGTGACTACGGCCTTGGAGACGGGGCCGGGCTCAACGACTACCCACACGGCAAATATCCTGTCACCCGCGTACACCATAAAGCGCGGGTCTGCCCGGGGGTTTTCATACACGCGTCCATACTTCGCCAATTCCCTCCTCGCCGTCTGCCACAGCCTAGAGCCAGTGAGGCCGTAGGCGAGTACGTGGCTACATGTAATTCTCTCGGCGCACTCCCTAAGCCAGTTACTGGTCAACATATTTGGTCAACAGAAACGCCCTTTTGCTCCTCGGGGGAGCACAGCGCCAGCAATAAAAGGCCTTAATCTCGCCGTGGTGAACAACTGCACAGAAACGCCACTTCTTGACCGCGTGGGCGTTGGGCCCCAGCGGCACAAACTCCGCGTCTTCCATCAGCGGCTTCCCACAGTTGCAACAATAAGCCCACGGGGCTAGGGCCTGCGCCAGCATTCCGTAAAGCTGGCGCCACTCCTCCGTCGTGTAAGTGTCTCTGTCAGAGACAGAGGTGTACAGCGCTTCCTCGCCGTCCACCTCAACGAAGAGGAATAACGGCTTCGCGTTCCTCTCGCCCGGCTTTAGCCACACCTCAGTCATGGCTCCCACGGCGCTTGGCTGTTGGTGCTCCACCCCAGCGCCTCCCTCACCCCTATTCCGCCGTCAACCCACCACGTCGCGAGGACAATGTAGCACTTCTTAGAGACAACGTGAACGTCGTTCCAAACTACGTACGCCTCGCCGCCGACGATTTGCTTCAACGCCAATGTCAGCTCGAATGCACTCTTAACGCCCACGACAACCGCCCGTCCACAGACCCACTTACAGCCGTTGAAACACTTCCCCAGCTCAGATACGCTGATAACCCTCATGGTGCCCCAGAGGCGCCCGCTTTTGTACTCGTCGCCTTAACCTCCGAATTTTTAACTGCGCTTGCGCTCATGGCGTTAGCGCTAACCGCGTTGATAGCCACGTTTGTAGTAGGGTTAATCGTGTTTACAACTGTTATGACGGCCACGGCCTTAAACGCCCCGGCCCCGCCTTGCGGGGCATTCGCATGGGAGTTCCCCCTGGTTTTATTTTGTCTCTTGGTTTTATTAACCCCCTTCATGCGGAGCGCCTGTCAGGTGGTTTAAAAACCTATTGTAAAATCGTGATATTAATAAAGCGTATAATAGATAAAGAATTGAGAGGGATTAAAGTAAAAACTTTGGGAATTTATAAAATTAATAGAAAAACTAAGGGGGTTTACTTCTCGCTTAAGACTGTCTCCACGACGCGCCTCGCCTTGGCGAAAACAACCGCGTTGTCCACGGCCAAATCCACTGCAAATACGCCATTGCGTCTTCAACGGCCATTTTCAACTCCCAAGTCCTAACTCTCCAAGTCGGGCTGTCTCTGCACTTCTCAGCCACGTACTTCGCCATTGCCAGCGCCTTTGCCACTGCATATGCCGCCGCCCTCACGTCAACAGGCTTTGGCAACAGCCTTTTCAGCCTAATGGCAATTGAAAGGGGATTTGCGAGATTGCCGAGGAAGAGAGTGTCCCGCGACCGCCAGCTGAGCTTTAAATACAGCCTCCTCCCCAAAAGCCACATATAGCCCCTAAGCCCTTTTATCTCAACCGGGCCTATGTAAAGGTACATGTCCCCCACATCCTCCACATTTTAAAACATTTGTTTATATGAATGTAAAGGAACGGCGAGATAGTGCGGCGAAGAATGGCGTTGGGCATGCGCTGTTCTTACATAGTGCCGTTATCATCAC
>WUQR01000011.1 GCA_009889515.1 Nitrososphaerota archaeon
GAAAGTGCCCTACAGAATAGCTCTTTGCGCCAGGGGAGGCGGGGACGTCTTAAGGCTGTCAGAAGAGGGAATTGCTTTTGTAAAATACCTGGCAGAAAACGGCTACGCTAAGATTGTCAACACGTCTCCCTACACAGTCAAGCCCACGTATTGAAGGACTTCGTCTAACTGACAACCGGAGATCTTGCAACAACCGCGGCTCTAGTAACTCAAGCGCGGCCGTGATTTTCGTCTCAAGGTTTTCATCGCCTAATTCTCCCCTCTCCCTCCACAACTGCCTTGTACATTAACACCGCGGCTTTAAGCGACAACAATTGGTCTGTCGGTATTAGCCACCCCCTTGGCAGTTTAATGGCGCCCACCACTAGCCCCCTCTCAACGGCCCACTGGATGGCACTGTGGACAGTCTTTATGCACGAAACGCTTTCGTTACAGAATTCATACGTCACCTTAAACGCCGTACCCCTTGGTTTTAGCTCCGAGAGCCATTCAAAAAAGGCTTCTAGCGTTGTGAGGTATCGTTGGGGTTTTGGCTGGTTTTTCGCCCTGTTTATTTTAGCCATTGGCCTTATAAACATGATCTGTAGAAAAACTGGGGTTTATAAACATTTTCTCAAAGGCGCTAATAATATCAGTTAATATTAAGTACGCTTTTACAAAATTTTAGAAAAATTCTATAGAATAAAATTCAGCAAAATCTTTAAGCCGCTTGATGTCGGCGGCGTAGGGAATGCACAGCGGATGCGCCGTGTGGTAATACCAATACAGCGCCTTCTTCTCGTCCTCTGACAGCTCGCCCTCAAAAACGCGGGCGCACTCCTCCCCCTCCCACTCCCTCACGAAACACAAGGCGATAAGAACAGCGGCTATATCCTCAGGCCTCGTGTAGAGTTCTGCACAGCGCCAGAGAAATCTCGCCAGCTGTGTTGGTCTGCAGTGGCGCGTGAGGCCCCACTTCTCGCTGATACTGCTGCACTCCCCCCTCAGCGCCTTGATAACCTCGCTCCCTAACGCGGCGAGGTCCATAGCTCCACGACTTCTCTAGCCCTCTGGAGCGCGTCCCAATACTCCTTAGTGCGCCACGTTTTGACTAGCTCCCTCGCTAACTTCTCCGCCACTTCGCTTTTCAGCCATATTGCCCTCTCCGCCTTTAAACTGCGGCGGTATAGAGCGCAGTAAATTAACAGGCGCATTTCCACTTGTTTGCTTCTCGTGAGGATGTGGCTCTGCGTTACTGATATGGGCGTCTGCCACGCGTATAGGTGCCACGCTGTTACTGCCAGCTCTTTAAGCTTAGAGAAGGGGCAGACCTCGCGGAAGTACAGTTGCTCAAAGCCGTCGTCTGTCGCGAGCCAGAAATTAACGCCGAGCGTAATTCTGTACATAATCATCGGTACTCCACCACGGCCGTCACCACGGCCTTGGAGACAGGGCCGGGCTCAACGACTACCCACACTGCGTATATCCTATCTCCCGCGTAAATCACAAAGCGCGGGTCTGCCCGCGGATTTTCATACACGCGGCCGAATTTCGCCAATTCCCTCCTCACGGCTTGCCAGAGGCGGCTCCCAGTGAGGCCGTATGCCAGCACGTAATTACACGTCACCTTATCCGCGCACTCCCTAAGCCAGTTAGCGGTCAGCATGGCGCGCCAACAGAAACGCCCTCTTGCTACGGGGAGGGGCGCATTCCCAGCAATAAAACGCGCCTATCTCCCCCCTGTCCACAACGGCGCAGAAGCGCCACTTCCTAATAACGTGGGCGTTGGGCGTCAGCTCTGTAAACTCGGCGTCTGCAATTAACGGCTTCCCGCAATTACAGCAATAGGCCCACGGGGCTAGGGCCTGCGCCAGCATTCCGTAATACTGTCTCCACTCCTCCGTCGTGTAAGTGTCTCTGTCAGAGACAGAGGTGTACAGCGCTTCCTCTCCGCTCACCTCCACGAA
>WUQR01000012.1 GCA_009889515.1 Nitrososphaerota archaeon
CAACTCTCCCACCGCCTTAACACGCCGTTGAAGACAAGTTCCCACTCTCTCGCTGACTTAAAGCAGCCTGCGTTCTGCTCTTGCGCTACCTTAAAAAGGCGGGGAAACAGCTTTCTATTCTTTCGGCGCCTTAAATAGGCGTATTTTCCGGCTTCACACAGTCTTGGCGAAACGTCTCAACACGGTGCAATGCCGTGGGGAAGGGAGGAGGGGGGAGTGGGAATTGCGCCTCTTGGAGTGGGGAAAAAGGGGGGTTTAGCAGGACTTCAGCCCTACTGTGAAGGAGGTGTAGTGGGTGACTTGACCGCGGTGGTTCCTGCCGTAGACGGCGAAGGTAAACGGCTCCGCTGGGTCTAGCGTGATGCCCGTGTTTATCCACCTATTCCAAAACTCAACGTTGTACTGCTTGATTACAATTGTCTGCCCGTTTATTACCGCTTCGTGTTGGTAGCCGCCTCTCGCGTGGACTTGTAGAATTGCCACGGTCATGTTTTTAAAGACGACTACCCGCAGAACCTCGTCTATGTAGGCGTTGGCGCTGGGCCAGGAGTCGCAAGACGTGCAGTCCTCCCAAAACACCACGTAGTCCATGATTACGTCTGGAATCGGCCTGAAGGTGTACTGCGAGACTCCGTTGGGGGTTAGAGTAACCGAGGTGTACCCAGCGTCCCAGAACTTCTTCAAATTAACAACTTTAGCCCATATCCCGTCTTTTCTCAAATCCCTCGTGTCGCTTCCCTGGACATATATGGCGTTGGTGACTGAAAGCGTGGCGCACAGGTTAGACACGTTGCCCTCCGCTCTGACGATGGAGAGTGGCATCACCGGGGCCCCTCCGCATCCTACGTATGCCACGCCGCCTACTACCACGGCGTAGGCATCGTGGCAAGTTATCTTTGTGTCCAGCCTCATCCCCCCGACGTATATCTCGGCGTAGCTGACTTGGGACAGGCGGGCAGACGCCTTGGGATCCGCGCCGCCGGTCCTGGGGTCGAAGGTGACAAACCGCGTCGCCCACGAGCAGGAGTCGCACGGGGGGAGCGCCGGCATTGCAAACACCGCGCTCCACAGGAGCGCAATTGCTAGAGACGCCAGCGCCAGCGCGGGTACTCCATAGGCTATGTTCATAAAAACCCGTGGAGAGGGGACAGTATTGAATTAAGAGCTGGAAAACTGGCTAATCTCTCTCTACCAGCCGCCTCAGCCCGCCGGTTTTACAAACGCTACGTATACTTTGACGCGTCCGTAGGGGGTGTCCCAGAGGCCTGTGTCTATCAGCTCCACTGTGTAGGCGGAGGCTGTGGAGTTGGCGGTGGCGTAG
>WUQR01000013.1 GCA_009889515.1 Nitrososphaerota archaeon
CTACGACAAGGTTAAGACAACTCCTGCGGCCGCCATGAGCATTGACATCTTGGCGCAGACCGGCTTCCAGCTGTATAAAGACCCCAGAGGCCGCATTGTCGTTAGAATATGCCGCGGGGCCGAACAGCGGGACGAGCTATTTGAGGCGATGTGCAAGCTAGCCAACGGCATAGGCGGCGCCGTCACGCTGGCCGCGTCGAAAATAGCAGAGGCGGCTGGGCTGGAGGGGCACGCCTACGTGTTGCGCGCCGCCGCCATGCTGGCAGAGCTGTGCCAGACGCTTCCCTGCACAAAACTGAAAAACAGGCGGTATGTATTCGACAGAAAGGCGCTCCTAGAGTATTGCAAAAAACAGACGTATACAGACCGGCGGCTGAAGAGGTACGAGCCTAAATACGGCAGAGACAGATCTACGACGGTGGTGACGTTTAAAGTGCCGGCAGAAATGTTAAAAGGCCTCCAACGGCTGGCTGAGCAGTGGGGCACCACCCGCTCCGCAGTGATAAGAATCGCTGTTGAAGAGCTCTTGGAGAAACTACGCAACTCTAGACAGCTCCTGGACAATGCGCTCAACCGGCCAGCCCCAGCTGGCAATTAACTCACTGAGCAAGTAGTAGACGTCAGCCGGCCGCCACCTCCGGTTTTTTGCCAAAGCCGCGATGTTCTTCAGCACCGACACGTCGCACCTCCTGGGCACTAATGCATACACCGAATACGCCGGGTCAACCGACTTGTACAATTCGGCTACCTCCAAAGGCGCACGGGCCTTGTTCAAGACCTCCCTCACCTCATCTACTACGCCCGGCCCTGCGAACAGCTCGACCTCACGCAATTCAAACACGACCCTGCCGCTCGCGCGGAGAAACTCGAAAAAACCAGCAAAGCGCGTCATGGGATTTCTACGTTGTACACTGATGGCGCGCTTAAAGCCGGTATATAGCTCCTGCCGTCCCACCTCTCTACGGCATAGGCATACATCATTACGACGGATGGAGCATATATGAACGACAAATCGGCGAAGCCGGCAATAGCGCCCGTCTTTAAGTCAACCCACGCCTTTCCATATTTCCGCATTACCATCGGCAGGTCGTCCCTCTTTTTGCTAACCTCTTTGAATCTGTCAGCCACGTCTTGTAATGTTTCAAACGCCTCGTCTAACAGCGGATATAGCCGCCTAGCCCTCCCTATCAGCTTACCCGCGCGGTTACAATGTAACACCAAGCTCTTCCCAGTCATATTCTCCCCTGTCAGCGCCGTAATCGGCGCCAGCTCAATACTAA
>WUQR01000014.1 GCA_009889515.1 Nitrososphaerota archaeon
CAACTCTCCCACCGCCTTAACACGCCGTTGAAGACAAGTTCCCACTCTCTCGCTGACTTAAAGCAGCCTGCGTTCTGCTCTTGCGCTACCTTAAAAAGGCGGGGAAACAGCTTTCTATTCTTTCGGCGCCTTAAATAGGCGGGTCTTTGCTCTCCCCACGTCTCTCTCCGGCGCAGAGAGCCGTCTTTTGAAACGGCGCGGCTAGCCCGCTTTGTTAAGGTAGCGAGAGAATAGAAAGCTGTAAAATATGTCGTATTAAGGCGGTGAGAGAGTTGAAAGCCGCAAGGCGTGCAGGCTCAGCCCTGCCGGCGTCACAGCCGCCTCTACACGGCGCGCTTAACGCCGGGGGAAACCCGCCCGCCGAGGGCCACGCCGCCTTAAAAAGCGGTGGTTAGAATGCGGTAAATCCCTACACCGCCTTAAACGGCGTCCCTCGATCTCGGCGTTCTACTCTTTCGCTACCTTAAAAAGGCGTATACTTTAGCTTTCAACTATGTGCCGTGTTAAAGTGATGAGAGAATAGAACGCCGCATTTTCTGTCTTGTTAAGGCGACGAGGGAGCCGTCGCTTCCGCTTTTTAAGGCGGTGGTGGGGTTTTGCGTCTGGCGCAGAGGCCGCGTTTCTAGTGTTGCGGCTGGCCGCTTCTCTACACGCGGCGGTCAATTTCTACATGGAGCGGGAGAAGTTTCACGCAGAAGTTTTACTAGACTGCTCGCGGCTGCGTCACGTGGTATCTCAATATTTCTACATCGGCTTCATGAGGGCTGTCCTCCCAGTGGTGCGTTTCGGCCAGGTCGTAGCCCTGGCCTGCACTGGATCGCCTTTCCGCAAGACTCACTTCCTTCTCGCGCCCCAGCGCCATCTGTTAGATCCCTATTTCACATCTGACTCGAAATTTCCTACTATCGACGGCATGAGGTGTTACAACGCACCGCAGAAGTATGTAAAAGAGTTTATATATACGCTGGACGTCCCCATCGCCATTGTGGATAGAGGCAAGATAGTTAGAACATACGTAAACATTGAAGAGTTTGCAGAAGGCCAAGAGGTAATGATGTTCCTGCCGCGTAAAATTGTATACATCCAGACAGACGATCTGCCGCCGCCGAGGACAGGGCCAGCGCCGCTAGAAGCGGGAGGTGAGGCGTCTCC
>WUQR01000015.1 GCA_009889515.1 Nitrososphaerota archaeon
ATGACGTCCGGCGTCGCCCAGTACCTTCCGTAGTAGCTCACGCCCTTGGCGGGGACCAGGGTTGGCGGATGGGCCCGGCTTGGCGTGTAGCTTCCAGGAAGCTCCGCGGACGACCACCTTTCCAGGGAGGGGTTCATCTCCTTGATCCGAACGCCCTGGAAGTTACCCGCCCTGTAGGAGCAAGAGGTGGGGCTATTCCTGTCCCTACACCCGGAGGCTAGCAGCCCGTACTCAAAATACGCAGGCATGGAGGAGCTGGAGGGGAGGGCGGAGGCAGCGTAGACCTCGTAGAGCCTGAACCCTCCCGCGGAGGAATCCTCCGGCGCGACCCTCGTTATCAGGACCGGGGCATCCCAGATATTCCCGGGAGCCATGGGGTTATTCCGGAGGGCATTGGAGGGGCTTATCTGCCCTATCTGGTAGGGTAGGGGGAAGGGACTTTCGATGCTCCGCACGGTGATCTGCCCAGGCAGGACGCTCACCCCCTTTAGCCTGTTATCCGAACTCAGACGGGCCACCACAAAAGCGTAAGGAAGGGAGGCGCTATTCACCTCATAGAGGAACCTTCCACCTGAAAGGGTAGGGGTTTCCCTAGAGGGGGTAGGCGGAGAAACTTGCGGGAAAACGCTAGCAGCTATGGATCTGACAATCTCAGCGCAACTCCCTTGAGCGTTTAGGTATGAAGTAGGGTAGAGGAGAAAAATAGCTGTTTTTTCCCTTTCTCCCCCTGAACCTGTTGGGCAGTCAAAACGACCTCTTCCATGGGTGGAAAGAAATTCGCTTAAAGCTTGGCCTAAACCAGCTCCAACAGCAACCTGGGAAAGAGCTCTATCAGTTGGTTCCAATGCTTCCTTGGCTCCTCTCGAAGCCAGAAGAAGCCTTCCATAGGCTTCAGCCCGACTGGAAATTGCATTTTCACCCTCCCTTCGAATGAAGTTGCTCTGGGCAAAGAAAAATCCGCTGAATATACCCACGATGAGAAACAGGAGGAGCAGGGTTAGGTAGGAAATAAATCCTTGGTCCCTCATGGGTTTCCCCTCGATCCCGCCGGCCTTGGAAAGGAAGCGCCCACGGCTGGGAATTACTATAGCACAGGAACGAGGCCGATAGGCTTCTAAAAGGCCCACCGCTATATAATTCCTTCGAGGAGGAAGCCATGAACAAAGGCCAGGGAGCCCACGAAATCCAAGAAATGACCAAATCTCTTCACGAATTCTTTCTGAAAGAAAGGGTCCAAGTGAGCTGGAGGCCCCAGATAAGAAAGTCGGCTATGGGTTCAGACCCTAAGCCCTTTGTCCCCTACATCGAGGTGGGGGAGGTCCGGCGGATCCTCCGCAAGGCTATCATTGAGGGGCTGATCTACGACTGGACCGCGGAGTACGAGATCCTGCCGGGCTTAGGCGGTCCCCCCACGGAAGGAGGCGGGGTCTACGTAAGGTGCACCCTTAAGCTCTTCGTCATGACCTCATGGGGGTCTTACACCCTGCGCCGGCAGGATATCGGCGAGGGCTCAGACCGAAAGGCCGCCTTCAGCGACTCGCTGGAGAGGGCGGCCCTCCACTACGGGATTGGAGCAGTTC
>WUQR01000016.1 GCA_009889515.1 Nitrososphaerota archaeon
AACGCCTCTAGGCCTTACGCAGTATATGCATGGCTCGACGTGCCCCGTAACCCCGAGCCGCTTAAATGGTGCATGGACTACAGCCAGCTGATCAGCATAGCGGAGCAACTGGCTAAAAACGCCACAATTGGAAACGCCAGCGCGGCGGAGTGGATGGAGAGGGTGAGGGAGGCGGAGTGTAAGTTCTACAACCAAATAATGCCTTGGTTTAGAATATACGCAGGACCGCAGCCCTTCTGGCGCCTCCTAACGGCAGACGTAAGGACGGCCGTTGTGTACAACAACGCCACATTGCTCAACGAAACGCGCCAGGGCGTTGTGGGCGTCTGGGGCTGGCTGGTGGGACCGGCTGGAGAGGACTACCGCGGGGGCAACGTCACCTTAACGCCCGGTCTGTTGACATACGACCCGGGCTGGAATTCCACCGTCTATCAACGGCCGGCCGTTGGCTACACCGTCTCAAACTTCTCAGTGTGGATTAACAGAGCCCCCGCCCCCACTCTAGGCAATACCAAGACATTCTATAAGTGGAAGAGGACGTGCACTTGGTGTTGTCAGTACGCCTGCGACGACTTGGGGAACTGTTGGTGCGTTAGGGAGTGCTCCTCCACGCGGGACGAGTGGGAGGAGCCGAGGTGGGACAAGGTGACATATGACAGCGCGGCGCTTGTGCCGGTATTGCGCTATCTGCGGCCGTGGGTCCCGGAGAACCGCACTGACTACAAGACGGCTGTGTGGTACGTATACAGAGACTGGAGCGTGTGGTACGAGATTCAGTACGGCCCCTGGGTGGGGGACGGCACGCCGCCGTCATACGCCACATGCTGGACTCACGACCGCGGGCCGTATAAGCGCGTGAAGCTTTGGGACGTAGGCGCAGTGAGCAATTACGCATACGGCTTCGCCTGGCTTGGGGCTATTGATTTGCGCGTAGATGACAAGAGAGTCCCACTGCCTGACTACTACGACGAGGCTCCAGACACTGATCCAGACGGAGTGCCGGTCGTTAACCTACTCCGCGGGGCAGAACACGACCAGTACTGCTCCGTGGACGTAGAGGCCCTGCCCGAGCCCAATTGGAGGCTAGTGCCACTCGCGGTTTCCAATCTCACGTACGTCAACCGCGAGGCCTTTTTCTACCTGTTGGCCTCAGGCAATTACTCTAGGGCGTATTTAGAGAGAGCGGTTAAGAGGTTCACCCCCGCAGACAATCCCTTTGAGCCCTTCGGCTCTCTGTATAATCAACTTTATGACTACTATTACAATTTGATAAGGACGAAGCCCTTCTTCCCGCTCCCCGACCCCTACCCGAGGAACTACACGGCGTATAACTTCTACGTGGCGTGTATTCGCTTTGACTGGAGGAGCGAGAAAGACGCCTACGGTGTACTAACGCTGTGGCCGGGCAACTCCACTTGGCTCATGCAGTACCCCATCGGC
>WUQR01000017.1 GCA_009889515.1 Nitrososphaerota archaeon
AACGCCTCTAGGCCTTACGCAGTATATGCATGGCTCGACGTGCCCCGTAACCCCGAGCCGCTTAAATGGTGCATGGACTACAGCCAGCTGATCAGCATAGCGGAGCAACTGGCTAAAAACGCCACAATTGGAAACGCCAGCACGGCGGAGTGGATGGAGAGGGTGAGGGAGGCGGAGTGTAAGTTCTACAACCAAATAATGCCCTGGTTTAGAATATACGCAGGGCCGCAGCCCTTCTGGCGCCTCCTAACGGCAGACGTAAGGACGGCCGTTGTGTACAACAACGCCACATTGCTCAACGAAACGCGCCAGGGCGTTGTGGGCGTCTGGGGCTGGCTTGTTGGGCCGGCCGGGGAGAGCTACAGAGGGGGCAACGTCACCTTAACGCCCGGTCTGTTGGCATATGATCCCGGCTGGAATTCCACTGTTTACATAAGGCCGGTCCTCAACCGCACCGCCTCAAACTTCTCAGTGTGGATTAACAGAGCTCCCGCCCCCACTCTTGGCGACACCAAGACGTTTTACAAGTGGAAGAGGACTTGTGAGTGGTGTTGCGAATACTACTGCGACGAACTCGGCAACTGCTGGTGCGTTAGGGAGTGCTCCTCCACGCGGGACGAGTGGGAGGAGCCGAGGTGGGACAAGGTGACATATGACAGCGCGGCGCTGGTGCCGGTGCTTCGCTATTTGCGGCCATGGGTGCCGGAGAACCGCACTGACTACAAGACGGCTGTGTGGTACGTATACAGAGACTGGAGCGTGTGGTACGAGATTCAGTTTGGCCCCTGGGTGGGGGACGGCACGCCGCCGTCATACGCCACATGCTGGACGCATAGCCGCGAGCCGTATAAGCGCGTGAAGCTCTGGGACGTAGGCGCAGTGAGCAATTACGCATACGGCTTCGCCTGGCTTAGGGCAGTTGACTTGCGCGTAGACGACAAGAGAGTCCCACTGCCTGACTACTACGACGAGGCGCCTAGCATAGACAGCGACGGAGTGCCTGTGATTAATTTGCTGAGGGGGGCAGAACACGACCAGTATTGCTCCGTGGACGTGGAGGCGCTCCCGCCTCCGTTTTGGAACTTCGTTCCCCGCGCCGTAAGCAACCTCACGTACGTCAACCGCGAGGCCTTTTTCTACCTGTTGGCCTCAGGCAATTACTCTAGGGCGTATTTAGAGAGAGCGGTTAAGAGGTTCACCCCCGCAGACAATCCCTTTGAGCCCTTCGGCTTTCTGTATAATCAACTTTATGACTACTATTACAATTTGATAAGGACGAGGCCCTTCTTCCCGCTCCCGGACCCCTACCCGAGGAACTACACGGCGTATAACTTCTACGTGGCGTGTATTCGCTTTGACTGGAGGAGCGAGAAAGACGCCTACGGTGTACTAACGCTGTGGCCGGGCAACTCCACTTGGCTCATGCAGTACCCCATCGGC
>WUQR01000018.1 GCA_009889515.1 Nitrososphaerota archaeon
CCGGAGGAAGTGGAAAGGGCGTGCTCTCTATACGCTAGGGGCGTTTTAATAGGCACTGCGCTGATGAAAAACCCGGTGTTAGTAAAAGAGCTTAGACAAGTGGCCGAGAGGTGCATAGCCAGGCGTTGAGATGGACAAGCTACCGCGCCAAAAAAGGTGTCGCTTTTAAAGTGAGTTTAAACTTCCGCTGGTTCTCCCATCACTTCTGTATACCACCTTAAGAGTTCCCAACCCGCCCCCTTGTATCTGGCTAGGGCGAATAGATGTTTAGCGGAAAGCGTGACCCTCCTTTTCTCCTTTATTGTCTCCCCGCCGAGTAGGGCGGCCAGCACTAGGGCCCTCTCGTCGTCTAGTCTCACGCTTGCCATAACTTCCCCTCTCTTTGTCACGCCCCAGATAAAGGAAAAGGACTCAACCCGTCCGTTTACTTCATACTCCACGACGACCCTAGGCCTGTCGCCGTCCCGCTCCACCCTAACGTCTCTTACAACTGCCTTAATCCCCCTTTCGGCGTCCTCCACCACAAGCCCCCTCGGATCGACGGTCTCCGCCTCCATAGCCGGCCTTAAGTACTCATCCAGCAAGTCGGAGAAGCCCCTTGCTCTTGCCATCTCCTCAAGGCGCTTTAACGCCTTGTTGGCCCAGTCAACACCCTGCCTGCTGAGCTCCACAAGGCGCCACAGCCCGGCCGGTACCTTGATGTATACATAGCCCCGCTCGCCGCCCTCCGGCCTCTTCGCGGTGAAGTGGACGCCCTCAACAAAGCCCGCGTCCTTAAGCGCCTTTACGGCGGCGTCAAAGGCGGCGGGGGAGACCGGTAGGTAATAAATTGCTATCCTCTTTGATTTGTTAATTGCCTGTATCCTAACGCTGAGCTCTACGCTGGCGATTTCAACCACATTAGGCCCTGCGTTTATATCCGTCAGCAGCCGCCTCTTTTGCTCCTCGTTTATTATTCCCCCTTTGTGTAATTCCTCCACTAGAGCCCTAACTGCCTCTACCCACTCCTTACGGCGTATTGCTGTGATGGAGTCGGTTGTAAACTCTACGTGCCACTCCCCACCAAGCTCCTTTGCCTCCACGCTGGTGCCCAGCGCGTTTAGTATTGAGGCCAGTCTTTCTGCCTTTTCTTTGGCGCCGTTAAATACGGCGCGTAACGCATTCCGATGCCATCTAATGTTTATGTGGGCGATTTCACTCCCCCTATCGTCCTTGAACCTCACCTCCACCCACGGGTCTACGCCCTGCGGGCTGTAAAGTTCATATTCAATCCTCAGCTTGTTTACGTACTCCTCCACGTACCTTCTAATGTTATCTAGCTTATTAAAAATGTGGTCGGCGTATAGGCCATTCTCTATGCCAAATCTCCACAGCCGCGAGAGCTCAGTCCACACTAGGGAGAATATCCCCGCGGCGTATTCTCTGTCGAAATATAGTGTGGCCTCTCCCCCTCTTACATACACTCCATTAACCCCCACGCCGTATTTCGCGGCGAGGATTATATACAGAGCGATTTTGTCGTACACATCAAGCGGGAGGCGTTTTTTGTCGTTATCAACGCGGAAATTGCCAAGCGTGAGAGACGCCTCGCCAGTCCTCACACGTCCGTCGAAAAGCACCGCATATGCTAGGAATTTCGCGACCTCCTCCTTGGACGCGTCTAACGCAATATAGTGCACTAACGGCGCAATTACGCGGGCGTACGGCTCGTGCTTGAAAGTCAGCACGGGCTCGCCGAATTGGCAA
>WUQR01000019.1 GCA_009889515.1 Nitrososphaerota archaeon
CTAACAATGAGAAGCATGAACCCGCCGTCCACCACCTCGTAGCCAATTCCCCAGTCCACCACCTGCGCATTGTACACACCGCTGTCGAAATCCGCCACGAGCTCAGGCTCGCCGATTTTTGTATGCCTATACAGCTTCATTCGCCGCTAGCGCATGCACATCCTCAGCGCCTTTCTCAACGCGTCGCTTATCGACACCGCCCTCCCCTCCTCCACCTCTCTCCTCAGCCGCTCCCACAGCTCCATATCCAGCACTAGACATACCCTACGTCCCTTCACAGCCATCTTCATTACACACAATCCTCAGACACTCTGTTTCAAATACGCACTCCCCACGCCTACACCTTATGTACTCCTCAAGCGCGCCGATTAAGTTTTCATACGCTTGTCTATCCTGTTCAGTTCTTATTTTTACCATGATATGAACAAATCGCCTAGATATAAAAACATAATGCAAAACACGTCTCACTACGCCAAGGCGCTTCGTGGATCAGCGGTGTTTTCACAGTTTGGGCTGAAGCACGCTAGAGGTGGACTACATGCCAGTATGGTTCGGATTTGTAGAGCTTGAGACGCTCGTGTAGGTGTTGCCTCGCGAAACCTGTGGGATCCTCTAACTCGTATGCCACCGCGATCTTCTTGCCTGGATACGGCCTCACGAGACGGCCGATGCGCTGGAGCGTTCTGGTCTTGGAGCGGCCTCCGACTGCGATTACGAGACTCCTCAGCGGGGGCAGGTCGAGTCCCTCGTCGGCTATGGTGGTGGCGACCAGCGTCTCGATGCGTCCTTCTCTCAGGTCGTCGTAGATCTTCTTCCGTACCTCCCCCTTCACCGCGCCGGTCACCACCTCAACCCTCAGCCCGGCCTCCTTCAGCATCTTGCCCAGCAACTCGGCGTGCTTCACTCTGTTTGTAATTACCAGCACTGGCTTCTCCGCCTTAAGCGCAAGATCTACTATGAGTCTGTTCCGCGCCTCACACTCCACAAGCGCCTTCAGCTCCTTTGCCCAGCCCTCTGCGCCGTTGACCTTCTCCGACAGACACTTAGGCGCCTTGACTACGCGTATTTCGACGGGGACTGCGAAGTCGTGCTCTATCAAAAACGACGACGTTATCCGAGGCTCCACAACGACGCCGGCGTAGGCGTAGATCTCCAGATCCCTATTGTCGTTGCGCCACGGCGTCGCCGTGAGCCCCACGCGGAGGGCCCAGCCGCCCCCAGCCGCGGACATGACCTCCTTGACTGTCCGGGCGGGGACGTGGTGGGCCTCGTCCATGATTATGGCTACCTTCTTCTCATTAGTGAAGATGCTGAACTCATCCTCCGTCATCTCGCTCTCGTCGGCGTAGGCGGAAGCGGCTTCTTTGTCCTCCTCGTGTTCGGCCTCCTCTGCTATCGAGCGGCCGGTGAGCCTCCTGTACAACGTCTGGACGGTCACTGCATGTATCTTGTCCGCCGGGGCGCCCCACTTCTCGGCGAACTCCCTAAGCTGATAGACCAAGTCCAACTGCATCGCCGTAAGGTAGACGTGGTAGCCCCGCTCCGCCAGTAGCTTCGCCAAGTAGCCGGAGACGTAGGACTTCCCGGCTCCTGTAGCCATCTGGATCGTCGCGGCGCCGACGCTCTCAAGCATGTACCACGCGCTGTGGAGAACGTCGACCTGGTAGAAGCGCAGGTCTGGATGCATCAGCGGGCTCCCGAGTTCGGCAAACTTCGGCATGGTGCGCCCGAACAGAGGCACGAGCCCCCTCGGCACCTGCCAAGAGCCGTCGTCGGCCTTCTTCGCCAGACACACCTCCTGCTGAACCTTCACCGCGGTGCGCCACCCCTCCTCCTCGCACCGCTCCACACAACGCTCCTCGCACCTATCGCTATCCCACGCACCCACACACTTCTTTTCGCAATACTCCTCACAAGTCGTCCTCTGCCACCTCTCCACCGTGAAGCAGGCCTTCTTCTTCACCTCATCCTCGCCAAGTCCCCACATATAGGCGACGCCCCTCCACCACCTGCCCTGAGGAACATCGCGGACGCAGTCAGGTACATTGAGCTTAAACAGATACGCAAACCAACACGGCACCCCCACGTCGGAGATCCACGCCTTCGTGGCTGGGTCGAACCTGGCAAACACCTTAAGCGCAGACACTAAGTTTGAGCTGTAGGATAGCTTAATCTGCCCCCGCGGAGTCTTAAGCAGGATCATTGCCCTCCTCCTCAGGCGCGTCCTCCGGGAACAAGACGTCTTCAACCTTCACCCCATCTACGACGCAGGCCCCGTAGAGGTTCTTCTTGTGACTCTTAGTATACAGCTCGCCTCCCAACTCTTCGCACAGGCTCCTCAGCGAGAGCTCTCCGTTGTAGAGCTCTATGTTTTTCAGAATCATGTAGTTAGTCTCGTCGCCGCTGTACTTCCTCATAAACGGAATCCTTCCCTTGTCCAGCAGGATGTTGAAGGCGTGCTTCGCGCTTATTGCGTCGGCGCCGTCTCTTATCGCCGCCATTTGTTGCTTAAGTTCGCGCCACACAAGGTCGCGGAATATGTCGACAGGAGTCACCGCGGCCGACACTGCTGTTAGATCGGACACGGGTACAAGCTCTATCGACACGCCGAGCTCGTCGGCGATGATCTTGGCGTACCTCTCAGCCGCCTCGGCCTGCGTCGGCGCCAGTATGGCGTCTTTCACAGTGGCCCAGTTCCTCTCGGCGTAGTGCAGGTAGTAGCCGCCGAAGTCCCCGACGATGTTGTACACCTTGGCCATAGCCGTGGCGAACTCGGGACGCTTCGCGGGATCCACAGCGCCAGAGAACTGGATCTTGTAGAGCTTGTCAGCCACTTCGGGGTCAGTCACGACGAATTTGTTCGCGGTCAGCACAAGCCCGGCGGCGGCTGGCCACTTCTCCCCCCACGCCGTCTTCCACGCCACGGTGGACGTAATCATGGACTTAAGCACCTCCATCACCTCGGGCCTGTGGAGGACGCCCTTCTGCTCGTCTAGCACAACTACCCCCGCCGCAAGCTCGTCTAACAGCCTGCCCAGTCTCGCAGCGGTCATGGCGCCGGACGCCGGGATGAAGAGATCGTCTGCACGCTCGGGGAACAAGGTGTGGAGCGCAAGCTGTCCGATTGTGGATTTGCCGAGACCTCTGGGCCCCTCCAGCACCACAAACGACGGCCTAATCGTCCACACCTTCCGCGTCAAGACGAAGACCTGGGCGAGGCTGTGCATCCACGAAGTGACCGCGGTCTTGTACCAAGTGGCGTCAGGCGCGAACCTGTCCAGCACCGACAGCGTAGTCTCCAAGGCGGCCTTCGCCGTCGGCTTGTCTGGGTCGCGTATGCCAGCGTAGAAGTAGTCCCTGACGCCACACGCCAGCTTCCCCAGACGAGGGTCGTCGGGGTTTGGGCAGAAGAAGCCAGAGATTATGACGTCCTGCACATGCGGGTAGTAGTTCAGAATGGGCCGCCACCGCGGCGAAGTGCGAGACTGTGTGTACTTCTCGACAAGGCTGATGAAGTTGTCCTTTGGCTTCATCCTCCAGCTGACCAGCCCATCCCTGCCGAACATCACGTCTGCGCTTACATACTCGCGCCCAGTCAATACGTCGGTATACACCGTCAACGAGGAGATGGACATATCCACCAGCACAACCTCCTCAAACAAGCTCTTTTCACTGTTTTCTTTCTCCTCTTCCTGCTCCTCTTCTCCCTCCTCCTTTTTCTTCTTCCGCTTTGTGTTCTTTTTGAAGCGTTTCAGCACTATGCCACTCTTGGTGTTGCAGAGCCACTCCGCAGCGATGGCGTTGCCATACCCGTCTGTAACCCACTTTGTCGGGACGCAGAGCACGCCAGGAGCTACGTCTTCCGGGCGTCTCTCCTTCAGCCCAAGCGCCTTGAAGATGGCGCTGAATACGCTTTCTACCTCCAGCTCGGCCGGTTTTGCGTTCTTTTCTGCCTTCAACACCTCTGTCAAGACCTCACGTAACTTCTTGCCACCCCACCTCCTCCTCTCCGCAGAGGCGGAGTAGACCCAGTCAATTACGCCCCTGTGGTGAGCAACGTCGCGCTCCGTGTCCAGCCCCTGCTCCACCGCCCACTTAAACAGCTCCTCGAACACAGCCGCGATAGACTCCTTCTTTATGCCGTAACGCCACGCCAAAGACGCAATACCGAAGGTCAGGGCGTCGTGGAAGTGGCTACCGTCCTCCCTCGTCAACGCCCACCAACGCTTCAGCAAGGCAAGCAGGACGTTTGGCTCAGCAATTTCTTTGTCCCACGCCTTAGGCGACTCATACGCCTTTTCTTCAGTCTCCTCCTCCTTCTGTTCACCCTGCTTCTTCACGGCGCTAGCCATCCGCCAGAACTCCTCACAAGACAGCACCACGCCGGCGCCAGGCGCATCCACTGACACCCACCTACCGTTTTCCCACTTGACTGGCTGGTAGAAGACGCCGGAGGGGTGCTTACCATAGACCACCTGATAATTACTGTAGATTATTTCAACGTCGGGGTTACGCGAAGTGCCGAGATCGCCCCTTATGCACTTGCTAGGAACCCGCACCACTACGGCAATGCCCCTCTCCAGCTCCGACAACTTCACCTGCTTGACGGGCTTAGTATGCTCCTTGTCTTCATATATCGTGCAGTCCTCCCCTTCGCACTGCACTAAGTGTTTCGGCCTGGGCCCGGTGAGGACGCAGAACGACCAAGGCGCACCACAGAGGTAGCTCCGCCAGTCTTCTCCAAATACCTCTTCCAAGATCTTCGTGTTGGGGTTGTCGATGTCGAAGATGGCTACTTTGTACTGGTCATCTGCGAAGTAGTTGCCGGTAATCGCCACAGCCTCTCTACATCTAGGCGGCTTATCAGATCGCTCCGACGCCCTCCAGCTTCCAATAGGCTTCTTGTCGCCTGAGACGCAGACCGTGTTGAAGCCCTGCTCGTATAGGTATGTAGTGAAGTCGGCTACCTTATCCGTGTTTTGTGTAGTCATGATCTGCGGCCGCGACGCGGCTCTTCTTCTATAACTTCTATGACTAACACCCTCACCCGCTTCTTTACGAGCCTTTCGAGAGCGTCTCTGAACTCCTTGTTGATATATATCGCTACTTTCCCCTCCCCGAGCTTAATCACCGTACCCTCGGCATACGCCGGAACCCTTACAGTTTCTGTAGTCATAATGTACAACTTGCACGGGTATATAAAACTAGTTTAGCCCTTTCTACATGTCAGTTAAACAAGTGTTGCAGAAACAGTTGTCTACAACGTTTCCCCCACGTTGCTTCCCCTCCGATCTTCCCCCACGACCTGGGGGATTTACGCATCCATCTAAATATCCAATTCTCCATTAACAATATAGGAAACATATGTTTGTTTCTGTATAAGATTTATTTGACATTAGTCGTGTGAAAAAGCGTGTGAATTGACAAATGTCTTCACAAAAGGCCGGCGTCTACGTCGTGTGAAAAAATCCTGTGAAGAAAAGCGTGTGAAAGAAAAAATGTGGTAAAAAAAGAATTCATCTGACAGAAAACACGCGTTATAGGGGTAATTTTTCTTTCACAGGACGTTTTTCACAGGATTTTTTCACATGCTGTGCACAGCATGATTTCACAGGACGTTGTACCCCGCCGACGCCGCCCTATTATTATTCTTCTTTCTTTCTTTTCTTTTTAGAAAAGAAAAGAAGAAAAATTTTAATTAAAGCGCACGGCGCGCCGACCAACGTCCTGTGAAAAAATCCTGTGAACAGCATTCAACTCCGCCGGTTTACATATACCCAACACTTCCCTAGACACAAGTAAATATAAATAGACCTACATAGGTCGCCCGCCGTTAACACCCGACACAAAGCCTCGCCGCCAATTAACACTTCGGCGGATTGTGCACAGAGGGGAAAAAATGGGGGAGGAGAAGGTGTTAACGTGGGGGAAACGTGGGGGAGTTAACGTGGGGGAAGGGGAAGGGGTGGGGGGGTTAGAAAATTTTTTTTCTTGTTGAAAAACGCGTATAAGGTATTTTTTCCATTCCCCCCTGTTCTTTCCCCCACGTATTTCCCCCATATTTTCCCCCACGTAGAAACTCGGCGTCGTCGCCCTATTATTATTATTATTTATTTTCTTTACTTTTTTAGAAATAAAAGAAGAAAAAATTTTTGTAAAGCGGCGACCGCCGAGGGGGTAAATGGGGGAAACATATGGGGGAAGCCTTTACATTTGTTATGCTTTACATCTGGCGAATATCTTCTGGAGGGTTGTAAAGTCTATGTAGGTTATATAGATATAGTTCTATATTGATTATATAGCGTTTAGTAGCTCTTCGGCTGGTATATTGGAGCATTCGACGTGGTAGTGTAGCCAGCGGCATAGGGCATCTCTGAGTCGCGGCACAACGGCGATGCGTGTGTCGAGGAGGTACAGCGTTGCGGAGTCCTGCGGAGCCGGGCCAGAGTAGCAGAATTCGAGACCAGCCACTGTTCGCACCATGTCGAACTCCACAGTCTCAAGGGCGTCGTAAAACTCGTTGCTCACGACGTCTGGATGCCATATGTAGAACTCCGCCCGCGCCAGTGGACGCCCGCCGCACCTGTACTCAACAGCCTTTTTTCTGAATTTCCTTACGTCGTACTGCGCCAAGAAGATAATCGCAATGAGCTTGGTGGTGTTGCGGAAACAACGCAACTTCTCCGACACGTACAACACAACATCCTTAATGCCGTAGTCAGCAGTCATGCCAACGCCTGCCTGAGCCACGCCTCTAACATTATCTCGGCCTCTCTCGAGTCGCGTGGCATCCAGCGGCCACCAAGTTGTTGTTTAAGTTCATTATTCGGCGCCCTCCTGTAGGCGGCGGTATCTATGCTGATGACTGTGCCCTGTCTCTCGCATTGTGTGAGTGTGCCGCGTAGTATACGCAAGGCGCGTAGGCCAGGGCCCAGGAGGTGGATGTGCCCCATGACACCACATAGCGTTTTCAAGGAGCGTTCAGCCCTCTCGGCGCAGAGCCGAGGCTCTTTAGAACACGACACGTCATGATGCATACGCATCGGGAGGGCCACCCTGTCCACAAGACCCATCCTCCTCAGATCCAGCACGGCGTCGAGGACACGTGGCTTGTAGAACTCTTGCGCCACGAATATCGGCGCGGCATATCTTGAGATAATAGGTGCGTAGCGAAACCACTGGGCCAACGTGGCGCGGAAGTCACCGAAGACGTCTGGCACTATTGACCAATGCGCCCTCGCCCTCTTAATAAGCGTTAGATACCGCGCCAGAGAGAACTCACCGCCTTTGGCCGCCGCCAGGCCGATATCCGTAATCCGCCACATCTTGCGCGCCTCCGGATTGTCTAAGTTGTCTCTTGATAATGATACGATTAAGCACGGCTGGACGCCGAACTTCTCGGCGATTTCTACAGTCATGTCAGGCGCACACACTATCATAACACAACCTGTGCCGCCTGTTCCTCAGCCACCTTACGCATCTTTTCCAGCATCTGCGCAATTGCGTGTCTAATCACTGCGGAGCGCGTCGTCTTCAGCTCCGCCACGTATCGGTTCACCGCGTCTAGCATGTCGACAGGGATGCGAAACGTCACGATCTCCAGCTTGCCGTCCTTAGCCTTGTTGATCTCCTCCACGACTCTGCGCGTCTCGTCGTAGTTGCGCACCTGCTCCTCGCGACTCCCGCCGAAGTGCTTGAGATACTCGCAACCGTCGTAACAACAGCGGTGTTTGAAGAAGCAACACGTAAACGGGTTGCGCGAACGCGCCGTAAACCCGCCATGCCACAAGCTTTCAATCAACGTCGGCGGTAGCACCTTCTCGCCATCGCACACCGGTACCGGATAGCTCGCTATCATAGCTCCACTATCGGCTTGTCGAATTCGAGGCCGACGACGTCGGCGTATTGTCTCAACAGATCATACTTAGAATGTGCAACCCACCGCCTGACCAATTCTAGTGATTTTGTTTCAATGAGCGCCTTCAGGATGAAAGCGTGGCGGAGGTCGTGGGGCCGCCACCCCACCAAGCCATACTTCGCAAGCACCTGTTTCACTTTGTACCACGCTCTCTGTCTTGACACATCAAACAGTCTGTAACTGACAGCGTTCAAGCGGATATATCTGTCTAACAATTTTAGTAATTTATCAGACGCTGGGAGGGCGAGGTAGTACTCTTGGCGCTTCTTCTCGATTTTCCACGTGATTCTCTTCTGTTCAAAGTCAATGTCAACAGTCCTGAGGGCGAGTACCTCGCCCAAGCGGCGCCCCGTGGCGCCGAGCATGTAGGTCAAGAC
>WUQR01000020.1 GCA_009889515.1 Nitrososphaerota archaeon
ATGAGGGCCGCGGCTAGGGCGTCGGCGGCTTCTCTCGGCGTGTAGTACGCCCTCAGCGTGTCTATTGTCAAATAGCCGTCTTTCCTAATAATCCTCTGCCCGCTTTCCCAAATCGGCGGCAGTGAGACGGCGTCCTCCATGAAGAGCTTGATGTATTCGCTGTTTGCCAGCTCCCGCGCCGCGGCCACCGCGTCTTTTATGTCTAAGATCTCCGGCTTGGCCATATACGCGACCAGTCTGTGCTCGGCGACTGGGGAGTGAAGCGCCGCGGCTTCAGGCGCGCGAAGTATGTAGTCGTAGAGCTCTACGTTGTTGATATTGAGCGCCTCCAGCAACACCCGCTCTCTGTACAACTTGTCGTAGTTCTCGTAGAGCTCTTTGACAACCCCGTGGTTGTAGAACAGCCTGGCTGTGTACATCGCGTCGAGCACGTACCTGGCCTGTTCGTCCCGCGCCGCGGAGTAGACAAGTTTGGCCAGGCCTAGGCTGTCGAGCGGGACCGCCGCCAGCGCTCGGACAAACGCTTCCCCCCTGCCGGCGGCTTTCTCCTCGAGGTATTTAGCCAAGACGTTTTCAACTCTGTCCGGGTCGCCGAAGCGCTCTAAGACAGCCCAGGCCTGGGTGCCGTACAGCTCCAGCGCGGCGTTTGCCAGCTCCGGCTTCCTATCGACGTGGTACAAATAGACCCAGAGGAGGATATACCCCCTCGGCTTCTCCTTCCTAGCCAAATAGGCGTAGTACATAATGTGGTACGGCTCTATGTCGAAGCTCAGCAACGTCTTCACTGCGTCTGCGTTCTTAACTCCGGAGATCCTCGCGAGAACCTCGGCGGGGCCGGCCTCCAGCTCTCTAGCCACCTCTTCCAAAGTCTCTCTGTCGATCGGTAGCGGCTTCAGCGGTATTCTAAACTGGTAGGCGAATGTAATGGCTTCTCTGTCGTCTTTCGGCGGCCTTAGGTGCGTTAGCGTCCAGAGCACGGCGAATTTCGTGCCGTATCTATCCGCAAGCATTCCGAAGTACATGCCGAGCGCCTCTCTGAACTCGGCCAGGTACGAGGCCAGAGACACGTAGTTTAGCTTCATCGCGTGGTAGGCGATCTCTGCGTATACGTCGTACCTGCCGGGGGTGAAGGCAGTCCTAAGCGCCGCGGCGACTTTGTCGCGGAGAGTGACGGCGTTGTCTGGCACGTGGCCGTAGAGCTTGGCGGCTCCTAGCATCATCCACTTGTAGGCCAGGAAGATATCCGCCGACCAGAGGAGAGCCGCGTAGTAGAGGGCCATGGGCACCTTCCCCACCGCGGCCTCCGCTACAGCTTTTACCTGGGCCGCCCGGGTGATTTTCTCAGCCGTGTCGGCTGGCTTCTTTGCAACCTG
>WUQR01000021.1 GCA_009889515.1 Nitrososphaerota archaeon
AGAGAATGGCCTATACGCCGACCACATTCTTAATAAGCTTGAGGGCATTAGAAAACACGTGGAGGAGTACGTAAACAAGCTGAAGATTGAGTACACGCTGTACAGCCCGCAGGGCGTAGACCCGTGGGTAGAGGTTAGGTTTAAGGACGAGAGGGGGAATGAGATAGCCCATATAAACATTAGATGGGATCGCGAAAAGCTACGAGCCGTATTCAACGGCGCTAAAGAAAAGGCAGAGCGGCTGGCTTCAATACTGAACGCCTTGGGCGCCAGCGTAGAGGTAAAGGAGTATGGTGGGGAGTGGCGCGTACAGCTTACAACGGACTCCATAACTGCAATACGCCGCGTGGAGTGGCTGGAGGCGGTTAGGGCCCTCGTTGAGGAGTTGTACAGAAGGGGTCTGATAAACGAGGAGAAAAGGGATAGGTTGCTGGCAGAGATAAACGCAGGACCCAACACAATTGAAATTGCCGGAGTGGAGTTGAACGTTCGGCAGGCGACTGTCGGCAAATCCAAGTGGCTGGAAATCACGTATCATCCGAGGTCTGCAAATGCCTTTAACACCGCCGTTAAGACGCTTAGAAGCGCTGGCTTTGAGGAGGGGGTACACTTCACCGCGAAAAAGCCTGAGGGCGGCATTCAGGGCCACGTATACATTAAGTTGCCTGCCGGCCTTTGGCGCCTTGTGGAGCTCAGCAGGCAGGGTGTCGACTGGGCCGATAAGGCGCTGAGGCGCCTTGAGGAGATGGCAAGGGCGAGGGGCTTCTCCGACCTTCTGGAGGAGTACTTAAGGCCGGCCAGGGAGGCGGAGACAGTAGACCTGAGGGGACTTGTGGTCGAGGACGCCGAGAAAGGAGTTAAAGTAGTGATTAAAGATGTGAGGGTGATGCGAGAAGGCGGGAGGCCTAGGGTCGTCGTGGAGTACGAAGTAAACGGTGTGACGAAGTCCTTCTACTTCACGTGGGGTGTGAGAAAGGGAGGGATAGTTAATGCGGGCGTGAGACTAGACGAAGAAAAAGCCGCCGTTTTAGCCGCCCTAACGGGCGACAAGACAATAAGGGGGAAGAGGGGCGCCATGAGGCTTTACGCCAAACATCTCTTCGCTCTGGCGAGACTTAAGGGAGTGGGCTGGGAGCTTTTGAGGTGGTACGCAGAAGTGATGAGAGAATGAGCAAGCAAGTCTGCGCAGGCCCAGAAACATAGGGATTGAAGGATAATTGAGTGGAGCCCCGGCCGGGATTCTTAGGCGGCAATGCCTGAACCCGGGACCTCCCGCTTACGAGGCTTACGCGGGGCTTTGCCCCTGGGCGCTCCGACCGGGCTGAGCTACCGGGGCTCGCCCTATATTTTCCGTCGTGTTTTTAAGTTTTCTCTCCTAAAAGCGTCCACGCGATCTACT
>WUQR01000022.1 GCA_009889515.1 Nitrososphaerota archaeon
CGCCTGTACGATGAAGTTGCTGACGACCCGGCCATCGTTCGGATGCATGCGCGGCCCGTAGGTATTGAAGATACGTACCACCTTGATATCAAGGTTGTGTTGCCTCCGGTAATCGAAAAACAGTGTTTCTGCACAACGCTTGCCCTCGTCGTAACAGGCACGTGGGCCAATGGGGTTCACACGGCCCACTAGGTTTCCTGCTGTGGATGCATTTCTGGGTCGCCATACACCTCACTGGTCGAAGCCTGGAAAATCCGCGCCCTTACCCGTTTGGCCAACCCCAGCATGTTGATCGCGCCATGCACACTGGTCTTGGTGGTTTGCACCGGGTCGCGTTGGTAATGAATGGGCGAAGCCGGACAGGCGAGGTTGAAAATCCAGTCCACCTCAACATAGAGCGGGAACGTCACGTCGTGACGCATCAACTCGAAATAGGGGTGCCCGATCAGGTGCGCAATATTGGTCTTGCTGCCTGTAAAGAAGTTATCGACACAGAGCACATCGTGGCCGTCCTTGATGAGACGATCACACAGGTGGGAACCTAAAAAACCGGCGCCACCCGTAATTAAGACTTGCTTCATATTCCTGACTTCGTGTTTACAAGAGTTGACGTATGCTTGTCACCAATTAGACCGCTTTTGTATTCCAAACAGACAACTCGGCGCATTTCGGCATGAACCCCCTTCTTCACTCTGGTTCATTCAGCAGACGCAATTTGCCCACCACGGACAGATTGCGGCATGCCAAGATAGGTGAAAGTGTTGATAATAGCGGCGCGAACGAGCCTCTGGGCAACCTGCCGATCAAACACGCTGTAGGAAAGACGAACTCCTAGGTGCTTGAGTCGAGACATCACGTTTTGGCCAATGCTGAGTGGGTGATAGCCGTGTGCCAGCGGGTCGGAGAGCACTTCGCTGTCATGCCAGTCAGCGGTGGTCACCTCGATACCAATGATGTCCTTGGCGGTGGCATCGACCGCCAGGTGAATCTTGTGCCAGGTGCGGTGCTTGCCAACGCCGTGTTGGCGCACTTTCCATTCGCCCTCGCCGAAGACCTTCAGCCCGGTGGAATCCACCACGACAGGCGTGGCACCGTCTTTCGGGCGACAGGGAATCCTTACTTCCAGCGTGGCCGCCCGACGCGACATATGGGTATGGTCTGGCACCGGCAGGTCGAACGCACACTGGCGCCCCAGCGATTTGAGCAGGCCTTCGGTGGCTCGGTAGGGCAGACGGAACAGGGTCTTGAACGTCAGGCAGGTCTTTATTGCCACGTCCGAGTAAAGCCCCGGCTTGCCTCGACCGACGGGCTTCGGCGGCGTCCAGCTCTCGGCAATGCTCGCCTCGTCGAACCAAA
>WUQR01000023.1 GCA_009889515.1 Nitrososphaerota archaeon
GGCGAGGTGGAAATCTAAAACGCTAGTAGAAGAGGGGCTGAGAGTTAAGTTGGGCTATCCCTTTGACAAAAGGCCAGAGCCCGGCGGAGGTTACTACGTGGCAGAAGTAGAGTATTACTCAGACAACACCCCTGTGTATAGAGAAAGGGTTCTTATTAGGCTGAAATCTCCGCTTAGTAGAAGCAGAGAAATAGCCGAGGGCGTATTTAGAGAGGGGGCTGTGGACTGGGACTCCGTATTTGTAGAGGCGGGCGAAGTGAGAGAAGACGAAAGAGACGAGGCGTTGAGGAAAGTCCAAATGGAGATTTGGATGGATTTAAAGAAGTATTTAGAGTCGGCGAAAAAGTACATCACACCCCTCGGCAACGTAAAGTACAAAGTGACGCAGATAAAAAGGGCACGGGTTGAGGGGCTGGGAATTGTCGCAGTTGGGGGGTTTGAGGAAGTGGTGGAGCGGGAGGTGAGGCGGAGTAAGAATATTGAGCGCACTGAGTCGGCGGCAGTTTCTTGCGTTAAAAAGTGGCTAGAGAGAAACGGCTATGTCGTTATACACGATTACTACAGCGGGCCGAGGCCTTTTGATCTCGTTGTTTTAAAAGACGGCGTGATGTATGTCGTGGAGATTAAGGGCAAGTGGGTGGGTAGTAGAGATGATTATTTCAGTTTCACCGCCAACGAGATAGACTTCGCTTCTAAGTTCCCAGATCGCTATATTGTATGCGTGGCGTATGTAGATGGGGATAGGTGTGTGGAATTAAGATGTACCCCCTTCGCCCAATTCCAGAGGGAGTGGACACTCGAGACCGTCAGGGGCATTGAGTATAAGTACAACGCCAGGCGAAAAACGCCACTCTGACGCCGGCGGATTACATCAGCGGTAAAGGTGTAATTCTATCAAGTTGCGCCTGCAGGAGGCCTCCTGGGCCCAATTCTTAACACAAACTCCTTCCCCCTTCCCACGTAGTGGTTGAAGAGGCCGCCGCAGTTTTTACAGCGGTAGTGAGTAACGCGGTAGCCCATCCTCGGCATATCCCAGCTCTTGACGGCCTCTACCCCTTCAGAGCCGCAGTAGGGGCATTTAGTTGACATATAGCTCTGTTTTTCTTAGTTTATATTTTTCACGTTAATTGCCGTGGGGGTATGTCCTCACCGCCTCCAGCGCGGCCTCTACTAGGGCTTTTACTTGGGAGTCTTGGGTCGGCCTCCCGTCTACGTATATCTTCTCGCCGTCGTATTCAATCACCGTCTTGTCCTCCAGCACAATAAACGCGCCGATTTCAAAGAGGTGTACCTCCACAGTCCTCCCGCCTATTTTAACCCGATAGGCTGAAGGGCCAATTCTCTCCACATCCCAACGCTCGGCGCAGTTTAAATACATGCGCCCGCCGAGAGCGGCTAAGCGCAAAGCCGGCGCCTTGGAAGATGTCAATCCCTACCACCAGGTTTAAATACCCGCGCCTCCTCGGGCCGTGTGGCTGTACTACCTCGACGAGTTTTTGCCAGTGGACTGCGGAGGCCTTCCCTCAGTTGACTGCGCTCTGGCCAAGGCGCAAGAGCTTGGGTGCAGAGCGGCTAGGGTGTGTAGGTGGGGCGAGGTTGTGGAAGTGGTCTGCGCAGAGGGAGGTGCCGCCAAACTCCTCCCAGCTCCGCAAGCCCTCTACCACTACTACCAGCGCCAGGGAGAGGCGATCTGCGCCGAGGTTAACTAGGGCGCGATAAATACTACTTCTGATGATCTCGGCGTGGACAGGCGTTGAGTGTCAATAGCGAGGGCTTTCAACAAATACGAGGTATTAAAATGGGGTTCCAACTATTTTTTGATTTTAGACA
>WUQR01000024.1 GCA_009889515.1 Nitrososphaerota archaeon
ACTTCCTCGCAGTTACCGATTCCTTTGTTATCATCTTTCCTTGGTTTGATAGCCTGTACATTCACCATCGGCAAGTAATCAATCCCTAGACAATCCCGCCACAGCTCACGCCATCTTTCCTGTTTGATGTAGTTACGCCCGTTAAAGTAGTTCGAGTCTAGAAACATCACCACGTGTAAATGCGGGTGAGCACTCCCATCTTGGCCACGCGTTATCTCAACGGTCTTAATCCATGCCTTGGCCGGCCAGTCTTTACGCCTCGTCATTCGGGAGAAACCCCGAGATATCTCCATGAGAGTTTCTCGTAGTTGCTCTATAGGGCAGTTCCGGATCGTCAGCGTTAGGAATATTGCCCTTAGCGAGGGATTGTCGGCAAGTAACTTAGGGATTGCCTCGCGTAGTATCGCTACCCATCGATTAGATCTTTTCCCTTGGCATATAGGGCAGTGTCTATCTCGGCAGTACTGTGGAGTGTGGAAGTATACGTCAACATTATTTCCTTCGCCTTCTTTCGGATCTACTAGCAAGACTTCGCCGCACTGTTCCATGCGTTTGACACGTTTTTCCATGCCAAGTTTGGCATACATCTCACGCACAGAATCCTGACGTTTCTTGCGTTTCGCTAATCTTTGGAGTTGCTTATGACGGCAAATTTCCGGTACTATCGAAGGCGCAAGCGATGACGCTCCGCCTTCGGGCGTTGTCGGTTGCATCATTAATCTTTTCTCCTAGGCCGGTCAGTAGAGGGCTCCCCAATCCCACTCGATGACCGGTTTTTCGTTTTATACCTTCTCCCTATCCCTTTGACAGTGGTATCGGCCTGAAACCCTTGCAGTGTGGGGCTTTATCCCGATTCCCACTCCCGAAAGAAACTTCTTATATATCAAGGAAAGTAATAGTGGCGATCGCTCTCCCGTACCCCTAACCACGGAAAAGCCGCCTTGGTTTTGGTGACGGGCGGCTTAGCATTCATCCCTTGATCGCAAGATTGGACATTTGGCGGCATCATTAGGCCTCTCTCCATACACTGCAACCCCTTGCATCCCTCTTGTGGCCTTTATAGCGATATGCCTACGTGTCCCGTCAAGAGTTCGCTCCGCTGACTTCGTCACTCTTGACTGGCCACTCCGGCAATCGCTAGGAGTAGGCCATCGGGATGCAAGGGTGAGATGTCACTCTTAACCGCGTGGCCATGGATATCATGAGACTCACTTTGAGACAAAGGCTAATCGGTGTGCCATGTGGTCATGGTGATTGTGTGCCGTTTATCCCATTTACGGTTGA
>WUQR01000025.1 GCA_009889515.1 Nitrososphaerota archaeon
CAAACCCACGAGGGGTAGGATACGTCCCCATGGCCACGGAGGGGGAAAGAAGGCGCTTATAGCCGGGAGCCCCTAAAGCTAAGGGCGCGATAACGGTACGGACAGAAGCCCTCCGCGGCTACATGCTGGCTCCCCTTACACACTAGGAATGATTCACAGTTTGTCCCCTTAGTTGAAGCCCCTTATAGAGCCTAAAAGGCCCGAAACTTAAGAAGGGGCAACGAGTTTTTGGACGGTCTCCTAGTTCGCCCCGGAGCCTAGCCACCTCCCCCGGTCCCACCGCAGATCTCCCTCTTACACCCGCGTGCGATCTTCCGCGGTGTACCAGCGAGCGGCTAGTACGCCACCCGCACCCGCCACCATGATCAGGACCGGCCACCCCAGAGCCTGGCAAGTATCCTCGAATTCCTGGACGGTGACTTCTACCTCCTCACGGGCCCAGTGGTCACTGACCACACGGTAGCGATCCATTACATTTCCTCGTTTGGCCCCTCGAGGGGGGCTCGGGATCCAGTGTGCTATGAGGGTGAAGCTCCCTCAGCCTCCGAGGCGCCTTGGCTAGACCGCAGCCGCACCTAGGGGGCAGGCGAGGGGGGATGTAGGCCACAATGCGGATCCCGCAGCCTGGGCACTGCCAGCACCGCTTGCTCATGCCTCCTCGGAGCATCCGTTACCTCTTTTCCGCACCACCATGAGCGCAACCTCCGGCTCGCAGTTACAGAGGCCTGCACCGGAGAAGAGCGGGCCCCAGGGAGCATGGTGGATGTCGGCCAAGAGGCGCTCCCCAGGGTTCACCGAAGCCGCCTTAGAGAGGACGCAGAGGCGCCTTACATAGGGCTAGGCCTGGTAGCGACGGAGAGCTTCTTTAGTTTACACGAACCAACGAGGGGCAATGAACACTAACTTACCCGCAGCTACCAATAGCGGATCACTGTGCCTCATACCCTCTCCCCCTCCCTGAGGCGTTTGCCTGGGATTTTGGGCATGCGGTCAAAACGAAGAGGAAGTGCTCCAGGTATAACAATGCAACAGGAGAATTTAAACGCCCTGCCGCTGTCGTGCTTGTTGCACTTGGTGCGACAGGAGAGTTTCATGGCGCCTCGTCTAGTGTGTCTGGACCACATAGTAGCTTCCCATCAGCACTTCTCCAAAGCCCCGCAACCTACGGCCTGTGTAGCCGCTCATTTAAGTTACTCAGCACGAGATACACCAGTTTTTCCACAAACCTCTGCCGCAGAACACCTCTACCACTTTTGTCCGCCCCTTCACCTCCTTGCTCACCTGCCCCAGCTGGTTGGTGAGGGAGAGAGACCTCTAGATGGGTTTGGGACCGCGCAAAAACGCAAGAATAGCAAAAGCCCCGGCCTCCCACCGAGCCAAACCGTTAGGATAAACTGTTCACCAAAGTTCCAGCAGCGCTTCCTTGGCCTCTTCTTCCATTTCCGCCCGGTATAAAGCCTTAAAGCCCTGTTTTCCACTCTTGCTCAGGGCCGCGCGCGACATGAAGCAGGCAAAGCGGCCAGTCCGCGTATGGGAAGATCCTTCTGATCTTCTTGCTCCCACCTTCCGCTCCAAACAACCAGAAGCCCAGGATCTCCTTTTGCCCATTGGGCTTGATCCCCAGGGCGAAGCTCCTATGCCCTCTTTCCCCGGCGGACGGAAAGGAACGTTCCGTCCAGGAACACGGCGTAGTACTCCTCGTCTAGAGGGCGTTCCCGCCAAGCGCGCCCCTCTTCCTTCACCACCTTGCTGAGCCGCGAGATGCTCTGCGGGGAGTAGAACGCACCGTGGAGGCCCTCAAGGAACCGAGAGATGGCAGGAGTGCTCATCCCGTAGGCGTACAGGGCGCGAATGGCTTCCGAAAGCTCCAGGTGCGCGCGTCGTCGACAGGGCAGAATCTCGGGTGAACTAGCCCTTCTGCACCTGGGGGACTCCCAGACCTTTTCAGTAGGCCAGCGAGGGTGAGGAGGTCTCTTTGCTGGTTTTGTCCGGCATGACAGCTTTCTCCCCTTTCTATTTCCGGTTTTTCCCCGGAAGGCTACCATGCTGCCCCCGGACACACTTCCTGGGACACTACCAATTGGAAGAGTTGCTGAAATCTCCGGAAAAACAGCGCTCAGTACGGCTAACCCAAATCGACCCCTCCATGGCGAGGGAGCACTTGCGGGAGATTGGTAGTCAGTTATATTATACAAACGTTTGCAAAGGAGGCGCAATGAAGGCTTTGGTGGTCGAGGCAAAGTGGGAGCCCAAACCGGGGTATCAGCTCTCGGAGTTTGAACGAAAAACTGGAAAAGCTATAGAAAGCGCCAGTGTGTGGAGATA
>WUQR01000026.1 GCA_009889515.1 Nitrososphaerota archaeon
AACGCCAGGACAGGCCAGGGCGAAGGCCCGTCTGCCAGGGCCCAAAGGTATCCACCCAGAGCCCCCCCACCAGGTGCAGCCCCAAGGGGCCTGACAGGTTTCCCTGTGCCACTGGGTTAGAGCTCAGGCGGAAGGCCCCTCGAGGGGCGATGAGGAAAACCCCGTTTAGGGCCACCTCTGGCTGTAGGTAGTCGATCACGATGTCGCCGAAACGGCTAAACAGGTACAGGGGCTGCCGGGGAGGCGAACCCGAGCACCCCCGCTCTATGAAGTAGGAGCCATCTCCGGCATTCCTACGCAGGAGGGGTGGCCTTTGGCAGTAGGGTTCTTGGGAAAGAAGGGGTCCAGCGATACGTATGCTCCCTTCGGTGATAAAGGCCAATCCCCTAGACCCTCGAGGAGCTATGGCGTAATCCCCGGAAGCCCTCACGCGAATGGAAGTGAGCTTAATAAAGGGAGGGGGCGAATAAAAGGAAAAGATATTTAGCTTGTTAGCGTCTACTTCGTAGGGAATTCTATTGATGCGGACTATCTGCTCTGTGGGGCTACGGGCTTCCAATTCGACGTTTATTTCTAAGCTTTCTGATGGGATAGAGGTGACAACCGTATCCGCCGAAGGACGGGTGCCAAAAAGAATGACGTGCGGCGTCGCCCAGTACCTTCCGTAGTAGCTCACCCCCTTGGCAGGAACCAGGGTTGGCGGATGGGCCCGGCTTGGCATGTAGCTTCCAGGAAGCTCCGCGGGCGACCACCTTTCCAGGGAGGGGTTCATCTCCTTGATCCGGATGCTCTGGAAGCTGCCCGCCCTGTAGGAGCAAGAGGTGGGGCTATTCCTGTCCCTACACCCGGAGGCTAGCAATCCGTACTCGAAATAGGCAGGCATGGAGGAGCTGGAAGGGAGGGCGGAGGCAGCGTAGACCTCGTAGAGCCTGGACCCTTCTGCGGAGGAATCCCACGGCGCGACCCCCGTTATCAGGACCGGGGCATCCCAGATATTCCCGGGAGCCATGGGGTTATTCCGGAGGGCATTGTAGGGGCTTATCTGCCCTATCTGGTAGGGTAGGGGAAAGAGGCTTTCGATGCTCCGCACGGTGATCTGCCCAGGCAGGACGCTCACCCCCTTCAGCCTGTTATCCGAACTGAGGCGAACCACAACAAAGGCGTAGGGAAGCGAGGCGCTATACACCTCATAGAGAAATTTGCCGCCCGAAAGGGTAGGGGTTTCCCTGGAGGGGGTAGGCGAGAAGACTTCCGAGAAAACGCTGGCGGCTATAGATTTGATAATCTCGGCGCAACTTCCTTGAGCATTCTGGTATGAAGTAGGGTAAAGAAGGAAGGTGGCGGTTTTTTCCCTCTCTTCCCCTGAGCTCGTTGGGCAGTCGAAGCGGCCCTGTCCATAAGCAGAAAGAAAATCGTTTAGAGCTTGGGATAAGCCAGCCTGGAAAGAAACCTGAGAGAGAATCCCATCGGTCCTCCCCAGTACCTCTTGTCCTCCTCTTGAGGCAAGAAGAAGTTTTCCATAAGCCTCTAGCCGGCTGGAAATTGCATCCTCATTCTCCCTTCGAATGAAGTTGCTTTGGGCGAAGAAAAAACCGCTGAGTATGCCCACGATGAGAAACAGGAGGAGCAGGGTTAGGTAGGAAACAAATCCTTGGTCCCTCATGGATTTCCCCTCGATCCCGCTAGCCTTGGAAAGGAAGCGCCCACGGCTGGAGATTACTATAGCACAGGAACGAGGCCGATAGGCGTCTAAAAGGCCCACCGCTATATAATTCCTTCGAGGAGGAAGCCATGAACAAAGGCCAGGGAGCCCACGAAATCCAAGAAATGACTAAATCTCTTCACAAATTCTTTTTGAAAGAAAGAGTCCAAGTGAGCTGGAGGCCCCAAATAAGGAAGTCGGCTATGGGTTCAGACCCTAAGCCCTTTGTCCCCTACATCGAGGTGGGGGAGGTCCGGCGGATCCTTCGCAAGGCTATCATTGAGGGGCTGATCTACGACTGGACCGCGGAGTACGAGATCCTGCCGGGCTTAGGCGGTCCTCCCTCCGAAGGAGGCGGGGTCTACGTAAGGTGCACCCTTAAGCTCTTTGTCATGACCTCAGGGGGGTCTTACACCCTGCAACGGCAGGATATCGGCGAGGGCTCAGACCTAAAGGCCGCCTTCAGC
>WUQR01000027.1 GCA_009889515.1 Nitrososphaerota archaeon
CTTCGATGAGCCGTGCTACGAGTTCGCAGTCAGACGCGCGCAGAGCTTCTATAAACTTCTTCCCAAGGGTTTTAAGCATGCTGTCATCTGGGTCTCCCAACACCTCTCTGTACTGCTCTAGGAATTTCTCAAACTTGCGGTGCACCCCCTCCAAGTCGCACCCAGAGCGGGGCGGCAGGCGCTCCTCTTCTACCTCGGCCGCCTCCTGCTCCTGGGCCTCCTCCGCCTCTTCTACTTCTTCTACCTCTTCTTCTTTTCTCTTCTGTTGCTCTTCCGATGCTAGTTTTGCAAGAATTTCCTCGATTTTACTCCTCTTCACGTGACGCCGTGGAGATGCGGAGATATTGAATAAAAGACTCCCTTGAAAGTCTAGCTAACGACGGGACATGTAACGACGGCTTTAATGGGGTAGTCCACTACGGTGAATGGATAGAACGGGTTTGCCGGCACGTAAAATACTGTATACGTGCTGTTGTAATTCCACCCGACCGCCGGCACGGGCCTCGCGTCCTGCTGAAAGCCAATGTCGACTAGTATCAACGGGTCTGTATATACCCTCACTTGCGCAACGAAAGACCTTTGACCGCGGTAGTCCGTGGCGTTGAAACACCTCTCGACAATCGCGGCGAAGCGGTAGAAGGCAAACTGCGATCTGGCATAGGCACAGACGGCTGAGGGCTGGCCGGCGCCTTGGACATAGTAGGCGTATGCAACTCCGCTCTGGGGATCGTTACAGAGAGTGAGGAACTGTGTCAAGTCGTATACGCGGACTGGGTTTGCCAGCGAGTTGTTAATACTGAGCTTCAAGGCGTAGAGTTCGTTGGCGTAGGAGAAGTAGTATGCGGCTGACCACCTGCCGCCGTATATAATGGCCATGGCTAGAAACACCGCCGCGACGACCAGCAGGAAAGACGCCGACCACATGAGGAACTCATCTAAGCCGAGTATTATTGATTAAAGAATTTTCAAAGCGAGAAAGAGGCCAAATTCGAGTAGAGATCTGCGGGAGGCTAGTTTGCGTTCTGAAAAACGCCATAAGAAAAACTTGACATTTTCAGAACGGCGTAAAATTGAGGTTTTAGGCGAAGACCCCAGGGCCCTGGCCTTGAAAAAACTGGCGGAGGTGGGCCCCTCCCGGTGGCGCTTCAAGGCGCCGTGGTTGAGGGAGGCCGCGTCGTGGCCCTCTCGCGGCTGGTGGAGGTGGCGGGGAACTGCTCCCTCCGCGTTGTGGACGTGCCGTCGCGCCGTGCCTTAACCACAGCGGCGTCTCTAAAAGTA
>WUQR01000028.1 GCA_009889515.1 Nitrososphaerota archaeon
CCACCCCGGCTTTTTAGGCGCTCTGAAAAGCTGTGACAGCTCCGCCTTCTCCCAGTCCATGTCCACTAAAAGCGTATACCCCTTGGCCACTGCAAGAACACTGCTTAAGGTGGTTTTCCCAACTCCGCCGTCTAAAGAGGCGTGGAGAATTATCTTAATTGGTCTCATGGCCATGTCCTCGATGGGGGGCGGAAATAGCTTTCCCGCCCGTAAAGCCTTTTCTCTTAGCCAATTCCCGCCTTTTTAACAGCGAGGGGAAAACGCGCCGCCCTTACGGCGCCTTCTGGCGCCCCAAGTCTCCTGCGGAATAGGATTAAAGTATCTTAATTCCCAGTCTCTCTAGCTCAGTCATAAACACTCTCACGGCCCTGGCTATTAACTCTCTCAAGGGGATGTACTCTCTATTACCAACTATTTTAGACGCCGCTTTAATAACTGACGGCGGCGGTCTGTGTTTGACTTTAATCCAGTAATTGCGTCTCACGACCCAGCCCCTTTCGCCCAGCGCCGCCACCATGGCAGCGGCGCAGAGCCTTGGGTGGGCTGAGGCGAATTTATTGTTCTTACAATACTCCCACACCTCGCCCATTAGCTCCAAAATGGGGGCGTAGTCCGGCGCTTTGGTCATGTCAACAACGCCGAATTTTCCCTACAGCCCCCCAGCCAATTTGACCACAGCCTCTCTGAACTTCTCGTCGCGCCTAAGTCTCTCGCACAAGGCCTCCACGACGGCCTCCGCAGACGGCGCCATTTCTAACCGCGATAAACTCCCCCCGGCTTTCGCCGGCGCACTTACGCCGCCTTGCGCCCAGGCGATTGCCTCTTGAATTCTCCTCTTAATCTCCCTCTTGACCTCCTCCCTCCTCTCCATAAGCTTTTGGAACGCCACGGCGCCTGTGTCCAATGCCAGTTTATACGCCACTGTCTGATTTACCATATACTCCCTGCCCATTTGTTCAAGCAAGTGGATAAACTCCAAGGCCAGTCTCTTGGCCCTGGGGCTGTGGATAATTACGGCGTAGGCAGACTGGGGAAACTCCGCCACGTAGTACTCCACTCCGTCTGTGAACACTATTGTGTTCTCGTAGACGTTGAGGTTAAGGCCGAGCCATTGATAGACTCTCCTCATAATTTCATCGTCTAGAGTCTTCGTGAGGCGGTAGCCGGCAAAACTCTTGTTTTTAGTTAAACACACTGTTAACTCCCCCGCCTCAAATCTCTCTATACACTCACTTGACATAGTTTTCGAAAAATTCCGGCGCGGTTCTTTTTTCGAAATTTTTATCAAGAAGCTCTTCTATTATTTTTAAACCTTCCGTGGCCGCCCAGTATTTAAAACTGGCCAGGCCGTGGAAGCCGCAGTTGGCCAAGTCCTCAAGGGAGGGCATCCCCGCGGCAATTCTTGCTATTACTTCCAACGGCCTCTCCACCACGTATGGAATAGCCCGTTTAAAAACACCGTAACGGACAAACGAAATGCCCAGCTCCCTAGCCCTTGAGGTAATAGAGGGGCATTTCGCCAAATAGCGATATGCCCTTTCGGCGTCCATTAGAAAAACTGCGGGAGAGGCCTCGCAGTACTCCCTCAGGCCGGGGCAAGGCCCCCTTTTCGGCCATTTCTCAAAGGCCGGGGTTAGGGAGTTGTCCGCAAAAGCCCGCCACGCCCTTGCGTACGGCCCCCCGAACTCCACTCCCTTGAAGTACAAATATAGCACTTGAGGCGCCGTATACGCCAGGTAAAATGCAGGGGCGCCGGAGGCCCTCTCCACGTGCTCACAGACTCCTCCCAGCAGGGAGCAGACTAAGTCAAAGTCCTTGTAGTGAAGCAACGCGTGGGGCGGGAGGAGGGGCCTTAACACCACAGACACGCCGCCCATCCCCATAAAAATTTTTCTATAATAAAAAACAAATTCAAACTTTATATTCAAATCAAAAATAATAAATTTTTCTACAAAATTCACTTTTTAAATCATGAAGAAACATATAAAGCCTTGAAATATATAGGCAATTCTCTTTTAGTAAAAAGAGACTTAAAAAATGTACTGGGGAGAGGTCGTTGAAACTAAAAACTGCCAGCTGACAAGCTCTGTTAACGTCAAAAACTCTCGTTGGCTACCGGAGGCACCCCATCCCTACGTACGCCAGCGTCTGAATACTCTGTAACCGCCTGAGCTCTTAATGCTGGCGGCTTTAAAAGCTACGCCCTTTGAAGAGCGCTAAAAGTGGTAGTAGTAGAGCTTTGCCAGCGAAAGCCTAAGGCTTTTCTCGTCACCTCTCTCTATTGCCTCAGCCGCCTCTGCAAAAAGGCGGGAGGGGAGACCCTTAAACGACTTGCTCGCCCCCAACGCGTGTAGCCTGGCCAGCCTGTAGTTGCCCCTCAAGAGCTCGCGCAACATGAGGATAAAGTGCGCGAGCGAAGCGATAGGCGCCATCCACTGGACAAGCTCCTTGGCGTCAAGGCCTTCAAGCTCCCCAGCGGAAATGCCCAACCTTATGGCGAGATTCCTCGCCTCAAGTTCAATTCTCTCTATCGCAGACTTGTTGCCTCTTACGGCGAGATATGCTTCAATACATAACTCTGAGTCGCTGGTCTCCGCGCAAATATCCGCGGCATCGCCAATATCCTCGCCGAACAACAAAGCGTATGCGGGAAGCAGTGGACGATACACGTAGCTTATCGTCGCTAATAACACCTCTTCTTCGGACGGCGCCTCTACTGTTTTAAGCCCGAGGAGACTGGCCAAGAGGCGCGTTGTCACATTGGCATATATTGGCAACCCCTGCAACAACCAGCTGTGTTCTCTATACAGCCCCCCGGCCTCCTCCAGCTCGCCGTTAAGCGCCAAAGCCACGAGGTATTCCCCCATCCTTGAGGCCGCTGCTTTAAGGTACAGCGCTCCAAGCTCTATGTGCTCCAGCGCCTCGCCCCACAGCCCTCTAAACGCCTCGACGAGCCCTCCCACGTCAAGCTCCCCGGCCAGAAACCTAGCCCAAACCCCCTTAGACTTTGCGATTAAGTAGTTCTTCCAATCCTCCAGCTCTTTAGAGATCTTAGCCACGTTCTCGAAGAGATCTGCGGCGCCCTTTGGATCGTCCCTTTCTAGTTTTAATCTCGCCAAGGTGTAGAGGGCAAATCCCTTAGCCTCAAGTAGTATGAGTCTCAACGCCTCCTCCGGCTTTTCGGGCGATATCCGCGTTAGGTACTCCCCGAGCTCCTCCGTTATTACAAAGCTACCTCCCTCGGCCTTCTCCAACGCCTCGTCTAATTGCTTTACGATACCCTCAAGTTCCTCCTCGGCTTGCTTAATGACGTTTACAAGCACTTCCACGGCGCCAGCCCCAGAGCAGAACACTCCTCTGGTCACAAGTGCTTGGTAGGCATGGGCTTTTGCGATGAGTTTAAGCGTCTCGTCGACGATTTGGCCCATCAGAGCGCACGCATTTTCTTCATCTGGCGGGTCGAGACTCGCGTAGGCAATAGCCACCATCGCCTTGACCCAATCCCTCGCGCCCGCTCCCATCGAGCTGTAGATTGCGTCTAGCTCTTCTCTGAGCATTACGCTGTCGATATCCCCCATCTGCGATGCGGCGAATAATATCTGCGCCCACTCCTCTGGCGCTAAATCGCGTAAAGGCCTAAGGGCCTCGATAATACCTGACGTTGCAACTGGGTGTGATATTCCCTGTACCGCAGCGGAGGCCGCATGCAACGCATCGGCAGCCGCTTCCCTCCCGACATTCACGCCGGCCCTCTTAGCGTCGGCGAGGAGCGTTGCGAGGCCCAAGCCGTAGAAGGCTTCGGCGGGATCAACCCATCCCCTCTCCCTCCACTTCTCCTTTAGCCTATTCAGCTCATCAGCAATTTCATTATGCCCCTCCACATACGCCTTTGATAAGGACTTTCCGTCTATCTCCCGTATCTGTAACATGGCCCACGTAATAGGCGTTAACTCGCCCTCCTCCAGCAGGTATTTGTCGATGGCGCACGGCTCAACCGCCTCTAGGAGCCCACCGAAGGGATCCTTGCCCCTTTCCTTGTCTTCACGCACAGCCTCCACTAAAGGCTCAAACGGAAGACCGGCCAGCGCCGTGCCAAGCATAAGCGCATATCTCCTCCAACACTTGCGGCCGAGCTCCTTCACAAGCCTCTCGCCGTATTCAGCGAGGAAATACTCAAGGCCGTAGGGCTTGCCCACGCCATGTCTCTCCCAAGGCTCCAAGGCCTCCTTTAATCTCTCAGACGCCGGGCTCTTCTTAGTTGCGCCGACGGCTGCGGCCATGAATAGCGCCGTTTCTATTAGGTCGTGTTGCCTCCGGGAGAGCCAGCCGATTTCCTCCTCAGTGTAATCCAGCCCCTCCCACTCATACCATTTCTTTAACAGCCCCCGCGGCAAGAGGGGAGTGCCGGGAGGGCTGAACAACGCATGTGGGGATCTTAGGCGTAGCAATTTCGACAAAGCCGTGACCCGGACTGGGTTTACAACGCCGTTCCCCGCTCTCAATACTCTATTCGCGTAGGAGAGTATGTAGGTCAAGGCCTCCCCGCCCGCCCTCTTGAGCAATTCCAACTCCTCCTCAACCCTACACTTCTTTTCCCCCAGCTCCTCGCCGACGAGCTTGGCCAGAAGGGCGTGTCCCTCGTCGAATTTGGCTAGCTCCTCTGCGAGGGGCGTCACGTCGATATCGCAACCGGAGTAGCTCCCTATTATCCCGGCTAGGAACTCCCTTTCCCTCAAATCCACTTCAATTACGCGCACAGCACCAGCCGACTCCTCCGGCTTATACACAGCGTCCCAAAGATCTTTAGATATTACCACCAACGCGGCGGCCTTAGACATGCTGACTAACCGCGTTAAATTGTGCAGAGTAGAGGAGACGTAATCGAAATGGCCCGTGATCTTAAACCCCTCGTACTCCAATACTCCGTAGACGTCGTAGAAAAACACCGGGACGTATCCAAATGAGAGGTCAACAAGATCAGACGCTTTTCTTAGCGATTCCTTGTCGGCCAACCTGTCCACTTCATACACTAAGTACAAGGGCTCGCCCGAAATGGTATATTCTCGCAGTGCTCTTGCCAGCGCGTATGTGGCCAGCACAGACTTGCCAATTCCCTTAGGCCCCGTGACTACGACAATGGCGCCCGGCCGCAGGTTGCGGAGAATCTCCTCGGCGTATGCGTCGAACTTCCCGCTCCTCACCAGCTTATAGCGGGCGCCGGGCACTTCGAACTCCCCCGCGTCGAGATAAACGCCCAAATCCTCCGGCTTCTTATAAACGCCCAAGAGAACGCCTAGCTGTTGAGTTTTTTTCTCCAGATTCCTGACCCTCTTCCTTAATCTCACCAGCGCCCCCTCGATTTTATCCAGCCTCCCCTCAATCTCTTTCCTAAACGGCTCGAGCCTTTGGTTGATTAACTCCTCTATCCTCTTTTTGAACTCCTCGTCGCTGAGCTCTCTAAGCTTGTTCAACTCCTCTTCCGTCACGAGCTTGGCGGTGGCCACTCTGTACATGTTTTCGACGAAGTTTTTAAAGGCGTCTACGTCTAGGCCCCACTGGGCGGCCACTTCGTCTACTACTCCCTCGAAATTCTCGTCGTCAATATACTTCTTGGCCTCTATGACGGCTCTCAGCAACTCGCCGAGAGATTTGAGGAAATCATTTCTGATATCGCCCTTTTTGCTGGCGAATTCAAGTAGTCTCTCAGCTAACCCCTTGACAGACTCGCCGACGTACTCAATGCCCAGTCTCTTGGCGAGGGGTGAAAGGGACTTGGTAATTTCCCGCACAGTGCTTGGCAGGTCAACTCCGTTGACAAGGGCCAAAACCGCCGAGGTAACGGCGGCGAAGCCGGCGGCAGAGATTTCATAGACAATTTTCCCGAGGAGGCTCAACGCGGCGTCTGCCCCAACTTTCTTAAGCAAATCCCGCACTCCCAAAGCGCCGGGGCTGAGCTTTTTAATAGCCTCAGCGCCCCTCTTCGCCTTCTCTTCAGCCAGCTGTAACAACTTAAGCGATATGCCGCTGCCGAATTCGCGGTATTCCACTTTCACAACCCTCTCGGCCAGCTTCTTGTCTATCTCCTCAAGCCACTTCCCGTAGAGGCGGGGTAGGAAAACTACTTCAACTCCCTTGAGGAGCTCCTAAGCCTTCTTCTCCCCCGCCTCCCCCAGCTCTTTATGCAACGCCTCTTTAAAGGCAAGGGCCTCCACTGTGCTTTTAAAAACGACTACTCTCCTCTCCTCCAAGGCCTCCTCCAGCCTCTTGCCCTTCAAGCGGCCCAGCGCGTCTTGAACGCCCTCTATAGGCACTGCGCCCAGAGCCCCGCCGTATGCTAGTACTTCAACCCCTCCCCTTTCTAACAGCCTCTTGACCACCTCTCCCCGGGAGGAGCCAGGGGTGATGAGAATGAGAAGCCTCTTCTCCCCCTTGAGGAGTTCCTTAATGTGATCCACCGCCCTTTCCACCAGCCTTTTGTACTCGCTGGGCGGGAGGGCCACTGTTTTAAAAGGGCGCTGTTATTTAAGGCTATCGCACTTCACCCTCTCTTTTTTACTATTTTCCACAGCTCCTCAACGGGCATTACGGGAAGCCCCTCTCCCCTGCTATTTTTAGGTCTGCCTCCCTCTAACAGCTCTTTGGTATTTGTGCGGGGGAGATATCTTTAAGGCTTCCTCAACTGACACGTCTAGTATTATTGCAACGCCGGCATTTTCAGCCTCTGGACATTGCCCATATCCTCAGGGTATCCCAAGGCCGATTGATACTGTGGCGTATGGCGGTCTGCCGCCCACCGCCACAGCGCCCTCTTCTAATCCCTCTGTATGATAATTCTGTCCGCCACGTAGAGACAGACCTCGGCCTCGGCGTCCACACCCTCTCCCTCACAACCCCTCACCTCCAGTAGGTAGGGCTTTCTCACTTTTGCCACTCTAAAGCCAGTCCTCAGCCTCTCCGCCACTCTCTCCACTTGAGTAGTCTTGCCGGAGCCCTCTATTCCGTCTATAGCTATGTACACGCCCCTTCTGACTGGAAGCAGCATTTCCCCTTTCCCCTAATAGCTTTCCGCGCTTAGGACAGTAATACTCCACGCGTAGCCGGCGAAAGTGGGTGCCCTCACCCTCTTCGGCTCTATGCGCTCATAACACCTGGGTGCAGAAAAACTCCATTATTCTAAAAAATTTAAAAGACGGCCTTTGTCGCGAGCGCCGCTCTTGGTATTTTAGTTGTCGTTAAATTTTGTTTAGTCGATAGCGCCCTTATTCTCCCTGTTAGCTCTCCAACTTCTCGTTTGGAGCTGTTTGAAAAATTTAAGATTAAGATGCTTAACTGTTGTTATGAGTGGAGAGTGTCCTCCTGAGCGTTGCGATCGCTGTAAGATAGAATGCTGGCCTGCGGCTTACGGATTCCGGCCGTTGCCAGGAGACGAACACTTTAGGGACTTGTGCGTAGAGTTAGCCGATCCCTCTCAATTGGATGATTTAGACAAACGTGGCGGGACGTTTGGCGACTTTTTAGATGAAATAGAGGTGAGGGAGGTGAACTGCGAAGATCACGTAGCTACACTGGCCTGTGTGGAATATTTAGCGGTCTACTGTCCTTACGATGACATGGTCTATTACAACATAGATCGCATAGGTAGATACATAGTAAGAACAGCAATGACAAATTTAGCAACACTTAAAAAACAAATTAAAGAACAGGCTAGAAGCCTCCAAGGTCACTGGCTTTTCAAAAACATAACCCCGGCAGAGGGCGTAAAAGTGCTTTTAGAGGCGACCGCCCGGGCTTATTTGCGATTCATAATAGCTCATGAAAGATATCACTGGGCCGCTGGGCCTTCTGGACTTCAACAAGATGAGGAGGCCTTAGCAACAGCGTGGGGCCTTCACACAGCCTATCACGAGGAATACGACAGGCTGTTTAACGGAAGTAGCCAACATGGGATAAGGGTAGTTGAATACGTGTTGAGTGTAAGAGGACAGGGATATTTCAGACTAGTCGACTTTTTAATTTTGGACGTGTATTCTTACGTGCTGACCTTAGCAAGGCTGGGACTTATTCACTACAACTTAAGAGACTATTCCAACTTTACAAAATACTTAACGCCGCTTCCAAAGACGCCTAGATTAGCGCTAAGACAGCCAGTGGTAGAAGTAGATGCCGGCTTCTTTTCCTTCGGCTTTCACATCCGCTACCGCGAGATAAATATTGATAATTTGCCGAGTTTTACCGGAGTTTCTAGGAGCAGAAATGACGCCCTAAGGGAGATCTGGACGTGTTGCGAAAGGAAGATTAGCTTGAAGCCCAATACTCTAGTTGTTGACCTACAAAAGCTTTTGAGCCAGGCCGTTCGGGCGCGCTAGGGCAAAAGGCTCAATCCAGTGAAGGGGGCCTACATGCCAATAAATCCACATCATGATAAGACTTTAAACGCCATAGCCGCCTTTTTTAGCAATAATGCCATTAACCGTCGAACCCGCTGAAATTTACTTTTTTAAAGCACGAATATATAGGAGGGTAGTGCGCCTAAATTTGTAACGCTATACATTACGACGCATTTCCACGGCGGAGAAGTGTCTACAAATTATGTCGCATTGACGACGCGTCAATGCCGAACACCCCGGGACATCAAAATTTTAGGCTTTTCCACCGCCACATTACGCGAACCCCCAATTGACTACTTTTGCTAACGCCAGTTAGCTTTTAAAACAAATTCAATTGTGTCTAGTGTGAGACTGTCGAGACCCATCATTAAATGGGATAAAGCGGGAGATTTTGGGATAGTGGAGACAGACATTCCGCAAGGTGATACTGCGGCGGAAGAGCATACTACAAAATATAATTATTTTATAAAATTTAATTTTGATCATAGTGAATATGCCACCACAATGTTGGTTCTTAACAAAAATGGAATATTCATGGGCGTGGCACAAGAATACGAAAAGGGGAAGGTGTTAGGATTTCATATATTGATTGATAGTGCGTACGGGATCAACATAAAAACTCCTGACTATTGGCTTGAAGACACGACAGAGTTGCAAGGGGCAAACGAGGTATCACTTAATAAGCGGATAGGGACATTACTTCTATTCTAATGTACTTTGACCCCTCCTTTTTGTCAGAGGAGCGATCGGTCCCCCATTTGGGGAGCGAGGTTTGTGGCTATGTTATCAAGTTGTGTTCCGACGCGAAGTGAAGCTTTATTATTAAGCTCAAATCCAACTCTTGCGATCTTCTGTGACATACTGAGTGTGGTGTCTCTGGCGCGTATAGCTGAATTTTGTGTGAAATATGAAGTATAAATTCCCCAGCCTGCCGATAACGGGACTCGTGCTGAACTTCCACGGCCCGTTGTATTCTGCAGTAGAGCGCGACGCAATAGACGTTGAGGAGCTAGTTACGCCGATTACTGATTTCGATTCACACAAAGACGACTTTGTCATAGCAGTGTTCTTGAAGCTCATGGCGGTGAACG
>WUQR01000029.1 GCA_009889515.1 Nitrososphaerota archaeon
CGGAAAGTCGATTGATATCTATACTATCAACGTCGCTAAGAGAATCCTTAACTTCTAAACCAACTTTTTTAATTTTCCTTTCTTTTATTAATCCATGTCTACAGAAAGATACTATACGATCGACATCGTGCCCACTATAGCCCGCGATCTGCTAATAGCGCGCTATTTCAGTCCAACGACATGGTTTGAATTCTCCAATATCTTACCTGGCTAGTGTTTATTGTTATCATGTGTTTTGTTGTACGGCTTTCTTGTTGCAAAAACAGCCCACAAGAAAAGCGAATACACAACGTTGATCCTGGCCGATCCAAGATCCCCAAGCCCTAGTAGAGGCTGCGCTGGAGGCGGTAGGGCACATCCCCACGGCAACTAAAGATACGCCGCCGCGGCGGAGCCGCTAATCCGGCCGTTGTCGCCGTGTACGGTAGCGGTTGTAGCCTGCCTCCTGCCACCTTGCGGCGAAGGGGGCCTTTCCCTATATTACCTTTCAACGCCTTTATCGCCTTAACCTATTAAATACGCACTGCATATTGCGCTTATAATTGATATAAAGAGCCCGCGGTGTTTATATATGGACTGGCCCCCTGTGGATCATTGTGACCGGTGTAAACGACCAGAGGCGTCATGCGCCGACGCCGGGGCGCCGAGGCCCTTACCTGAAGACGAGAATTATAAAGACCTTTGCGTGGATGGCGTTGATATAGACGATTGGGGCGACGAGCCTATTGAAGAGATCATTAAGAGGACAAAAGTTAAGAGAGTTGAATGTGATGAGTACATAAAATCGGCAACTACTTGGTCTTGCATAGAATATTTAGCGGTTTATTGCCCGCAAGACAACACTATATACTACAACGCAGACAGAATACGGCGGTTTTTAGAAGAAATAATAGAGCAAAACGCAGCCACTTTTCTACTTCAGCTCAGCCGAAGTCAACACCCGGGCGTTCTCCGCGCAGTCACTGCCGGGGTAATTGGAGTGGCGATTAAAAACGCAACTGTAAAAGCCGCCCTCCGCGCTCTTTTAAGCCACGAAAGATACCACTGGGCGGGGTGTTGTGCAACTGACGAAGAGGCCATGGCGTCGGCGTGGGGGCTGTACGCCGCTTACACAGAAGAATTTCAAGAACTAAGAAAAATATACGCGTTTAGCAAACCACATTTGCAAGTGTATGACCACTTCCATTTCCACCTCCACACTAAACACGCCCTAGATCTCGTTATATTTCCTTTAGTAGAAGCCTACGCTTATTTCCTAACTCTCGCCAGGATTTCTTTCTTTGACTACAACATGAGCGGTTACAGCGGCTTCGTCAATTACATAAGCCCCATCTTTAAAACGCCGACAATAATAGACGGCCATGGAGTTGAGGTTAATGCCGGTTTTCTCGCGATAAGATTAGACCCCTTTTTTTCATTTGAACTCGAGATGAAAAGCGATGTGTCTTTTAAAGGAGTTGTTAGAAAGAGGGCATCTCCGTTGAGAGAGGTCTGGGCTTATTGCGAAAGTGTTATAGACATATTGCCAAATTCCAGCCTAGTGGTTAAAGAGTAATGGAGCGGAGTTGTCTTGAAGTCTTGAGAAAAACTGTAGATACGCTGAGGAAATTCGGCGAGCCTTGCTACAAGGAGGAGGGCAACATGGCAATTATCGACTCGATATGTTTTGACAAGTTGCCAGAGGACCTCCTATTTGCCTTTCGACAGTGCCAGCCTAAACTACGCCGTTGTTTAATTAGACATGATAGGCTGTCCAGCAGGAGGTATCCGGCGTGGTTTATAACGCCGGAGTGTCTACACGAGGCACAGGAACAGAGGAGTAGCGGGGGCGAGTTTGGGAGTCAAGCTATACCCCTTGGAGAGTTGGTCTCGCTGGCCAAATTGCGTTTTGAGTCCAGCCCCTGGGTCTCAGTATCCACGGTCAGATCGGCGTTTGAAGACGTAGTCTCGCTTTTAGAGATACACGAGGAAAGCGAGGAGCCTCTCCACGTGTTGCTCCTAGGTCCTCCAGGCGTCGGCAAGTCGTTAATATTATCGTTCTTCGACCACCCGTCCGCTCCTTTGTTCATCGGCGCTACCACCACGCCCAAGACATTAGTGGAGTATCTGGCGGATACTAACCCTGCGTTAATTAGATTTGACGAGATAGATAAGGCTGATAAAAAAGTCGTTGACGCGTTCCTAAACGCCATGAGTAAAGGGCAGTTAATCTTCTTGACCAAACAAGGCAGATACGTAATCCCGCTTAAAGCGCCGGTTTTAGCCGCGGCGAACGAATTTGAGCGCAAAGTGAGCGAGAGCTGGAGAGCGCTCCAAGACCGCTTCGTCGTGGTGTCAATGGAGCATCCCAACAGAGAGGAGGTCGAGAGGCTCGTGAAGTCAAACATCGAGGATTCAGAGCTTGCGGAGAGGATTCTGTCAGTGAGTCTATCGCTGAGGGCGATACATAAGTACATCGCGATGTGGCGCCTTGCGGGAAACAAACAACACGTAAAGAGGATAATTCTACGCGATCTGGAGGTTAAAAAGAAGATATTCCAATAATAGAACCTGCACTTATGGCCATGTCTATCCTAGTTGTTACGCATATACGTTGTCAGACTGGCATTAATCGTAGCTACAATGAGTGAAGGAGTAACCTCGCTGGAGTTAACAAGAGGGATAAGGGGGGCATAAGTATAGGAGGATGCCGATCCTGGGACATTTGCGCCGTCGCATAAGTTCTGAAGTAGAGGACGGATTGTTCTTCTTACCTGTTGCTTTGTTTTTTAAGATAAAAACGGTAATATCGCACTTAGTATTAATTACCAGGTGCTCGGAAACCTTGTCTATGCAAAAACGAGAGGCCCAGTTTCAGAGCAAACCCATCACTTATTGGCGAGTATTACCGAAAAGACTAGGTTCGATCGCCATAGGCGGGCACTTCGACGCCTCCCCTTTCTAAACCGCCTCCGGGAGGAGCTGGGCGTGATGAGTAGCCCCTTTGAAGTGGCCGTTGAGATGGCCCACCGCCCTTTCTACTAGCTGGTTCTAGGCATCAGCCACTTTTAAAAAAGGATGCTGTTATTTAAGGCTGTCACACACGACCCTTTTATTTTCCACAGGTCCCCTAGCGGGCTCTATTACGGGGAGTCCCCCCTACCAGTTGGGCAGTTCCGCCTCTCCAACAGCTCTTTGGTATTTGTTGTACAGAAGACGGGGGCCGACCCAAGACTCCTAAGCCCTGTAGAGGCCGCGCCAGAAGCGGTAGGGCACACACCCACTGCTTGATGTAGTATTACAATATTACTAACCCATCTCACTCCCCGCCAATAGCTCAGCCGTGAACAGCATAGAGCGGACTCCCGCGCCCACGATGTGTGCTACCATTCAGGTGATATTAAGAATTCTTTATTTACATGACAGAGAATATTGTGGCAATGAGTGAGAGGAGATTTATTGAAACACATAACTTCCCAGTGGAGAAGGTAAACCAAGCGTCAGCCGGCGAGAAGAAAGGCGGCGGGAGACCTCCACATTGGGAGATGGTCTTCTGGTGGACGCGGAAACCCCTTGCCGGCGCCCGGGCCGTAATAGCGGCGGCCCTACTGCCGGAGGGGACCCCCGTTGATGAATTTCTTCGAATAACTAAGCTCTCTGAGAAGACGCCCCACCGCCACAACCCCACATTGCTCGCCAAATACGCAGAGCGGTTTAGAAGCGCTAAACTCCTCGATCCCTTCGCAGGCTTTGGCTCAATCCCCCTTGAGGCAGTTAGGCTCGGAATAGGGGAGGTAGTTGCAGTAGAGTTGCTACCCACTGCCTACGTATTCCTCAAGGCAGTTATAGAGCACCCCAAGTGGATAGCCGAGAAGAAGATGGGACAGAAATTCCTCGAGGATTTAAAGAGGTGGGGAAACTGGATCGTCGAGCAGTTGAAGAATGACCCCGACATAAGAGAACTCTACGACGAGGATGTCGCAGTATACATAGGGACGTGGGAGGTCAAATGTCCCCACTGCAATCGCTACACGCCCCTCGTGGGCAACTGGTGGTTAGCTAGAGTTAGCGGCCGGGGCGAGGAAGAAGAGGAAAGCGAAGAGGAAGAAGAGGAAGAGGGCGCCAGGAGGGGCGCGTTTGAGAGACTGGTGTGGATGGAGCCAGTTAGGCAAAACGGCGAGGTCTATATAAGGGTTGTCGATTTAAACAGGGAGCTCCGCAGAGAGACAATAACTGCGAGGGTCAACGCACGGCAGGGCGTTGTGGAGGCTGAGGGGAGACGATACGCCATGCCGAGGCCCAACATAGACGCCAGAAAGGAAGTGGCGACTTGTCTCCTCTGCAACAACCAGATAGGGAAGGGATCCGGGGGCTGGTACATAAAAGAGGCGCTGAGAGACTGGAACCAAAAGTTAGAGCAGTACCTAGCCGGCGAGATAGACCTAGACGCCCTCCTTAAAGCCAAGGCAAGGCCGAGGCTACTGGTGAAAGTAAAGCTGACGAACGAGGACCTAGAATTTGAGCCGGCAACACCGCAAGACACAGAGAAATTGTGGAAAGCACTGGAGAAGCTGAAGCGGATGTGGGGTGATCCAGATATACCAGTAGAAGAGTTATGGAAGTATACACATGGCACAGCAGGTCAGCTAAGTATATGGACCTGGGGGTTTGACAAGTTTTATAAACTCTTTAACCCACGCCAACTTCTGACTCTTGTCAAGCTTGTCAAGCTAATACGCGAAGTTGGAAAGAAGGTTGAGGAGGAAAGGCTTAAACAAGGTTGGGACAAGGATGGGGCGTTTAAGTACGCTGAGGCAGTAACGACATATCTGACAATAGCATTTGTGAATTTTGTAGATTTCAATTCTATTAGTACTTACTGGGAAGTCGTATGGGGCACGAACAAACGAACAATGGCTTTCAGAGGTATCGCAATGACGTGGAATTGGATTGATGAGAATCCCACAGCAAACATCACTGGCTCAATTACTCGCTCATTAAACAGTATAACTGAAGGTCTTGGCTATCTCAGCATTGCAATTTCAGAAAATCCTGGTAAGGTCAGGGTATTACTTGACGACGCCACTACTTTGGATAAGCTTGATGACGAGAAGTTTGACATTATAGTTACAGATCCTCCCTACAGAGACGATGTCGCATACGCAGAGCTCAGCGACTTCTATTTTGTTTGGCTGAAGAGAGCTCTCGGTGATGTGAGATCAGTGGCTGGTGTGGCCATGCTGGCGCCTAGGTTTTATCCCGAGGCCTTTTTCAAAGAGGGAGTTGAAATAGAAACGCAATGGAAAGAATTCGCCAGCAAAGAGGTGAGCGAGAGCGAGGGGAGGGCAAAATATTTCGGCGTTGGGAATGCCTTCGCCCACTTCAAATCGCTTTTGAATAAGTCTTTCGCGACAATGGCCCGCTTGCTAAGAGACGACGGCCTTCTCATTACTTACTACGCACACACAAGCCCGGAGGCTTGGGAGGCGTTACTAGAGGCCGGGTGGCTCGGCGCTGGGCTGAGGATCACCGCGGCTCATGGCATTGTCACCGAGTCGGCGCAGAGAGTCACGGCTAGGGGTAAGACTTCTCTTGACACGTCGATCGTAGCCGTGTGGAGGAAGGGCGTTTCAGGCGAGGCTTTAGCAGACCAGATTTACGCCGAGGCGGTGAAGACATGCGCTGAATACGCCGATAGGGCTAGGAGAGGCGGCCTTGGCGGTGCCGACCTCTTCGTGGCGACGCTTGGCTGTGTCCTCTCTAAGTTCACACAATATAAAAGCATAGTCGGCGTCGGCGATTTGAAGAGACAGGGGCTGGAAAGGCTGGTCAGTGAGTGCATATACCCAGCGGCGGCCGAGTCAATTGCGAGATCGCTGGGCGCCTATTCAGGCGGCGCCAGGCTAAGCCCGCCGTCGCTCTTCTACCTGCTGGTCAAAGTTCTTGTGCCGAGGGGACAGAGGGCGGCGAGGAGGAGGATGGACCGTAGCTCAGTTATTATATTTGCCATTGGAACTAGGAGTGATATAGACGACTTGAGGAGGTTACGGATAGTGGAAAGAGATCGCGATAGGTTTACGCTCCTAGAGCCGCCGTCTAACGGCGAGCTGAGGAGCTCGCTTGAGCAGACGCTCACAGAGAGGGGGCTTAGGCCCTCCCAGCCCGTGCTTAGATGCGCAGTTGACGCCCTCCACTTGCTGGAGCACTTTGCAGTTACTCTACCCAAGGATCTATTTATGAGGAGGTATAACGAGTTAAAGACGGCGCATCTAAGACACGTCGAGGAGGCTGAGGCCTTGGCAAAAGTGCTCTACACAGTCCTGCCAAGAGAGGATCGTGAAAAGGCGGCATTGGAGGCGTTTTTAAAAGCTCTAGGAATTGCTACCTCTGGAGAACTTGACTCATACATAAGGCAGTAGCTCTTTTAAATAGTCAAACTTTTTCCGATATGGTTTTATTAGGTGGTAACGTACTGCGCGAAGATATATTTGACGAGAGTCTTGACGAGAGATTGGCGCCGGGCCTCGGCACTACTTTCCTGGGGAATGAACACCCCATATATACAGATCCCGAAAAGTTCTTCTCCATTACATTAGTGACGGAGCAAATAGCTGATATCTTAGAGGGAGTTGCCAGGGTGCTGAGGGGAGAAGAGGCGCCCAAGATCATTCTCCTAAGCGCATTTTTCGGCGGGGGAAAGACCCACACTCTTATCACGTTGTACCACGCGCTGAAGTCGCCGCAGTACCTCCTCAAGGCAGTGGCGGAGAGTCAGGCTGTTCAGAAAAAGCTTGGCATAGTGGCAGAAAAGCTGTCTGGGCTTTCAGTGGATTGGGTGGTAGTAGATGGGAATATTTCAAGTCTCGCCCCTCACCCCCTCTCTCCTCTGAACGTGGGCAACTACGCTGTGAGGACTCTCTGGGGATATTTAGCCCATGCGCTTGGAAGCTACAGCGCGTTGAGGGAATACGATGAGAAGTTAGTGGTGCCAGAGGTGGATAAGCTAGTTACACTCTTCTCTAACAGACGGGTGGTTATTCTCGTTGACGAAATCGCCGCGTATATCAAGTCGTTGTACACTTCGGCGGATCCGTCGTTGGTTAAATACGCCTATGCCGTCTCTACTTTTCTAGAGCGGCTTGCTAACGCCGTCGTGATTTCTAAAAGCGTTATCCTCGTGGTGTCGTTGCCCTTAGCCGTGGGCGGGGAGGCTGAAGTTAGGGAGATGGAGAAGACGTATTTCCCGATTCGAGACCTACTGGAGAGCGTGGTGAAAGCTCTGAGCAGAGTCTCCGCGAGATACATAGAACCAGTCACGCCTAAAAATATCCCCGCACTTCTCAAGACTAGGCTTTTCGCCCAAGTCGATAGGGCAAAGGCAACGGTAGTTGGGAGAGTGATTGCAACGGATTTGGAAGGGAGTAAGGAGGTTTTTGATCAGGGACTGGCCAAGAGCGTTGTCTCACAAGTGGTAGAGACTTATCCATTTCACCCGCTTTATATCAACATTTTGTACGACATATTGGATAAACATGAAAGACTTCAGAAGACTAGAGATCTCCTCCGGATTACCAGAGCTGTGTTGAGATTAATTGCAAATAGGAAGGACAGTTACGAGTTAATAATGCCGTGGCACATAGATCTTGCAGACGACGAGTTGGGTAGCTACCTCCTCCAAGGCTATGAGGGATTTAGGATTGTGGTGCAGACAGACTTAGAGAGGGCTAGGGGCTATGAAAAGCCGTTTCTCGCAGAAATTGTGGCAAAGGCTCTTCTCGCTAAGACTTTTGTATACGGCAGTTTGTTTGTGCCCCGACCCGATGTATTTCCCACGCCTTATGAGCTCGCCGTAATGGTGTACGAGCCTTACGTCTTTAAGTCTCAGAACCTCTTGCCTAAAGACATAATTGACGCCGTCAGCTGGATAAAGGAAAATCTGGTCTATGTCTTAGATGACGAAAGAAGTGGGAGGGTTTGGTTTACCTACCTCACAACGCCGGTTAAATACGTTGAAGACGAGGCCCGAAAGATTGTCGAAGAGCCTATAAGCGAAATTATTGAAGTTGCTAAGAGAATTTTCGCCACCCCAATAGACGCGGTGGGGAGACGCGGGCGAAGGGCAGAGCGCCCTGTTCTTTTTGATTTAGAGCTGTCAAGAGTTTCATACAATTGCGACAAGCTTGACTACGACACCCCCAGGTACATCCTCTATGCATGTATAAACGTGCCGGAGGATGAGGCTCGGAGGAAGTCGCTTATTGAAGACGTGGTGTATTACACCAAGGGTGGGGGTATGAGGCGGTTTGCCAATACTATTTATGTAGTGCATCCGAGGAGTAAATCCGACATACCTGTCGATTTGGTGAAAAAACACGTGGCGTGTAAGCGGGTTGAGGAGATGGGTGTTGTGTATAAACTGGCGGAAGAACAGGGCAAAGATAAAGACGTTATAATTGAAGTCTTGAAGAACAAGTTGAGAAAATACTGCGACGCGGTATATTCCAACCTTTTAGTAAGCATGCTCAATGCCTTTAGATTAGTTTCACACCCCACTTACGGGGAGGGGCGAAACACTGTGGCCACAGTACAGGTAGAGCCTAGCGATACGGTGGTTAAAGGCGTGGAACAAGCCCTATCTAATATACAACCGCGTAAACTGATGTTAGACCTAGACTTCTGGACTTTGTCCCATTACCTAAAGGATCTGGGGATCGACTTGTCTAATATGGAAGGGCCTAAAAGGGTGAGAGACGTAATTGACTTTTTCTACTCAAATCCGGCTCTCCCCGCCGTGCCCGATGAGGCGGTTAGAAAGGCAATTGTAGGGGGAGTTAAGATTTTGGAAATTGGGCTGATGTGCGGAAACAAAATCTACTTCAAGCTGGTAGAGAAGTGTAAATCAGAGGGTGAGTGTGCTGGTTTTACAATAGCCGAGGGCGCCGATGTGGATGTTGTGTCAGATGACTGTCAGATTCTGCCTTGGAGACTGGCCTTGGTGGAACAGATGAGAGCTCTTAGAAAGAAGGTTGAGGGCCGCGTAGGTGCCTCCAAGGTGATTCAGTATTTCATAAAGCTAGGAAACGAACTTAGAGATGTCGAAGAGGTGTTGGCGAATCTAGAGAGGTACGAGCTAGAGGTGTTGAAGACTGCGCCTTTGTTGGAGTGGGAGCGGGAGGCCACAGTGGTGTTGAGGCCAGAGACTCCGTCGCTGGTTCATCAACCAATTATTGTACAACCCAACGGTGAGGTGGAGGCGACGTTTATTTTAGAGAGGATCGGCCCCTTTGAGGGAGAGGTATTTCTCAGCGCAAGCGCGGGCATAGTGGAGCCGGAGAGGGTGGCAATAGGCAACGAGCAAAGTAGGACGCTAGTCAAGTGGAGGTACAAGGCGCCAGATGCAGAGGGTAGGTACAGTATAGAGATAAAGGCCTTAGGCGCAAGTGGGGGCGAGTTGTCCTCTGCTAAGCTTATTGTAGAAGTGGTAACAACAAAGGAGGAAAGATGTCGTAAGGCTTTGCCGCAACAGGGGGTAGCCATAGACGAGCTTTATATAGAGGTGAAACAGCTCAACCTAAAGCCTCTTCAAATCCTAGCTGACAAGTTTAGACAGTTTAAAGTGGCTAACGGCAAGTTTGAGATCTCAATGAGGGGGGAGGGCATTGAGTCAAAAATAGCGCTATCTTTTGAAAACGTGAATATTGGCGACGCCTTCAAGATAGTTAGATCTATTACTTCCATGATGTTAATGGGCGAGGCCTCTCTATACGTGGCTATGAGGTTGAAATCCGCTAAGCCCGTTCCAATGCCCTCGCTACGAGAAGACGAGGCAAGGGAATTAGAACAAGTTGTGGTTACTGTCTGCGCTGGGTAATGTCGGGCAAGTTTGTAAGGTATTTAGTTTTTGCAAAAAGGCGGGCGGGAAAAAAGAAGAGAGCTGTGGATGTGGTGAGGATATATCCCTACGCGCCCAGGGCGGGCGTTAGGCCTATTTTTGAGGCGAGAGTGAGTAGGGAGTACGTCTTTGCCATTATGAAGTCCCTCTCTATCCCCCATAAGGCTTTGTCAGAAAACGTCGTGGAGGTAACGGGCGAAGATCCAGACTTTCACCTCCGGAGACTGGTGATATATACGGGGGTTAGACAACACCTCCCCAATGGCAGGGTGCTTGCGGAGCTTGTAGCAAAGCTTAGCGAGGTCGAGTCAGTGTTTTGGTATTCAAAATTCGTCGAAGCATTTGAGAGGGGGTACTGGGAGGTGTACCGAGTTGCCAAATCATTTAGGACGCTATATCGGCTGTGAGATGAGGGAGGCTCTTCAACTCGCCAAGGCTGTTTTAGAGGGTTTTAAATACCACCCCTATATCTTTGTATTAAGACAGGCCAGCGCCGGCGACTCAATATATCCCTACGCCCATCAACTTGAGCTTTTGGCAAACGTAATGCCCAGACACCCCATTAGAGTACTTATAGCCGACGAGATCGGCCTTGGCAAAACAGTGGAAGCTATACTGCTCATAAAATACCTCAGAGAGGTAGGCTTAGCCAAGAGGGTACTCGTCCTAGTGCCTAGGGTTTTAGTAGAACAGTGGGTTGGAGAGTTAAAGAGATTTGGCTTCGCCGTGACGGATATTCGCAGAATTGAGAGGAACACTATTGGCGACCTGAAAACATTTGGTTTTCCCAACGGCGTTTACGTCGCGTCTATTGACCTAGTAAAGAGGCGTGAGCATAAGGGAGTCATTACAGAAGTGGAATGGGACGTCATTATCGTCGACGAGGCGCACAGAGTGGGAAAGGTAGGCGGAAAGGAGACGCAGAGGTTTGAGCTGGTATCCGCTTTGGCCGGTAGGACTCCTCACGTTATTCTCCTCACAGCAACTCCGCATAGGGGCAAGGCCGACGATTATATAGAGAGAGTTAAATTACTAGATCCGTTTTTAAACGCGGGAGCGAAAGAACTGGATGTTCCGGATTTCTACAAGTTGATAAACGGCGTTTTGATTTTTAGGAGGACTAAGCTCGACGTAAACGAGATCTACGAGAGGAGGACGGTATTCACAAAGGCTAAATTTAAGGCAAGGACTGTGGATACATCTGAGGAGGAGAGGGAGTTCCATGACAAGCTCGTCGAGCTTTTGAGGAAAATACTACTAGATTATTATGCGAAGAAGGGCGAGGAGCCCAAGGCGTTAAGTCTCTTGTTAGTATTAATCGCCAAGAGGGCCTCCTCTAGTCCCAGGGCGGCGCTTGTAACTCTGGATCGGATTATAGGCAGGAGATCTGCTGAGCTTAAGCACTTAGCGGAGGGCGAGGTTGTAGACGTCAAGGCCTTGGAGAAAGAGGCTGAGGAAATTGTTGACGAGATTCTGGGATACGGCGGTTATGAAGACGCAGGAGAGGCGCTAGAGGAGCGGAAAGCAGAGGAAGTTGACGATATAGTAAATAGCTTTGCTGAGAAATGCTCCTACATACTGGAGCCGAAGGATATAGAGATTTTAAAAGAGTTGCACAGACTGGCAGGCACTATTGTAGGCGAGGGGGACTCCAGGCTTAAGGCTGTGGTAAATTTAGTGCAAAGACACCTCCAGCAAGGAGATAAAGTTGTTATATTCACAGAGTTTAGAGATACAGCCGAGTACGTCTATAAAGAATTGAAAAACAGATTGCCGGAGAGGTGGAGGGGCAGAATTGTTCTCATAACCTCCGGAGGCATTATCCCGCCGGATTCCGTAGCTTCGGCCAGGGGAAGGAAATACGGCATTGAAGACGTGAAGAGGTGGCTGTCGGAGGGCAGAATAGATGTCGTCGTATCAACCGACGTGGCGTCAGAGGGTCTAAATCTGCAAGCCGCCAATGAAATTATACACTACGAGCCTCCGTGGAGCCCAATAAAAATAGTCCAGAGAATTGGCAGAGTCTGGAGACTCGGTCAGAATAGGGATGTCACAAGCTACACGCTCCTCTTAATGGTTGAGAGCGATTTAAGAGCCCTGGAGGTTCTCTACGCTAAGCTATTGGCGTGGTATATCTCTGGCATAGAGAAAACCGTTCCTATTGGAGAGGAGTTAGAAATAGATCTATTAAGCAGGCAGTCGACAGGTGGCTCGGACTTAGCTGTGCTAGTCCCTCTGCAAGACGAGAAGGGGCGGGCGGTGCAATTTAGCGAATATAAGGCGTGGCTAGAGTTCATCCGGGGAGGGGGCAAAGCGCTAGAAGAATATATAAATACAATTTTAAATATGTTAAAAAAATTAAAGGCGCTTGCTGAGAGAGTTAAGGCGGAGAGTGGAGACAGAGCTGTTAAAGTGGGCGAGTTAATGGAAAACCTCCTTAGCGGCTTGTATGGAGAAAAGGCGGAGACGGCGTTAGTGAACTTCGCCATGTCTCTAGCCAGGGTCAAGGGAATGGAGGTGAAAGTCGCCGAGAAGAGAATGCTTTTAGGCCCATATGCGGTCGATTTAAGAAGTCCTTCAGATCTCTACAAGGCCCTGGGGGATATGCTGAGAGAGACCTCTGGCGGAGGGCCTCCGATTGTTATAGCAAAGCTGGATCGGGCTGACTTGAGAGAGCTATTCCTCTACAAAGTAGAGGCGTATTTAGGGAAACGCCCCTTCTATAGCGAGGTCATCGGCGTGGCGAGGGATAACTCTGGCTCCACAAAGATTATCGCAGGGGCGGAGCTGATCTCCGTGTTGTCTAAGGCGTTTGAGGGAGCTATCGGCGTAGTTCATGAGACGTCGGGGCTTGATCCGGGGAAATACGCTGATTTGGCGAAGAGCAAAGCTGAAGGGAAAATACTACGCCTCTTATCGCCATTCTCTTCCTATTTAGAAAAAACAGAGAAACTCTTTAAGGCTAAGCACGTGGACTGGGCGCCGCGTAGTCCTAAAAACACCTCGGTATCGAGCCAGTTAATCGGCGCTATTTTGTTCCACGGAGGAGGAATCCCAAGCCGCGTGTTGCCTCCGCCACCTATTGCCATCGAGGAGGTGGAGAAGAAGGCAATGGAGCTGGTTATGGAGTACGAGAGGAGGGCCGGTAGGATGCCTGAAGATGTAAGCCGCTATGAGCACTACGATATAAGAAGCATAGATCCAAAAACCGGCGAGGTTAGGTATATTGAAGTAAAGGGCCGTGCAGGACCTGACTTAGGGATCGAGCTGACAGAGGCTGAGTTCGAAGTGGCTAAGACGCTTAGGGAGAAGTATTGGCTTTACATCGTATACAACATTGGCCAAAGCCCCCAGATACTGGCTATAAGAAACCCGGCGGAAAATGTTAGGTGGAGGGAAGTGGGAAGCAAGAGGTATAGGCTTGAGGTATAGGCAATGGCGAAGGTGCTATACGAGGGCAAGCTTAAGATCTACGGGGGGTGGAAAGAGATCGGAGGCAACTGCGTCGTGGTGGAGGAGGGGGGCAGAAAGTTAGTCTTTGACAACGGCATTAGGTTCCAAGTTCTTAAAAGGGTCTACGGCGGCAGAGTGACGCCGTTGGGGCCGAGGGAGATGCAGAGCCTAGGCATAATACCAGACGCCAAGGTTTACGAAGGTGCTGAGGCGTTGTATATCTCTCATGGGCACCTAGACCATGTGGGTTTGCTCTACGAGGTTCCCAACGACGTAAAGATCGTGGTGCCGAGAAGAAGGATTTTCGAGGCCACTATATTCGAGTGGTACGGCAACTCAAACACTTGGCTTAGTTACGTAAAGCCGAAAATCTACGCAGAGGTAGCAGATGCGGTAGAGCTCAAAGAGGATGAACACGGCGTTATCGCAGTGCCTGTGAGCCACAGCGCTTATCCTGCATGTGCCTACATCTACCAGGGCAGGGACATCACCCTTTTCTACAGCGGAGATCTGAGACTAGAGCCCCCCTCGCTAGGGCTTGTGAAAAGCCTAGAGGAGTCGTTGCAGAAGCTGGGGATAGATCGCGTTGACGTTGCGGTGTTGGAGGGGACCAATTTCAGCAGAGGGGTTGAGAACTTCCCCATCACCGCAGGCGTATTTAGGGAATTTATGGTAAACGCGCTTTCGCAATTCGACCTTGTCGCTATTTCAATAGATCCCCTAGATCTAGAGATGTTTCAAGCCGTTATCGAGCTGTCTAAAATCTCAGGCAGGGAGATAGTCGTGGCGTCTGAGAGGCTTTTATGGGCCGTTGAGGAGGTGGCAGAACGCTTCACACAGACTGTCTCACTGCTAGGCGAGGTGAGTGCCGTGACTGCTGTAGGCGTGAAATACACAAGCCTAGAGGAGGTGTTGTACGATAGGGGTAACTACGTGATCATAATAGAGCCTGTGGCGTTGTTAGGAGTACTTAGGAAGCTAAGGCTTTGGAAAGGCGAGGTGGATCTTGTAGGTTCTCTGGCGGTTTTGACAGATCCTGAGCCTAGGGAGGCTGTTAAAGAAGTAGAAGAGGAGGTGGCGGCCAAATGGCTGTCAATGTTCGGTTTTCAAGTGTACAGGCTTAGGCTCTCGGGACACTACCACCCCCAGAACTTCTTTGACTTAATAAGACTTCTCAACCCCAAAGAGTTAGTGCCAATACATACGGAGGATCCGGCCTATATGATCAAGCTCTTTAGAAAAGCGAAAGAGAGACTAGGCAGTTGAGATAAAATCCTTATGTCTTTCTTCTCGGCCCAACCCTAAGCACAAACTCTTTCCCTCTCCCCACGTAGTGGTTGAAGAGGCCGCCGCAGTTTTTACAGCGGTAGTGAGTAACGCGGTAGCCCATCTTCGGCATATCCCAGCTCTTAACGGCCTCTACCCCTTCAGAGCCGCAGTAGGGGCATTTCACGCGTAAAACTGGTCCTTGGCCTATAAGCCTAACGTTTTACCACTTCAAGCCATTTTAAAAGTCTCCTGGCGCCATCCAGCCGCAGTGCCTCGCGCAGTTTGAGGAGCTCCTCCGCCCTAACCACTGCCACGTGTTCTTTTATCTCGTGAAAGGCGCCTTGGAGAGCCTCGTCTAAAAGCCTGGCCACCGCCTTCTCATCTCCCGCCAAAACGTATATCAGCCTAGAGCCGTATCTGTCATAGGCGTCGGCGTTACAAGCGCCGTAAAGAGGCACAATGTTTCAACTATCTTTTGATTTCTGGTCAAAACGATGTAATTGACTACCAGATACATGAAGTGTCCGTTTCAACTATCTTTTGATTTCTGGCTTTCCGGCTGGAGACCCCACGACCTGCGCCATGCATTTGCATTAGTTTCAACTATCTTTTGATTTCTGGTTATGGATGCCAGTTCCAGCGCCCACACGTATTCCATGTGTATAGTTTCAACTATCTTTTGATTTCTGGGCGCCGCGAGGGCCGCGAAGAAGAAGACACAAGCCCCCGCAGAGAGTTTCAACTATCTTTTGATTTCTGGCGTTAAAATAATAGCTGAAAAGCTTGACGCAAAAATAGCGTTTCAACTATCTTTTGATTTCTGGACGGGACGCAAGTGCATTTGGTGAACAACACGCTCTACTTCGGTTTCAACTATCTTTTGATTTCTGGACAGCTCTGGGAGAAGATCACCGGCGCAGTCGAGGAAGCTGGTAGTTTCAACTATCTTTTGATTTCTGGTGGCGACGTGCCCGTGCCATACGACTTCGTGAAGGTGTAGTTTCAACTATCTTTTGATTTCTGGTCAAGATATCGCGGAGCTCGCGTCGTGTGTGGAGTATGAGAGCGTTTCAACTATCTTTTGATTTCTGGCTAATTGTCATGTCACTACCTCCATCTCAGGGAGAACGGAAGGTTTCAACTATCTTTTGATTTCTGGATCACCGTGATGGACGGGAGCTACCGCGTGCGCGTCTTCGGGTTTCAACTATCTTTTGATTTCTGGCCGTGAAAATTCGGCGCGCTTACACGCTTTTCTTTTCCGGGAGTTGTTTCAACTATCTTTTGATTTCTGGTTGCTAAACTTTGTACACACCCGGCGAGGCGTGCAAGGCAAGTGGTTTCAACTATCTTTTGATTTCTGGATTGCTGCAGGTTCAGTATTAGCGAGTACTATTAGCGATGTTTCAACTATCTTTTGATTTCTGGGCGGAAGGTGCGGAAAGGTAAGGGCGTGAGGGGCGGCAGGAAGAAGAGCGTTTCAACTATCTTTTGATTTCTGGACGATACGACTGAGTGTTACGCGATTGATGAAATAACCGCGTGTTTCAACTATCTTTTGATTTCTGGGCGACGAAGTAGCTGGCCAGGTGTGGACATACCTCTACGTTGGTTTCAACTATCTTTTGATTTCTGGTCGCGCAGAAGAAAAGAGTGAACGCTTTGAAGCGTCAATCTGTTTCAACTATCTTTTGATTTCTGGCTGCACGTCGAATTTTCCGTGACGCGTCAGCATCACGTTTCAACTATCTTTTGATTTCTGGCTAGGCGAATACGGCGAGGCGGTCAGGCGAGCTCTCGACGCAATAGAC
>WUQR01000030.1 GCA_009889515.1 Nitrososphaerota archaeon
AACCCGATTTAATGGGTTATTCGTGATCCCCATTCATCAAAGGAAAAGGGATTTATTTCTTTAGCTGGAGCGAATACTCTAATATATCTATGTCCATATGCTTGCGGTACCACTCTGCTATCTTCTGGAAGTCCGGGTCTCTCTCCGCGCGCTCCACGTCGTCTACAAGCGGCGGTATGTACTGGCCGTGGCGCAGTACTGGCGGCGGCGGGCCTTGGTAAGTACCGCGCAGTATTTCAATAACGGCTTTCGCGTGCTCTAACATCAATCTCGCCAGCCATCTCCACGTCGCTTTAGTGGCACGCGCCGCAGCGATTTTTTCGTCAAGACCGCTTGCTATTCCCTTCTCAATCTCCTTCTTCATTTTCTGCTGTGCAATAATACCATAAACGAAGTTTCTGCCCATTACCAAGTAGTAGTTTGATAACACATACATGTGTTTCATTAAACGGTAATCTACTTTGAACCGGACGTTGTAGATCTTTGCTACGAGCTTGGTCGGCGCTACTTTCACCACGGAACCTCCGCAATTGGGGCACTTCTCTGGAAAGGGGGCCTTTGACCACCAGCCGCATTTATTGCCACATACAGCTACCGGAGCAAGCCCGGCGCGCATCCACATATCTGCCACTTTGTTGCTCCTGCTTGTTTCAATTACCGCTATGAGTCTCGCTGTGTTTGCAGGGCCTAGGCCTTTGACGTACCTGGCCCAGGTCCAGACTGGGTGCTTTTTCACGTACGCCTCCAGGTACGCATCTATTGTCTCCTCAGTGGCGCGCAACAGCGAGAACACGCCTTCGATCATCAGTTTCGACGGCTCCACGAACTTGACAGCGGCGGGAAGACCGCAGTGCGGACACTGTATGGAGCCAGGATCGCGCCCTTCAAGTACAGCCTTTACCACTTCTTCGTACTTCCTCTTTTTCACCTTCAGTTTCAGCTTGCCACGTCCCTCGATGTAGAGAACCGTTATGTGTCCCTGGGGACATTCGGTCTCAACGCGCGGCGCAAACCTGTTGTTTATCATAGTCTCCAGTTTCTGAATATCATCTCTTGTCGACAAGATATCAAGTATATTTCTTACGTTTACCGAGGACTCAAGCGTGAATTTTGTCGCAAAAACGTACTTTACCATTTTCAACAAATCTTCTATTTCAATTTTTTTCTCTTCTTTTTCTTTTTTCCTAGCCATGTTGCGAAGATGTTGCGTATTTATAACGGTTTCGTTAGCCAAATGCCGATATTATTTTCAACTAAACAGTAAACTAACTGTTAAAAACTGTCGCTGTGTTCTGATCGTGGCGTGTGGAAAGAAGATAGTCGTAATAGACGATGTGGCGTACAACAAGCTTGTCGTAAAGGGAGCCACGTGGTACATACGCGATGTGCTGAAGAGTCTGGGTTTCCGCTACAATCCGCAGACAAGATCATGGTTTCTGGATCTTGATACACACGATCTCCGCCCCGAGGAGCTTGTCGAGACGATATCCAAGAGTGGCTACAAGCTATCTCTGCTGAAGAGCTATACGGAGTACTACGAGAGAGACGCGCCATCAGGCGCGGTATATGTGTTTCAAATTGTTTGTTGAAAAACTATACGTTTTTCAAAAAACTTATTCGAAATCCCAGAAACCGAATTCGTAAACGTGCTCAACGCTGTCAATATAAACGTACTCGCCATTCTCGTATACGCGGTAGACAATCTCGCCATTGATATCTATTTCAAACAGTGGCTCCGTTATCATGTGTAACAGTTTCTTGTGAGTTTATAACGTTTAGTTTCGACAAGTGCGTATATTACCTTCTGCTTTTGGCTAAAACAAGCGCTGTGTATCTCTCTACAGCAGTTATATACTCCGTTGTTGTGTTCTGTCGTGGAATCTGAGAGAATCCTGCAGGAAGTCAAACTAATGCGCGCGAGGGAAAGCGCGCAGCGCGACAGGACTCTGCGCAAGAAGAGCGTCACGCTCTACCAACGCGACATTGCGATAATAGCGGACTTAAAGGAGGTGTTAGGAGAGGAGAGCGATATAGTGATAATACGAAAAGCGCTGGAGTGTTTGTGGAAAACAGCTAAAAAATAGAAAATACAAAAAAGAATTAGTTCACCAGTGCCCCTGTCTGTAAAAGGCCGAAATGCGCTTGATAATTACGTCTGGGGCCTGGGCCTTAACCGCCTCGTCCCAGGGTGCGCCGCGGTAAAGGGCGTCGGTAAATATGTAACTTACAAAATTATGTAAAATATGTACTACTGGAAATCCGCCGGGGCGTACTCTACGACGCCCTCAGCGGTGTCTAAGTACCTGATACCGTCCTCGTAAAATTCGTACACAACGTAGTAATCGCCGAAATCTACGCAGTAGATCCACAGCGG
>WUQR01000031.1 GCA_009889515.1 Nitrososphaerota archaeon
ACAAACCACGTTTTTCCCCCCGGATAGCGAAATGGGCTTCGCTGAGGGACAGAAGCCACGTTGATAAGTTGCGTGGGACGTGTTTCTCCCCAATGTTCGGGGAACAGCGGTACCTCTTCAATCCTCCTCATAGTGGTTGAGCAGCTCCTCTGCCAGTGTGCGGTTGTTCGGTGGGGTCTCTAGTTGCTCGTCAATCTTTTCTTGTAGCACCCTAATGAAGTCTTCTAGTTTGCCAGGTGACGGCGTGGTGATGGAATCTAAAGCGGGATCCAGCTTGGTGAAAACCTCGTCTACTTTCTTCAGATTGAAGCGTTCGTTCCCTTGCTCATCTGTTGTGAGTTCTAGGTCATAAATGAGCCATGCGAGGTCAGCATCAGTTTTAGGGACTGAGTGCATCTTGGGTAATGTGGCGAAAAAGCTTTTTTGAATCGCAACTGCGATTTTTTTGTTCCAACTACGCAAAATTCTCCCTTTGTAGAGTAATTGCGGAACCAGCCTCTTCCGAGACGAAGAAAGGTAGTCTGGACGGGGGAAATTTGACTCTTTGGACCAGTCTGCGTCCTGATAAGCTGTGGGATCTCGCATGTAATATTCAAACGGTGCGCGTATATTTCCCGAGATATACACCGCTTGAATTTCGAGAGCGCCGAAGTCTACAACTTTTCCACTCGTAGCATCGTATGCCACAAGAACAACATCGATATTTCCTGCGGGCTTGCCGTCGGCATCATTTAGACGAACTTCGGTCAAGGAGGTCCAGTTTGTGCCTTCGTTGAAGAAGAAGTGTGCGGCGTCTTCAGCAACGAGCCAATTTTGGCGAAATCGAATGGGGCAGGTGATTACAGGCTTATTTTCGTGGTAGATACTACATACCCCAAGAGGGTTGTTTGCTTTGTCTTTTGTGCAATTTGGTACCTTGTTATTAAATGGGCAAAGCCTATTCATCCGATGGCGCTTTGCGATTTCGGTGTTATCTGTTATTGTGTAGCCGAACACTTCTGCAAGAGGTTGTTTCTTTGTACTCATATTCGAGCCCTCCAAACTCACAAACCCTCCAGATTCATTGGGATTGGTCGCGGGATGTTCAAGTGGTAAATGCGCATCAGCCGGGGTTGTCCTTTGGGGATAGTTGATCTACATTGAGCGCTAACTGCTCGGTTTGCTGGAGTAATATGTCTACAGCCCATCTTATCAGCGTGTTCTCCGTGATCCTCTCCCCCTTCCCCTTCCTTTCCCGGTTCAGTTTCCTGGCCAGGGCGGTGAGGGCGTCCAACTGATCCGGGCGGAGGCGGCACTCCTTGCGGACGTAGGTCAGGTACTTGGGAGCGGGTTTGGGCGGTGGTTCGGGGGCTTCCTCCTGGGTGGGGGTTTCCGGGATGGCGGCTTCTGCCTGGGGGGCGGTCAGCGCCTCCGCCTCCTCCCTCACCAGCTCCGCCAGGCGCTTCCGCCTCATGCTCCCTCCCGCTCCAGAGCTAAGGCCTCCTCCCCCAGCTCCCGCAGGAGCTCCTCCGCCACCCGCCGGTAGTCCGCCTCCCCCTCCCGGGCGTTGGGGCCCCGCCAGCGGGTGATGGGCTTTCCCTCGAGGGCGGCCCGCTCGTGGGCCTTGTAGGCCCGCACGAAGGCGTGGAAGGCGGGCACTCCGGCCTCCATGAGGGCGGTTTGGGCCTCGAGGGCCTCCCCCAGGCTCCGGGGATCCACGCGGGTGAGGAGGACCCGGTGGGCCACCCCC
>WUQR01000032.1 GCA_009889515.1 Nitrososphaerota archaeon
AAGGCGAGATCCAGGGCTGATATAATCATTGCGTTAATGCCAACTACTAAAATGAGAGAGGTTGCTGGACTACTGGTAGGAATATATGGCTGGGAGTTGGTCTACCTCACCGATCTCGCTCTGAGTCTGCACGAATTTCAATACAACGGATTAGACGCCGTGGGCATTGCCAGCAGATACTCCCATATCAGCGATGTGGAGAGGGATATCCGCCACCTCTCCGAAAAAATAAAGGAGTGGGCGGAGAAGTTAAAGACTTGACAGTCCGGGCTCTGAAGAGCCCCGGCATTGTTATGGGTCTGCCAATTCTTTGCCTTTGAGCTTGGAGTGCAACGACGTTATTATTGCCGTTACTTTTCTATACCCGCGGGTTTCGAGAATCTCCTCACCTTTTCCACGTCAATATCGCCGTATCGGTGGACTACAATGTCTCTGAACCGAATCATTCTACGCAGCGTGTCCCCCTCTTCCTCCTTAATGAGACCCTCTCTTACCAGCTCGTCAACGCACCGGAGCGGGGTTTCAACTCCCTTTTTTAATACGGCGCATGTGTAAAGCAAGTAGTCTATTGAGGCTTGGGCGTGTATTTGCAAAGCGTGTATAACTGCGTATAGTTCAAACACGTCGTCCAAATTGACTCCCCTGCGCAAAGCCCTGTCTAACAGCTCTGTGTGCGCGACAATTACCTCAATCAGCTTAGAATGGAGAATAGTCGCGCATAACTGTCTCTGTATATCTCAATTTCTCCCGGGTTATGAAAAAGTCGTAACACATATTCACGGCTTTTACTAACATCTCCCTCCCCCTTTCGTCGGAATATAGAATTAACCCGCTCTTCAGAGCCTCGTGGAGAAGGATACAATTCGCGGCGCCGGGATCTTTCACAACGTAAACATCTGCCCCAAGCCCAACTCTCTCCTCCACGGCTAAGCGCAATTTCGTCTTCGTCCGTGTCTTCGCTAACGAAAACCACTAGGCCGACGTCGCGGGGGTTAGCCTTGTGTAGAGAAGAGCGGTGGAGGATGACCAGCCGAAGCCCCATTTCCCCCAACCCGCTTCTTTTAACAGCTCCAGATTAAACCGCGCCTAATAACAACCACACGTTTAAAAGAGCTCTGCAAAATTGAAGTTGACGCTTCCCGGGGGATAGTGGGTTGGGGAGTTAGGGCTGGTCTGCAAAGGGCAGTTATCACACGGCCTTAGATAAGTGGGCTGTCAAGTAGGCGGTGTTGCAGATGTCAAACGCCGTTGAAGAGTCTGCAAACCCCCGCGCTGGCGGTAAGGCGTGTCTGCCTAACTCCCAAGTCTCCACTGACGCAGAGGAGCGGAAAGAGGGCGTGTATTTTATATATCCCCCTTCAAGACATAACGTGGAAGAGGTGCCGGAAGAGCTGAGAGTAATGTTAGAGGCTTATAGAGAGGCGAGAAGGCCTCGTATAAAGATTGGCTTTATTAGAGTGAAAAAAGTAATAGGCGTGATATATGGGAGTGAGGATAAGGCTGAAGGCAAGCGATAGAGAGTTAGAGACCAGCGCATTGGTTACACAGGGTTTGAGACGCCCGCGCCAGATTTGACAGTGCCTGTGGAAGTCGCCAAAAGGCTGGGGCTGTGGCCTCCGCGGCGCGCAAAGCTCGTTTCCGCCGACACAGGCGGCGGCGAGGTGGATATGGTGTATTTAGAGGCGGCTGTGGAGATATACCTCGAGGGCAGAAGGCGTATTGCCAACGCCTTGATAAACCCCTTTATAGATGAGGTTTTAATTAGCGATTACCTCGCCAGCGAGTTAGGAATAGTTATTCTAGATCCGCGGAGGGGGCTCTGGAGATTTGTCGATGAGGATATGGTGAGAAACTCGGCGGAGCCCCAGCGCTGGAAATAAGTATAAAGGGAGAGGCGCTAGAGGCGGAGGATCCCGTTGTTTAAACGCGGTTTGCTATCATTAACTCCGCTGTGAGTACTGAATTACCGGCGGCTCCCCTTACGGTGTTGTGCCCCAGCACGACCATTGCTAACTTCCGGGGGGAGAGCTTTCTCAGCCTCCCTACCACAACGGCCATTCCCTTCCCGGCCCATCTGTCCAGCCTCGGCTGCGGCCTGTCTATTTGTCTCTTCACTTCTATGGGTTTTTCAGGCGCCGTTGGCAATTTAAGCTCTTGGGGCAGTCCTCTAAATCGCTCTAGGGAGTCGGCCACGGCCTCTAGCCCGAAATCCCTCTTCGTGTCCACGTAAACCACTTCTAAATGGCCGTCTAACACAGGCGCCCTAGTGGTTGTGACGTATACGTCGAAATCCGCCTTGAGTATTTTCCTCGTCTCGGCCACCACCTTTTCCTCCTCCCCCTTTATATAGGGGATTATGTTGTCCATTATCGCCACCGAGGGGACTCCCGCGTACCCCGCCCCGGACAGCGCTTGCATTGTAACGACGTGGACTCTCTCAATGCCCCACTCGTCTAGTATTGGCTTGAGGGGCAGGTTTAGGATTGTAGTTGTGCAGTTGGGCTTCTTCACAACAGCGCCTCTCCACCCCCTCCCCGCCTTCTGCTTTTCAACTAGGGAGAGGTCCTCGGGGTTTACCTCTGGTATTACAAGCGGCACGTCGGGCTCCATTCTCATATTGCTAGAGTTGGACAAAATGGTGTACCCCTTGGCGGCTAATTCTGGCTCCACCTTAGCGGCCACCTCGCTGGGAAGGGCGGAGAAGACG
>WUQR01000033.1 GCA_009889515.1 Nitrososphaerota archaeon
GGGGCTTTGGGGAGGGCCAGGGCTTTAATTATGCCGCAGAGAGAGGGGGCAGTCCCCTACTCGGCGTTTTTAACCTACGCCGCCTTCGCCTACAAGAAGGCAAGAGACGCCCTGAGGGCGGCCTTCGGGAGGGATAGGCCGTTGGCCGATCTGTTGAAGGAACTGGCCAAAGGTTTATCCGCCCGGAGGCTGGAGGAGGCGTGAGGCCCGTTAAAGTAGTCGTGATATACTCCTTAGACGGTGGCGTGGGGAAGACCACGCTCTCTGCCGTCATTGGAGTGGCCAAGGGCTATACGTTGCTCATAGACGCCGATTGGGAGAAGGCGGAGTTGTCTCAATTATTCAGAGCGCCTAGGAGAGACGGCTGGCTGGCGCCGTTTTACGGCCGCTCATTCCACGTCCACCAAATATCGCCCTCTCTTTACCTCATACCCGGCTATGACGCGGTGGACTACTACAGGCGTGAGGGCTCCCCCGAGGACTTGGAGGAGGCGCTCGCGCAGTGGGTCCAGCACGCCCCGCGGATTGTCGACAAGCTGAGGCTCCCCGTGGACGCTGTTGTAATCGACACTACGCCGGCGCTGAGGCCGCGGCTTTTGGAGGGCCTCTCTAAGCTGGGCGCGCGGATGCTTTTCGTCGGGGACGTAAGGTTGCTATCGAGGATATCTGACGTCAAGGCCGAGCAGTACAAACAGTATATGCAGTACAGCTTCGCCGTAGTGATAAACCAAGTGGACAAGAACGACGTGGCGATGGCCAAGAGCGTCACCAACTACGTCATTAGACACGTCCCCGGGATTAGAGACTATCGAGGCGAGGCCGTGGCGTCCGCCATACTGAGAGATAGGCATAACAGGACTTCAGTAGAGGAGCTCCTCACTAAAATCAAGTCTTAAGGTTTTTCCACCTCCCCCTTCATTTTCCACATGCCCCTCCCGAAATCCCTGGAGTGGGTAGTGGAGGAAAACGGCGAAAAACAACAAGAAGGGGAGAGGCAAGAAGCAAGGCAGGAGGTAAAGCCGGTTGACGACTGGGCCCACCTATTAGTATCGGCGATTAGCAAAATGCCGCAGGAATTGGCAACTAAATTAATAAGTTGTATACCGAGAGAGACCGCCGTTGAGATATTACAGCGCATAAACGACCCGTACGTCAGATTCGCCCTATTACTGTTAACTAAGCAATGAGGCGCAACTCCGACGTCTGCACTATTGAGAAGGCAGCCGTCAAGAGAGGGCTAACAGCCGATACGGCCAAGTGGATATGCGCGTTGGCGGGGGAGCTTAACGTCAAGGAGGGCGAGTTGCTAAAAGCTGTATTCAAAGCCGCCAAACACGGCGTCTGGCTGAGGGAGGAGGAGTGGCGCATTGTCGCCGCCGCGGCCGGCGGGAGGAGGCTGGCGAAAGTTGCCGAAGCAATTGCATTAAGAGTGAGGCAGGGCTATACAGTGGAGGAGGCCTTGGCCGAGGTATCGGCGGCTAAGCCTGTCCGGATGCCACTAGCGCCTTTACAAGCCGTCCTGACATCTCTCCAAAGGCTTGTGCATCTGATCCGTAGGCCATGAAGACGGTGGCCGTTGTGGGCCCTCCGGGCTCGGGGAAGACCTTAGTAGCAACCTCGCTGGCGCTCTATTTACACTTCGCCTCGGCCCGCTCGGCTCTAATTGACAAGACCCCCGAGAAAATCGGCGCTAAGCTCGTAGGCCAATAC
>WUQR01000034.1 GCA_009889515.1 Nitrososphaerota archaeon
ATAGCGGTAACATCGCCGTACGGCAGAACCTACTCATTTATCAATCGCAGTAATACTAGTGGTTCTGGCACTAGTGGCAGTGGTTCAGGAACCAGTGGTAGCGGATCAGGGTCCGGTAACTAGAGGGTCTTAAGATGCCGGTAGTAACCCAAAGTGTAGCGCTCTTTAATCCTAGGGATACATGGATGGGGAGCGATAACCTAACACTGGCCTATTACTACGTCAAGTGCTTAGTCGACATCTCACGGGTCAGGCTAGGTTTCTATGTAACGACACAGGCCGGTGAGGGGTTTGTGTGGCTGCAAACTCGTTTTATGCAAAATGGGGAAACCTTCTTTATTGCTTACCCAAGTCTTATTGCTAGTGGCAGCTCTAGCCATAGTCTTTCATTTTTTCCCGCTGTTATGTTCTGGCCATACACCAGAAGGCCAGTTTCAGCCTTTGCCGGCGAAGTCACCTATTTTGTCACAGGTTAAGGAAGGGAGAGATTGCGAGATGCCGAAAACGTTTTTAGACTCCCCTATTGTCCCAAGCGGTAGCTTTACATGGCGGGAAGCACTTAGAGGGGATGAGGGTATCCGGTGGCCACCTTTACTGGATGTGGTTGAGGAAATCTACAAACTGGCGCGACTGATGCAACCGTACCGCGAAAGATCGGGGATCCCTTGGCGAGTTACCAGTTGGTACCGGACACCAGAGGCTAACAAAAGAGCGGGCGGGGTTCCAAACTCCCTACATTTGTGGGGAGCAGCCGTAGACTTCGAACCCGCAAGGAACAGAAATCAGGTAATCGAGATTTTGAGCGATTGGCCAGGTGGCTTTGGTATCTACCCTACCCATTTGCATTTAGACACAGGGGCTAGGGCTAGATGGTAGGGGCTCACTTTTTCCCTTGCTCCCTTGTGGCTTAAACCCTATCAGCAGCGCCTAGGCTGTCAAGGGCGCGCTATGCGCGGCGGAGCGAACCCTTGACAGCTTAGGCTTGCTGCTGCGTAGACTCTCTGGCCAAGAGGGAGCAA
>WUQR01000035.1 GCA_009889515.1 Nitrososphaerota archaeon
AACGCAGGCTGCTTTAAGTCAGCGAGAGAGTGGGAACTTGTCTTCAACGGCGTGTTAAGGCGGTGGGAGAGTTGAAAGCAGATTCTTTCGCTTATTTAAGGTACCGAGACAGTTGAAAGCCGTATTTCCGCCTATTTAAGGCGCCGAGAGAGTAGAAAGCAGAAGAGTGCGCCGTTTTAAGGCGGTGAGCAAGTTAGGCGGCAAAGCCAGCCGTGTCGAAGCCGTAGCTAGTGGCTTTGCCGAGACAGTTAGAAGGCAGATTGCCGGCGTTTTAAGGTACTGAAATAGCCGCTGGCTACATCTTTTTAAGATGGCGAGACAGTTGAAAGACGTTTTTCCGCCGTTTTAAGGCGCCGAGAGAGTTAAACGCCGAAGTCTGGGGAACCTTCCGCCGTGTTAAGGTAGCGAGAGAATTGAAAGTTGTTCAATACGCCGTTTTAAGGCGCCGAGAGAGTTGAAAGACGAGGTCGGAGAGAGCCTCTCCACCGTTTAAGGTGACGAAGGAATTGAAAGGTCGCAAGCCCGCCTTTTAAGGCGGCGGGAAGCTGAGTGGAGAGGCATTAATTTCTACATGTCAACGCTTAAACGTTCTGTCGCAGTGCCGCTTCTGCTCGACGGCAATGTCCTGGCTGACTACCTAGAGCTAGAACGTAAATACAGACAAGCGAAACAAACCGTGCTGGACTACCTGGTCGAAAGGTACAGAGCCCGCGTCTCTTATTTCAAAGCGTGGCACGAGGTGAAGGAATTAGTTAGACAGTACGGCCTCCCCTTCGCCTATCAGCAACAAGCCGTCAAAGACGCTGTTGAGACGACTTTCAACGCTTGGGTGGAGACGGGCGGGGTGAGGCCTACCGTGAGAAGAGTCTCCCCATACGCCGACGAGAGGGCTTGGCGTATGGAGGGCCAAACCGCGATTTCCATTAGGCTTATGAACGGCCGCCATATCGTCGACCTTTGGCCTCATAAGCGGTTTTGGAAGTACGAATGGCTCGTAATAACAGGAAGAGCGAGGCGTGTCAATACAATACGCTTGAAGAGAACAAGGAATAGGGTATATGCCATATTCACATATGAACTAACGCCAGAGGAGGGGAAAAAGCCGCTAGCCATAACTGCCTTTGATGTCAATGAGAACACAGTAGTCGTCGCTAGAATAGACTTGAGGAAGACTGTTGACAAGGTGGCGCAGTGGAACCGAGACAAGATAATCCCGCCGATTTCACTCCACGTCTTTAGAACAGACTTCGGCAGATTGGCCAAACGCTACGACGCCATTCGGAGGAAATGGGCTAAGGAGCTCTCCATTGAGATAAACGGGAGGAGGATCCCCGGCACTACCACTAGGGAGTTTCGGAAGAGGGCCAAAAGACTGAGGGAGCGCAACCGCAAGAGGGATCGCGTGAATAAAGTAGCCCACGAGTTGACGAAAGAACCGGCGGTTCTCGTCACTGAGGATTTGGGCAAACGACCACAAGAGGAGATGATCCAGAGGAAGAGGGATAAAGAGCTCCGCCACAGAGTCAAGCAGACGCCTATGAAGGCGGTGTTGAATAGAGTGGAAGATAAGGCCAAGGAGAGGGGGGTGAGGCTGGTGCTAGTGTCCTCGCGGAAAAACAGCCGGATATGCCCAATACATGGGGTGGAGATGACGTTTCCCCTAGGGCCGAAGTTGGGCTTCTGCCCTAGGGGCCATTGGGTTCACAGAGACGTGACCTCTACGCTGAACATGTTGAGAAAAGTCGCCGATGAGTTAAAAGAATACGGCGAGGTCGTGAGAAAGACGCTAGACGCGTTGGACGAGAAGACGCTGGAGAAATGGACCGCTCTAGTTATTCAAACCGAAAGGCCCGCCGTGCTGGCCCGGGCCAGCCCCATGACCCAGCCGGGCCCACCGCTCGGCCGGGAGAGGGCGCCGATGAGTCGCCCGAGGGGAACCTCCGCCCTTCAGGGCGGGGAGGAGGCCATTGAGGGGATTCTCCAAAACAGCGGCTCGTCTCTAATTGCCTCCACGGCGGCTAAAATATACTTCACCAACGGGGGGTGTTCGAAGTTGTAATAGCTGAGTATCCCCTCCTTGTCCGG
>WUQR01000036.1 GCA_009889515.1 Nitrososphaerota archaeon
TGGCGAAGTGAAGCTCAAACTGAAATACGAGTGCGAAAGAGAATGCGCCTTAAAACTGTTGAAGCAGATAATTACCAGTGAGGTAAAGGAGTTCAAAATACCTCCAAGACCTGAGAACATAGAAAGACTGTTTTCACTCGATAAGGAGGAGATGGTTCGGAAATTGAGAGAGGTTTTCAAGAAGGTTGAAAAGGATCCCATAGTTTCACCTCTTTTTGAGGCGTATAAGAGAATTGTAGAGATGTTGTATGGAAACGTTGGCGAGGTGAGCGATTTGTTCATAAGACATACACTGATGCATATGATAGTCTTGGCCAGTCTCTCCGAGATCCTGGCCTCCCGGGGCAATTCGGTGGACATGTGTAGCGGCGTTCTCATCGCATCTAACGGAATAGGTCTGGACGTGGCCATACCCTATTTAAACTGGTGGAAGCTGGTATACGACAAGCTCGACGAGGAGTCGAAGGCCGCGTTGGAACACTTGATAGATGAAATTGTGTCGAGGGTTTCTCTAATTGATTGGAAGCTGGGAGGAGAGGAAGACGTTTTCAGACAGCTCTACGAGGTGTTGATAGAGCCTGAGACTAGGCGGAGAATAGGCGAGTACTACACCCCGCTTTGGGTAGTTGATTTAATACTTAGGGAATTTCAGCTAAAGGGGAAATTAGTCCTAGACCCCTTCTGCGGATCTGGCACCTTCTTGGTGAGGGCGTTTCACAGAAAGGTGGACGAGGGAGAGAACCCCGACGAGGCTTACGATGAAATTGTTGGGCTGGACGTAAACCCCCTGGCCGTGGCGGTGGCCAGATCGGAATTGATCATAGCATATAAAAGAAGGAAGGGGCACATGCCTAAAAGCACTCCGCATGTCTACCATGTCGATACGTTGGCAATGTGGTTCAGCGGAGATCCGGTGATGTTCAAAGACCCGATATTCAGCAGAGTTGCGGCGTCTATTAGCAATGAACTTTCCGCAGTATTAATGGGAGATAAAGCCGATATTGCCAAAGCCCCGCCGAGGGATGTTTTGAACTCTCTGTCAAAGGTAGAACAAGTCCTGTCGACGGCGATTAGAGAGGCCAATTTGTTTAAGAAAAGAGGGGAGAGTTTAGAACAACATTTAAAAAACAGTATAGCTCGGCAGCTAGATAAAAACAAGGTGGTGGAAAGAGTGTTTATAAACCTCGCTGAGACAAATTTCGCCAGGAGACTTGCCGAGTTAATCGAAAGTTACGGCGATAGCGTATGGGCGCACGTTGTTATTTCCATCGCCGTGCCAGCCTTGTTGGAGGCTTTTAAACCCGATATCATTGTGACAAACCCGCCGTGGGTGCCTATGACGGAGTATAAAAGCAATTATGTAGAGAACATACGGGAACAGGCTAGGAAGATTTTGGTTAAGACGCTAGGGGTTGATCCTGGGAGGGCGGCTTCAGTGGCCACAGGTTCAGACATCGCGTCTATTGCCCTGTACAAGGCTCTTCAAATAAGCAGAGAGGGCGTTGGCTTTGTCATGAACCGGGAACAATCCTTTTACCACAGAACCTCTGTCCCCTCTGGTATTGTGATGACGTATGCCGTTTTAAAAGACGCGTGGAAGGGTAGGGTTATACTTGTCGACGTTGATTACAACGCCTTTGGACATGGTATATATCCAGCTCTTATAATAGCAAAAAGAGAAGAGGGATCGGTGGAGTTGTACAGAGCTAATGTGACTGGGAAAACCGCAAAGAACGTAACGCTAGACGACGTTGACATAAGACTCGAGCCGCTGGGGGTCACCTATGAGGAGTATATGACACACGGCCTCTTGTGGGTTAAAGAATCCTCTGACGATATAGCGCGCAAACTCGGCGTGGAGAAAGTCGTCCCAAAGGGAGCGTATATAATGGGCTTATTCGGAGGGGAGAAGAAGAAGGGGAAGGAGAAAAGCGCTGGTCTAGTCGTTGAGGAATACAAAACCCAGGGTAATAAAGTCCTCTTGAAGTTGAGCGGATTGAGCAAAGCCTACGAGGCCACTATAGATATGATGAAACGATACGGTGTAGACATTTTCAAACTCTACTACGTTGGGCTTGTCAATCCGTTTAAATGCGGTACATACGACGTACTGCTTTCCTTCAAGGGAGAAAAGAATTTGAGGGAATTCTTAAAAGCCTTCATGAAGTTCAACAGTTCCACGTTATCGATGGATGATAAGGAGAAGTTGCAACGCCTCATTAAAGAAGTAAAGCAGAGTATCGATCTCCTGGAGAAAAACCGTTATTACGTGATATACAGAGGCGATAGAATATTCACCGCGTGTGTAGCCCATGAGACACACAAGGCTACATCTGAGTCGCATATAGGTTACATAGTGTGTTCGTCGGATGAGCAGGCTTACTACTATGCGGCCGTGCTTAACTACTTGGCTTATAAGGTCATGGAGTATGGGAGGACGTTTATAAGACATCAATTCGCGCGGCCGCTTATAGCAATTATAATCGCCGGACTGTCGTGGAAAAATGTCAACGACGAAATTAAACAGAAGGTTGTACAACTCTCTAAACAACTTAGTTCAACGCTGAGCTACACGTCCCCTATTCCCAACCAGGCACAAGCCTTGAAAAATATTGCCAAAAATAGTCTATTCAGAGAAATAGTTGATCTACTTGACCAATATAGTAAAGACAAATTGGAAAACGCGTTAAAGCTGGTATCCGAAGGCAATTAGAGACAATAATGTTGACTCCGTTTTTAAAAAAAGGAGGCTAGGAGTTGTGGATAACGTAGATATTGCAACAGTATGTAGCTGGGTCTTAGATAGTGGCCGTAGTACTTAACGCGGCCTTGGCTTTACACGGTTTGTGTAGTTGACCAAGCTCTAGGAGGCCCCAGCCTATCCCAGGCCTGGTTGCTATCCTCCGCGTTGCCACCGCCACGGCGTATTCCCCGGGGCTGAGTTGTATAGTCGCGGGGCCGCATATGTGTCTCCACCACGTCTTGTTCGCCACGTTGACGCACGTGAACTTCTCCACGGCGAGCTCCTTAAGGCTCTCCCCTGCGGCTTTGGCCAGTAAATAGTAAAGAGGGCCTATTACCCTGGGCCAATCCTCCACTCTGGGATGCGCCAGCAGAACTGGGTGAGGCGCGAGCACGAAAA
>WUQR01000037.1 GCA_009889515.1 Nitrososphaerota archaeon
ATTGTATAAACTCCACCGCTTCTCACCGTGAAGTCCTTGCCCTCCTCCAGCCCTGCCCCCTTCAAGGCGTTTATGACGGCGTCTTTGTGCTCCGCCCTGACGCGGATTTCGCGCCTTTTGCCGTAAACGGAGTAGTGTTCTCCCTCCCTCAGCCCGCTCTGCGCCAATGCCTCAACGGCCTTGGCGTATGCCTCTTTCGTAACGCGGATTTCGTAACGTTCAGCGCCCACTATATTAACAGTGAAGTGTACACCCTCCTTCAAACCCCTCGCCTTAAGGGTGTCCACAATAGCGTTTTTAGAGGCCTCGCTACCCGGGTGATATCGTACGTGTATTTTGTCGCTCTGGCCTCTGTAGTTAACCGTGAACTCCACACCGGCGAATTTAACGGTGTTGGGGCCGGCCTCTAGATCCCTCATTAACTGATCGTACCTATTCTCGCTGATCAGTCCCTTGTCTTTAAGCTCGTCCACAAAGCCTCTCACTGCTTTAAGCCAGTCGCCGTGGCGAATGGCAGCAATGCCGTCGGTGTAGAGCTGGACTACCCATCTCTTACCTACGCGCTTAACCTCAGCCTGGCCGCCTAAAGCCCTTAAGATAGAGGCCAGGCGCTCCGCCTTTTCGCGAGAGCCGGCGAACTTAGCATGTAGTACTTTACCAGTCCAGTACACGTTGATAGATGCTATTTCCTCCCCGTCTAACTTGAAGCGGATTACGGTCTTCGGATGGCTTCCGCTCGTGTCCAGCGGCCCCCTCTCTACGGCGATGTTTCTGTAGACGTAGTCCTCTGCCATTGTAACAACTTCCTCTAGCTTTTTGAAAAACCTTTCGTTCCTCACGTCATATGCCCACTCAATGCCGAATTTCCTTTTAATCGCCTCGTGCGTAACAACTCTAAACGCATCGGCGAATTTTGCAATGGCATCTCTAAGCTGGTACAACAAGGGTAGCATCGGCGTTATCGCCTCCAGCAATTCGTTCAGCTTGTCGCCTCTGTAGGCAATGATCTGCGAGCCTCTGCCCCTATACACTGCGCTGGGCTTAAAGCCGAGCTCCTTCAGCGCCCAAAGCCAGAACACGGTGAAGTGGTTGTGAGTCATAATCGGCTCCTCTTCATGCTCGGGGCCGCCTACTACAAGCTGAATTTCGCCTCTAAACACAGTCCCATCGTACAACACTGCGAAAATCACCGCCAGAGCCGCCTCCTCTCTAGACAGCTCTCCCCTCTTGTACGCCTCCACTGCGTACGCCAGTGGCAGGAGGACGCGGAGGTACTTGCCCAGTTTGTCTATCTCATTTATTACCTTTTCCCTCTCTTCGTCTTCTTTCTCGTTTACCTCCCTTTCTAGCTGTTTCCACCGTGCTAACAGCTCATTAACGCGGCTCCAGAACTCGCCGGCCGCCTGTTCCAAATCGGCTTTTAATTTATCGTTCATTTTAACGTCAGCTAGAGCCACCTTCAGATCAACGCCGCCTTCCGACTGTTTGTTAGGTGTCAATAGATTTTCAAACACGGCGCGGCTTACACTCAGCACCTCGCGCACCGCCTCAGTGTACTTGCCCTCAACGCGCCACATCGGCTTTAGCCCCTCCTCGGAGGGGTATACTCTTAC
>WUQR01000038.1 GCA_009889515.1 Nitrososphaerota archaeon
CCAACAGCCCGTCCGCCACCGCCTGCAAAACCCTTGAGTAAAGCCTGTGTTCAAATATTAAGACTCTATCCGCTATTAGGCCGATTTTCTCCTCTCTGCTCAACGGCAGGGCATAGATATCCCCTATATACACCGGCCACTGATCCACCACAGGCCCCCCGTCTACAGACTCGTCTACTACGTGCACTGTGGGGCCCGTGACTTTTACCCCAGCTCTGTACACATCCATGTGGACTCTCATGCCGTACATGCCCTTGCCCCCGGCGAAGGGCAGTAGCGACGGGTGAATGTTTAGCACTAGCTTAAACTGGTCAATAAAGGCCTTGCCCAGGATGTAGTCGTATCCCGCAAGCGCTACCACTTCAACTCCTGCGTTTTTCAATATCTCCGCCATTTCTTCCTCTCTCTGGCGCCTGGGAACTCCTCTGTGTTTTACGTAACGGGCCTCTACGCCGTATTTTTTGGCTATTTCCCTAACCGGGGCGTTTTCGTCGCTGTAAATTAAAACCGCCGGCTCAACGCCTCTGAGCACCCCAAGCTGTATATGGTCTAAAATAGCCTTGAAATTAGTCCCCCGCCAAGAGGCCAACACCCCCAGCCTCATGGCCTCACAAAACACCTAGTGCACACAGACATGCCCACGGCTTTTTCAAACTCCTCCACGTCTAGGTGGAAGAAGCTGTCTAACTCCAACGCTACTGTTGCCGTTTTTAAGTCGAGGTGGTTAAATATCATGTGGCTCTCAGGCGGCATTTTCACGCCGTAGGGACACTGGGATCTTAGCGGCGGGGCAGCCGTAGCGGCGTGTACCTCCTTGGCCCCCGCCTTAATGCGGAGGAGTTGGGCGATGTGCCTCAGAGTCAAGCCACTGATAATACTGTCGTCTACTACTAAACCCCTCTTCCCAGCAACGGCGTGTCTCACCACATTGGCCTTCAGCTGTATCGCCGAGATCCTCTCCTTCACCTCGTCGAGCAGGGCGCTCCTCTTTCTAATAGTTGATACAAACCCCGGCGCGTGCCACGCGCCGACAGCCCTCGCCGCCCACGCCGCGTAGTACAAGCCGGTGTCTGGGACTCCAATTACCACGTCCACTCTCCCCGCCTTCTTCCCCAACGCCTCCCCGAGCCTCGCCCTAATTTCGGCTATTTCTGCCCCGTCAATTACGCTGTCTAAACGAGAGGCGTAGATCAGCTCCATGGCGCATATCTCCCTCGGGGGGCCGCCGCCGGCGCTCTCAACGCCGAATTTATGAATTTTCAACAGCTCCCCGCCCCTCAAGCTCCTCCTCAAGTCCCCGCCTAAAATCTCTATTACTGAGCTCTCCGTGGCGATAATTGCGAAGTCAAAGCCGTGGGCCCCCACTGCCAAGTGCCAGAGGCGCGGCGGCCGGTATGCGTAGACCACGCCGTTTTTCA
>WUQR01000039.1 GCA_009889515.1 Nitrososphaerota archaeon
AGGGCCCTAGGCGGTGAGGCTGAGGTTGAGTACATAAAGAGAAAAGGATGGAGAGTTCAATTCACCACCAACGGCATTATCGCCATCCGCCACGACGGGTGGCTGAACGCTGTGAAGAGCTTCGTCGACGAGCTTAAAGGCAAGGGGCTGATCAGCGAGGAGAGGTATGAAAAACTGGTTAAGGACATAACCGCAGGTCCCAACGTCGTTAAATTCGCTAGCGTGGACTTCTCGGTTAATTATGATAACAGCCGCAATACAATAGTGGTAAAATATCAACCACATAACGAAAGCTCTAAAAACGCCGTTATAGACGCCTTAAAAGTCAAGAAACTAGAGGAAGGCAAACACTTCACGGTAACAGAACAAGGCAACTACGAAATCCGCATTGCGGACGAATTTTATGAAAAGGCTTTGGAAGCCTTGGCACAGAGCGGGCTGAGGGAAGGAGAACATTACGCCGTTAATGACAAAAGGCGCATGTTCAGCGTCAAGGCAGGTCATAAAGACGCAGTTATAAACGTCCTAAGGGGGACAGGGCTGGAGGAAAACAAACACTTTATGGTAAAGTGGAACGGATTCTACGTAATCCGCCTTACCTACGACGGCCTTCGCGAAATTCAGCGCATGGCGCTGAAAGGCGACGTGGAGGCGGAGCACTTCATTAGGGGGCTTAAGGACGTTTTGAAACGCCGATACGGCGATGACGCAGTGAAAAGGCTGATTGAAGTACTGACGCCGGCAAGGGAAGAGGAATCTCTAGACCTACCGTTGCCAGTTTACGACGAAAGGGGTAACTTAATTGCGCATATCGTTGACCTGAGGTATGAATTCGTGAAAGGAAAAGAGAAGGGCAAGCAGATAGCGGAGCAACCGCTAAGTCACTGCACTGGGGAGGACTGCCGCCTGCGTATTGTTGCGGAGTACAAAGTGGGGAGAGAGAGGAAACAGTTAAAAATAGAGTGGTACTGGAAAAAGCAACAAAAGAAGGACGACGCGACTGTTACGTACTACTTCGAAATAGCGCGGCCAACGGTGAAGGACGATGTGGAAGCCGCCGTGTTGAAGGCGCTGACGGGAAAGGCGAAAAGGGGCAAAGTAGAACTCTACGCCGACCAGCTAGACGCCTTGCGCCGGTTCAAACCGTTGAGAGACGCCGTAGATCAGTGGAGGGCGGGAAAGCCGACCAGACAACGAAGCTCATAAATACTTAACAACTTGACCTCCTCCCCGATAGTTCAAAAACCCTGGAGACTAGACTTTTCTGTATGTCAACTTAACTACTGTATCACACTTATGAGTTTCCTTAACCTACTCATGGTAGAGAGAACCTTCCGATTAAATATACACCTTGACAATGATGGCCGAATTCCCTTCCAGACAGGAACGTATAGGCCCTTTGGCTTTGCGAAAGCCTTTTTATTGACCTCTTATCGTTATTAACTTAGAGGGCGACGCTATTATCCCTGTTTCTACTCTCTAGACGTCTTATAAGAGTATATGTTTACGGGACTATTTATTGCA
>WUQR01000040.1 GCA_009889515.1 Nitrososphaerota archaeon
GTTTTAAAAGCTATGTGGTCTTTTTCCTCTGCGATCCTCACGTGGCGGCAAAATTTGTAATAAAAAGCGGCGTATACGCATATGTGGGCTCTTGTGGAAAGTCCTGCCTCAAGAGAGTTACTCGGCATTTAAACCGGCCTGCAAAAATAAGCGTCTTCAACCGGCGCTAACAATATCACATCTACTTCATCGCCTTCGTCGTATGTTGATTGGCTGGCCTCCCTTCTCTCCACTTGTCAATGGCGTCTTTCAGCGCCTTAAACCGGCGCAGGGCGTCTAGCTGGTCGGCTAGGAGATATACTTTGCCCCTCTTCGCCTTCCCCGTCAGCGTCTCCAGTACGGCGGCTTCCACATCGTCTTTGACTGTTGGCCATGCCATTTCGAAGAAGTATGTGACCGTTGTCTCACCTTTCTTTTTCTGTACCTTGCTCCAGCGCCACTCTATCTCTAGCTGTCTCCTTTCGCCCCCGACCTCGTACTCAACGATTATGCGCAAGCGGCAGTTCTCGCCAGCGCATTGATCCACAGGCTGGTCGCCCTTAACGAACTCATACCTCAAGTCCACAACGCGGGCTACCATATTACCTTTTTCGTCGTAAACTGCCAGTGGCAGATCCAGTGTACCTTCTTCCCTCGCTGGCGTAAGCACTTCAATCAGCTTCTTTACCGCGTTGTCGCCGTATCTACGCCTTAACACGTCCTTAAGCCCCCTTATAAAGCGTTCCGCCTCTGTGTCGCCGCTCTGTGCCATGCGTTGAATTTGGCGAAGGCCGTCGTGGGTAATGCGGATTTCGTAATGTCCGCTACTCTTCACTGCGAAGTGCTTTCCCTCCTCAAGCCCAGCCGCCTTTAGGGCGTTTACAACGGCGTCTTTGTGCTCCGTCTTGACGCTGATCTCGCACCTTTTGCTCCTGATAGCGTAGTGCTTGCCCTCTTCCAGCCTGCTACGCGCAAGGGCCTCAACGGCCTTGGCATAAAATTCGCCCGCGACACGAATTACGTAACTCCCAGCGCCCCCTGTAGTAACTGTGAAGTGTACGCCCTCCACTAGTCCTCTGGCACTTAATGCGTTTAAGGCGGCGTTTTTAGAGGTCTCGCTACCCGGTTGATATTCTACCTCTATTGTGTTGCGCGTGTCGTTATAATAAACTGAAAACTCCACACCAGCGAGCTTGACGGTGTTGGGACCGGCATCTATGTCCTTCACCAGCTGTTTGTACCTCTCCTCGCTGATCCGTCCCTTGTTGTAAAGCTCGTCGACAAAACTCCTTACTGCTTTTAGCCAGCCGTCGTGACGAATTGTCGTAATGCCGTCGGTGTAAAGCTTAACCTCCTGTCCCTTTCCCTTTACATATTTAACCTCAGCCTCGCCGCCCAGCGCTCTGATAATAGAGGCCAGACGTTCCGCCTTTTCACGAGAGCCGCCGAACATGGCTTGTAGCTCACTGCCAGTCCAGTACATAACAATGTGTGCCACCTCCTCCCCGTCAAGCTTAAAGCGTATGACTGCCTTAGGCAACCGCCCGCTTGTATCTAACGACCCTCTCTCCACTGTGACGTTTCTGTAGACGTAGTCCTCTGCCATTGTAATAATCTCCTCAAGCTTTTTGAAAAA
>WUQR01000041.1 GCA_009889515.1 Nitrososphaerota archaeon
CCCGATGGCATTAAGGTCCATGTTAGGTGGTTTGAGGACTACGTGGCTATTAACATAAACGGCGAAAAAGTCAAGCTGACTTATGAGGACTTCTATTCCATTGTCACGGGCGTTGACTATGGGGTTAAACCACTCAATTGGGCCTACAAACTACAAGTGGGAGATGAAGTGGCAACGGCCACTCCATGTTGGGATAGGAGTGGAAACCGCTTTTTTGTTGTAAGGTATGACAATGACACTACAGACAGAAAGCCGATAGTTACAAAGGGCAATACTATATTTATGCCAGGGTTTAACGCTAGCTTATGTCCACAGTACCGATATATCCGTGACGCCACGGAGGAGGAGTTTAAGAAAGTCAACGCGGACCTCCTAAAAAATATGTCCCACCTCCCCAGCGATATCAGACATGCAATATACTATGCAATTATCTATGGTTTCGCAGCCCCACTGTCAGAACAAAGGCCCATTTTGGGATTATGGGGTCCTCCTGGAATAGGAAAGACCACGATACTGAAACTAGTGGCAGCTTTCCATAACGCCATTGTTGTGGAAGGTTTTAGTCCCGCTAGCATAAGAAACCTATTGACATGGCAAAATGTTATTGCCGATGACGTATTAGAGTCTACTAGCGCTGAAAATATCCCTCAATTAACTGATGTGATACTATCATATTTTAATAGACACGTGACCGCTAGAGTCTACACGACGGGTGCGTTTAGGAGGTTCTACCTCCGCGGGTCTCTGTGGCTTTCTGGGGCTAATCTCTTAGAAATTATCAACTATCGTGAGGGAATACCTAGAAGGTTACGGTTATATGGTTTGTTTAAGAAAGTCACTCCTACAGACATTAACCATATATACAAAGATATAGAGTACTACATGGCGTTAAGTTACATCGTAACGCCTAAGAAAATAATAGCTATTGACGTATTACTGCCCGAGGACGTCTCAACGCCTACATCTCTATTGCTAGACACCGCTATGAGTATAGTGGGAATACATGCTGACGCAGAACAGAAATTTGAGGAGACCTATGAGACGCCGCATGTGGAGTCCCATGTTGTTTCGCTATTGCAGAGGACAATAAAGCAATTGAGAAAGGCGAAAGCCGCACCAAAATACGTCAAGCCGCCCTATCTCGTAGTATTCTCTAAGGCTAGTAATATTCCTAAACGCATTAGCACTAAGGCCATTATAAATGAGGACGCTAAGGTGGTAGACGGCAAGCTAGTCAAGGTCCACAAGGTTTCTAGGGAGGCCCAAACATATACCATAGAAGAGCTTGTGAAGATATTCCGCTCTTTAGGTCTCCCGCTTGAAATCAAAGATAAGGCGGTTGTCGTGGAGGACGTTAAGCTTGAGGAGGCTCTGCTGATAGCGTGTATGCGCTTACAAGACATGGGAGAGACGTCACCATATTGCAAATAGCATTTTTTTAACCCGCACCATTATTTTTCTATGTCTCAAAGGATCCTCTTCATTTTGGACGCGGTCGCTATTGTCTATTTCATGTTCTTTAGCGGAAACCTATACCTTGATTTAGTCATGTGGCTTATGGTTGTCATTTCCACCATATATGCGGCCGAAATATCCATGGCTTTATCTAATGCACGGCTGTGGTATAACGTCTTAGTTGTTTCAATGGCTATATCATTGCCTCAGACCTTATTTGCCATAAAACTGGCCCAAAGCGGGAAATATCTAGCGTCGTGGATAGACACGCTGGGGTCCACGCTTGTTGACGCTGTACTAGTGACAGCTATCCTCAGGAGGTACGTTATCGGTTCTCCCATGATATGGGGCATGGTACCGTTCTTGATAATATGGTCCATGGCGGCTCTTTATGTCAACTATCACACTCATGCTATCACCCACGGCCTTTTCAGACTCCCTGAGTGGGCGATAGCGGTAATTGGTATACTTCTCCCAGTGGTCCTAGTGAGGCCCACGGGACTGCCTAGTAAGGGTGAGCTTGGCATGTTGTTACTACACGGAGTTTCTACTGGGGTGGCGTCTTATCAGTTGTCCAATGTAATTGTACAATTGCCTATCCATGAAGTCCAGTTAGGAATACTGGCCACTCTCCTTGCCACATTGCCAGACTTTTTAGTGGCCCTAATTATACGGAGTGCCGTGGCGAAAATCCTCAGCGAGGTGGCCTCCGAGGAGGAGGCGTTAGCCACAATGCTAGCAGCCGCGGTCCATGACCAAATACTTATCCCAGCGCTAGTACTCATATTACACCCAGAGGCGGCCGCTTACTATCCACACTACTTTAATGTCTTAGTGGTCCTCCTCAAATTCACGCTGTTATTCCGCAATGTCTACTGGCTATTCGGCGTACCCTTCACCATCCTCTTGTTGTTAGGGCCTCCCGTGTAGTTTACAAGAGCCGTAAAAAAGCGAAAAATTATTATAGTCATTTTGCGAAAAATCTTTCATGCAAAAATATCTAGAAAAGGGGCTTGATGTATTGGCGCTAGTGGCTGCCTTATCTGGCATATTCGGTTTTATCCCTGAGGTTTCCGCAGCTCTTTTTGCCGCAGTGCTATTAGCCGTCGGCAGACTGATTTACGATTAAACAAAATATCTTTTTTCCACTCTGTTAGTTGTCTCATGCCAGTAAAAACCATAGGTTTCGGCGTGTTATATATCCATAGGGAGTGTCCTATATGTCTTTCTATATTCCGCCTTGAGTCTATAAAGAAGGCGATTAATACCCCAGCAAAAATGAGGCTAATTATAAAAGACGTTGAAAGCCTTTCCGCTGAGGAGAGGCTTAAGCTGTGGGGCTATAGGCTTACTGAGTATGGAATAGCACACCGCTTGACGGTCCCCCTGTTAGTAGTATATTGTATTGACGAAACAACAGGAGAGTGGAAACCGATTTACAAAAAGGAGTGGAGGCCTCTAACGGGACCCTTTCTATCCGAGGCCGATATAAGAGAGATGTTAGCTTTAATAACCTCTCTCCAGTGGGAGTGTGTGCGAAAAAGCGGCGGCGATATTGGAGGAATTGGAGAGGAAGAAGAAGTCCAAAGGAAAGCTAGAAAAAGACGAAGTTCTCAAGGCGTTTAAATGAGGCAATGTAATACACCACAAGAGGCAATTGAGGTAGTATATAACAATATATTTCACTTCGCCAATGGATACGCTGTGACAAGAGATGTGGCCGAATGCCTCATTAAACTCAAAATAGCATTATTACTCTTAGCTCTTGACACGGGCCACATGTTGGACATACAATACTCTAATTTCGTAATACGCTGTGAGGCTTACTACTGTTATGTCCCTCCCTCCATTTATGAAATCTTACGCTATATGAAAATACGCCTTACCTAGTTATCATTAGAATTATAAACGCATTTTTCTTCGGTGTTGTGAATACAGTCATCGCTGATAGGGTAAGCGGAAAATTTGTTAAAGGGCGTGTGGACCACGATAAATGGTGCGTAGGCCGCGAAATTGAATACTGGCTAGGTATTCAGACTAAATGCTATCCCATTACGCCCTCAAGACACGCCACGGTAATGAGAATACTTAAACCGATTATGGGAAATCTTTTCGGTGTAGGCTATATATTGCCAGACACCATTAGGCTGATAAGCCGCACGGTGGTGGTATTTCACCCTAGTGGTGCGGAAATTGAGGAGATTTTATATGACGTGAGGCTTGACGCAGAGGGCGTAATTGTGGGCGATACATTTTACCCCGTTCAATGGGCGGAAAACGCATTATCGTGTAAGGACAGCGGCTTTAGTACAATATGCGTGACTTTCGGGGCCCTAGTGAGGGTGGGCGATAAGTTAAAACACGTCCCGCTATACACTGAGGTGGAGTACCGCGAATACATTAGGGCTTTAGCCACCAAGTCAAAAGACGCTAAACCATGGGAGACAATAGTGGCTAAACTATTTGTCTATGAGAACTTTATAAATCAGCTTTTCGAAGAGCTTTCTAAGCTAGGCGAAATGCGTCTAGCGGAATACGTGTCTTCTCTCAGCGCACAATTTAGGAGAATTCTTGAGGCCACTGAGAACGTGAAGGTGATAACGTCACCACAGCAGCGTGAAGAGAGGCGATAAACCTATAAATAAGGACTAAAATAAGGCTATGGCTAGACAATACGGAAACGCCAATAGGCGCACGTGGCTAGCAGTGGTTATCGTGGGCCTCATTATTCTGTTAGCCGTATGGGCCTATTTACTACCTAAGGGCAGCGCAGGAGGCGGCGGTGGTGGAGGAGGCGGTACTACTATTACAGCCCCACGGCCAGCGGTGTACCCCACGGGCGATATTTATAACGGATACAACCTAATCCTCTTAGAGGATTTTGTTAACCCTAACGACTTTCAAATTGTCGTGACGGCTTTCGGCGCATATTACAGTATACCCGCTTACGGAGGGTCTGGGGTGCGGGGAAATATTACACATGGACAAGCTTACCTAGAATACGGAGGCTTTAATATCCCAATAATAGCAATTGCCTCCACTAATTCAACACTTAAACAGGACTTTGCTGGCATACAAATACGCCTAGACACTAGCGGCGGCTATATCTTCTACACGGCGCCTAATCTAGCTATTTACTACAGACA
>WUQR01000042.1 GCA_009889515.1 Nitrososphaerota archaeon
CAAACGGTAAAGGTACCCTCCAGACGCCGTTTTTGAGACCGTTGGTGGGGATCAGTCTCATACCGTACTTTAGTTCCACTGCGAAGTACTTCAGCGGACTCTCCTCTGGTGCTGGCACCTTGAATCCCGACTTGTACCACCCGGTGGCCCACCGTCTAAACGCTTCTTGCACCTCTATAAAGCGCACTAGTTGCTCCGGCGGGATTTCCTCAACCCGTCGGCGGATTAGCAACGTTCTGTAGGCCGTTCTTCCCTTCATGTCACCTCCTCCACATCTTTAATGTTGAAACACTACGCTTTCCTGAAATTTTTCCTGAACGGCGAATTTTTCAGCGAGTGTTTCCTGAAAATTTCAGGAAATCCCTGCCGATTTTTCCGCCGTTCAGGAAAAATTTCAGGAAAGGGGATAATTGAAAGGGGAAAAAGGGGGTTTATTGGTCGGCGTTTTTTGTGAGGAGAAACGCCCTCTTGGAGCGGGGCGGCGCGCAGTCCCAGCAGTAGTAAGCGGCGATCTCGCCTCTGTCAACAACGGCGCAGAAACGCCACCTCGCCACCCGGTTCACCCCAGGCGCCACCTCCTCAAAAACGGCGTCCTCCACCAGCCTCTTGCCGCAGTTGGCGCATCTGGCGAAAAGCGCCGCTGCCTCAGCCAGCTGGCCGTAGAACTGTCTCCACTCCTCCGTGGTGTATACGCCCCTCTCCGCGACGGAGGCGTAAATCGCTTCATTGCCGTCCCTCTCTACGAATAGAAAAACTGGCCTCTCGTTGTCGTCGCCGGGCTTCAACGCCCTCATGGCAAAGACGCCTCCAGTCTAAATGTTGAAAGACGGACGGCGGAGGAGTTGTAATGTTGAAACCCAACGGCGGCTGTCAACACGGCGTGGGGGATTCAATATTTAACGGCGCTGGGGTTTCGGCGCTAGGCTAATAGGATACGATGGCCGGCCAGCGCCGGCCGAGGGGAACGGCGAAGGACAGGGTCCGCCCCAGGGGGCCTCCGGCCACATGACGCGTGTAATAGCGGCTGGACTTGTCTTGAGAAAGCCCGGCGGTAGCTGACAACACGGCCTTGGGGATTCAACGCCAATAGGCCGGGGGTTCAACACTAGGCGGCGCCGGGCTTCAAAATTATAGTTGCGCCGTCTCTCCCATGGAGGCGCACGTCGTTCAAAAGGTCGCAGTCTTGGAAACCCCCCGCGTATTCCTCATCGCGGGCTGGGGCTCTGAGGCGCTTATCTCCGCGTTTACAGACGTCCTCTACAGGGGGGTGCCGTGGGAGGAGGCGGTAAAGGCCCAGACTCCCGAGGTGGTCGCCAAGAGGATATCGGGCTTCTACCGCCAAGGCCATTGGTCTGTCTTCGAGTTTATGGGGGCGCAGTTTCTCGTGGAGTGTTCCCGGGCTTGCCACACCCAGTTTATCCGGCATAGGCTAGCCTCCTATTGGTCTGAGTCGCAACGCTATGTGGATTACGCGAGGCGGGAGATCCGCTTCGTAGTGCCGAGGGGCCTCCCCGCCGACCTATTGAAAAAGGCGTATGAGGACTACGTAAGGCTGAGGGAGTCGTATAAGCCGGAGTACGCCCGCATGATCCTCCCCAACGCCACCGCCGTTTTATTCGCCGTGCAGATGAACGCGAGGGAGCTCCTCCTCAACTTCACGCCGCTTAGATGCGCCGCCGCGGCGCAGGCGGAGATTAGACACGTATGTTGGCAGATGTTCGCCCACGCCTGGAAGCTCTGGCCAAACCTCGCCAGGCTGGTCTGGGAGGAACTCCCCCAGCTACATAGAGATTTCTGCACCAAAGTGCCAAAGGGAGAGGACTGCCGCCTATACGCCATAAAAGACGCCGAGGAAAAACACGGCCCACTGCCGGAGAGGCCCTGGGGAAATTGAGGTTGGGATTCAGCACCCCCTTTTTCCCCATTTCCTGAAATTTTTCCTGAACGGCGGATTTTTCGTCGGGGCCTTCCTGAAAATTTCAGGAAACACCTGCCGAAAAACTCGCTTTTCAGGAAAAAATTCAGGAAATGAGATAGTTGAAAGGGGGAAAAGGGGGGTTTAGAACTCTATGATCTGGCCGTATTCCACTCTGAATGGTCCAGCTGATAGTATAAACTTGCCGTTTTTTA
>WUQR01000043.1 GCA_009889515.1 Nitrososphaerota archaeon
GGCCTCTTTCTGGTATTCACGGTTGCCACACAGCGCGTCTAAGAAGGGTTCGTATTTGTTGATGTCGAAGCGCTCCGGATCCACGCTGGGGCTGACCCGCAACACCAGGTCCTGATTACGAAAGGTCTGCTGGTCAGGCATGGGTGGCTCCCTGAAAGTCGGCAGGCGTCTTGACCTCACGGTACTCGTTGCCGTAAATGTCCATATAGATAATCATCACCTGTTTGCCCAGCTTTTCCAGCGGCATCCGCACTTCCCAACCGTTCTTTGCAATGTCAGCAGCGTAAAAGACGTCGTCCAGGGCAAAGACCTCGCCGTCGTAATCGTAATCCACCATCACCATAGAGAGCGTCTCCAGGTTCCTCTTTTGCGTCGCGCCCTTGACCATCGCCCGGCTCTTGAAAGTCTTGATCTGGATCACCGCCTTTTCATGCCCCTCGTACAATGCGATCCGGTATTCGCACTCTACCTCTGGCAGGCGGATGAAATCAAACCCCACCGCCTCCACCGTGGCGTTAACCTGGCTTTCGTCCACCGGCTGGGTGATGGCTTCAAAGGGGCGAGAGTGCAGTTCGTTGATGATGGAGTAGGGGATGCGCAGGATGTAGTAGCGGGTGCGGCCCTTGTCAATGTAATCTTCCAGGAAGGCGACGCTGGCCGCCGGGGCGATGATGAAAAAGCGCGAGCCGACCTTGCCGCCGATCTGGGCGTGTAGGTCTTCAATGAAGCCGTAATCCAGTACCACGCCGCCGTACTGGAGGTGGTTGAAGACCAACACATCATCCGCGCCACGGTAGCCGTCCAGCTGAACGCCGCCGACAGTGTGCGGCTCATCGCGGCATTGAAAGAGGAGGAGGCTGAAGCGCCGCCACTCTTCCCAGGGTAACCGCTTGAGCTGCGAGAAATCGTACAGGCCGGCGTTGTAGAGGGTGAAGGGGCGTGGTTGTAACGGATCCCCGGTGTTCCCTATGTTCTTCCGCAAGTTGAGAAGTCTTCTCTGAGTTATATAGATTGCCAGCTTGCTTGCGTCAATTCCGATCCACTTTCGCCCTAACTTCTCGGCAACTGCTAAGGTAGTCCCAGAGCCAACAAATGCATCAAGAACAATGTCACCTTCGTTAGATGATGCAAGGATGATTCGCTCCAATAGGTTCTCATTCTTCTGGGTTGGAAAACCGGTTTTTTCACCCGAGAAGCTCATAATCTGGATAGAATGCATTTCGTCAACAGGGGAGCAATTCCACGTGTCCTCTATAGGGTAGCCCTGGCCAGGTAGACTCCCATTTCTACGCACATAACCGTCAGGGTATGGAATGTAACGCTTATTGAAGGTAAACTGGCTACCCCGGGTATAAAACAGTATCACATCGTGGTTTCTGATCCAGTTTTTTGCTTGTGTTTTGAAGCCGGATACCCAGCCTATACGCCAGATTATTTCGCGCTGAAAGTTATGTTCTCCAAACACCTCGTCTAAAATTACCTTGATGTAATGGCTCTTCTTCTCATCAAGATGGACGTAAATGCTGCCATCCGGCGTCAGCAACTCTCGCAATAGGATCAGCCGACGGCGCAAAAACTCGACAAATCTGGCACCTATAAGTTTATCCCCAAAAGCTCTTTCGCCTCTATCAGCACGAAACTCCTGCTTGGTCGCAAATGGCGGATCGATATAGACCAGTTTCACCCCGCGCGAGCCGTCAGGGTTGACCAGGCGACCCTCGGCCTTCCATTGCAACAGGGTCTTCATGGCCTGGAGGTTGTCGCCAAAGATGAGCATGTTGCGCCATTCGCCCTCCCCGGCCTGACCAAAGGTCTTGACCGGTTGCAGGGGCACGGCCATTGTTTCGGCGAGGATGTCCTCCTCGCGCTCCTTGTCGGCGTAGACCAGTTCGTACTCCCGGCGTTCCAGGGGGAAGAGCAGGTCTTTGTAGTGGGGCGGTAGGTTTTGGCCTTGCTCCAACAACTCAATAATGCGA
>WUQR01000044.1 GCA_009889515.1 Nitrososphaerota archaeon
GCCAATAGGTCTGTGTGTTGATACCACACGTCGGAGTACACCTCCACTAACCACTCCCCGCCGTATTTGGCGTCTAAGTAGTGGGCCAGCGCGAGCCCAATGGCCAATTGGACGGGGGCGGCGAGTGCCATCTTCAACTGATACTGCCCGGGCTCCTCTTGCAACTCACTGTAATCGGCAAAGCGGAATAGGAGGCATAACGGCAAGGCGCATTGTAACAAATCGGAGGTGTGTCTCGGCGGCGGAATGGGGTAGTTATACCTTAGAAATATAGAAAATAAAATAAGTTGCCCCTCTGGCGTAAGCTCAAATCCAACGCCGGTTGTCTTGTCGGCCGGGCAGATAGTGTAATGCCTCTCGGCCTTACCCTCTACCACCGAGCCGATGACTATCTCTAACATGTCAACTGGATGGGAACGCCGATTAGTTGCAACAATTGATTGGCCCACAGCGAGTAGACAGGGCAGCCCTTGCTGAAGTATTTAATGGCGATTTTAGGCTTGGCCGCGCCGTCTAGCCGAATCACCGCCAGCCTCGCAGGGCTTGCGTTAACAACGTACCCCTCATAGCGCCATATTTGCGCCAGCTCGTAGCGGCGGGGCGGCTTCACAATAGCCCTAGGGTCACAACCGAGCACTAAGGCGTAGCGCCCAGATCTAAACATCTGGGCGATCAACTCGATAGAGCGTTGTAGCACAAAGCCGTAGATACAATACTGCCTCTCCACGCGTCCTGCCAGATATAACGCATCAGGCGGCTCCAGCCATCTATCTGCCTTTCTGTCCCGCCTCAAGACGTACACCTCCTGCGGGTTTTTCACAACCACCACATCGTTAAGAGATGCGTACGGCGTGTTCACTAAACGCCAATAGCTCGAAAGGAGCAAGCCCTTGATCCTAATAAGCGCCCCCCACCCTGGAGCAAATTCTGGCGGCACGGGAGGGGCGGGGGGAGGCGGCTCCGGCACAGGCGGCGGCGTGGGCTCCCCGGCCATTTTCCGCAACAGCTCCGCCATGTCGACAGTCCCCACTGCCTCACGCCACGCCTCTTCCCTCGCCACGGCCATGGGGTCGCAGAGGTCGGGCCTCCTCATGCAGATCTCCCTCTCGCTCATTTCTTCCTCTTCGGCGGTTTTAGGTCTGGAATTAGGGGTATTTTGACTTGGTATTTAATCTCGCGGGGCGATAGCAGCAACACTCCCGTGGCGTAGGGCTGTCCTCCTAATGACGCCTCGTAGGGAGTCAAGGCGCTGGTTAAGTATGAGAGGTCTGAGGGGCTGAGTTCGAGGATTTTCGCCGCCCCGCCAATGGCCCGCCTCGTGCCTCCAAGGACTAACACAAGGGAGGCGCTTCTTAACAGCTCCTCGTCTATCTGGGTCTCCAGCTGGACCACCAACCACGCCGCATAGCCCTCTTTGCGGCCTCCTTGCACTAACTCCTTCAAAATGTCCACAAGGACGGCGGAGGCTGGGTTGTTGGGGCTTGTCAGTAGTCTCACTTCGTCGAAGACAAAGAGGTATTGGAGCTCTTCGGGCGGCTCCTCCTCGCCCCTCGTGTACTTGGCGAAGAGGTAGAGCATTATGGCGGCTAGGAAGAAGGCGGCTATGTCTTTGTAATTTCTCAAGCGCCTTATGTTAAACACGGTGTGGCCCCCGCTCCACTCCACGTACTCCGGCTTTATGCCAACAAGGGAGGCCACAGCCTCTATGGTAGAGACGACCGACTCCTCCCCCACTATGTCATAGCCGTAGGCCTTTGCCACCCGCTTGAAGTCCAGGCTTTTTGCAAGCACGGCGGGCATGTCCTTTGGCAGATACTTCGGCACGTCGATTACCACGGCGTTGTGTATTTTGGCCCAGCGCCTAAAGTCTCCGTGCGGGTCGACTACGACAATAGTTACGCGGGATTTCGCGAGTAGAGAGAGCCAGCTTGCCACAGACCACGACTTCCCCATTCCGCTGGGGCCTATTATAACCCCGTGGACGCTGGGCAACGAGTCTATGGGCACAGAGACAGGCCTGCCGAAGCGGTCAACCGCCAAGGTGATATACCTGCCAGCGCCGAGCAACTGGCCGCCGTAGAAGATGGGAAAGCGCATCAAGTCGCCAGTGAGGGCCTTAACGCCGTCCCTCAGCCTCCAGAGCTCGGCTTGCGCCAAGTAATCCAGAGAGAGGTTCTGGGTGTGAACGTCGGCGGTGCCGAACGGGAATATCGTAATCGGCCTCTCGTTGTGTTGCGATATTCTTTCCAATAACGGCGTCAACTCGCCCAGGCGCACTAGCCTCTTGCCTGTGTCGCGGCCTTCATACGTCCTCTGAAACTTCTTAACCACCTCAGTGGGCGGCCTGTCGGTAAAAACCACGGCCCAGCGGGGCATTGAGGCGTATATTCTAGCGTCGGCTCCAGCCAATAGCTCAAGGATTTGGCGGCTTGCAGGCCAAGACTCGGCGAGGCTCCTGTGGGTGAACCTGACCATCAGCGGCACTTCCACGTATCCCGTCACGAACCTATGCGTTATCCAGAGCCAGAGGGGGAGGACTGCCGCCAGCACCCAAGCCCCTCCTAAAAACGAGTAGAACAGCCAGAAGGCCGCCGTGAGGTACGGCCATTTGCGCA
>WUQR01000045.1 GCA_009889515.1 Nitrososphaerota archaeon
CACGATGTCGATCGTATAGTATCTTTCTGTAGACATGGATTAATAAAAGAAAGGAAAATTAAAAAAGTTGGTTTAGAAGTTAAGGATTCTCTTAGCGACGTTGATAGTATAGATATCAATCGACTTTCCGCCGTCTACTAAGTCGTTGTTTTGGTGAGCAAAATAGCCGATCCAGCCCCCTATGCCGCCCATGTGTATCAAAGATCCTACCAGTTTTGCAAGCTTTGCGAGCTTTTCATCCTCTTGCAACATCTCGTCTACTGTGGCGTATATGCTGTAGAACAGACGCTCGTAGTGCGGAATTACTTTTTCGTCATCGCCGTTCCAGCTTGCAGATTGATTAATCTTTACTTCCTCAATATCTGTTGGGGGCTCGTATCTGCCTGTGTCCAGATCTATTTTGCGGAAGTACAGATATGTCAGCATGCGGATAAAGGACTCGCGGTCTTTGTAAAACGCCAAGTTGAATTCGCCGTTTTCAGGAAAGCCGTAGTAGAACCCGCCTGGGTGCACGTTGTGTTTTGAGTACGTTATCAGCGTTGGCAGTATTGGCTCTATGCCTTTTTCTATTTTAGACTTGCTACCTATATAGAGATCTACTGGCAAGAACCCAATTGCGAAGAACACTCTCTTGTAGTCGGGCGTGCCCTCGACAAACGGCCTGACTTTCATAGTGCCCGAGAATAACGAAGCAAAGCCGTACATAAAGAACTGTGAAGTCGCGAGAACTCTGTACGGGTGCGTTACGCCATCCACTGGCAGGAATGAGTCATTAGATGTCAATTTAACAAGATCTGTAAACACTAAATCTGATACGTTCTTCAAGTGCTTGTATGCCCAGTACGTGGCGTTTACCATTGGCAACGCAACTGGCAAATTCCACGTGTGCAGTCCCACCACGCTCGACGTTATTACCATAAGCTTTCTGCCCTCTTGTTTGCACAGCTCGACTACGCGCTGATATAGCGGTCTCCTTATTTTAACTCTGTCAGGCGGCGAAAAGCGCCTGATTATTATTTCGCCGAATTCGGCAAACTCCTCCGGGAAAGCAATAGCCGGACAGTGGTATGTAAATATCGCCATAGGCGCGAATACTTCATCCGGGTTGTCCACCTCAATATACGCTGGCGGATATGTCAGAGTTGCGTTGCGGGCTACTTCTTGTACGTCCTCTGGTCTTGTAATTGATTTATTACCAAAATTTACGTGCGGTATGTTGAACGGGAAGAATATTGGCAAGCTCGACTTTCTTGCCAACAGGTTTCTGTTGACGAGCACTACGTTCAGCGGTATTGCAACGCCTATTCTCCTCTTCAGCGACAGCGCCTCTTTCGGGTACGGTCCGTAGGCGCCTATTATTGAGTTCGTCGGGTAGAAGTCAACAGTAGTAATGTAGAACAGCATGTCGCCGAATTTCACCCACCTTGGCTCTCCCGTCTGTTCCGCGTCGACTATTTCCGCACCTAACCCCTTTACTGACGTCACTTCTTTCTTCTTTTTCGCTACATTTGCCAGTATGCGTATAGATTTATCAATACTGCCTAGTAACATCTTAA
>WUQR01000046.1 GCA_009889515.1 Nitrososphaerota archaeon
GCGGCACAGTGCTGGGGGTGGAGCACGTGCCTCCTGTGGAAAAGGCGGTTAAGGCGGCGAGGGAAAAGCCCAAAAACGAGAGGGAGTGGAGGAGGCATATGGCATTGCGCAAAGCCGCAGTCACAACGGCAATTAAGGCGCCGGCTCCGAAGCGCGTCCAGTGGACGCCGCCATCTAAAAGAGTGGAGCAGTGGATTTGGACGTTGTGTTATAGGCTTGACATCCCCGCAGTAGAGTGCATTAAGGCAGTGGAGGCGTTTAGGCGTATTCCGCGCACCGCGTGGCAGGGGAGCTATCCCGTCAACGTGGCGGGGGCGGTGTTGAACCTAGTGTTCATGGTGCCCGCGTTGCACATTGAAAGAGTGGAACCCCGCGCGTGTAATACGTCAATTAACAGGCTGGCGAGGAGGTTAGCCAAATACGTGAAGAGCGCCTACGCCGAAATTAAAAGCGTCGTGGAGGCGGTCTTAGGCGAGAAGTAAGCCCCCTCTTTTTTCTGCAAAATATTTTTAAATTAGCAAAATCAGAATATATTGTATCCTCCTCAATTCTTTATCTAAGTAGCGCTGGATAAATATAGCGGTTTTGTGATAGGTTTTTAAACCCCCTGACAGGTGGGGGTCATGAGGGGGGTTAATAAAACCAAGAGACAAAATAAAACCAAGGGGAACTCCCAGGCGAGCGCCCCGCAAGGCGGGGCCGAGGCTAATGCAGTTGTTAGCACAGCTGTCAGCACGGCGGCAATTGCCAGCACCGCGCAGCCTGAAACAGTTCAAAATTCGGAGGTTAAGGCGACGAAACAAGAAGCCGCGCCCACTGTTGAGGAGTTAACTAACGTGCTGAGACATTGCTTTAGTGCCAACTGCCAGTGGCTGTGCGGACAGATAACGCTGTCCATGGCGCCTGAGTTAATCATAGAGGCCTTCGCCAAGGCGTTAGAGGGAGAGCTGTACGGCTCGCCGCTAAAAGACTTCAAATTCGCCGTGGTTGGGAGAGACTGCTTGGCGTTAGTCAACCTCGTTGAGCGGAAATACGACGGCGTTACGAGAATAACGAACGTGAAGGCCGCGAAGAGGCTATGAGCGTGGAGGTCTTCATTTTCAACGGGAAGATATACACAAACCCGAGGCTGTCAAAACGCGACAAGGACAGAATAGTAAAAAACGCCTGGACGGCAGTATGCGCCAAGTGTGGGAGGAGGATAATAGAGAGGGCCGTGTGGGGCGGTGGGCCTAGCGCGCTTGTGCTAATGCGGCTGTGGTTCATCTATGAGAACGGGAAGTACTTGTGTGAGGAGTGCGTATGAGAGTGCTGTCTGTGGCTGAGCTAAAGAAGTGTTTCAACGGCTGTAGGTGGACATGCGTCAACGCGGTTATCGCCGGCGTTGAGAGCGCGGCCGAGCTGGCCCTAGAGCTTAAGAGGGCTATTGGCGGCGAGGCGTATGTAAACGGCCGCGACATTCACATTATCACTAAGAAGTGTTATATCGTGCTGACAGTGGAGCGGGCTGAGGGAGGCATTGCGATAAAAAACGCGCTGGGGTGGAGCGCCGACGGCCACGCGCCGTGGGAGCCATGACCGAGTGGCTGAGGCCGGGGGAGAGGAACGAGAAGCCGGTGTTTCTATTCGTTGAGATAAACGGCGAGGAGACAATTTACGCCTCAGTGGAGGAGAGGGGAATCAAAACTACAGAGGAGTGGAGGCAGTACTACGGAATGCTGGCGCAGGCCCTAGCCCC
>WUQR01000047.1 GCA_009889515.1 Nitrososphaerota archaeon
CAGCGCCTCCTCTAACCCAGTCTCGAGATCAACGGAACTTACGCCCAGTAGCTTTACATCGAACTGTACTCCGTACCACCTGTGGGCCCGCTCCAAAAGCGAGCTGAGATAGTCCACTAACACATAGGGCCTGTAAGACACGACCACCAGCACGTCTAGTGAGTCTATGTAAAGAGATTTTTTCAAATCATCAATATCGTCAAATGTCGGAAACTCCTCGCGCGGGCACCAGAATCCTATTCTCAACGCGCCAACTGAGGCCACCACTAGCTCAACCCACTTCCTCTCCGCATATATGCCTCTCTCTCCCAGATATTCCACGACTGCGTTGCACTCCACGACGTTGAAAAGGCAAAAGTATATATACGATGTTAAGACGGCACGCTCAGTGAGGTGCCCAATGTTCCGCCCAACGGCAGACGGCATGCGGTGTGTGTTAATGCCCCCTGAAGAGTGGAGGACCAGGAGGACCCATCTCGAAAAGTATTGTAACAACGGAGGCAATGGGTGCCCCGTCTATGCCCAGTATTTATCAAAGAAAGGGTAATAGTATTACAAGCCGCTTATGTTGACCGCGCAAGGAGAGACTGCGGTCAATTCCCTCGTTAAGCCCCACTTCGTAACGCCTTGTCGCCTCTTCGCTAACTGGCTTTCGTCACTTCAAGAGAAAATTGGCGAAGTTGCGAGACAACGCAGTATAATGCGCATGGCATAGCGCTGAAAACAACTGGGCACTTTTAAGCGCCTTTTTACCCACTTTTAGGTGGAGGGGGTTTTCAAAGCGTTGAAATACGACTACACTCCGCGGCTCTTTTCCAGCGTTTGACACTACGCTTGAACTTACAAAAAAGGCCCGTTGTTAAACACGCCGGAGGGACGTTCTGCAGAGTGAGGGAGAGGCGGGCTGGGCGGCGCGTTCTCAATCTGGCAGGGAGTTGTCAATACGTGGCGAACTATGGCAGGCGCATAGCGCAGATATAAAATCCCCTCAAGGGCGCTGAATAGGACAGTACGCCTCGGCTGGGAGCAGAATGTTAAAACCAGAGGTTGGGAAAACACATGGAGAAACCGAGAAAAAGAATAAAAACACCCGACTTATACCGAGACGGGGCCCGTAGCTCAGTCAGGATAGAGCGGCGGTGGACCCGGCCGGTCCGCCGAGCCTCCTAAGCCGTAGGTCGTGGGTTCGAATCCCACCGGGCCCGCTATCGTCTTTCAATC
>WUQR01000048.1 GCA_009889515.1 Nitrososphaerota archaeon
CAGCGCCTCCTCTAACCCAGTCTCGAGATCAACGGAACTTACGCCCAGTAGCTTTACATCGAACTGTACTCCGTACCACCTGTGGGCCCGCTCCAAAAGCGAGCTGAGATAGTCCACTAACACATAGGGCCTGTAAGACACTACTACCAACACATCAAGTGAGTCTATGCCGAGGACCTTTTTCAAATCATCAACATCGTCAAATGTAGGAAAGTCATCCCGCGGACACCAGAATCCTATTCTCAGCGAGCCAACCAAGGCCACCACCAACTCAACCCCCTTCCTCTCCGTATAAATCCCCCTCTCCCTTAGATACTCCATAACGGTTTCGCACTCCACATCGTTGAAAAGGCTAAAGTATATATACGATGCCAAGACGACGCACTTGGTGAGATGTCCAATGTTGCGCTCTACCGCAGACGGCCTGCGGTGCGTATTAATACCCCCAGAGGAATGGAGGACGAGAAAAGCCCAGTTGGAGAAGTACTGCAACAACGCAGGAAACGGTTGTCCCATCTACGCCCAGTACCTAGCGAAAAAGGGCAACGCCTGACCCGCCATCCCGCAACTACCCCTCACTTTCCCAAGCCACCACTCTAGCCACTCTATACACGCTACCCCTCTAAAGTTGCCGAGAGCGAAACCAACCTCACGCCGAATACTGATTTATCTGTAGTGCAGATCAAAACCCCCTTACCCAAATCACCTTAACCACTTCCCCGGCACATCCCCCCACTTCCCCTATCTCCTCGCTATTGCCATCTACTACGACGTCGCCACATCGAGAACAATCCCACTTCCCACTCCATCACTATACTCATTTTACAAGATCCTACAAGAGATTGAAAGACGATAGCTGGCCCGGTGGGATTTCTAGGCGACGCCGCCGGCCCACTCCCCCCATCACCTCGGCGTACCACCTCAGCAACTCCCAGCCAATGCCCTTCAGCATCACCAAGGCGAGCAGATCTTCTGCAGCTAGCTTTACGAGGCCTCTCCTCCCCCTATCGACTCATCGCCCGTTAGTGCGACTAGCACGGCGGCCCTCTCCACATCCAGCCACACCTTGGCACTGACTTCCCCTCCCATTGCCACGCCCCAGAGGAGGGAGAAGGATTTCACCTCCCCACCAACCTGTTGTGAGGCGGTTTGCCACCGCCCCGGAGTAGGGCGACGCTGAGGAGCTTGTATATACAAATGTTTCACACAGTGGGGGGAGTAAAGAAAAAAGATAAAAACACCCGACTTATACCGAGACGGGGCCCGTAGCTCAGTCAGGATAGAGCGGCGGTGGACCCGGCCGGTCCGCCGAGCCTCCTAAGCCGTAGGTCGTGGGTTCGAATCCCACCGGGCCCGCTATCGTCTTTCAATC
>WUQR01000049.1 GCA_009889515.1 Nitrososphaerota archaeon
CCCCTGTAAATACGCTTTGCATAGATATAGAAAAAATCGTGAAGAAACATAACAACCAGCTTTACCATTTTCGATCTGTCGGAAGAACTTCACCTAACATGCCAGACTATATATCAGTATATTGAAGGGTCTTGCAACTTATTTTTTTCTGTTAGTAAAGGACGCCGTTTTTTCTACAGATTGTTTATATTGAAAAACAAAAGCTGACGAAAAACATCCTTACAGTTTGTTTCGGCTAATGCCGTTTTGTATTGTAGAAGCTGTCGAAACGGGGAAAAAACGGTGTTTTTCAGTAGTTTGTGAAGTCTACTATGGCCGTTGCGTCACGCCCAGAGCGCGATATCCCTAGCCAGCACTCTTGGGTTCGCCTGCGCGCAGATTACGTTTCTGCTCCTCCAGAGCACCACCAGGGCGTTCATTTCTCGCTCAGTATCTTCTCGACGATTTCTTTCACCTCCTCGTAGTTACTCTTCTTTATAGACTTCATACGAACAGATGTCTGTACAGGATCTTCTCCAAGACGGCTCATAGGAGGCGCCACCTCTTCAGATACTCTTCTATCTCCTGTCTCGTCTCTCTGTACATCATTTCTCCAAACTTCGTCAGCTCCGCTACGCCGTCTTTCACCATCACTTCGCGCTCCAGCAATTTTTGCCAGACGCGCCAGTCGTATCCGATGCCAATCCCCTCCACCGCTCTCCTCGCCAGCTCGTCGATCTCCTCCACGGTAGCTGGCCCCTTGGCCAGTCTCCGCATTACGACAAGGCGGAGATACTCGCCCACGGGGCTGTATCTCAGCGAGCCGGGAATTATCATACCCTCCCCCTCCACTTCTCCAACAACCTCGCTATTGCCTCCCTCACGATGGCAGATATAGTGTACCCACTGCGCCTGGCCACCTCCTCGAGATCTCTACGCATCTGCTTGGTTAGATGCACGGTGACTGTCAGCCCGTGTTCATCGTCTGTTCTCAACACCTCGGGCCTTATCTCGAGGCGATCCACCAGCTGGGCGTCTCTGTATCGCTCCACCAGTCTGGCGATAGCTTCTCTCACAATATCTGATCTACCCACTCCCCACTCCCGCGCCACTTGCTCGGCGGTTGTCAGCACGGTTGGTTCTACATGGGTTGAGACCAGTTCCAAGGGCTCGCCATGTAGCTTGCGTATTTCGTACCGCCTGAGCTTGGGCGCTTCAAGCAACTCCTGCGGCGGGCCAAATGCGCATAGTTGCAGAAGTGCGCCGCGATCGAAGTAGTAGAGCGATCTGTTCCACTTCATACAACCATCTCCCAGCTTTTTACACAGGGCCTTAAGCACTGTGGCCACCTTCACCACGGTGGAGTGTCTCGTGTCTCCCATTATCTCAGCCACCTTCACTGCTCTCAAACCGACACGCGAACCCGAGCCTTTGTTAGCCAATTTGCAGATCTCCGCGAAAATCTCGGCAACTGTTCTATCTTCCTTTTCCAACTCCTCCGCGGCCCCGCCGCGGCATATTTTGAACACCACGGCGTTGCTTGTCCCTCGGTACGCTGGGAGTTTCATGTACTGCGTAATTATATCTAGGCTTAGCGCCTGCACAGCCAAGGATCTGGGAGTGGCGAAGCCCAGCTGGCGTATCAACCTCTCAACGGCGGGGTGTTCCAACACCTCTGAGTGGCGCACGGTGCAACAGCGCGATTTGCAACCGGCGGTTAGATCCTCCAGCGCCTTCTTCACCGCGTTGGTATACTCCGCGACGAATTTATCAACGGCGCCGCACAGCAAAACTCGCGTACCAAAGACGCGGCAGGTGGCCTTACCGTCATCTGCCAATCTCCTCAGCACGTAGTACGCCTGCGTATGCGACAGCCCAAACATGCTGATTATCTGCTTGATTGTATACACCCTGCCATCGCTCAGC
>WUQR01000050.1 GCA_009889515.1 Nitrososphaerota archaeon
CAGAAACTTCACAACCCTCTCCTCGATCTTCTTTCTCACTTCTTCTATCCTCTGTTTACCCTCATTAGTGTCGTTGGCGCCGTGTACTGTGATTTTAATCTCGCTGAGGAGCTTCAACGCCTTTTCTCTAAGCTCTTCCCTTAGTTTGGCATTGTCCAACAGCGTCTTTAAGCCCTCTTCAAGGTCGCGCCGAATCATTTCCACCACCTTCTCCCCGCCGCTCTCCTTGTTTAGCACTGCCTTAAGAACAGGCTTGAGGCCGTCTTCAGTCAAGTTGCCTTCTCCCGTATGTGTCACCTCCATTCCAAACCCCCTGTACAACGCGGCTTGCACAACGGAGGTGGTGCCGGCCTTGACCTCGCCCCCTGCCTTATAGCCTCCGTCTGTGGCCAATAACGCCCTCAGCTCGTAGTCCTCAGCCGTACGGGGCTCCATTTTCGCCACAAGCTCCGCGGCCTTTTCGCCCTCCTCCTCTACCCACTCGCCCTGTGTGTGGAAAATGATGCCCTCTCCCTCTTCCATCTTGATCGCCCTAGCCTTAATCTCGGCCACGATTTTGCCGTTTACTACGACTTCCACCTTATCGTCCTCGCGCCTTATGACGGCCTTATCCACTCCCCTTTCAGCGAGCCAGAAGGCGAGGCGGGAAATAATAGCGCTCAGCTGCTCCCCCTCGCCTTTAGTTTCCCTGCCTGCGCTGTATTGATCTAATGCTGTTGCCGGCGTTCTGATTAACGCCCCGTACGTCTCTCCCCTCTCCGCGGCGTTTAGCACAACGCGGCTCCACGCTGTATCCTCGGCCAAGCTCTCGAAAAACGCAATCACCTTATCGGCGAGAGTGGCGTCGCCTAGTCCTCTTAATTCTTTTGTCGTAGCTCCAGCCAACTCCCCGGCCAATTCCGTTACGGCGAAGGCTCTCCTCATCTCCTCGTCGCCGCGCTTTTCGGCGTTTTCTGTGATCTGTTCAAACAACAGCTCAAGGCGGTGCGCAATATCATACACCTTTCTCACAAATTCCGACAGCTCTTTTGCAGGTATTTCCGCCTCCTCGCCCCTTGACAATTTCTCCTCCGCCTCCTTTAGCGCTGACAGCGCCTTGTCTCTCACATCGCCTAGCTCCCTCAGCCCGGCCTCAAGGAGGGCCCAGGCAACGGCGGCGTGCTCCGGCTTTACAACCCTTCTGCCGTACCTTTCCACATCCCTAGCTACCTTCCTCAAATCAGACCACGGCTTTGAGCTCCTCCCAACGGCCCTTTTGGCCTCTTCAGACAGCCTCTTAACCGCGTCTTCAGACATGTGCTTTAACGCCTCCTCAGCCGCCTTGAGCAATTCTGGAGCGCTGTCGCTGAGTGCCGTCTTGAACTCCTTGAATGCTGGTACTCCTGCTATCAGCGGCGCGAATTTCGCCACGTGGTCTTGCCAAAGCGTATAGTCCAGTTGCTGTGCCGCAAGCCAGCTTATTAGCCCGGCCGCCGTCGCCGCGATTATGAACCAATGCGCCTTTACGTAGTCCAACGCCCTCGCCACCGCCTCAACAAACAGCTGGTACAGCTTTTCAAGCGC
>WUQR01000051.1 GCA_009889515.1 Nitrososphaerota archaeon
CGTTGAGATCTGGCGCGCGTCAGATCTACTGGAGCCAACAACGGCGTTGAAACCCACTACGGCAAAGATATAAAACCAGCGCCTAGGCCAAGACGTGGAAATACTGGAAAGGCCGCTTCCCAAGCCCTCCAGCGTGGATTACGCCTCTGCCCGCGTTTTAGAGGCTCTCGTGGAGGGGCGTCTGGCCGTGGAGTTTCTTGAAAGAGGCCTAGTGAGAAACGCGGCGGGCAAGGCCTTTCAGGCTTGGAGGGCTCTGCTGGCGGCTTTGCTGAGGCTGGAGCTGGACAAGTTGATGAATATCGCCAAGACTGAAGAAGAAAGGCGCTGGCTTGCGGAGAGGGCAGTGCCGAGAGTGCCCACCACTAAAATGGTGTCTCTATCGTACATGCTGGAAGAGGCTGGCCACTGGGGGCTATCCGCGTGGACCGCCTTGGCGTTAGATCTCCACGACTACCAATACCACGGCCCAGATCCCGACATGGCCCTTTCAAAATATAGGAGCAAGGAAGAGGCCGCCCAGGCTGTTTTAAAGCTAGTCACAGAAATAGCCAAAAGGGCCGAGGGGCTGAGGGGGAGGGTTAAGTGGGGCAACGAGCTTGAGAAAGCCCTCGGCGGGCTCAGGGAAAAACTCGGCGCGTGAAGAGGATACAGCTCCCCCTAGTTCCTGGCGTCGTGGTGGAGTTCGCCGATAGAGAACTGGCGTTGAAAAAAGTGGAGGAGTGGGCCCGGGGCGGGACTGCCGCTGTGCAGTTGGTGTTCGGCCCCGAGGGTTGCGGCAAGACAGCATGGCTGAGACAATCGGCGGAGGTTCTGAGGGAGTTGGGTTTTGACGTAATTTACGTAAACCCTCTGGAGAGGGATTACCTGGCGTATATAGATCTCAAGGAGGTGGCGAGGAGGCTGGCTGAGCATAGCGGCATAGCGGAAGTGAAGCTAGCCGACTTGGCAATACAGCTGGCGAAATACGCCATTAAGAAGAGGAAGAGGAAAATGGCAGTGTTGGCCGACGATGTTTTTCAAGCAATTGGCGTCGACAAAGCTGCCTCTTACGTCAAGTGGATGCTCAGCGTAATTGAATACCCGCCGGGGGAGTATGAAAACATAGTGGCAGTTGTGGCCACAAGCGAGGGGGTGACCAGGAGGGAGATAGGAGGGCATAGGTGGGCTAGCCCAAGGCCGATGTGGAATATGGCGAGGGAGGGCTTTAAACAGCTATACGAGCAGATACCGGGCGAAAAGCCGCCGTTTGAAGAGGCGTGGAGACTTACAGGGGGAAACCCCAAATTGTTAGGAGAGCTGTACGGGGCAAAGTGGGACGTCGACAAGGTGTTGAAAGAGCTGGCGGACAGAAAGAGGATAAACGCTTTCGTTGCAACGCTGGGCGAGGAGGAGAGGGAGCTCTTAAGGCGCGCCCTCGACGATCCCGATGTCCTATTCACTAAGGAGGGGATTCCGCTGATGGACAGGCTAGTAGATATGAACCTAATAGTGGACACTCTGCCGGAGCGCGACTCCTGGTTCTGGGCAGGTGAGCCTCCGCCCAAGAGAGACGTGGAGCTGGGGATCGGCCGACGAGTCGCCTGGCAGACGCCGCTCCACCGGGAGGCCGTAAGAAGAGCTTTGGAGAGCACATAACGGCGTTGCATACCTTCAGCGCGCCGAGATTTAGCCGGAGAGCGTAGCCCACCTCCCTAAGGGACTGCGTAAGGGTACATGCTGATAGCTGTTCTCATAGCCGTGGCCAACACAGCCGTGGAGCCCGGCCTACAGCAGATGAACACGCAAAGGAGGTACAAAACAGCGAATATTGCGGCCGATATATGCACGCCTTACGCTGGCCTAGCGCCCTCTCTGGCAAGACTTAAGCGTAAGCCATCGCGCTCTGAAACATCAACCCAAACCAAGGCAGTGGAACTTCCGTCCGCATAAGGCAGTTGGGTGTGCCTGAGGTATCTAGCTTCCCCTCAACAGAGGAACTCTCAAGCTATCCAATAACGACATCGCAGTTCCCGCCGCGCTGAGCTTCACGCCGCACAAAAAGCAGAGGTTTTGATGAAAGTAGAATATATAAAACACGCGGGGCTAAGGCTTCGCATTCGAGATATAGGCGCGGAGGAGGTAGAGCATGTTCTCCAAAGGCCGCAAAAATATATTACGACGTGTTAACACGTACATGGTAGCCATTGGGCCAAGACTTAGGAGACAAGGCCGCTGGCTTCTCGTAGTCTACACTAGAGAAGGCGACATCTACCGCGTAGTTACAGTAATCGACGCTAAAAACCCCGACCACGTAGCTAAAAGACGAGAGGAAAAAGGCAGGTGGGTGAGGGTATGGTGAGGCGCGTGCAGTACGACCCAGAAGCCGACATCCTCTACATACTTCTGAGGGAAGGCCCCGTGGAGGACACGATAGAGGCCGGCGAGGACGTGTTCATCGAGCTGGACGAAAAGGGGGAGGTAATAGGTATAGAGATATGGCGCGCGTCGAACGTGCTTGAGTCTATAACGCAGACAATAGCGGCGAGAATAAGACAAGAGCTAGCGCGGTGAGGGGCCGCATTATTTTTCACTACGTTTCTAGCCGCTACTTCTACGATTCCAAGCTTCTCGAGGGCGGCATTTACGCTCTGGTCCTTTTGGACTGCAACGCCCGCCAGGCGTTGGCTTGATATCGCCGAGGTGGCGCGGGGGCTGGGGATGCCTATATTCGCCGCCTGGACGGGGGAAAACGACGCGACGCTTGAAGAGGCTGGGGGCCTACGTAGGGAGAGCCCTCGCGAAAATGGGCGCGTTCCTAAGGACTAAGGGATCTGTTGGCGCGTTAAAGGCGCTCAGAGAGGGGCGGAGCTGATGCACTACGTGAAGGCGGGAGTCCTCACGCCGCGTAGACGGCTATGCGTATTTTGATGATCTCGCCTACATACTACCCCCACGTGGGCGGCGTGGAGTACGTAGTCAAGGCTGTGGCCGAGAGGCTGGCCAAGCTGGGGCACGAGGTGACGGTTCTGGCAGGGGAGCCCGCCGCTGAGAGGCCGCGGGAAGAGGAGATAAAAGGAGTTAGGGTGGTGAGGTGGCCCACTTGGAGCCCGGGCGGGGCCTACCACTTGCCGAGAAGGCGGAGCGAGTTAAAAGAGGCCGCAAGGCAGATGGCCTCTGAGTCTGACGTTGCGTACATCCACAGCGCCCACGCCGTCTTTACTGTATACGCAGGCCTCGCTGCCGCCGGGAGGACAAGGACCATCTTCACGCCCCACTACCACGGCGGGGGGCATACGCCCTTGAGAAAGGCGCTCTGGCTTTTCTGGCGCCGCGCAGTGGGCAAGCTGATAAAGACGGCGGATGCGGTGCACGCAGTCAGCAGGGCGGAGGCCAGGAGGGTCGCGACCCACTACCCCGAGGCATCGGCGAAGATAAAAGTGGTGCCAAACGGCGTGGAGGAAGACGTCCTCCGCCGCAGGTGGGCCGGGCGTGAGAGCGACTACGCCGTATACGCGGGGAGGCTTGAGAGGTATAAGAGAGTGGACAGGGCCATGGAGCTTGCTAATAGACTGGGCTTGAGGCTACTCGTAATCGGCGACGGCCCCGATA
>WUQR01000052.1 GCA_009889515.1 Nitrososphaerota archaeon
ACTCGCCGCCCGCCTGCTGGATGCCGTTAATCCGCAGCATGCGGTGCACATCGCGGTCGGTGAAGCCCGTGCCGTCGCTGCGAATGGCAGGCTCCTCCAGCACGATGCGGTAGGGCAGGGTTCCGGGCCTGAGTATGGGGTATTGCGCCGCTACCCGCTCCTGCACGCTTTTGGTGGTGTAGCCGATTTTGAGCAAGCCCGCATACTGCGGGTTGGTATCCTCGTAGGCGTAGATTTTTGGCTCGACTTTGGGGCGGGGCGGGAAGAAGTTACTCATCCTCGGCTTCTCCGTTGACCTCTTCGGAAGTGTAAAGGCTGCCGTTGGCTTCCGCGTCATCGGCGGGCATGGGACGAACCATTTTTTCGATAAACGCGATTTCTTCTTCGGTTAAGCCATATTTCTTGTACAGCTCCTCATCGGTCCAGGGTTTGGAGAAATCTTGCATGGGGACAAGAGAATACTTATCTCGCATAGCGTGCTGGGTGTTCTTCTTAAGCATGATGCAGAATCGAAAGAACCGCGTTCTGATGTAACTTATAACGTTTTCACATTCACTCTTGGATGCGAAAGGCCCGATATGAAGATAGGCTTGAGTGCAGCAGCTATTTGGTTCACCTACAAATGGTTTCGCTAAATAACGGTATGGATATCCACCACGTTCGCCATAGGCAGCTGCGATATAAACCTTCCATCCCGGAATCCATTGCTTATTACGGGGCACTTCATCTTCTCTTACATAGCCAACTCCGGCTACGGTGTAGATCTTAATGGCACCTTTGAACGGTTTTTCTTTGTAATCACGAAAAGAGGAGATGATTCCGAACGGCGTCTGAGGACTGACCAGCGAGGAAAATGTGGCGTCCGTCTTGTCGACGATCTTGTGAAGAATAGGAATTGCTTCGTTGAAACGGATAAAGGTATCGCATGTCTTTTCACGCAGTGGACGAATCATGATAGAGCGGACGTCTTTCCCGTTCATACTGATGACTGTGCAATCTCCCTCGTTATCACGGTCCCAGAGGAAGTAGCAGACACCTCCAGAGATGTCAACACCTGGAAAGCAATCTGTAGCATTGGGGAAATCGACAATTGTCCTAACTCGCTTATCGTTCAGCATTTCTTTTCGAAAGTTATCCAGACCGCGGCCGCCAGCATACCACCGTGCAGGGATGATCATGCTCAAGTAACGCGGGTGTAGCTTCTTGGCTTGCTGAACAAAAAGCTGGTATATGGCAATGGCATAGTTCTCCTTCTGTACTCCAACGTTCAACTGATACGGCGGATTGCCGATGATGACATCGAATCTCATATTGAAGATCTCCTCTGGGTTTTCGGTGTGGATAAACTCGTAGGCGTGGGTTTCTAGTTCCGGCCCGCGGGCGTAATTGGCTTCGCTGGCGCCGCAGAAAAGGCAGCGGCCGTCTTTCCAGGTGTGTTCGATCCGCTGGTAGCGGATGTTGCCCGCTTCATCCTCAAACGCCGTGCACACGGAATACTTGCCGTTGGCCTTCTTGGAGCAGTAGAGGGTGCGGCGCGCCATGAGGCCGGTCAGCTCGGTGATGGCGATGCCGAAGAGCTGGTTCTTCATGATGTGGTTGATGCGCTCCTGGCGGTCGGGGATTTGGCTTTCCAGGCCTTTGTCGAGCCGTTTGGCAATCTCGCGCAAAAACACGCCCGTCTTACAGGCCGGATCCAGGAAGCGGGCTTCGGGGTTGCT
>WUQR01000053.1 GCA_009889515.1 Nitrososphaerota archaeon
CACTCACGTGGCGGCGGTAATGCTCTTCCGCAGATACAAGAGGGCGCTTGAAAAGTTACAGCGCAGGCGCGTCTACGTGGCGGAGGCCGAGGTGGAGTGCAGAGGGCGGCTGACGGCAAACGGAGAGCTGTACTTAAAGCCCGTAGGCGCCGGGGACCTCACTTTTTTCGCCAATCCCCGCTACCGCGTGTTTGTAATATCAGACGTAAGGCGCATTGTCATTAAATGCGGCAGTTATGAAGTGGCGGAGGCAGAGGGAGAGGAAGTGCCGCTGGCCACTGCAAAATTTCTGGCGGAGAGGTTTCGTGAAGGTTAAAAATCCCGTATTACTTATGTCTGTGGTTTCCAAGCTCTCCATGGCGGCCGGCCTTGACGACGTAGAGACAATTAAGGAAGTTCTCAGTAGGGGGTTTGACGTAAATTACAGGGAGGCGGGCGGGAAAACGCCGTTACACTTTGCGGCGTTTTACAACAGTTTAAACGCAGCCCGCTTTTTACTTGAGCGCGGAGGCGACGTAAACGCCAGGGATACAAACGGCGTTACGCCGCTACACGTAGCCGCAACTAACAACCACGTGAAAATGGCAGAGCTTTTGCTGGATTACGGAGCCGATATAAACGCCAGAGACAACGACGGGCTGACCCCCCTACACGCCGCTGTAATTAATTGTCACGTGGAAGTGGCGGAGCTGTTAATTAAACGCGGAGCTGACGTAAATGCCAGAAATAACGACGGCTTAACGCCTCTACACTACGCAGTAGCTGGAAAGTGTTTAGAGGCGGCAAAACTGTTGTTAAGCTATGGAGCCGATATAAATGCTAGAGATAATGAGGGGAGGAGGCCCTTAGATCTATTAAGAGATGAGGAAAAAGAGGAATTCAGAAGACTTCTATATGAAGGTAAAAACGAAAAAGGGGGTTTTCGAACTCACGCCTGACTGCTGGGCTAATTACAAACGCCTCTACGTAGACGTCTTTTCCGTTGCGGCCTCGCTCTCCTACCCCGAGGAGCTTTTTAAATCGGCGGCTGAGGCCGGCGTGGACGCAGTATTTGTAATCGACGCCTGGCACGAATCGCACATGCCGCTGGCTAGGCGGTATTTAGAGCTGTGTAGGCGCTATGGCCTTGAGTGCCGCCTTTCTGAACAAAAGCCCGCCGAGATATACGCCGTTGAGCTGTGCGAGGCCGAATGCAACGGCGAGTGCGCCGTAGTCACTAGGGATTACGACGCGGCGCTTAGGGCGGAGGAATGCGCTGTGTTGATGCTAAGGGGCGGTAGGTTTTGGAGAGTAAAGTATTTGCCCCCCGCCAGGGATTGACGTCATGTTGGCGGTGTACGGAGGCTGTATTGAACGCCCTGAGGTAGTGTGTGCAAATACCGCCGAGGAGTTGAGGAGATGGCTCGGGAGGGCTTTTATCGCCGTGGTAGGCGACGAGGAGCTGGCGGGGGAGTTGCAGGCGGCTTACTTCACTAGAGAGGAGTGGGAGGAGTTCGTAAAGTATTTCCGCTCCCAAGTAAAGGGCGTACATGTCTGAGACTAACCTCGGCGTTGTGGAGATAAGAGGCGGGAAAGACGGCTACATCATTACTAACGAGTACTGGAGTTATTTGGCCAACGGGTTTAGAGAAATGGGCCTTCTCGTGAGGACTCTGCCCGAGGAGAAGGCCTTTGTGACGAAGAGACTGGACATTATGTCGGTACGGCTGATAACCAGCTACTCCGCCACGTATCCCTACACGGTAAAACACTTGAGGAAATACGCCAGAGGGACGGCGATTGCCCTAATAGTGCTCCCTCTAGACGATTATTATTTTGCCGACCTCTTGAGCATATACGCCGCCGTTGCAGTGGGCGGGAGGGCCCTCCGGGAATACGGCGAGTGGCTAGAGAAATACGCGGGGCTGGCATTTAAAGACGTGGGCGAGCTGGGCCTCTCTCCCAAGCACTACGGCCCGCTGGCCGCTCTATACACAGCGGCCTTCGGGGAAATGACAGGGGATAAAATAGAGATATACTTCAAAAGCCCGGTCTGGTATTCAGTATACAGGAAGTTTTTGAGAAGGTACACACGCTATTACTGCGGCAAGAAGTGGTGCGGCCTGTCGGTGAAAAGGGAGGAGGGAGGGGAGGCCTTGAGGGAGCTGGTGTGGCGGTATTTGGGAAAACCCCCGCCCCTAACTCCGCTATTGAAGTGGCTGGGCGAGGACTATGCCTAAAAAACGCGCAGACGCCCCCGAGGAGTGTAAGTGGATTTACGAACTATTCAGCGGCGAGAAGGCCGATAGGGCGTTGGAGTTGTGCATGAAGGGGTATACGCTCAAGAAGATGGCCATGCTAACGCCTATGGAAATCGCCGACTTGCTGGACTACAACGAGCTGACAGACGCCGAGAAGGCAGCTAGGAGGCTGAGGGAGGCTGCCGGGCTGGTCAATAAGCCCGTAACTCTGGCAGAGCTGAAAAAAGCGAAGAGCGACAAAGTGCTCAAAACTGGCGTTGAGGAGTTTGACAAAAAGACGCCGTGGGGCGGCGTGAAGTTTGGAATCATATACGGATTCGCCGGGGAATTCGGAACGGGGAAATCGCTTTTCGCCAAGCAAATCTCTGTAATAGCTCTATCCCAAGGCCTCAAAGTGGCCTATTTCGACACCGAGGGGACATTCGACGTGGACAGCTCCACTGTGGAGGCGTTGTTTAAACGGTTTAATGTCTCCGACGACGCCTTGACGAGATTCTACCTCTACCGCCCAGTGGATTCCTATGCGTTGATAGAACAGTTGAAAGAGTTGCCGGAAGACGTGGACGTAATTGTCGTGGACTCGTTAGTGGCTCCTTTCAGGGCCGAGTACCGCGGCCGCCAGCTTTTGGCGCCGAGACAACAAGCCATGCTATACGCTCTCAACATTCTACAACGCTATTGTCACCTTGGTAAGTTGGCCATTGTCACCGACCAAGTCATGGATGTGCCGATGATGTTTAACCTCAAAAGGCCTGCGGGGGGAAACGTCTTGTTGCATACGGTTCATGCATTGTTTATGATGGAGAGGCCCAGTAAGGCTAAGACTAAGGGAAAGATGTGGCCTCTTGACGTCCCAGGGATGTCTCCTGAGGTGGAGATTGAATACGAAATTAGGCCCGATGGCCTTTACTAGCGTCCACATGGCTTTTTCTCTCGGCGTATTTCGCGGCGTTTGTGGACAACGGAGATTCGCATATAACGCCTTCCACAAAACGCCGACGTGTCAGCGCAAAGCCCGCCGTTGTGGACGGAGGGGGGAGTTTCGGCACGCTTTCCACACTCGCCGTTTTTCGCGTATTGCATTAACCGTTTTGTGGACTGTGGGAGGGCAGACGGCACGCTTTCCACAAAACGTAGAGGCGTTTGCGTCATACGCGCCGTTGTGGACTGCATACTCCACTACGCGGCGCCGTCCACATCTCCCTTTACATCCGCCGCATTTCAGCGGTTTTGTAGACAGCTAATATGGCCAAGTACGAGCTTGTGGGGACTGCCGCGGTGGCCGGAGTGAGGGTGTGGCTGTGGAGGAGGGGCCAATACCTATACCTAGAGGTGAAATACGGCCCCAGGAGGGAGAAGGTCTATTTGGGAAAGGCCGCGAAGATAAACGCAGAGGAAGAGGGCGTTAAAGAGCCGTGCGGCGAGTGTTTAGAATTGCTCAGAGAAGTGGCAGAGGCGTATAACGAGGCGGTGGAGCTAGCTAAAAAAGCGCTGAGAGAGGGGCAGACTAAAGAGGATTACAGAGAGGCCCTGTCTCTTATCGCCTACGCCCCAAAGGCGCTGAGAGAAGCTCTCAAAATGGTGGGCCATGCCGAGGAGTAAAACTGTGTTTGAGTTCGTACGCCAATGTGGATGTGTAAGGGTGAGCGACGTGGCCAAGGCGTTTAAGATTTCCAAGACCTCAGCCGCACGCCACCTCAGAAAGCTGAGGGATATGGGATTGGTGAGGGCTTACGCCTTGGGGCCTGTAATGTACTATTGCGACGGCGGGTTTATAGAGGGCATGTCCAGACACCCTCTGTGGGGGAGGTTTATTGAGGCAGTGAGGCAGAAGGCCGACGGGAGGCCTCTTGCCTCTATTCGCCTCTCCAAACTGTTAAAGACTGTGGGCATTGAGCCAATAGCCGCCAACTTAACGACGGCAATACAACTACTAAGGCAAATGTTCAGCCGGTGTGAGAAAAGGGGCAAGGTTCAAGTATGCCAGTGAGGTGTAATTGCAAGGAGGCGGCAAAGCGCCTTTTGGAGCTAGGCCTCTCCTATTCAGAAGTGGCCAGAGTGTTGGGGGTGTCTGAAAAAACTGTGAAGAGGTGGACAGGCGGCGCGCTTCAAGCGCGGCCAAAGCCAGCTGAGGCTAGGGCAGTGGAGCCCACAGTGGAGACAGCCGCAAGGGCTGAGGCTGGGGTGCCAATAGTTCAAAACGAGTGGGTGAGGCTCCTAAGGAGCCGCGGCCTTTACAAATAATCCAAGACATTTTCGCCGAGTTTTGTCCTCCGGGCCTACGGCGGACAAACTCCCATTTGTTTGTCCTCTTTACATATAATCCAAGACATTTTCGCGGGAGTTTGTCCACTTGACAAATAATCCAGGAAATTTCCGCCGAGTTTTGTCCTCTTTACAAACAACCCAAGACAAATACGGCGGGAATTGTCCTCTTTACAAATATTCCAAGACAAACCTCGGTTTTTTTGTCCTCTTTACATATAATCCAGGAAATTTACGGCGGGTTTTGTCCTCCGTAGCGCCGGCGGAAAATTACGCCGAGTATTTTCCTCCGTATAGTACACTAAAACTTTCAACTACCCCCCTGAATAACAATACTCTCTGCCTATTTAAGTAACTGAAGAACAAATAATGTGTATTTGCCCGATCCGCCTTACGTTTTCACTTCGCTGGATGAGTTGAAGACCTTTGCCTATTTTGGCAAAGCCGTCTCCTATTTGCGGGGAAGGGCTGATGTGGTGAGAAGTGGGAATAGGGTAAAGGTTTTATTTCGGGAGCCCTTGCCTATCTTGGGAAACGCCGTATTTGACTTGCTTTTGAGGTATAGAATTGAAGACATCTTAAGGGCAACTGCCTATTTACAATGCGCTATAAAACTCTGCGCAGCAAAAGGGATAAAGAAAAGGGGCTTAAGCCTTTTCGACTTGCCTCCCATTGTTTATCTCTGCCGCTATTGTGAAATAGAGGATTTAGTCGAAATTTACGAGCGGATGTTCTTCCGCATCCCTCCGAATCTCCTCCTAGAGTTAAAAAGCGCCTTTTGTAAAATAAAGGAGGAGGAGCTCCGCATAATGGATCTTGAAGTAAATAAATACGCCGACGCGTTAAGAGTTAACAAGGTGCCCGAGGAGTGCAAAAGCGCTTGGGCTGAACATTTGCTTAAAGTTGCAGAAGGGAGCGAGGACGTTTACCTAAATGCCGTTGCAGAGTTGAACGGACTCTTTATTACATACGACTACTACATGTGGCCAATCCCAGCGCCGTGTAAATACCGCAAGACTAAAGAGAGGGCGCGGGTAGAGGGAGACGTAGTGTATTACTACGCGAGGAGTTGGTATCGCGCCGTGCTTATTTGGGTCATTTTCGACGCTTCTCGCGTCGACATTGCGCCCCGCTGGGAGTGCGGCGGGGGTTTTAGAGTAGTACTAGAGGGAGAAAGCGCCCGGAGATTTGCCGTCGGGATGAGGAATTTATACCGCTATTTAAGGCAGGCAGAGTTAGAGCGTTATATGGGGAGGAGATTCTGTATAGACGGCTTTGGCAGCGGGTGTTTTAAGAGTATACTCTTCACAGGGAGTAAAGGCGATATAAAATACCTCAGAATGTTAAACCCTACTTGGAGGAAGATTGAGAAAATGGTGAAATTAGTGAGGGAGTTAGAGCCGCTGGAAGAGCCGCCTCCGGAGTTTGTAGTATCAGAACACGTATTACAATACTTACACTTCATTGGGCTAAAATTCGCCGCAAAGGGGCTTTACGTCTATCCCTGGGGCGATGGGGCGCACCTCTTGGCCGTTATTGAAAAGGGGCGGCCGGAAATCCCCTCAGATCGTTGGGTGTTTATAAAAAAACCGCCTTAGGCTTTCAACAAAACTGCAAAGCGGTGACCGTAAGGTTTTTCCGAGGTTTTAAACGGAATTTTCATGCCCCCCAAACAAAAGCCCCAAATCAAACAAGACAAGAGAGAGGAGCAGAAGGCCAAAAAGGCAGTAGTGGCGGCGTTGTTTCTAGCATTACTGATAGCGCCGTTTGCCTTCGCGCAACAGGCCGGGCAACAAGGCAACAAAGTCTACGACTTCCCCTTCAAGGAACAAATTCAATACGCAGTCAAAAACCTGGCCGCAGCCTACGCGCTGATCTTCTGGGCAGCCGTTGTGTTGTTGGCAATTTACGCAGCAGTCCACTGGATTGCCTCGCCGGTCAGCTGGGCGCGCTGGTCGAGTATTATTAACGTCATAGATCACTACAAGGCGATATTAATCGGCCTCGCGGCAATACCCTTTGTCCTCGCCGCTATGATATTCGCCGCTAATTTAATAACCACAGGCTACGGCGCTGGCTCGGTTGGGGACGCTGGGAAGATCGCAGTCGACTTTCTCAACGGGCTGTTAGTCAAATCGCTGACAGACGCCTTCGGCCAGCTCAAGTTCTGGTAGTGTCAAAATGGACCTGTCTTTTTTCCCCGAACCCCACCTTATCCCCCTCGCCGCTCTCTCGCTCTACTTGCTTTACGGCGGCATATTGTACTCCTTCGGCGGGGCCCACGGGAGGGAGAGGGCGTACGCCGTGTGGCACAGCGGGCTGATCGGAGCGGCGTTATACGCGGGGGCTCTTGTGTTGGGCTACGCCCTGGGCGCCGTGATTAATTACTACGTTTCTGTAAGCGACGTGGCGCCTAACTGCCTCTCTTACTTCCAGCCGGCGGCCCTCGATAAAATACACGACGCCGCA
>WUQR01000054.1 GCA_009889515.1 Nitrososphaerota archaeon
CCAAATGGCGGCCAATAACATTGTGCCCTTTCACAGGATGCCGCAATTTCCAAGGAATAATATAGTGCCCTACCGGCACAGCGGAAGTTTGCCTACTCCGTTAGTTTCCGCTGCCGCTAAGTTGCCGGTATGGCAAAGGGCGCTAAACGCGTTGGGAACTCTGGCCAATGTTGCCACTATAGGCTTGGCGATAGCGGAAGTGGCGCAGTTTGCGGAGCAAACACTAGCGCCTCAATGGTTCCAATGGTTAGAGGAAACTACCGGTTTTAAGTTAGCCAGAAATCCGATTTATTCCGGTATTCAGGGTAACCCCAACTTTGTCTTTAGGGAGGGTACTTGGTATCGAATAAGACTACAAGGGAATATATCTGGGCGGTGGAAAATTCGCGAGTGGCCCGACTCGAACTGGGTTCCCTGGAATCCAACGATACAACCAGGCGAAGTTTTGTATATCCCTAGAGCCAATGTTACGCTTATACAGTTTGCTATAGCGTGGCGCTCTCCCACTTGGTTCGAAATACGGCCAGGTCTGTATTCCTTATCAGGTGTTGGATTCCTTGAGTTATGGCAAGCTGGTCTTGGTTTTTTTCATTTATTTTTCTCGGATGATTCGCGCGCCTCCGCTTGGGAGCTTAACCCTGGCCTTCCGTACTCTAGCACGAGAGTTTTTTATGTTGATATTCGTAGTACAAACGTAACCATAGAACTTGTTACACCAAATCGACAAGTAATCATCAAATCACACGATGTCGCATCAGTCAACCCAAAACCCGCACTTAGGGACAGTTTAGATCAAGGCGTCAGTACTTCCTTCTCTAGAGTTCCTATAGGCGATCCTATCCCACAGCCAGAGATTGTTATTCCTAAAGCTCCCGATATCGAACAGGTACCGTCAATCATCCCATCCAAGGATCTAGAGAGGGAGCCCCTCATTCTCAGACCTTCAGGTGTACCGAAACGCGTTAGGGAAGTTTTAACTTCACCAGAACCAACCCTAGAAAGTATCGCGG
>WUQR01000055.1 GCA_009889515.1 Nitrososphaerota archaeon
GTAGTACTGCGAGAGGGTGAAATTCCCCTCTACCACCACCCAGTCGCCGAAGTAAACTGTCTTATCCTTAAACCAGTAGTTAGCCCAGGTGAAAACCCGGCCGTAGCCCCCGTTTTCAACCTCAGCCAGAGTAATTACAAAGAGGCGGTGGGTCTCGTTTATATACTCCGCGTAATAGAGGAGTAGCCACTCCCCGGCGTCAGTTTTAACCCGTGTGTAGTTAAGCCAGGCGTTTGGCAATTGTTTTGAAGTCCAGTTGCCGAATTCCACCGCCAGCCAGCCCGCGGCGTCTTGAGGCGCAGCCGCCACGGCGTATGCCAACGTGCCGTTTAAATAGGCGTAAATCCCAGTCTCGTTTACAACTATTTGTAACTGATCCGCGTCGTGCCACTGTCTAAGGTCGTGGTATAGGGCCTTGGCCAGCAGGGCCATCTCAGTCACGTTTCCACCTGGCACTAGGGGAGAGTCGACTATGGTTATTCCGCTCTGCGTGACGTAGGCTGTGTGGAAAAGCTCGTAACGGGGGAGGAGGGCCTCCGGCACGTCCACAAGTGAAAACACGCCGAACAACGAGTTTACTATAAAAGACTCGTCGCCGGCGTATGCGGCGTTGGCAAGTGTAGCCACAGCCAACACCACTGCCATGTATATAACTCTTCCGCCAGGCATATAGAGAGAAAACTCCCAGTATTTTTTTTCGCTGTAAAACATACAAAACAGCCGCCGCGCCGCTGTACTTATTCCAAGAGGTGTGCTCTTTTAACGCCCGAAGCGGGAGTTCACCTCTTAAACACCCGCCAAAACCTCCCCCCTTTGAAAAGTAAGACGGCGCATTTTACGGCCTTTATAGCCGCGTCGTAATCCCTCGTCAGCACCGCGCAGCCCTCCCCACACTCAGCCTCGCACAGCTCAACGGCGTATAACTCAGCCGGCCTATGCTCCGATAGGCGGCACTCTAGGCCATAACGCCTACACAACTCCACATACCGCCTAGCCAGCGGGAGGTGGGACTCATGCCAAGCGTCTACGACAAACACCGCGTCAACCCCAGCCTCAGCGGCTGAGCTGAAAAGCTCCTCCGGCCGCGAAAGCGAAGCCGCGATGGAAAAGACGTCGACGTATAGACGTCTATAGCCAGTCCAGAAGTCTGGCACTAGCTCGAAGACCCCCTTCCTACTCCTCACCCTCATAAAACCTCTCCACTAGAAATCTGGCGGTGGCTAGGGGGACCTCCTCACCCTCCACCTCCAAAACGTCGTAACTACCGCATTTAACAACTATCCGCCTTGCCTCCGATATCACGAGGAGGTGGTAGCGTGGGTTGGCGAAAAAGGTGAGATCTCTAGCCCCCAGCGGCTTTACGTACAGCTCTCCGTTGGCTGAGAGCCTCTGTCTACACTCCACCACAGCCTCGGCGACGTAGACCCTCCGGTTTTGCAACTTCTCCAAGGCCTTTTTATACCGCCGGTATAGCAACACAGCCGCCACGTGGGTACAAATGTCGCGCCTCCGCCGTATTCCAAAGGTAGAAAAATAACAAGTACAGTACCAACGCCCCTCCCCCTGTGAAAACCAGACTTGGTAAAGGGGTTTCCAATCCCCCAACTCCCGGCGCCCCTCCACTAGGTAGAGGTCGTCTCGCACTTCCCTCACGTCTCCCAGCCTTAACAAAGCCCTCTTAATCCAGCTGTGAGATTTCCCCCGGAATTCCGCCTTCAGTCTCTCCACGGCCTCTCTAAGTGGGTCTTTTCTCATTGCCCTCTCTGTCTTTTCTCATTTCCCATAATTGGGCAGCTATTGCAAGCGCCCCTATGAGAGGCGCTAAGGCTTGTATTACATCTAGTGTGAATTTGTAGGGTTTGCAATCGCCATGGAAATCGCACAGGACCCAGTAAGCTATCAAAAGCCAAACGAAAAGGAGAACTGCAAAGATATATGTAAAAATCACTACGAGGGAGTCTAATGGAACAATTCTCTTAATAATCGCTATGGAGATCAAGCAGATTGAACCAATTCCAGCGACCATTCAGCCAATACCTGCGAACATTGAGTTGCCTGTAATATAGGCTGTAATAAATAACAACGATGCCGTGAAATAAACTACAATGACAAAGACGTAAAAAATAGTCTTCTTTTTCGCATCAGTCCTAGCCATGTCCACAGGGCTCTGTACGTAAAAAAGTTTTATGGGCCATAGGGGGGCACTGTCATGCGGAATTGGCCCCAGGTGCCGCGGAGCGGTATGAATTTCGAAAGGGCCTCCATGGCCTTGACCGAGGCCGCCCTGATTGTTACTATCGCCTCTGATGGCTGTAGTGGCGTTGTTTTTGTCTCGTCTAAGTCCCAGTCTGGAAATCTAATAATCAGCTTGACGTAGCCCAAATGTCTTTGAAATTCTCTAAAGCTGTGAGACACGAGGATGAAAAAACGGCCGAGGGCTCTGCCAGTTCTCAAGTGGTCTGTCAACAGAGAATAGCGGTTGGCGAAGGCCAAAAACCTATGCGCCTCGTCTACTACGTATATTACGTTTCTAGCGCTGCGGGTTAGCTCTAGGTGTGTTAGGACGAATGCTAAGCGGCCGACGCGATCGAGGCCGGATATGTCAATACAGGTGGAGCGGCCGTGTTTAACCGGTATCTCAGTCTTGCTGAATTGCTCTGTGTCGAAGTGGACAAGACGTCTTCTGACGGCGTAGGCGGTGTCCATTTCGTGGGCCTCTGCGATTTCCACCACGCGCCGCCGTATTTCGCCCAGTGTGGAGAAGCCCTTTTCAACGGCGCGGTGGAGTAACTCCGCCATCGCGGGGGTGAAGAGGTAGGGGTACTCCCCATAAGTCGCCGCCAGCGATTCCTCGAGAATTTCAACAACTCTAGCCGGCGGCAGGTCAACTGGGTTGACGCCGAATTTCCCAAAGTAGTCACATAAACCGCCTTGGAAATCCCCCGCAGTGTCGTAAATGACTATTGCATAGTCAGGCGGAATTTCCCTGAGGGACCACTTGACTAGGGAGGTTTTCCCCGTGCCGGGGAGGCCGGTGATTAGGGCATTTCCCTCTGTGGAGGTTACGAGGGTGAAGAGCTTGTTATACATTGTATATCATCTGGGCCAGTTGTAGCGCTGGGAGGACGTAGCTTGGGCCTAGGCACTCCTCCACGTCTGCGGCCAGTCTTTTGAGGCCTTCTATTTTTAATGGGGGCTTCCCCGCCTCCAGCCGGCGGGCCACCTGTCTTTCAACCTCCTCGTCTTTTGCAACGCCTTTTAGATAGTCCTCTAATAAAAGGCCTAGGTAGTCGTCTACCTCGTCTAAGGTTCTAACGGCGTATTCCAACCTCGCCGCCTTTGCCGCCACGTTAGCCACGTCGTAGAGAACCGAGCCTGAATACGCCGCCATCTCCCAAGCCACGTCCCTAAGACCCAGGGCGGCTTCCCACGCCTTAAAATAGGCCATAGGCCGGGGGTTAGTTGGCCCCAGCCCCAGCGCCTCTTTCAACCCGTAGTCCATAAGAGCAATACGGTAGTAGAGCTCAAGAGCGCGCCTCGCCAGCCCAGCGGCGTAGCTCCCAAGCCTCTTCAAACAGATAAACTCCACCCCGCCGGCGGCCTCCGCCCTAGCCGCGGCCAGCTCTACAGCCCAGTGGAAATACCCCTTGGGATAGCCAGACCCCCCTTTCAACCTCTCCACCATAGAATCTAAATCCCCCCCGTCTAAAACATAAAGCTCATCCAACCTCTCCACATAGCCTCTAAGCCTATTTAAATCCTCCCTAACCACCCCCCACCTACCAACCTCCCCACCCATACCCACCACGGTAAGACAGCGGAAAAACCTTACCCCCCAAGAGCCCTAAGACCCAAATCTGTAATTCTAACAGTCAGCGTGAGGGTATCTAGGCGCACCAGCCCCATCTGGCTGGCCTTAATCACAGCGCTACCAAACCTCTCCTGGGCGTACTTCAAACTTAGAAAACCGCCGCTCTCCCATATGGTTTTAAGAAGCTCCAAAACCTCCTCATCTTTCACCTCTGTAACAGGCTCCGGCGTCAGCGTCCTACACAGAGGCGCACCTGTCCACAGCCTCTTCATAGCCAGAGCCTCGTAGGTCATCGACGGCACGGCCATGACCACTCTATCAGCAACAACGGCCCGTTGGTCATACACCGACGTGTAGATGCGTAAAACGCCGTCCAGAGCCTTGGCCCCGGCCAGTAGGTCTGTGTGCTGATACCAGACGTCTGAGTATACCTCCACCAGCCAGCCTCCGCCGTATTTGGCGTCTAGGTAGTGGGCTAGGGCTAGGCCGATGGTCAGCGCGACGGGGTCTGCCAGCGCCATCTTGAGCTGGTACTGCCCTGGCTCCTCCTCAAGTTCTGAAAAATCGGCGAATCTAAATAGTAGACACAGCGGGGCGGAGCACTGGGCCAGCTCTGAGGTGTGGCGCGGAAAGGGAATGGGGTTGTTATACCTATGGAAAACAGCGGTAAACACCAGCTGACCCTCAGGCGTCAGCTCAAAACCGACGCCAGTAGTCCTATCCGCCGGGCATATGGTATAACGCCTCTCGGCCCTACCCTCCACAACGCCGCCAATTACGATCTCTAGCATGTCAACTGGACAGGCACGCCGATAATTGACAGTAGTTGGTTAGCCCACAAACTGTATATTGGACAGCCCTTGGGGAAGAACTTCAAGGCAATTTTCCTCTTGGCGCTCTCATCTAGCCGGATGACGGCGAGCCTAGCCGGCGAGGCGTTGACCACATAGCCTTCGTATCGCCATAGTTGTTGTAGCTCATACTGTCTCGGCGGCTTCACCACGGCCCTTGGGTCGCAACCCAGCACGAGGGCGTATTTACCCGAGCGGAAAAGTTGGGCAATTAACTCAATAGAACGTTGAAGTACAAAACCATATACGCAAAACTGTTTTTCAACACGGCCGGGTATAAACAGACCGTCAGGCGGCTCCAGCCACTTGTCAGCCTTCTTCTCACGTCTCAAGACGTACACCTCCTGAGGGCTTTTAATAATAACAACGTCGTTTACCCCTGCATACGGCGTGTTTACAAGACGCCAGTATGAGGAGAGCAGACCCTTGATTTTAATCAAAGCGCCCCATTTAAAATCGGGCGGCAAGGGGGCCGGCGGCAGAAGCGGAGGCGGCGGTGCAGGCGACTCGGGCGCGGGAGGCGGCTCTAGCATTGGAGGCGCGGGCTTTCTGGCCATTTTCCGCAACAATTCCGCCATGTCCACTGTGCCGGTGCCGGGCGCCTTAGCCTCTTCTCTGGCTAGGGCTGTGGGGTCGCAGAGGTCTGGCCTTTTCACGCAGATTTCCCGCTCGTTCATTTTTTCCTCTTTAGGGCGGGGTTTAGGGGTATTTTCACCTGGTATTTTATCTCCCTTGGCGCCAGCAGTAGGACGCCGGTGGCGTAGGGCTGTCCGCCGAGGGATGCCTCGTAGGGGGTTAGGGCGCTTGTGAGATAGGAGAGGTCAGACCGGCTGAGCCCAAGCACTGCGGCGGCTCCTCCCACAGCCCGCGCTGTGCCGCCGAGCACTAGGACAAGCGAGGCGCTTCTCAACAACTCAACCTCCAGCTGGGTCTCCAGCTGTACTACAAACCACGCGGCGTACCCCTCCTTACGACCCCCTTGAACCAGCTCCTTCACCGCCCTCAGCAAAACCTCAGAGGCGGGGCTGTCCCCCACCAGCCTAGCCTCGTCGAATACAAAGAGGTACTGGAGGGACTCCGGCGGCTCCTCATCGCCTTTTGTAAACTTGCGGAATAGGTAGAGCATCAAGGCGGACATGAAGAAGACAGCCACATCCCTAGCCCCCCTCACAGACCTCAGGTAAAACACGGTGTGCCTCCCCCCGTCCCAATCCACAAACTCAGGCTTGATATCCACGAGGGCTGCCACCTTTTCCAATGTAGAAACCACCGACTCCTCCCCCATGATTTCATAGCCGTAGGCCTTAGCCACCTGGCGGAATTCCAAAGTTTTCGCCAAAACCGCCGGGAGGTCCCTCGGCAACTCCCGGGGCACGTCGAGGATAACGGCGTTGTGTAACATAGCCCAGCGTTTAAAGTCCCCGTGGGGGTCCACCACGAAGATCTTCAAACCAGACTCGGCGAGGAGTGAAAGCCAGCTACCCACAGTCCAGCTCTTCCCCATCCCCGACGGGCCGATTACAACCCCGTGTACGTTGGGGAGGGAGTCGATTGGTATAGACACAGGCCGCCCATATCTATCATAGGCCAGAGTAACGTACCGGCCGGAGCCCAACAACTGCCCGCCGTAGAATATGGGAAATCTCATCAAATCCCCAGTAAGCGCCTTAACGCCGTCTTTTAACCGCCAGAGCTCGGCCTGGGCCAAGTAGTCAAGAGAGACGCTCTGCGTATGGACGTCAGCCGTGGCAAAGGGGTAGAGCAAGAGAGGCCTCTCGTTGTACTGCGACACGCGCTCTAGCAAAGGCGCCAGCTCCCCCAGCCGCACCAGCCTCTTCCCAGTGTCCCTCCCCTCGTACGTCCTTTGGAATTTCTTCGCAATCTCCAGAGGCGGCCTGTCTGCGAAGGCCACCGCCCAGCGGGGCATAGAGGCGTATATCCTCGCGTCTGCCCCGGCGATAAGCTCCAAAATCTGACGGGAGGAGGGCCAGGAATCGGTCAGTGATCTATGGGTGAATTTAACGAGTAGGGGCACCTCCACGTAGCCTTTCACAAAGCGGTGCACCACCCAAAGCCACACGGGGAGCACAGCCGCCAACACCCAGCCCCCCGCTATCAACGAGTAGAAGAGCCAGAAGAGGGCTGTTAAATAAGGCCACTTCCTCACCGGCCTACCCCACCCAACCCAAGCCCCCTCTCTATTCACCACATAGAACTCCCCCAACACAGCCTCAATCTGCCTAACACGCTCGGGGTCAAATCTCCTCGAGGTAAAACGAATAAACTTCTCATCCCCCAGCACGATGTACGTCAGCCACTCCCCCCTCTGTGGTGATAGTTTATTATACAGCTCGTGTACCGCCTCTGCGCTTTCTACGCCGAATAGAGAGCGGTTGGGCTCTACTTTCCACAGCCAGTGGTAGAGCTTGTGGCGGGGGTCGTAGGCGCATTTCTCATCCTCTGGATGTCTCACCCGCGCCGGCTCAATGGGGGCGAGGCGGCTGTAAAGCCAGACCAGGAGGTCCTCCCCGTGTATTAACACCAGGGGCAATAGCAGTAGAGCCGCCGGTGGGAACTGGGCCACTGCTACAAAGGCGAGTCCCCCGGCGAAGTATAACAACACCCGGGTGTAGTACTTCATGGCCTCCCCTTCATAACCTCGTCCAGCTGTTGAACTGGCATCTTGCCTCTGTAGGCCAGCTCCCTTGCCCTTTGATACTGCCCAGCGCGCAACGCCTCTATCACAGCTTTGACGTCCGCGCCGAACATTACGGCGCGTAGCACCACGGCTTGGTAGTCTTTGTTATGCCAAATCTCTACCGCCTTTTGATAGCAGTCGAAATCCTTTAGAAACCCCACGCAGAGATCCCAAAGCTCTGGGTACAACGGCTTAACCCCCACCTCGGCAATAAACCTCTCCAGTGGGATAACGCGGGGCTTCCACTTGGCGGGCGGGGGGTTTGGCAGGACTTGAACCCAGGCCCACGCCTCCCCCCTCCGCCTCTTCAACTCCTCCACCAGCTGCTGCCTAGCCGTCTTAGGCCTCTTGACGCCTTTCATAACCACTCGGCTATACGCCTCAGCAACCGGCCCATCCTCCTCCTTAGCTTCGCCATGCGGGGGGAGTCTCCTAGCAATGGGTGCACCCCCGAGGCCATATACCAGTGGATTTCGTCAACAAACGCCACGTGGTTTTCCCTTGGGATAATCGCCTTGCTTTTGTTGACGACTAGAAAGGTGTCGTCGTCGAGCTCTGGGAGGTGTTTAAGATCGAAGGGCTCTACGACGAGTATATACTTCTGCGCCTTGGGCATCTCGTAGGGGGGCGAGTCGATAACTACATACCTCGCCCCCATGGCCCTGGCCTCCTCTAGGTCTGCCGCCAGTTTGACGTGCTGGCTTATCAGCCTCGCGCCGGTTTTATCCGGCGTCTTGTCCACAAAAACCGCCTTTGCCGAGGCCAAGTGTAGGTACAGCGCCAGCGAGGTGGCTATTAGGGTCTTCCCAGCGCCTGGGGGGCCTACAACGGCCGCCGCGGCGTGGTGGCGGCGTAGCTCCCCGCCCGGGCCTCTCATAACGATTTTACGCGGGCTAGGATTTGGTCTATTGACTTGCGGTTCTCGCGGTCTTTCAACACATCGTTGGCAATACTCTCGCCGTAGTAATCTCTAATGGCCACCCGTTTAATTACCACAGGGGCTATTTTCCTAGCTATTTTCAACTCGTCCCTCTCCAACTGGTTTACCACCACTAGGGAGGAGTAGGCCATATAGCGGCGGTATTGCTCCGCCTTCACATCAGATATGCGGGAGATAAGGCGGCGGTCTGCTATAAACACGTTGTAAGCCCCCATCTTCTGAAGCCTAGCCAACACCTCCACTCTTAGCGCCGCCGTTGTGTCGATAATCACTGTATCCACTGGAATTCTCAACTTCGCCACAAATTTCGGCATATTCTCCACCCACTCTAACAGGGCGTCTTCAAACTCGCCGACGACGTCCCGGCCGTGCCGTTGGTACAACTCGTAGGCCTCGTAACCGGGCATGAGGTAGAGCGTTGGGCTAATCCGGTGGAGATAAGGCATATTACCATTTAAAAACGGCGCGAGCCACCCCGGCTTCCTAGGGGCTCTAAAGAGCTGGGAGAGATCCGCCTTCTCCCAGTCCATATCCACCAGAAGGATGTAGCCCTTGGCGACGGCGAGGACCGCCGACAGTGTTGTCTTTCCAACTCCTCCGTCTAGCGATGCCATAGCCACGGTTTTAACCGGCCTCACGGCTTGTACGATACGCCGGTTTGTATAAAAAACCGGCGGCGCCGTGTTTTATACGAACCGGCGTTCCGCACACGCCGTAGTTAACATACGAACAAACCACGTTTAGAAATATCTTTAAAACCAGCTAAAGGCCCGGGCGGCGCCGGCGCCAGATCAACAACACAAAAGCCGCGCCCGCCATCCCACGGAGCCCGAGGAGGGGGATAGACAACGGCCTCGGCCGGGGATACTCGCCCCGGACAGCGCCGGGTTTAGACGTAACGGCCAGCCGCCGGATGGCGCCGGATTAAACGCGGCGTTGTTCGGTGTTAGCCTAACTCGGCTACAAACGCTACCGACGGCGCCACGCGGCCTTAAGCGGAGCGTAGTAAAGACGCCGCCCCAACACCCCCAGCTCTAGTGGTGTTTAGAGAGCCAGTTATATGCGAGGTGAGCCTCGCCGGGGTTTCCCCACGCCGTGGGCTTGGGGATTTAAAAACTCCCCTATAAGCTGACTCCTAAGACCTGGGCTAGACGGGGCTATAGATGTAGTCAAATACTTCTTTACAATAGTTAGGCATTAAGCCGTGAATAAAGTACTTGGCAACATCGGCGTACACATTATGGCGCGTGGCAATAAGCTTCAGCTTCTTCCTAACGCCGCGGCTATTACAAAGCGTATATATTAAAAAACATTCTTGCGGATCGTAACAATCTTCACAGCCTTTCTTATCAGCCAGAAGTTTCTTAACCTCCTCTCTGGCCAAGCCAGCCAGCCAATTTCTGTCACGTATCCCAATGATATCGGCAAGTATTGTGGCCTCCCTCAACGCCACAATTTTACATAGGTGGTCTTGCTCCGATTTATACGCCTCTAGAGCCCTGTGGTAATACTGGCCGAACCTTTTTCCAAGACCGCTTTTGCCGTAATAAAGTCTGCACAGAAGCCTGAGTAATCGGGCAACGCGTCTTCCCTCTCTACTCATTGGTATCAATTTATTAGCAGTACATAACTCTATTTTACTTGATAACAACTCTATAAGTTTGACAAATAGATCCGTATTAATTGTTATATTTGCCATTTGAGGTAACGCCTAGCGTAGGTGACAGGCGCTATGGAGGTTCTGTTGAGAGATAGGCTTGTGAAGTCAAGGGATCTTAGGTATATATACGCTAAGGCCGCGATTTGCGGATTTTTGACGTTAGTTTGGAAACTAACCCTCACTGCTCGCTTAAATTTCGGTAATTGAACAAACCAAAATCCCTTGAGAAACCCCCCGCGGCTTGTCGGTACGTAGGCAACTTTCCCCTCTCCGAAATTATAATCTGTCGTGAATGATGATATAAACAGAAGCCTTCTTTTCCCTAAAACGCTTCTAATACCGCCATTTATTCTATCAAAGATCTCTTCTACCTCTTTGTCGTCAAACGCCCTAGATCTGGCGATAATCGTTAACCTTGGAGCCACGCCGAACTCGCCCTCATACCTCGTTATTTCCCGCCCCACCAACTCGCCGAATACTCTAGCCTCATCCTTGCTAAACTCCATGCTTCTGCCAGTCAGCTTGATCCGGCCATTCACATAGGCCACCACGTCGCCAAGACCTGTCATCAACACCGCGCCAGCCTTGAGATAACCCTCCTTTACCTTCTTTAAAGCGATCCCCACTGAGAGACTCTGCGACAGTTCATTACAGAGCTTACATGTTGGAGGAAACTCTACTCGGAACGGCGTGCAACCCGCCTTAAAGAGCACGGCAGATAGGATGTTAGCTTTCACATATTCGTTTACACCGACCTCGCGGATCCTATCGGCGTTTATAATCTGTAAATGGGAGCGGCCCCTACCAAAGCTTTCCCTTTTCACCTCGGCAATCTCGTCGTAGTGATTCTGGAGATAGCTGTCATTGGCCACCAAGACTGCAACCCCGTCAGTATTCTCGAGGTCGGAGATTGAGCGAAGAAGTCCATACTTAGGGATGAATTGGTGTGCCTTACCAAATGTGAATAAATACCTCGCTAAGCTTTTAAGCGCAGGGTTTGTGTAGAATATGCGTAGTTCAACCTCTCTATTACAACTGTAGGGAGGGCGTCTGAGGATGTCATAAGGCATATTAGAAACACCATCGCCAAAACGATACATAACTCCTCCAACGCCCAAGACAGATCTAATGTTTTTAACGGGGATTTCCTCCCAGTCAAAGCCGCCCTCTCCTGGCAGAACTCCCTCCACGACGAAGACTAAGGGATGACCCCGAAGATACGACGCCTTAACCCCCTTCTGCTTCAATTCCCGTTTTAACCAATTCCCACATTCCTGGAGACTCTTGCCGTCACATTCCCCTGTGTATCGATATAATCTGTGAATTACATGATCATCATCAGATCCTTTATTAAGAAACCCCACACTCTTAAACGGGAACTTCCTAGGATTGATGGACCGGGGATCGGGCATTAAGAATAGTGGCTAAGTAGTTTAAAAAACCAATATACAGATGATACTACTATACTACACCATCCCACATATCCCAGTTGCTGATCATGCGCTTAACACTGGCACACTCATTTTCTTAATCGCGGCGGTATTAAGTCTAGTCTTCGTAGGCGTGGTGGCTCCCCACGGAGTTCTGATCTGCTTTAAGCGCCCCCCAAGCAGGTAATATAGTTATCAAGCTGGTAAGATGTTTTTAACTGGCTTAATATTTTCGTGAGGACTCTTCTAGAGGCGGGACTGCCCATTGAGCCTGTTAACGAGTACAGCTCCGTGGAGAAGGGGCCCGGGAGGCCGCCCCACTGGGAGATGGTCTTCTGGTGGACTAGGAAGCCCCTGGCGGGCGCCCGCGCTGTGATCGCCGCGGCGTTGCTCCCAGCCGATGCCTATCAAAACGCCGAGCAGTTCCTCAACGACCTCTTCCCCTGCCGCCGGGAGAGGAAGACAGTCCACGCCTGCAACCCATCTAAACGCCTGGTGGAGAGGCTTAGGGGCAAGAGGCTGTTAGACCCATTCGCGGGCTTCGGCTCTATCCCGCTGGAGGCCCTCCGCCTAGGCATGGACGTAACCGCTGTGGAATTGCTCCCGACGGCGTATGTATTCCTAAAGGCCGTGTTGGAGTACCCCAAGAAATACGGCGGGCTGACCGTAGAGGTGGGCAAGGAGGAGGCGAAACGGCTGGGCATAGACGCCGGCAAGATTCCGGCGTTGGTATACGACGTGGCTAAGTGGGGGAGGTGGATCTTAGACCAGCTTGCTGGTGACCCCGATATAAAAGAGCTATACGACGGCGGCGCCGCTGTATACATCGGCACGTGGGAGGTTAAATGCCCCGTCTGCGGCCGCCACACCCCCCTCGTAGGCAACTGGTGGCTAGCCCGGGTGAAAAAAGGATCCGCGTACGAACGCTTGGCGTGGATGGAGTGGAAAGGCGGCGTCGTGGTGACAGATCTCAACGAGGAGTGTAGAAAGTCGGGAAAAGGCGGTTGCGACGAGCTTTCGGCAAAGGTGTCGACGAGAGAGGAGGAGGGAGGGGGCTCTGTGGAGTGGTCGGGGAGGAGGTACGTAGTGCCGCAGAAGAATATTGA
>WUQR01000056.1 GCA_009889515.1 Nitrososphaerota archaeon
CGAAGTTCAGCAACGAAGAGAGGAACACGCCAAACCCCACCTCAGCGGCGGCGGAGCCCACAGAGGCCGCGCCTCCCAGCCCCGCCACTAGCACCCAGAAGAGGAGGCCCCCCACTGAGCCCGCCACAGAGGCCCCCCAGATCCACAGGGCGGAAGAAAGCATTCTCTCCACAAGGCGCTTAAAAGAGGGGGTAAAAAATATTAAGTGGGAGATCTGTCGCTGGTGTGCATAACAGTAGTGCTACCCACGCTGAACGAGGCCCAGGCGCTACCCAAGGTGTTTGAGGAGCTGAAGGCGGCTGGATACCGCGACATACTAGTAGTAGACGGCGGGTCGACTGACGGGACCGTGGAGGAGGCCAAGAGGCTGGGGCTGAGGGTAATAGGCCAGTACGGGAGGGGCAAGGGAATGGCCCTGAGGACGGCCCTCATGTACGTGGAGACTCCCTACGTCGCCGTGCTAGACGCCGACTATACATACCCCCCGGCAGAGCTGAACAAGTTGGTGCCGCTGCTCAGACACTACGACGTCGTTATAGGCGCCAGGCAGGGGAAAATGCCTGCGCTGTACAGGCTCGGGAATAAAGTGCTGGCGTGGCTATTCCGCGTCTTATTCGGCGTGGATCTGAGAGACCCCCTCACCGGGATGTATGTAGCGAGGACGGACGTGCTCCGAGGAGCTGTTACGGAGGCCAGGGGGTTTGATCTAGAGGTGGAAATCCTGGCCAAAGCCCTGGCAAACGGGGCGAGAGTGGCCGAAGTCCCCATACAGTACAGAGAGAGAATCGGCAAAAAGAAGCTGAGGCCCTGGCACGGCGTGGGGATAGCCGTAAAGGCCCTAGAGCTGGCATACCGCCTAAACCCAGCCCTGTTCCTAACCCTAATCGGCGCCCTTATGTTAATACCGGCAGTGGCCCTGGGGGGCTGGGTGGCCTACCGCTACTTCTACCAGGGAGTCCCCCACTACATGCTGGGCCTCGCCGCCCTCTTAATGTTGGTAATAGGCGGCATATCCACTGCGCTACTCCCTCTGCACACCACAATACAACAGCTGAGGGCCTCCATAAGGCGGGCGTTAATCCCGCCAGCGCCTACAGACTGCTTGCCGCCGCTCCCGCAACCGCCGCCTCCCGCGCCTCCCCAGAGGCCCGCCCCCGAGAAAGCCACAGTGCTGGAAAGAGCAGCCCAGGGCCTAATAACCGCCTTCATAGTGTTGCTGGCAGCCGCCGCGTACTACCTGGGGATTGGAGACGCCGCCACGGCCAACAAACTCGCCGAGTGGGCCTACTACGCATTAGCCGGGGGAGTACTAGCAGCGTTAATAGACACAGCCATAGCCCAAAGACGGCAAAAACAGCTTCAGCGCCAAGCATTCCGAACCTCACACTCTGCTGTAATAACTTCATAGTCAAATAAGTGTAATATGTCTATGCAAACTCAAAGAGCCAAAAGCTTAAAAA
>WUQR01000057.1 GCA_009889515.1 Nitrososphaerota archaeon
CAGGAGGGTGCCACTGCCAGAGGCCTTTGAACTGCCGAGGAGGTTTGGCGTGTCGTGGGGCTGTCTGGCGAGCGGCATTTTCAACGGCTCTGACGCAGTCGTAGCTGAGGTAAGCGTCAAGGGTGTTCATCTACGCTATGTACTCCCCTACGACGCCAGTGCTAGGCAGTACATAGCTGAGTATAGAGGGAGGGTGGAGCGGGAGGAGAAGAGCGATAGACTGCCGCAGTATTTCGCAGACGCGCTGTATGAACTAGCGGCTAAGTACGAGGTGGAGATTACCAACGACGGCGTGCTGGTAGGCGGCGCCGAGGTTGACAAGACGGTGTGCTACCAGAGGCGCAGGGCTGAGGACTGCGCCCTGGCCATAGAGCGGTATGTGAGAGAGGAGTGGCCAAAGGTCCTGGAGCAGAGGCGGAGGCTGGAAGAGGAGCGGAGACGTGAGGAGGTCAAGAGGCAGGTGCTATGGGCGCTATACGATTGGTACCACCGTTGTTTTAAACAGTCGCTGTGGCCGGGGAAGGAGAGGGAAGTCGCAGAGCGGCTTGAGCTCTACTACGCCATGTGCCAGATGGCGAGGGCCGCCGCGGCTGAATACGGCAGGTGGCATGATATCCCAACAGACGAACACTCGCTGAGAAGGGCCTTCTGGTGGGAGGGGAAATGGCTAGGAAGGCCAATATCATGTTTCGTCACAGACCGCAAAGCCTATTGCGTCACAGACGGCAAAAGGGCCGTCTTTTATGTCGTCGACACCCCCGACGGGGTGTATTTAAGGCCGGAGACCAGGCTATTCGACGAGTGGATAAAAGTAGTCCACAGGGGAGACGAGGGGCAAGTCGTTTAAGGCGGCGTGTCTAGAAGGAGTAGAGCTATGTAATATGTATAAAGCGGTCGTGGAAAGGAGGGGGTAGGTCCGTGAAGACGTAATATTTAAACCTCCTTACTCACACCCTATAGTGATGAACACGACCGCTATTGAGGGGTGAAATAGGTATGCAGCGCTGAGTATTAATAACTCGATTTACGCTGTGAGTGGTGATGATGTGGTTCTTCGTCGAGGCGTGAAGACGCCCCTACCCAACTGATCAAAAGGCTTTTCTCAGCTCAATTTTCACTTTTTCGTCTGAGATGTTCCACTCTTTTCCCTGGGAGACTGTGTCGATGATTAGCTTTACCGCCCTGGTCTCGCGCGCTATGTAATCTCTATACTGTTCAACTGCCTTTTTTACATCGTCGGATTTTGTCTCAACTATTACGTAAATCTCGTCGTTGATTTCAAGGCCCATTTCCTTCCGCATTACCTGAATTCTTCTTATGATCTCTCTGGCGAGGGCCTCGTAGTACAGCTCAGGCTCAATCTTATCTGGTATACAAACCTCTAACCTCCCCTCTTTTACACAAAGGTAATCGGGACGTCTGCCGACTTTTACCTCTTTCACATTGCCCAGGTATTTTAATAGCTCTGTATAACGCTCTGCGTATTTGGCGCCGTTTACATACGCCTCCCGTATGGGCCACCTCAACTTA
>WUQR01000058.1 GCA_009889515.1 Nitrososphaerota archaeon
GGTTTTGACCACTACCATAATCGGCGTTGCCCTGAGGATATACCTCGGTATGTAGTAATTGCTACTGACCACGTCCTTCAACAGCTTAACAAACTCCACTGGGTCCCCGTCGACTTTCGCCGTGAGCAAGCCGTCAAAGCCTGTGAACCAGACCTCCTCAACCCTCCTCCCAACTATCTCCCCAATTCTATAAAGCTCTTCCATACACAGCCTCTCCTGGCGCCATCCCGTTGCGACGACGAGATTCCAGCTCACAACGCATCTTAATGTTCAATTTTAAAAAATCTCCTGGGGGACTGCATGCACTAGACAGCTTGTCGCCTACTTTACACACTGGCGTCGTAGGGTAGCACGTAGCGGAAATAAACGCCCCTCCTCCCGCCCTCAGCCACAACGGCGTCCACACCCCTAAAGGCGCCCTGCGTCAGACATCCCCAGGACACTCCAAACCTCCGCGGCAGTTCAAAGGCCTTTGGCAGTTTAACGCGTTTACACGGCGCGCGGGTCTCAACGCGGTCCTCAGCGCCCTCTTTCAAAAAGTCAAGTAGTGTTTTCATGGCCTAATCCTCCCCTCTCCCTCCACAACTGCCTTGTACATCAAGACGGCGGCTTTCAGCGCTGTTGGGATAAGCCACCCGCTGGGCATTTTTACAGCCTCTACGACAAGTGCCGCGTTTTGGCTCTGAGGGGGCTTGGCTTTAAGCCATGCTCAGCGCGTTGGGACAGAGGCTCACACAGCGCTGGCTTCAGAGGTGCCGAGCTGAACGAACTGCTGAAAGCGGTAACGCCAGCGCTACCCTCATTACACGGGCTGAGGGACGCCTTGGCAGAATTCGCCGACGCGTTTGAAGTTGTTACGCGCGAGGTGGTTAAAAGGAAATTCGGCATTGACTGGGCATATGACGTGAGGAACGAGGGGTTTTTCAAAAATAGAGGAGATTATTACAATGGCTGAGGACTACGTCTACAAAAACATCACCGTGGAGAGGGGACCGCTTGATACCAGCGGGCGGTGGCCTAAGGCCGTAATACGCTTTAAGCTTGGCGGGGAGGAATTAACATACATACCCATGTACTGGACCGACAAGGGACTATTTGCACAGTTCACTGGCTCCCGCGAAAACGCGGAGCGCCTAGTCTCTATTATCAGAGCGCTTGGAGGCAAGGCTGAGGTTAAACCTCACGGATATGGGTGGGTAGTGTGGCTCACCACCGAGGGCATAATCGCCATCCGCAACAACGGTTGGCTTAACGCGGTGAAGAGCTTCGTCGACGAGCTCTACAGCAAGGGGCTGATTGACAAGGATAGGTATGAAAAACTGGTTAGGGACATAACTGCCGGCCCCAACACCGCCAAACTCGCCGGAGTGGAGTTCTCAGTTAATTACAAATACAACGCAATAGTGGTAAGTTATAATCCGCGCAATGAAGATTTTAAAAACGCCGCCGTAGACGCCTTGAGGACCAAGAAATTGCGAGAGGGTAGAGACTTCACGGTGACAGAACAAGACAGAGGTTACAGAATCAGTGTTATAAAAGAGGCATACGCCAAGGCGTTGGAGGCCCTTACACACAGCGGACTGAAGGAAAAGGAGCACTACACTGTATACGACAAATGGCGCGAAATCCATGTCAAAAAAGATCACAAAGACGTCATTGTAAACGCCCTAAAGGCGGCGGGGCTGGAGGAGGGCAAGGACTTCACCGTAAAAAGCAATAAACAATACGAAATCCGCATCACGTATGACGGCCTCCGCGAAATTCAGCGCATGGCGCTGAAAGGCGATGTAGAGGCTGAAAGGTTCATCAGGGAACTTGAGGACGTTTTGAAGCGCAGATACGGCGACAATGCGGTGAAGAAACTGATGGAGGTGCTTACGCCCGCGAGGGAGGAGGGGACGTTAGACCTACCGCTGGCAGTGCGCGACGAAAAGGGCAACTTAATTGCCCGAGTTGTAGATCTGAAGTACGAGTTTGTGGAAAACGACAACCCCGTAAGCCACTGCGCCGGCGAGAACTGCCGCCTGCGCATTATCGCGGAGTACGAGACTGGAGGAGAGAGGAGACAGCTCAAGATGGAGTGGTATTGGACAAAAAAGCAGGAGAAAAGGGGCGAAACAAAGGTGACATACTACCGGGAAATGACGTACCTTACGGTTATAGACGACGTAGAAGCCGCTGTATTGAGGACACTTACTGGAAGAAGAGTAGAGAAGGGCAAAGCGCGACTCACTGCTGGTGCCATGGACGCTTTACGCCGCTTTAAGGCCCTAAAAAACGCAATAGACGCTTGGAGGAATGGAAGGCCACATCTCTAACACTTTTTAATAAAAATTTTTATATACAGCACAGCGTTCCCCTGTGGACTTAACTACTATAATGATAGCAATACTCTCATCTGCGGTGGTCGCATTAGGCATTATAACTTATCGGCTAATAAAATCCCTGGAGCTATACCTCATCCCCCTCTACGCCGAGGTGATCAGAAAGAGGGAGAGGGACTATGTATTAGTGGAGTTCTTAACGTCGCTCTTGGCCTCAAAAGGCCTCATAACCCCCGCCGAGGCTGTCGCCCTTAAAAAAGTCGCCTCCACAGGCCCCCTGACAGTGGAAGACCTTGACAAAATAGACGAAATACTTGACAAAGACCCCACTCAGCTGACAATAGAAGAGGTATTCGACTTAAAGAAAATAGCTTATAAACTCCTCGGCAGGCTGGACAAGAAGTCTATAAGACTCGGGCTCAAAATACTGAGATTTGTGACCAGAGTAGAGGAGGCGTTGACAGGCGGCGTCAAGGTGGGGCCGCACGCCGCCGTAGAGAGAGTGGAAATGTCCTATGACAACGACAC
>WUQR01000059.1 GCA_009889515.1 Nitrososphaerota archaeon
CGCCCTGACCTGCTCCACCGTGCAGCGAAACCACTCGCCGCCCGCCTGCTGGATGCCGTTAATCCGCAGCATGCGGTGCACATCGCGGTCGGTGAAGCCCGTGCCGTCGCTGCGAATGGCAGGCTCCTCCAGCACGATGCGATAGGGCGGAGGGCCGGGCCTGAGTATTGGGTATTGTTCCGCTACCCGCTCCTGCACGCTTTTGGTGGTGTAGCCGATTTTGAGCAAGCCCGCATACTGCGGGTTGGTGTCCTCGTAGGCGTAGATTTTTGGCTCGACTTTGGGGCGGGGCGGGAAGAAGTTACTCATCGTCGGGCTCCTCATTATTGCCTGCTACTCCATTTGCATCATTCGCATCCCGTATTCTCGACTCAATGAATGCAAACTCCTCATCAGTGATTCCCCATCGTTTCATGAGCATTTCATCGGTATAAACACCTTCGTATTTTCCAAGGTCAGGAACGAAACAAAAATATTCCCTTGTCACGTGTTGTGAAATAACAGTCTGAAGCAGCAAAAATCGAACGATTTTTGTAAATAAGTAAGACTTAAACGATAAAACTTCTTTTTCAGTATCAAAAGCTCCCGCTACCAACCACGATTCTGTACAGCATTCGCCTGGCTTTGCGATACGAGTGTTTGCCTCGTAATAAAAAGCGATGGGTTTTGAAAAATCTGTTTGACCAGCTATTGGGTACGGGGGAATCAGTAATTTCCACTTGTTTATGATTTTATTGTCATCCTTAACATCTTCCGGCGCAGCATATTTAAGACCAATACGTTGCTTGAACCAGCAAGGAATGCCTGTTTCACGAGGAATGTAGTGGCCTCGTATACCAAAAGGTTTAGAAGGAGAAACAACCTCGCTCAGCCTTTTTCCGCCATTCTCGTTTTTTGCCAATACCTTCTGTATAATTGGAATTGCTCGGCTATGCCGGATAAAAATGGGGAATTCGTTGAGTTGCCGTGATGAAACAACCGGTTCCCCGTTGTAGAAGTTCGTTACATCACATAATCCGCGCGAATCTCTTTCCCAGAGGAAATAGCAAATACCACCTGCTATATCTACCCCGGGAAAAACATCTGCACTATTTTCATAATCCACGAGATTTCTAATTCGATCATCATTCAACATCTCGGCTCGGAATTGATCTAAGCCTTTGCCTCCCGCAAACCACCTTGCTGGAATAATCATCACAAGAAATCGCGGGTTTAGCTTTTTAGCCTGTTTTACAAAATGATGATAAATCGGCGACGCGCTTCTGCCATAACCCGCATCACTCAGCTGATACGGCGGATTGCCGATAATGACATCGAATTTCATATTGAATATCTCCTCCGGGTTTTCGGTGTGGATAAACTCGTAGGCGTGGGTTTCCAGTTCCGGCCCGCGGTCGTAATTTTCTTTACTCGCGCCGCAGAAGAGGCAGCGGCCGTCTTTCCAGGTGTGTTCCACCCGCCGGTAGCGGATGTTGCCCACTTCGTCCTCGAACGCGGTGCACACGGAATACTTGCCGTTGGCCTTCTTGGAGCAGTAGAGCGTGCGGCGCGCCATGAGGCCGGTCAGCTCGGTGATGGCGATGCCGAAGAGCTGGTTCTTCATGATGTGGTTGATGCGCTCCTGCCGGTCGGGGATTTGGCTCTCCAAACCCTTGTCGAGCCGTTTGGCAATCTCGCGCAGGAACACGCCCGTCTTGCAGGCGGGATCCAAAAAGCGGGCTTCGGGGTTGCTCCATAAATCGGGGGGCAAAAGGTCGAGCATCTGGTTGGCCAGCCCAGGCGGGGTAAAGACCTCGTCGCTGGAGAGGTTGGCTAGGCACAGCAGCACGTC
>WUQR01000060.1 GCA_009889515.1 Nitrososphaerota archaeon
ACCGCCAGCTCTCAGTCCCAGTTCAATATCTAGCCACTCGCTGTAATCAACATCTCTTTTGGCAAAGTACTCTTCTCCGTACACAAAGTATTACTACCAACACAGTTTAAACTTTTGGGGAAAAGTTTGAAATCCCGCACGCAGTCTTCTACATGCAACCGTGCAAGTACGTCATCTCCCGCGACGTGGTAAAAATAGGCGATGTGGTGGAGACTGGCTATCCGAGACCTTGTGTCGTGTGGATCAACACTGCGGTCTTGCGCCCTGTCGCAAATATCGCGGGGCCGTGCTCGCCATCTCGGACAGACAGGTGTGAAAGGCCGAAGGACGGAGATCACATAGTCTGGCTACAATACGGCAACAAGAAACTGGTGTACAGGAGATATGTCGTAGATAGAGTCTTCGCAATAGTCAGGAGAGCGCTTGAGGAGTCAGTCCCAGCGACGGTTCTGCTCGCTGGCGCGAGCAGGACTGGCAAGTCCACGCTGGCGAGAGCAGTCCTGGACTCCTTCGGCGTGCCGTACGAAGTGGTATCAGGCGACAGCTTTCTGTCTAAGTACGTCGGGGAGAGCGAAAAGCTCGTTAGGGAGTTCTTCCAAAAGGCGGTATCTGAAAACCGCAGTATTGTGTTTGAGGAAATTGACGGTCTGTTCCCCACAGTCGGCAGGTACGGCAGAGAGGGGGAGGAGATTGTGAAGACCCGCACCGCCTTTCTCGCATATATGGACGAGGTGTTGCGCTCAAACAAGCCCATTGTAGTCATCGCCACGACTAACGTAGACGTTTCGCTGTTCCCGCCGGAGGTGCGGAACAGGTTCCAGTACGTGGAGGAGTTCCCCCAGCCAGCGCCAGCGGAGTACGATCTGTTCCTCCGCCTCCTCGGCTCCGAAAACGGGACGTGGGTGAAGATGAAGGCGCTTACATCGCTCGCGCCGTACGACGCAGTTGAGAGGTGCGTAAGGCTCGGGTTCTGCAACTTCGAGCCAGAGTACGTAGTCGTCTACACCGAGGGCAGAGTTGAAACCAACACAGACAGCGCTGGCAAGTATATATCTGAAGTGAGGAGATATGTAGAGTACGCACAGCCGTTTGCGCTTTTTCTCGCAAATCTCAAAACGTACCAAGACGCGCCAGCGGGCGAACACGCAGTGGAGATCTCCGCAGTTGTGCTCTCGGCAATAACTGGCAAGCCCGTGATAATTACGCGAGATAAGGAGGAGTACGTCAATATCGTAAAGCAGGCGAAGTACTTCAACGCAGTTGTCGCGCCTCTCGAAGAGACCGTCAGCACAGCGGATATCTGGCTGGCATACAGGAGAGTCGCGGTAGCTCTCCTCTCGTGGAGCAACGTGCCGAGAGGCATTGCGAAAATAACGCTACCTGTGGACGCGTTTGTAATAGACAAGGAAAGAGCGCAGGACTGGGTGAAGAAAAAAGTCAGAGAAGTGCTCGACGCGTTTAGAAGAAGTACCTGAGCGTTGCTCCCACAACCGCCAGAGCGATCATTAGGGTGTTTATATCGTAGCCGAAACTCGTCACGTACATGGCGAGAGACGCAACGCCCATAGAGATGCCGAGCGTTGCATACCTCCTCCTAATGTACGTTAAAAGCGGGAAGCCAACGCCAGCGAAGAAGAGAACTATCTGCTCGATCATACCCTAAACGACCGCACCGCTGCGATTCCTAGTATTAAGAGAGCGATGGCGATAACAGTAATTGGGATGCTGTTCTTCGCCACCTGGCAGTCAGGTTTGGGGATGGCAGTAGTAATAGTCGTCGTTGTCGTCCCCCCAAACTGGCCTGTAGTCGTCGTGACGACTGTGACATTAACCGCTGGGCACACTGGCGCGAGGTAGGACAGAAACATCCCCGCGGCTATTAGAAAGACCGCCATTATAATCGCCGAGTGCGTGTTGTCCATGTCCTAAGACTGTTGCGGGCGTTAAAAACCCATCGCCACATTTTTTAACCCAGAAGCAGAGACGTTATATGAAGCCATCAAACCCCGCCAAGAAGGCGGAGCAGACTGTCGCAGACGCGGATAAGGTGAAAAACGCTCTCGCTCTTTTAAACACAGCTATTGCCGATCCAACGTATGTAGACTCTTTCTTTATGCACGGGAGAGAGGGGATGCGTCTCTTGGTGGAAAAAGCGCCAGTACACGCGTCAGTAGTAATAGCAGACTATTTGGCGCGCGTAGTCTCGCACTTGAAACAGCCGGCGCAGAGAAAGACCGCTGGACAGGCGGCTAAAGAGCTGGCGTGGGATATCTTCTGGAAGGGCATCATGGGGTACAAACAGGCGCCGCCCCTGTCTAAACAGCAACAGCAACCACAGCCACAACAGACTCACCACCTGTCCAGAATTGCGCAGTTTTTAGGCCAGCTCCTCGATATCGCAATACAGCGCTCTTACATGTTGCTGAAGTCTGGGCCAGTGCAAGCAAAGACTGAGTTCAGCGCAGTGCCAGAAGTGGCGGTGGTGGAGGACTTCGTGGCGCGCCAGGGAGGCGTGTCAAAAGCTTGGTGGCTCGATCAGCTGATAATCAAACATGCAGGCGAAGTTGAGCACTTCCCCATTTCAGAAGTCTCATGGAGACTGTTGGGCGAGCTCGCAGACAGACAGTGGCTTGAGGCGTCAAGCGCGTCAATACCCACCGGGGAGTCCAGGTGGAGATTTTTAATGAGATACGCAGCCCCCCACTCCAAAATTTACCAGTACATACTGAAAAGACACGGCTACTTGCTCCCGGCGGAGAGAGCCGTAGAGACAGCGAAAAAAGCGGCCAAGAGAGTGCTAAAAGTTTAAACGCTCAGGTATCTGCGCTCTACCTGCTCTTTAAAGCGAGGAAAAACTCTTAACCCCTCTGCGCCTTTGCCGCAACAAACCACTCGGCTATTACTGCAATAGCCAGTATCAGCCCTGCGAGAGTTATGAACGTGTCTATTGCAAACCTGCCAATATCTCTAGTCGTGCTCGCCACGCTGTCCCACCACGGCACCTCTGCCTTAATCCCCGTCACGTTTTTGGCGAAGCCCATCAGAGAGACAAAAGCCGATACTATCGCTCCCCCGAGGAATATCGCCACTATGGCGAGGAGGAGCCCCGTGCCGTAGGTCGGCGCGGCCGACATACTACTCGCTTATTATCTCTCCTATCCACCTCACTAAATACACGAGACCTATAACGGCGAAGACAGACATGGCCGTAAACACGGCCACGACTATTGCGCCATAGCCTACTGCGTCGTACGTCTTTCTGTACGCGTCTGTGAGACCGGGATCTAGAGACGCAATGTACCGCACCATTGAGTCGAGCATTGAAAACGCATATGCGATTACGGTCACAGTGGCGAAAATTAAGAATATGTAGACAATTCTCATTTAGCAACCGCCTTTACTGGCTCTTTCAGCCTCAGCTTGTTGGCGAACTCCATAATTGTCTTCCGCGCTTCCTCGGGCACTCTCCCCACGTGTTTTTTCATAAGCGCGATTAGGTATATGGCGCGGGCCCGCGCCAGTTCTGGCGTCATTGGAATTCTGTTGCACGCGTGATCGTAAGTCCAGCCGCGTCGCAGATCACGCTCAATCTGCGCCAGGTACCACACGTAGTTTTGAGGAGTCACGCCAGCCACGTCGCAACCAAGTCTCTCGTGAATACAGTAGCAAGAGGAAGGCCCAGCGTAAATATTCTTTTTGCGGGCCATGGAAAAAAATACCAATCAGTTTAAAAACTCACAGCTTCTCCAAAACCTTCTTGGCGAACTTGAGCATTTTCTCATGCTCTTTCTTCCTGCAGCGCTCAACGGCTACTAGATCAAAGAGTTTCCACAGGAAAATGGCGCCAACGACAGCGCCGCCGACGTTGAAGACAGGTCTGCCAGTCCACGGATCTATATAGCCAGGGAGCAGCGGACTAACGAGCGCGAATATTATGAGGAACAGAAACACGCCAGCAATTATCTTTCTGCTCAAGCACCACGGCCCACCAAACCACACCATATTACTATATTTTTAACATTTCGCGCTGGTACAGCGCTCTCATAATGTCGTAGAAGTACCTGCTCAGCGGAACCCACCAAGACGGGTACCCGCCGCCAGGCGGAATCGGTCTAACGCCTACTCTGGGCAACTCTGGAACTGCGCCAGTTTGTGGTACAGTGGTTACTGTCACTTCGTACAAATTCTGCGGAGTGGCTAGGTACAGTCTGCCCTCGGGCGTCTCCACGAGAACTCTGTCGCCAATTTGAACTCTGTAATCTGGCGCTGGCACATATATTCTGAACTTGCCAAACTGAGACTCAACGTCAATTGCGAAATACGGAACGCTTATTGGAAAGCCAAGCGAGTACGCCCATATCGGCAGGCGGGCTTCGCCAACCGGCGCGAAGACAAACGGCCCAACTCTAAACGGTTCTGGGATCTCCTCGCCTACAGGTCTAACAGCAGGTCTGACAATTGGAACTGGCGGCTTTTCCCGCGCAATTCTCTCTTCGGGAGCGCGCACAGCCGCAATGGCTCTCCCCCTGCCAGCTGTCTCTGTAGCTACTTCCTCGGTTCTCGCTCTAGTTAAAACCGCGGGCTCTCTGGCGAAAGTTGCGACTGGAACAGTTCCCCCAGTGCCGGGCCTGCCTGCGACAACCTCGCTTTCAGTCTTCTCTTTCGCAATAGTCTGAAGTGTCTGCTCAACTGTTTTTATCTCCTTTTCGTTAAATCCGCGTTCTCTGAGCAGTTTTGTCAACGCGCCTCTGGCTTTCGCGTACCCGAGACTCGCCCTTAGCCAGAGCTCTGCAATTCTCTCTCTGACGCTGTCAGCAAGCGAAACCAAACGTTCAGCCAGCGGTTCTGGCACTTTGTATATTTTAACCAATCTCTCGCTGTCTTTCAGCGTCTCGGCGAGATCTCTCACAACTTCACTAAACGGCCTCCTCACCAAGAGAACCGCCAGAGCAGACGTCTCCTCTGGCATGGGGGCAGTCTCCGGTACTGTCTCTTTTACAGTTGCCTTTTTGGCGATTTCCTCAAGCTCTTCTGGCTTTACGTTGCGCGCTCTGAGCTCAGCGAGCAACGACTTAAGTGCAGATCTGTCCGCTCTTGGAAATAGAACGTCTGCAAGTCTCTTCAACACGGCGTCGAGCTCAGAAACCCCAGCATAATACTCTCTATACGCGTCTATAAACTGCGGGTTCTTTAAATATTGGGCTACCTGTCTTGCGAGCTCCTCGCTACCCAGCCTCTCAGCCAGGAGCCTTGTGACGGTTTCCACGTCTATTCTCTCTACTTCTCTCAGCGGTCTGAGCTCTGGGTAGCGTATTACTGCCGCCTCTGTCAGTCTCCCCCTAACGGCTGGCGGGAGGGACTCAAACACCTCTTGAAACGCTCTGTTTACAATAGCCTGCCCAACAGACCAGCCCCACTGCGCTTGTCTTGCGAGTCTGTCAGCAGTGCTTGCGTCTGCTCCAATCTGTATAAGCGCGTCTCTAACGCGCACATAGACGTCGCTGGGAGCAATGTTCTTAGCCACAGCTTCTATAGACTCTCTGTACTTCTCATACAACTGCATGAACTTCTGCGGATCTCTCTCAGCAATTACATACAGCTCTCTCTTCAGCGCGTTGTATATGCCGTGGTTAATAGTAATCTCAAGCGCCTTGTAGAACTCTGAAAGTGACTCTGGCGACTTAGCGATCTTAGACGTATCGGGCAATGCGTTTTCTGGTAGGCCGAGCTCTCTGCCGAGTCTCCTGGCGCCTTCCGCGAATTGGACTAAGGCGTCTAATTCACTGTCTGTAACGAGTTTGGGATCTCTAACCAGCTTATCAGCGGCGCGTATCGCGTTTGAAACGTACGGCTTTATATCAACGTCTAAGGGCGCTCCAAACGCCTTTGCAAAAGATATGCGAAGATCTGGAGTCTGATCAATAGTTCTCAGAACTGCTTCGTTTGCTCTCGGGTACAGTCTGGCGAGCTCGTCAGCTACTTGGGGCCTTATGCGCGCAAGCCCTGCGAGTCCCAGGCTTGAAGCGAGCGAGGGTAAAGACGTGATCATAACTACGTTTAGATAATCGTTGACCGTAGCAAGAGGATCCCTACCCTGCAAAGTGGCGAGGGCCGTTGCTACAGTGCCAGCGGAGGCGCCAACTGCGGTGGCGAGCTCCGAGCCGAATTTAACAGCGTTGAGCACTCTCGGTATTGTAATGGGCGCGCCAGCCCTTGCCGCCGATATGACAGGCCCGGCCAGACCGGCAGTTAGAGCAGTGGCAATACCCGCGAGCGTCGCAAAACCGACAGTTGCGCCAAAGCCGTATTCAGCGGGGCGCGCTCTTGCGAGCTCGCTCTCGTACCTGTCTATAAACTCTCTTATAGAAGAGATGGATTTGCTAACATCAGGAGAAAACAGACCAGATACTAATGAGCTGGCGTAGAGAATGAGCTTTCCGATATCAATTACACCAACCCCCTTCAAAAGGCCTAGTGCCGAAGCGATGTGTGGCGGCGTCGCCACCGCCATTGCTCTTGCCTCTAATACCTGCGTAAGCTGTCTGTAGTACTCCTTCGCATCAAACGGCTCAGTCGTCTTAGGCGGGTTCAGTATGGCGCTGACGAAGTCATGCGCCTTTGCGCCGTATTTTTTGGCATAGTATTCCGCCACAGCGCTTTTTATAAAGTCGTCTGGGTTTGAGACAACCGCGCTTTTTTCAAAGCCGTCTGGGCCAGTTATCTTAACTTCGTAGTTGCCACCGCCTACAGGTTTTGCGACTACGCTGAACTTAACGCTCTTGTCAAGGCCCTCTTCCGTGGCAAGCGGCAAAGCTCTGTCGCCAACTGTCACAAGGGCTGGCATTTCGAGCGTAAATCTCGTAACTGGAACTACGGAGAACCCTGTAATAATATCGCCAAACTTCTTCGGAACTATTTCAAACTCTGGCGCGAGTTTTGTCTCGACGCCAAATGGCGATTTCTGCACAGCGCTAACCGCTCTTTTAACCGTATCGAGCTGAAGAGCGGCTTCAAACGTTGCTGGGCCATATTCAGTCTGCACTATCACGCCTGATGGAGTCGCAGACACAATTTTGTACTCCTTCCCGCCTACGACTACTGAATCTGGGCGCACAGTTATTTCGCCAAGGTTTATCTCCCCAACTCTCTTCGCCACGTTTACGAGATTTGCGAGAACTAGCCCAGGCCTTTCGTTAAGCTCTGTAAGCGCTATTGCTAAATTCGCAGCGTCGTTTGGCGACAGTCCCCTATTAACCAGATCTACTACAACTCCCAAATACTGGCTCGGTATCTCTACGTTTGTAACTGCGCCATCTGGAGCTACTTTAAAGGCTCTGCCCTCTCTGTCCACAGCGGCGACTGGCTTTCCGCCTACTTCAAGCACTGCATAGCCAGTGCCGGTCACTCTCACTGAAACGCCAGGGGCGACTTGGAATCTGCCAGGCGCTCCCTGTGGCGGCGTTAGCGACGCCAGTTTTTTCAAAGCTTCGAGACCTGTGCCGCCTGTAATTACTCCTATTAAGTACCTGTCCACCTCCAACTGTTCTGAGACTTTCTGTTTCAACGACTGTAGCGCGTTTCTAATTCTGTCGTAGTGCTGGTACAAATCGCTCGGAACGCCTCGCCCTAAGAGAGTGCTGTACTCGCCATACGCTCTGTCTACAATGTCGCTTAGTCTCTGCAAGAGCTCAGCTCTCCTCTGCAAGAGTTGTTGCGCAGTTGCGGGATCTCTCGTCTCTTTCAGTCTCTCGTTTATGGCGTTTATTTCGCTCTGCAGTTTTGAGATCTCGACTCCGTACTTGTTGTAAAAAGCCGCGAAAATCTCAGCGTATTTCAACTGCCCAGCCAGATCCTGGGGCAGTTTTGACAGCATGTTTTTTACCTCGTCAACCCGCCCCTCTGAAATAAGCTGGTTGAGACGATCTTCCACAGACTTCAGAAAGCTCTCGTCGTATTTCGCAGTGATTCTCCCATCTCTGTCCACGTGCACAACGACGTTATTAGCCTTTATTACGTAGACATCTCCCTGTCTCTCTACTGAATACCCAATTCTGTCTGCAACCCTTGCAGTTATGTATCCTGGCGCAATATCACTCAGAGCCGAGCGCAACTGCCCCCAGAACACGTCTCTGTTGGCTCTGTAGTAGTCCAGCAACTTGTCAACTGGAATCTCTCTTCCGCCAATGTTCAGTTTCTCAACGCCGAGCTCTTTCAACACCCGTTGCACTTCAGCGACATCGCCAGTATCAATAGCTGTGGACAGGCGGTTTAAATAGCTGAGGGTTCCCTCTCTCAGTCTCCTCAACACTTCGTCTATAGAGACTGCTTGCGATCCAGTGCCAGCTGGCGGCTCAACTGTCTCAACGCCTAGTTTTTTGAGCAGTTCTGTATACGCCTCAGTAGTGGCTGGCTGGTACACGTAGTAACTGTCGCCCCGCCACACTACTACAACTGGCTTACCAGCCGCATCTCTCCCAACAGCAACCCACGTCTCTCCAGTTTTGACTACGGAGAGAGACGACACTCCGAGCTTTTCCAAATCGCCCCTAACCCTCCCCCAGTTAGAGATATCAGGAGGTGTAATTTCGCCTACTGGCTTGGGCTCTGGGGCTGGCTTGAGACTCGGTTGCTGTGTTGGTTGTTGAATCTGTTGTTGCGCTTTTCGTATTTCTTCTTCTCTACGGCGTCTTTCCTCCTCTTCTCTCCTTCTCCTCTCCTCCTCTTCTCTTATGCGCCGTTTTACCTCCTGCTCGGCTATCCACTCCGGCGTCTCCTCGATCATTGGGGGCCGCGTTACGCGGCCAGGTTGCTGTTGCAGTTGCTCAGGTGGACGCAGTTGTTGTTGCTGTTGCAGTTGCGGCGACGGCGCCGGGGGAGGCGGTTGCGGTGGTGGTCGCTGTTGTTGTATTGGGTGCGGTTGTATTGGTTGCGGTGGGCGCTGTTGTTGCGGTGGCTCCCCGGCTACCTTTTGCTGCGCCTCGCCTGCACGCGCGACTGGTTGCTGTGCTTCGACGACGCGCGATTCGCGCACAGCCTCAGCCCTCTGCTCCACTCTCTGAACCGCTTGTTCGACCTCCCTGCGTATTTCCTCCTCCTTCCTGCCAGTCTTAACCGCCTGCTCGGCTATCCACTCCGGCGTCTCCTCGATCATTGGAACAGGTCTGTTACGTTTGGGATTGAGGGCCATGGTAAAAAAGTGGTGTTTTGTTAAAAACCTAGCGTCTAAGCGGTAGCGCTGCAACTGCTACTTTTGCGAGCATGGCGAATGCGGAAATCCCAGCAAGCTGTCCAAACTGGTGGTAGCCGTTAATTGCCATGTACACGCCAGCTACGAAAAACGCGGCGTCGAAAATTGCCGAAAAAGCAACGGCGCCTTTATCCCCAACACGCCTGTAGACGAAGTACGCCACTGCTACTGAAGACGCCAGGTATATGAGAGTCTGCCAGTACTCAAGCTGTTGATTAGCTATGCTGTATACTGGGTAGACGTAAATTCCGCCTGTGGCGTTCTTCAACACAACCGACTTAGACACTCCAGCAAGAGGATCTACGTATACGAGAGAGCCCTGGTCGAGCCACGCGTCTACAGACGCCACGCGAGTGCTGTCGCGCCAAATCTCTATTTTATATGGAGCTGGGTAGGGGAACCGTATTATTACGTCTGACTGTCCGGCGAGTTGCGTCGTGAATGCGTAGTACCAGGTAGAGCTGTTCCTGACGTATATGCTATACACTCCGGGCTCTGCGAAGAGGATTCTGACAGTGGCCGTGAGCCACGAGCCAGACCAAGCAGCAATATACAGAGTTGATCCGTCTATGATGCCGCCGCCAAACGGGTAGAAATTAGCGCCACTTGCGTACCACAGCCTAACCGCAGTGTTTACTGGCGCAACTACTATGTGGCGGATATTAGTGCTGGAAACCGTGGGCACTGCTGATAAATCACCAACAACAAT
>WUQR01000061.1 GCA_009889515.1 Nitrososphaerota archaeon
CGTGCGGGATTTCAAACTTTTCCCCAAAAGTTTAAACTGTGTTGGTAGTAATACTTTGTGTACGGAGAAGAGTACTTTGCCAAAAGAGATGTTGATTACAGCGAGTGGCTAGATATTGAACTGGGACTGAGAGCTGGCGGTGCGCGTAAGAGCGACAGAATCGTAGAAATTGGCGCAGGTACTGGCGGGCTCTTCGCATGGCTCAGACAGAGGGGTTGGCGGGTGTACCCCTGCGATCCCTATGCGCCTAAAATGCCTGGGTGCGCTCTCCCCTACGATATCCCTCCAGCAGACGTATACATATTCCAGCACGTCTTAGAGCACGTAGAAGACGTGGAGAGATCCGTTGAGATGCTTTCAAAAGCCGAGATTGTTGTTGGCATACTGCCAGGCCATTTATCCGACGATCCCACTCACGTGTATAACTTCTTCACCCTACAGAAGTTTGAGGTCGCAGAGGGAGCATTTGGACGCGTACGCGTCTACCCGATCGAGAAACTCGCAGAACAATTTAGAAGAGCTGGCTTTTACGTAGCATATGCTCCAGACATGCGTAGCTTGTATGCGCCGTGGGACTTAGACTGGCTGTTCGTCGCCTCTAAGAGGAAAAGATTAGTGCTCCTGCGCTCCCTGTTCCTCAAGATCTTGCCCAGGCTCTTGCCAGCCCCTCGCAGGGCGTAGGTATATTGTCACCAAGTTTAATCCTCACGTGTATGTTGTACGCACGCCACAGCAGTTTCAGCGCCTGTCTGACAAACGCGCGCCTAACGCCCTCCCCAAGCCCGTACGCTTTTATGTTTAAGTAAAGAGCGAGAGGGAGTCCAGCGACAGGTCTCGCGAGACCGAGTATTTGCTTCCACAGGGGATCTCTCGCGAAGAAGTTAGCGTCTTCTGTAATGCCGTATTTATATGCAGTCTCAACTGCCAGTCTCCATCTGTTGAGCTCGCTACGGAGCGAGAATTTAAACGGGTTTTTGTGAACGCCCGAGTTCTCTATGATTATGGCTTGGTATCCCAGACAGCGTACAGCCCACCAGATCCACGCGTCTTCGTAGACGTGGAGCTCTGGCGGTATTGGGCCGTAGGCGTCCTGCGCCTCTTTGAGAACAGAGCGCGGGATTAGAGTGTCGTGTGTGCCTCCCCGGCGGTAGAACGCAGATATCAGATACTGCTTGTAGTTAATACCAAGCACGTCAAGCCACTCCGCGCGGTCTGACACGGCGTCCCAGTTTATCCCCCACGCAATGCCCCACGCGATACTCCTCTCCTCGTACTCCCTCTTCTTCGCCTGGAACTCCCCCCACCACCCCTGCGACAGGACGAAGTCGTCGTCGAGGAAGAAGATGTATTCGCCATAGGTGTTCTCAAGGAAGATATCTATGGCAGTCTGTCTGGCGGTTGCGCGCGTCGGCTTGTCAGCGCCACCGTACAGGCGCGACTTCTCGACAATAAGCTCTTTTCCGTGCTCTTGGCAGAACCGCCTAACCGCGTTGCGGGTTCTATCAGTTGAAGAGTCGTCTACGAGGATGAAG
>WUQR01000062.1 GCA_009889515.1 Nitrososphaerota archaeon
CTAAATATGATAAAAGGACTGAAAGCGCTGCAATTAAACTGCTTTTCCCACCGCCGTTTGGGCCGAACAGCAGGAGTTTATTCACTTCGTACTCCCTCTCGTCCTCTCTGCGCCTAAAGACGTCAATTTCAATGTCGACGTCTTCAATTCTCTTATAGTTTCTCACCGATATTTTTGTAACTCGCAGAGCCATAGTTAGTATTTTTTACTTAAATATTCCATATCCTAGTGCTGTTTTTGCCCCTATTCCGTTTTTAAGCGCATTTTTAATCGCTTGAAACAACTCGACGTCGCATTGTTGCACCGGTTCTCCCCGCCGCATCCCGACAATAAAGGCGAAGGTTGTGCCGGGAGGCACTGTGGGAAAGACCAGGGGCGTTGGATCGGCGCTAGTCTCGTGGATTTCGCCGGAGATCTCTTTGTAATGGGGCGTGATTACGTCGGGTTCCATGACTTTTTCCCACCTTATGGGGTATGCGTCGAAAATTACGAGAATACCCTCTTCAGAGGTCGTGCCGAAAAGCGCAGTTTTTTCAAGGCCGCAGACGCGGTCTGGGAAGGCTGCTCTCAGCGCGCCTTTTATTGACGAGGCGGGAATATAGGGGACGTTGAATATGGGATGCCACGCAAGGCCTATTTCCAGGGGTAGGTAGGGCCACCGGGTGTGCACCGTGAGTCTAGTATCGAGGGAGAATTCGAACTTGTAGACGGGTTTAAACGCGGAGGTAGCCGCTTGGTATAGCATGTCCACATAGGTCCTAACTGTGCTTTGGGCGTCATCTGACGGGGGTTTTGAGTAGATTTGTAAAACGGCCTCCCTAGAGAATTGCGGGAGTTTAAACTCCTCGCTTGAGATCGACCGCACCGCCTCCACGAAGGCTAGGTTTATACATGACAAGACGTTGTAATCTCCGTTGCAATACGCCGACAGCGCCTCTCTATAGCGCTTGGCGAGCTCCTCCTCTTTTTTCTTCCCAGTTCTCCTCTTGTTTACCATATTTGCGTAACTTTTCCCTTTAGTTTTGTGACGTAATTTTCGAATTCCCTATACGCTGTGGAGTACGCCGATATGATTTTGGTTTGGTCGATCTCTATAACCTTCTCATCCGAGTCGCTCCAGTGTATCTCTGTGGGCCAGTCCCCCGAGATTAACACCGTGAGGTACCCTCCGGGCTCTTTTGCCGTGTTGAAGATATGGTCGCGGTCGTGGTAGGAGACAATAAACGTAGAGGCCCTTCTATCCACCTCGGCGCTGTAACCTGTGTCTTTTTGCTCTCTGGGCAGTCCCAGCACCCAAGCCTCTAGCCTTTTTCTCAACTCGTCGGGGATGCCGTAGTGGCCCTCGGTGACTCTAGCCCGGTGGGGCCGGAGGAAGAAGTTGTGTAGCGACGGCGGATCGAGCCCTGTCACTTTGTAAACTGCGGACAGCGCCACCTCCCCGGCGCCCTCGCCCCTTATCTTCGCCTTAGTCATAACGGGCATTGGCGGGAGATCCCCTGATTGTCCCCCGCATTTGTCCGGAATTACTCCGTTTAGCTCCCGCCTCACATCTTCAATTAGCTTTTCCACAGGCGTTGGGGTTAGGTAATTTGTCCAAGTCACATCGAGAGAGCCCAGGCCCTTCCTAGACCCCTTTCCCACTCCCGAGAGAGTGAGGGCCGCGGCGAGGATTTCAAGCCCCAGCGTAAACCTCTTGGAGTCAATAGACCTCCCCGTGATTTCAATTTCAAACTCCCCGCCAACGGCGTATTCCACACTTGTGGAGAGGGATAAGAGGTTGAATCTTTGGAACTCCGCCCTTTTCCCATATCCGTACTCTACGCTCCTCTGTCCCTTAGTCACTGTGCCTATAAAAGGCCTTTTTAACATCCTAACCGCTATTTTAAAACTAGACGCGGCGGCCTCTGCGCGCTCCGCATAGCCCATGCCCAGCACGGCGCCAACAATCCTACTAATCTTCTTGACGCCCTCGGGATCAGGCTCGAAGTACACTCCCCTTCCCCTTCTTGATTTTAGGCAACCTCGTTCGTACAATACTCCACCGACGAAGGCCCTTGCCCACCACCTCCACACTCCCTTTAGCGAGGTGGGCCTTATCACAAACCTGGAATCGAGTTTAGAGTGGTCGTACCAGCCGACGGAAAGCGGCGTGGCGATTTTAACTCTAAATACGGCCCTCATTTGAAATACGCCTCGGCCAGCCTCTTTAGCCACTCTCCGTAGCGATAAGAAATGAGGTTGAGGGCGGGATCGTTGGCGGCCGCTAAGGCGTCTGCAAAGTTCTCTGCGTCTATGTGCCCCCCTCTTTTCAACGCGTAAAGAAGCACTGCTCCGTATAAGGCGTAAGAGGCTTTATCTTCCTCTAGTTTGGCGCTGAGCATCGATCTGGCCACTTCTTCGCAGTTTTTAGCCGTGAGGCCCTTCTCCACAAGCTCGGCGCTTGACCTGGCCGCCGAAATGGCGATTACATGGGCGAGGCCTAAGGTATATAAGTCGGTTAGAAACCTCCGCGTCCTCTGGGCGTAGAGCTCCGCCACCTCTCCTGGCTTTTTGTTGTTTTTCTTCAACTCCTCTTCCACCAGCGACTTGATGGCCTTGGTGCACTCAATGGCGATTTCTACGTTGCTCATATTAAGTACATTTTCACGAGCCCTTTCCCTATGGTCTCCTTCCCCCCGACCCAGAAGGCCGCCTGTCTCTCCCTTTCAAACACCAGTTTTCTGAACTTGTTACAAGTAGTGGAGGCGTCCCACCCGTCCACTGACTTACAAATAACGCCTGTGTATAACAAAGTAAACTGAGGCAAGTATTCCTCGCTCCACAAGCCCCCAGTTTCGACGGTCTTCGTCGTCTCTTTAAGGCGTATTCTGTACTGCACTATCATAGACCTATTCACAAGAGGTATGACATCGTCTTCACTCACCACGGCTAAATCAGCTTTTGGGATGTCGGGTACTCTCGCCTTGAGCTTGTTCATAAAATCGGCTACGGCCTGCTCCTCTACCACCTTTTTAGCTTGTACTTCATTTAAAAACAGCCTACCCTTCTCATCTAAATATCGCCTAGAGGAGACTACCACCTCCCCGGGCCCCAGGTTTGACGAAACCTCCCAGAGGCGCATGGCGCTTTTTCTAAGCTCTTCATCAACGCCAAGGACGTCGCTATAAGTGAGGAAATAGCGCAACATGTGGGGGGAGGTTATGTAAATCCAAACTCCCCGCAGAGACCTGGCGGGTATTGCCAAGAGGCGCGCGTCTAATAGAGACGCGCCCGAGACGGACTCCTCCTCGCTTCCCGGCTTTTTGCCAAAGATTTTTAACGCCTCGGCCTCTCGTTCTTTTTTTGTTGCGAGAACGTGGCTTTTTAAGGCGCCTTTGAGAGATGACGCCCATATGGCTGGCAGGCCGAACTCATCCCTCTGCACTGGCAGATCTACATAGGCGGCTTCAGAGCGGCCCGAGCCCACGTGTAAAGGAGTAACGGCTTGTAGGACAATGGCGAGTTTGTCTTGTGCCATACCTCTTAATCTTTAAATCTTAATAAAATTTTCACAGATATGGGCGTGAGTATTCAGGAGGATTTGTATTTCTTGACAAAGGCCTTTACTCTGCTTCACGATCCGCCCTATAAAATGTGGGACCTCCCCGGACATGAGGAGAGGGCAAGAGAGCTCTTTAGAAGGATTTTCAACGTGGGAATAACTCGAAAAATGGAGGAAATCGCCGCAAAAGCCGACTTATTCGCTGCCGCGTTAGATCGCTTTATCTTCTTGGCGGGGAGCGGGAGGAATTACCACGTGAAGTACTGGAAACTTCACAATATTTTCGACCCAGCTCAATACGAAGACCTCCCCCAAGACGTCGACGAGGTAAGGGTCAGGGAATACGAGGAGGAGCTCGTGAAGCACTTATCCCCCTGCCGTAATGGCCGCTACAGAGAGTGCTATCACGCCCTCTATGCGCTGTACGAATTGCAGTGGATATCCAAGGGCCTTCCGCCTAGTCTCGCCGACACGAGGGCCCCGACTCACGACGTATTTGACCACGTCTACGCCGCGGCGATGCTCACTAACTGGCTTTTAAGCGGAGAAAAGCCCACGGGCTATTTAGTCCTTGTGGACATCCCCGGCGTCCAAGGCTTTGTATCCGCCGCGAGAAAGGCGGGGGACTTTTGGGCTGGTAGCTGGGCTTTGTCCACCGTCGTTTGGCTCACAGTGTGGCCTCTGGCTTGGGAGCTGGGGCCTGACGTGTTGCTCAGGCCTACGGCTAGGTTCAACCCCATATACCACGCCTTTATTGAGGAAAAAATCGGGGTGGGGGGAGCCATATTGGAGTTCTACAAGACGCTGGGCATGGGAATAGAACACAGCTCTGCAGTGACGTTGCCATTAATTGGGGAGAAGGCCGTCCTCGTGCTCCCCCCGTTTAGGCTCAAGGAGGGGATGGCGAAGCCGTGGACGCGGGAGGAGGTTGTTAAGGACGTCACCGACTATTTTAAAGAGGCGTTGAGGTGTTTGACCTCTATAGCGAGGGGGGAGGAGGGCAACGTTGAGAACGAGGGGTGTAGGCTACTAAGCCAAATTCTTGGCCTCGGGGCAGTTGACGAGCTGGTGAGGGAATTGGGCAAGCTGGCGGAGTTCTCCCTCCCGCTGACTGTCGTGGTAGTTGACGTGGCCGAGGAGTACGACAGGCTTAATTGTCCAGAGAAGTTGCGGAGGTTGCTGGGAGATGGCCATTGTAAAAAAGTGCTCCTCTTCGACTGGTTGCTCAGGTCTAGGAAAGATCCAAACAGCCCGTATTTAAAACAGATAAGGCGGCGCGTGCCTACGGCCCGCCCCTACTTCTCGCCCGGCGGTTTTAACGAGCTTAAGCCCGAGGCTCCCCTAAACGTGAAAAGCGTGCTAAATGTAAATGTCGACAACAGCTCAATTGATTTTAACCCCCTGTGGCGGTACTGTAGCATATGCGGCAACGAGCCTGCGGTGTTCGGCATGAGGAAAATCGCCGGCGCAGGCGGCGAGGAGGACTACCACCCTGAGGACTGGAAGAGAGTAGCCGAGGCGATTAAGGGGTTGAGGAAAGAGGACGTGAGGAAAATTGTCAGACCCGGCGAATTCCTCGGCCCCAATTGTCTGGCGAAGAGGCTATTGTACTTAAGAGTGCAACGGGCCGCGAAGCTGGGAAGTACAGGGGGCGTGGTCAAGTTCGAGAGTACTGAGGACGTGGCCCACGCCCTGTTGTCAACTAGGGCAGAGCTATTTGAGGGGGATAAATGCGCGAAAGTTAGACAATATTTAAACACAGCGGGCAAAGACCTAGAGATCTTTTGGACGGGGAGAAACTCCGTGGAGAGAATGAAAAAGGACTGGGAGGAGTGCCTCCGCTCCCTAGGCGATAAGGTGGTGGAATTGCTCAAGGGGGATTTAGAGATGTTCTACACGACGCGCGGATTAAAGAACGTAGCCATCGCCCTAGCCGGGCCTAGGCTTTTCTACGCAGTTGTGAGAGGCGATGGTGACAGCGTAGGGAAGCTACACGACGGCTGTCTGCCCGGCGACTGGTATCAAATGGCGAGAGAGATCATAAAGACAATGAAAGCTGAGGGCGATGTCCAGCAGTTTGAAAGTGACAGAAAAAAGGCCTTGGAGATCCTTAGCGCCATTGAGGAGTACTTAGGCGAGATAGCCAAGCGGGACGGCACGTGTGAGAAACCGCCAGTGTTAATCACCCCGACTTATAAAGTCGCTATAAGCAGGGCTCTGGCCGTCTCCTCGCTAAGAGATTGGAACACGGTTGAGAAATACAGAGGAACGTTGATATACGCCGGGGGTGACGACGTCGTGGCATTAGCCCCAGTGGAGACGGCAATACTAATGGCGGGAGAGCTGAGGAGCAACTACTGGGGAGAAAAAGGATTTCATAAACTGGGCAAAGAGAGACCCCCCGCTACTTCGCGCCGCCCATACCCAGTGCCTGCAGTGGCGGCGTACGGGAGGAGCTTCACAGTTCGGTATATCCACATTATGGACTTAATGTCAGAAGAGCTGTTGAAGTCCCATGAAGACCTAGAAAAAGCCAAGAGAGCAAAGTGGCTGGGCTTTGAGAAAGACTCAATTGCCATAACCTCTTCCCGCTCTAAGGCAGAGGCGGTGCTCCCCTTCAGAGAGCCCGGGGAAGTGGTGAGAATTCTACACAGAACATGGACTGCCATGTTGGCGGGGGAGATTAGCAGGAATACGCCCCGTGATCTCGACGTTGCGCTCGGCGAAGGCGCGGAGAGGGCGGAGTTAATGCGACACATAGAGGCCCTGGGCAAAGTCGTGGCGTACGTCATTGCGAGAAACGCCGTGTACCATAAAACGGCGGAGGAGATATCGGCGCTTATAGGCGAGGGGACGTGTAAATACGGATACGCTTTCATTGAGGGGATGAACAACAGCATGAAAATACTGAGGAGACTGCCATGATTCTCAGAATTAAAATTTTAGAGCCTCTGCACATCGGCGCGAAGCAGATCAGCGGATTTGAAGACATAGGCGGGGACAGAGCAATAGCAATACCCATGCCCTCCACCGCGCTGGGGGCTCTGGCAACGGCTCTGGGCGTGACGCGGGGAGAAGACGCGTTTGAAGCGCTGGGCTGTGGGCGAGTGTGGGGGCCGCTCATTGAGATAGAGGGGGCAAAGTACTTCCTCTCAGAGGGAAGACTATATGCAGTTAGTGATGTCAAGCGGTATTTAGAGGCAGTTAAAAATCCGCGCGTGGAGCCGCCCCGCCCCAGATATATTGTTGAAACGCTGACGAGGCCAGGGGTTAGGCTGGAGAATAAACTAGCCCGCAACCTGTACCACGTAGTCTACACGTGGATTAGAGGCGAAAACGGGAAACCCCTAGCGCCCGGCTCTATCTCTGTGCTCTACTATATAGAGTGTAACGTCAATGGAGTCAGAGAGCTTGTGAGAGTAGGCGGGGAGGGCAGAGTAGCCGTAGTAGAGGCAGTGGGGAGTGGTGAAGGCCCGGCGAAGTGTCTAGAAGGCGTATTGCTATCCCCGTTGCTGTTCTACTCCCAGGGCCCCTACGCCGAAGTGGGAGTTGCAAAGGGGCTTGAGGACGTGGAGGAGATATACGGCGTATTGACAGAAACCTGGCCGCCTAAGGTTAAGTCCACCTATGTGGGCCTTGGATTCAGCATAGGCTTGAAGAGGAGAAGGGCAGTATATCAAGCCTTGCCTCCTGGCACTGCGCTGAAGTTAAAAAGAGAGGCGGTAGCCACAAGCCTCCACTCAGAGAGGGGATACGGTAGCGTGTTGTGTTAAAGGAGTTTGGCCACGGCGTTAAGTATTGCAGAGGCTTACAAACGGTTGCAAGGTCATAAAAGGCGCAACAAGCCACGGAGGAAAACCAATGAAACCGCCAGAGAGATCCAGAACCCCTCTCACCTAAGTCTTTCCGCCTCTTCAGCAACGCCGGCGCCTCCCGCAGAACCACAACGCAATCTTCCAACGCTTTAAACCCCACGTATTTTTTAATCAACTCGCGGGAGCCCTCTCCGTATTCTGGATACGCCGCGAAGAAAAGGGCTTTTACGCCAAATCCGCTTGCGAGACATCTCTTACGGCCTCTTCAATTCCCTCTAAGGACTTGTACCTGGGAGGCCCGAACTTGCCGTAGTATTTGTCCACGTCGTCTACGGGCTCTAACAGAATCCCGTTATCCACTATTTTCACCCTAAAACGCCTTGCCCCAATCCTCTTCCTAATTTCGGCAGGCA
>WUQR01000063.1 GCA_009889515.1 Nitrososphaerota archaeon
ACTACGACAAATATGGTTTTTCTCTAGGCATTGCTGGGATATCGCAAGTTGGTACAGTTCAGCCCCTTCAAGCGTTTGTGCAAGTAAGAAGGATTCAGCCAATTAACCCATCTATTCCATTGTCTCACTGGTGGCACGTAATAAACGACCAGAGAGTGTGGACAACTAGATTGGATACTTATTGCGCTAGCAACCCAGTAAACGTGCCGTATCCTGCAAACTTGTGTGGAGACCACCCGTGGACTACCTCAGGTACTGCAAGAGGTCTGTGTGCAGATGCTATGACGTCGTACAACATGCCTCCCAACTTATTCACGTTTTTTGTTAGTAACAACATGTACCCCGGCACGTTTAACAACGACTTAGCGCGCAGAGAGGTTAGAGGCTGTCCTCAAAACGGCGGACTGCTTAACCGCTGTCCAGTTTCGTTTTTCTATTCGTTTCATACACTGATTACTGGCGGCGGCTACTACGGCCCCTATTTCTTCACAATACCTAGCGTTAAATCTTCTGCAGACGGGAGGGGATACATAATGCGTCCTGTAATTGGCGTTAATGTTAAGAGCGGATATACTGTATATAACGTAGTTCCAGACATTATAGTGGCACAGATGGACGACATGATACCAATACCCCTGTCAAACGACATTAACGACTTTGATATACTACAGCTTTCAACAGGCGAGCAGTATATCGCTATTTCGTTAAACGCGCCGACGACGCCAATTACTCCGGCAACATGTGCTGGATATTATGACAATATAGCTAACGTGGGCGCGCAGAGGTATTTGCTGAGGTACGACTGAAAAGCGACAATTTTCCCCCCACTCTAGCGACTAGGCAGTGTTAACACCGTGCTAATTTAAATAGCAGTTTTTTGGATTACACGTGGACATGGCAAAAGCAATACGGTCGACTATTTCGCGCATATCTGAGAAAAAGCTGAAAGAAATTGTCGTGTCAGAGATAGCTACTTGTCTTAGGGCTTCTTACTACAGCATTATCTACGGAAAGCATGCAACAGAGAAAATGGTTTACGGACTAGACTTTCACAATTTTTTTGCAAATCAGTTAGTGTATACAATAGAGCAGATGTACGGAGTTAAGTGCGAAGTCGAGAAAGAAGTCGAGTATATGGGAGTTAAGGGCAGGATAGACGTATACTGCGGCGATTTTATTGTCGAGCTTAAGTTCACTAACACAGTAGGGAGGGAAAACACGTTCTACCAACACTACGTCAGACAGTTAATGTACTATATGGCAATGTCTGGAGTGAGTAAGGGCTATTTAGTAATGCTGTCGTTTGAAATGGACAAATACTTTGTAGACGAACTGTACCTTCCTAATAATAACAGGGAGCAGATTCTCAACGAAATTGTAGAAAGGGCATCTACCCTGCTCAAGTCTAAGCTAATGCAGATAGAACCGCCGCAAGAAAAAGGCCCCTGGTGCGGTTTTTGCAGGTATAAAACAGCGTGTTTTAATAGCAAACTAATTTGAGCGGTTCAACCTTTTTTAAATAAGCAAGGTTTCTGTCATACCGTGGAGGAGTTCATTAAGGCACTAGCATCAACTCGCATAGGGCATATAATTGACCTAATAGGCACTGTATCTCACGTGTTTTTATCTGTGTACAGAGTAAGCCCAACTATAATTATTACAAATATTCGTGGCGCAATTAGAGTCCGCGCGTTTTCAGACAGCAACTGCGTTACAATAGTAATTTCCAACGCATCTCTGAAGCAGGACGGCACTATAGCTACAGACGAGTCGTCGTATATATCAGTAGAGCCATGTTAGTTAAAGCGCTTACTGAGTGCACAAAAGAGGTATTTGGTGGCAGAAAACCCGAAAATGTGCTGAACTCGCTTACAGCGGACAATCTCTACGAGCTAGTAGATGTTTTTGGATGTGCAGTCAATATAATCAGCGACGAGCTGGGCGTAAGCTTTAACCCTCAAACTGGGTTTTTAACGTTGTTAGTCGACTATATTAGACAAGATATAGAAAGCGGCGTCATTTTTTCGGGAGAGCTCCTCAAGGACTTTCCAAAGACAGCGTCTTTCTTAGCTGATAATTTTTTTGTGTGGTGTAGAGAGCTTAATGAGTTTTTGAGGAAAAAAATCAGAAACTCAATAGTGGCCGCTCAAATTGCTGAGGCTTTTGCTGTGTGCAAAAATTTTTCCCACAGAGAAGAGCACGCCGAGCTTGTCGTATATGCGCTTAACTTCCCCCTTCACGGAGTCTTTAGCGATGCGGTGTTAGTTCTGCCAGTACTAGCGTTTACGACTAAAGTGAGCAAACTCTCATTTCTGCTCTCGTATAATTTAAACCCACTCAGACTGACCGTGCGGGTATATCCGCTTGTATATTCCGCTCCAATTGTGCTACTTCCAGAGAGCAAAACAAGTATTGAGAGGGCCAGCAGGTACGTATCAGATGCAATGAATATAGACATACTAGACGTCATTACAATAGATCAGCTGACTGCTGAAAACCTTACTGAGCTCATTAACGACTACTTCGCAAGAATGAATATACGCAGAGAAGAGGCTACATTCATACAGCTTAGAGAACGCGTTGAAGTAGGACAGAAAATTGAATACCAAGGAGAGAAGTGCGTTGCATCATCCGTATCAGACTCGTATTATTCAGATGCCTACGAATTAATCTGCACTAAAAGTGAAGAGCCTATTAGGTGCACACCTCAAGGCAAAGAGATAATATGCTGATGTACTGGCGCAGTTACCACTCACTAATAGCGCCGTCTTATCAAGACTTCATAAAGCTGATGAGAATAAATCTGGGCGGGAGCAACGTAATAGTCGGCCTTGAGTGGGAGCACGGGCCTATGTATATACCAATTTTACTGCAACGGATTAGGCAGTATTCAAACCATCTATTCTTTAAGTATGCAGTGTCAGTATATTTGCGCAGTCATATATACGACTCATCAGATCCAGACGAGTTTGTATCAGTGCCGCCAGTGCCATTTAATGTAGACGGAAGTTATGCACTAACTCCACTTATAAGACAGACGGCGTTTTTAGCAGTTTTAGACATGCCCAACAACTACTGTTCTATATGCGGCAGGCACATACACCTATCGCTTGGAGAGGCGCCTACAGGAGCAGGCGGCGCTCTGTGGAAAATTAACTATTTCGATTTCAGCAAAGACGAACAGCTGAAGTCGCTTCAGCTGTCAGAATTCCACAAGCTCATGTACTCAATGGCATCGCTGTGGGTGTACGACAAAGGCTCATTTAAGTACGGATTTAGGCCGTATTTGATAAGATACGCTACAATGAACAAGTACATTAACGACGACCACTATTCGGCAGTTAATATAAACTACGTTTCTTGGCCTAAACCGGTAACAATAGAAATACGTTATAATGAAGTGGTGCCACTTGTATCTCTTCCCGCAATTATTTACGCAGTAGAATACCTAATAAAGCGCAATACTGGTGTAATTACAATAGATCCCCATTCAGACGAGTATTTTGATACTGCAATTAAGCTGTGCAACAACCCGCTGTGCGCCGATATTATACGCTCTGTTAGAGACTACGTAGTCGATAAGAAGAGCGTGTACTGGGATTGGATATCAGTTAGAGAGGCGTTGGGTCACATTATAGACGACCAGCTGTACAGAATGCTAGATTATATTCACGGATTTATGGACGAAGTACCCGAGACTACCGTCGAGCAGTATGCAGGCGCAACAATTACATACATAGGTTTTGACATGCCTACTACATGCAGTGAGAGAGCTAAAGCGGTTAAGCCGTTCAAATCGTTCGTCGAGTTCATATTCTCAGAGTCTGTATCCTCACTATTTGAACTGCACACTTCTGCGAGCAGTAAGGTAAATTGCTACAAGCTGGTTAGCAAGGGATTAGTCGAGGAATAGTATATTAATACCACACTAGTTTATTACGTGTACGGCTATATTGTTTTCTGGTGGAGGGGGCGTGAGCTTACTGGAGTTATAGAAAGCGTTAAACAAACAGGCAGTTTGTTGAGGTTTATCGTTGATAACAGCGAAATAGTGGAGAAGATGGAGAGGATTAACGGAGCAAAACTAATAGTACTTCCAAGCTTGTGGGCGTTTGCAGTAGCGCTGGATACAGTTGGCGGCACTGCCTTAATAGTAACTACTGAGGGAAACGCATATGCAATGTTTTACGCCTTTTCTAGTTGCAGTTCTGTAATTGAAGACAGAACGGGATCATACAGCGCCAGCAACTACGTTTTCGACCGTTGCGACAGCATTACGTTGCGAAGAATTTCGATATATCCCGATAGAATGCTCGAAATGATTAACGCGTTGCGCAACGCTGTAGGTAAGTTAGCTCAGCCAATTGTTATTTAAATGTACAGACAGCAGTTTTTATGTCTTCAGACAACATTGAATTATTGCGTAAGCGTATAAAGAGACTGCTGTCAATACCTATCAGAGTAAACGGTCAGATTATGTACATTACAAGCCATCGAGACGAGCTTGTTAAGGAAATATTCAAAGAGTTCGGCGAATCTATTGAGCGCACGGCTTCTAACAATAAACGCGTTACTAAGTAATGTCTGTTTTAGCTTACTGCCCTCATAAAGACTTTATACGCCGTCTTTACAGCTTAGACGACGAGTTCGTGCGCGATTTGAGAATAAACAGGGATTTGCTTAACGATATTTCAAACAAATACGGTATAGAGTTTATTGGAGTATTGCTTTCTGATATTGACGTAAGGACTTATACTGAGACGAGGGGCTGGACTGAAGCCACGGCAATACGCGAATTAATGCAGAACTCAATGGATGCAGAGTGCGGTAAAAAGCTTATGTGTAGACCGTCAATAGAGCTGGGCACTGGTGCTATTACTATCTCAAACAGAGGTCAATCGTTTGGCTGTGAGATATTTCTATACGGCTACAGCACTAAAATTGGTCAAAACAGATACTTATTCCGCGGCCACTTCGGCGAGGGCGCTAAAGGCGCATTCGCCGTGCTTGCGACATCAGCTGAACGCGGATATCCCTCGATAATATTTACGCGACAGCCCAATGATGAAGACCTAGTTGTCATACCAGTTGTCAAGCCGGTGGCCGATGCGCTCAGAGTAGCCTATGTAATAGGCAGTGCGAGGTATACGAAACGCGTAGGCAAGAGCGTTGTGTCAATAATTCACACTCCAGAGCCAAAAAGCTTGTACGACATTGCCCGCTCTTTAGTGTTTCCCACTTGGCTTGAAGTCTTGAGGGAGCACGGAATTAGTTATGAAGTCTACCCACTGCATGAAGTTCTGCCTAGAGATGTTTATGCTAAGCTAGTTGACTACATGATTCCGCGCCAACTTAACTTGAATCCCAATGAAGTTGAAAACTATGTAGTTGCAATTGATGACGACTACACTATAAACCGGTTTTTCATAAAAGACATATACATTGGAGATGCAGACGTAGCAGTTAAGCTGTACAACGAGTACTACTCATACAGGCTCATGCTTACGTACAACTTATTTTTCGCAGAACTAGAGAACAACAGGCGCATACTCAAAAGTTCGCCGTCTATATTTGCGGTAATTGCAGGAGCGACTATGTATATCGACAATATAGTCAGATTAGTGCTGAAGAGGAGGTTCGCAAAGACCAGCGAAGACGGGTATACAATACTGTATCCAGTCACAACATTTAAAGAAGAGGAATACGGCAACGGTGCAGATTACGCCGCAACTCCAGCGCTATATGCCGCAGTAGACTTGAACTTAATAACTGCGCTGTTAGATTACGGCGCCACTCTGTTCAGAATCGGCGAGAAAAGCGTTGCCAACGTCGTAGTTGCAATACAAGAAAAAGACGTGTTTGAAGCACTAGGTATTATGTCCCACTTCCAAATACCGAGAGGAGTTGTCATTAGAAGCGAGTTATTTTCGCGGATATCATCTCTCAGAGTCTCCAAACTGAGAGATGCGCTACTAACTACTACTGTAAAAATACACGAAAGCATTTCTTCAGTTGAAGACAAGTACCCGTACAGCTATATAGCACAAGTAATTAAAGGTCTGCTGATTTATCTCGGCGTTGGCAATAAAGACACAATAGTCAGTTTTGCGCACTTAAAGCCAGAGTCAATCTTAGGAGTAACGCTACCAAAGCTTAATGCTATTTACCTAAGCGTAAGACTTGTTGACAGTTTAACTGACTGCCTGCTTAAAGAAAAATACGTTCTGAATTTCCGCTACGGCTTCTGCATTACTGTCTCAGATTTAGTTTCAACTGCAATTCATGAGGGGGCACACCTGCGCTTGCGGGAGGAGGAGGGCGGGAGGCCCCACGGCGAAGAATTCTCTCTTGCTTTGGAAAGACTAATGAACAGGGCGCTTGGAGTGGCCGACTTATTATACACTTTCATAATGTACGCGCTTTACGGAGTTGTTTTAGACCCCATTGAATACGACTTAAACTTTATTGAGAGCTATACGTACAAACTAAACGCCACCGGGCTTGTCAACTATTTTGTAGAAAGGCACGGCAGAACTGTACTCAGGTTTGCTGGCCGGGCGACTTCGGACTTAACTTACGACATGCAGAATCTGCTCTACTTGAGCTCGCGCATACACAATATTGTTAACATATCGCCGTATGTAGTATTCAGAAAATCGGGTGAGTTAGTTAGTCCATACCCGCTTGATCTTGCCATCAGACTGCTATCATTAGGTATATGGAGCGAATATGAACTAATTAAGCGTTTGTTTGAAGTCGATAATGACGCTGTAGCTGTAGCTGTGTTCAAGCCATTAGCATACAAGACTGGAAGTATTGTGCTGTATGGAAGGCAGGACAGCGAGCCTATAGTAATTGGCCAATTCCCTTAGTTATTTAAATTGTGAGTAGAACAAATCACATGTCGTCTGAATATTTGTGTGAGCTGTATGATGGCGAATTTACCGGAATTGCATGTCCATGCGAACTTGATAATAACCTTTCGTGTGTTCAAGCTCAAGAACAAGAACTTGATAATAACCTTTCGCGTGTTCAAGCTCAAGAACAAGTTCAGTGCTTCGTGCCAATTGAGCAGTATGATACACTTGATAAAGCAATTACTTCAACGTTCTTAAATACAGTTAACGGCGTTTTATGTCTTATTAGAGATGTCATCAACTATATATCTAATCATGGAGCTTTACTAGGTTCTGTAGCGGCAACACAATTATATTTGATTATTCCCAAGAAATTCAATATTGATGTCGAAAGCTTTATTAAAGCTATCACTGAGAAGCTGAAGCAGTAATGAGCGAAAGCGAATTGCTTAGTTTATCGTTAATATTAAATCTAGTAAAAGAGCGTGGTTCGCTAACAGTAAGCCAGTTAGCGCAAATAACATCGCTTAACAGAAATTACATACACGCAGTGCTAGATAAAATGAGCAAAATAGGCATTCTTAAGAAGCACAAATACGGCAACATCGTGTGGTGGACTGCAAGAAGCGTTGATAAATTCGTTCCGTACCGCGATGAGGTCATAAAAGCGCTTGCAGAGATTGTGTGCAGTGAAAGCAAGGGCGCACTCGTTTCAGTAAGCCCTGCGAGGATGTGCGAAAGAGTTACGCGCATTAATAAATCGCTGAAGTGCACTCCGCCTATGGTGTACGCGTTCAGCGATATCATTAAGACCGTATTGAGTGAGCTAGGCGTAGAGTTCAGAGTTTTAAGATTTGGCACAAAAACAAGAAGTAACGGTAATAAGCAGAGAGCCGGTGCGAAGAAAATTTTACTTCAAATCAAAACGCGCGAACTTAGCGCAAAGCTCTGCAACTCAGCATAAAGTTTTTATTGTACTACCGTTATTGTCGCTATGGACTACATAGTCATGTCTCTAGACGTATCATCTCTTGCAGTAGGGCTGTTTGCGCTAGGTTTTGTCCTAGGCATGGCCGTCAGCAAGCCTGTATACTTTCCGCTATCGCTAATAAGCTCGTTTTTCGGCATTAATGCAACTAGGTATATATTCGGAGCTGGATACGACTTCACTGTAACAGTGAGCTACTTCGCAGTGTTTTTTGCGGTAGGTGCGACTATTGGCAATTACATTGAGCACAGGCACAGAGAGACTAAGACGATGCTTAATATGATCAGAATTCAGCTGAACAGTTTGAGCAACTATCTGTTAACAAGCGAGAAGAATAAGAAGAACTGTACAGAATCAGCCTAAAAATTTAAAAACCACAGTTTTTGGTTTTTCATGGACAGAGCTATAGAGGCGAGCGTTAATGAGTTTGAGGGCCTCTATATCTTCTTGGACAGGCGCTATACTAATTTATCGATGCTACTTATGTACTCAGACAAACTAGCGCTGGCAGTAGGCCGTGAATGCGTTTCATGTCCTCCTGCTGAGGGTAAGTTCATTAGGCTTGATAATGAAGACAAATACAGAAGCGACATACACACTTTCGTTTCTCACAGATTTCTAGAAATTAGGAGCGATGTGTATGATACTTTTAATAAATTTTCGCAGTCATTTCTGCGCATAATGCTAAGCGGACTCAGCACTAAAGAAGCCTTCGATGAATGCGCGCTTCTATTCGGAGAGGAAATATGCACAAAGGCGAGGACTATGTTTAAAACAGCGCTAAAAATGAGGGGTCAGTCAAAACTCGACATACTTGCAGACGTTAACATAATGCTGTTGCGTGAAGTGGTAAGAATTAGCATTGCAAACGCAGTAAAGAAGCACAATTTGCTGTGCGTTAAGTTTTCAGAGCTGGGCTATATGTGCTTCAAGCCAGCAGACGGCGGCGGAACTATTGTCAACGCTGGCGACGTTGTGAGCAATCTGAACAGTTTGGAAAACCTGCTTAGGGCAGTCGATGTAAAATACAAAATAGCAAAACAAGGAGACCCGCTGTACGACAAATTAATTGCATTAAACAAACTAACTCACGTATGCAAACACGATAAACAGCTGTGCGACGTCTTGTTCAAGTATTATATTCCAGAGGATGAGTACAACGAAGCGCGCATACTCAACTTACTCTGCGTTAACTTCGGCGGTACTATTGTCTGCCCAACATCAGTTCCCAATCAGATAGTAGCTCTTGATTTGTACTCTCTGGTAAACATTTTTTAATTGAAAATCAAAAGTCAGAACATGCGGACAATTTTACTGCTACTTTTGGCAATTGTATTTATTCAGGGGTTCAGCGTTGTTGATAACTGCGGATACGGCGCAGACAAAATTAACTCAATAGCAGAAAAGATATACTCAGACTACTGCAAAACCGCAGACTGTCCCTCTCTGTGTCCAGGCTTTTACATTGAGACTAAGGAGATAGACTACGGAGGACTAGCATACTTTTCGTACAGCGGCGGTACGGCATGCGTGAAAAAGATAGAGATTACATGCGGCTTGTCTGATTTTTCGCTAGTCATGATACTTGCTCACGAGTTTGCCCACGCGTTGCAAGCGAGATATTTACGCGATTTTGCTTCGTTTAACGGGTGGTTCGTTGAGGCTACAGCAGAGGGGCTTACAGTACTTTATATGCAGAACTACAGCGGAATTAACTGGTATGAATTTTCATTTCCGCGCGCGTACTATACAGAGCAGTTGTACTACAAAAACCCGTTTACAATTCCGCTTAGAACTAACAAGTACTACGAGTACAAATACTCTGGAGCTGTTGCGTGGTTGCTGTTGAAATACGGCATTAGGCAGGTGTTTTCTCAGTATTCATATCCCAATCTCACTTACATCAGGGAATCATACATACGGTTTTTGCTGAGCCCGTGGCAGTGGCCGTTTACGCCCAACTTCGAATCTATACTCGTTTACAACAATACTGCCGATGCGTTTACCGGCAGGTACGTGTACGAGTTCAGGAGCTTTATACACGAGCCCGGCGAGCTGTTAGTGATGGCAAACGCGCCGGCAAACGCAACGTTGAGCGAATATTTGTACATAGCCTTGGCGCCAACGTCTTCTGGAACGCTTAGCGTTACTGTAACAGTCAGGCCGTGCAAGGCAGTTACGACTACTACTGTCACAACTACTGTGCCTGTAACTGAGACTGTAACTAGCACTGTCACAGAAACTAAGACAGTTACAACTGTTGTGCCAGTCACCACTACAGTTACTGTACCAATTACAATGACAATCACCGTGCCTGTGACGGAAACCATTACGACCACTACAACAATAACAGTTGTTAGTAACGCTACTGAGACTGTAACTACTACAGTCACACTGCCAATTACTACTACAGTTACTGTGCCCGTGACATATACTGAGACATATACAATTACCGAAACTGTAACAACTGTCGTGCCTACTACTATTACTGAGGTTGTTACAACAACGGTACCAGTAACTGAGACTGTGACGACAACAGTTCCAATTACTAAAAACATTACCTATACAGTTACCGAGACAGTATATCAGTATAGACCGGCCGATACCGCTGTTATTGTTGTACTAATCATACTCCTAATTATACTGTCATTGCTCTGCATTCGCAACCGCGGTACTAGCTAATGAGAGTGAATCATTTTTAATTGTTGCGATACGTTAGCCAGTGTCAGTCAGAATAATACGCTCGACTGATTTGATAAAATCGCCAGACAACAGACTGTTTCGAGTTGCTGATTGGAACGATGCGGTAATGTACGGAGAATATACGCCTTATGGAGAATATTATACACAAGCATTTAAATTAGAAGCAGACGTTACTGTATCAGGCACAATTACTGCACATGTCGACTACAAATTAATTGAGTTCAATAACGATCCAAACGGATACCCGCTTATGGCAGGCATGTTTCCAAAATACTTCAAACTGTATCTTGATATTGAGTTTTTCAACCCCGCAGGCAACGCTGTGTTTTACATATTTACACGCCATCCAGCAATAGGTAGACGGCGATCTCAAACTCCGATTGTTTCCATAGGATTCGGCGGAATGAGTGGACAGACTGTTCGCGTTGAGCTACTGTTAGGCTCTTCAAACCCCCCATCAGTAAATGTTAAGGCTGGTAGCGTAAACGTAATAGACATTCTTTTCCCATTTAAACAATATAGCTTCTTTCCATATCTAGTCCAGAGCATAGGATACAGACTTTATGCAGAGCAAGGCACAGGATACACACTTCAAGCAGAGCAAGCTCAAGCACAGCAAGGTACTGCTTCAATAAACACAATGAATGTCGTTCTAGTTGCTGACATATTTACAAGGCCTCGGTACGACCCCCGCTATAGATATGCCTCATCATCTGCATCACTAAATGCGGTGGAGTACAACACGCCAGTGCCATATTAACGTTTTTATACAGTGTAGCAACATAATGGTATGTCCCAATTAGTTCCAATTGTCAGAAAGAGCAGTAACAATAAATTAGTACGCATTGATGAATGGAACACTCTTGCTGACGGCCTTGCTGGAATACACAGATACAAGATATACATAGATGCGCAAATAGACGGGATTAATGAATCGAACGTGTATAAACTAGTTGAGTTCGATAACCACTATATTGTGTTTATAAGATATGGTTTAATTAATTACGGCATATCAATACCACACGATCCTAATTACAGTGATAGGGCTTACTTAAGCATATCAGTAGATGCAAGAACCAAATCAGACTCGATTGCGACACTATACAATTATATTTATACTGTAATAAATCTAGCTGATATAGGGTATAATATCTCAACTCCGGCTGAGGCTCCAGTGCTAGCACCATCAGCTGTACTTGCAAATATGTTGACCTACACAGTAGAGGTATATGACTCACAGCAGTGGGTTCCACGTCCGTTTACTGCTAACTTGAAAGTCGGTTTAGTAATCGACATATATTCAAAAAGAGAGCCTAAACTGACTGTATATACTACGCCAACAACTTTATATCCACCGCAAGAATATACAGTAGCGCGACGATGATAATCATAAAGGAAATACAACGGTTGCGCAAGTTCCCTGGCTACAATTGGCTTTTTGTAAACGACTGGAACACCGCGTTTACGTACGAATTTGTTGATAGGTATAGAGCAGTGCTAACCACAACGCTTTCAGGTAGCTTCAGTAAGGCTGTTACGACTGATTACTATACGCTGTATCCGCTGTTCACATTTGACAAATATGTGTATATTGAACCGCTTTACATATCGCTTTCACTCGATGTAACAACGTCTCAGAACATTACCGATCCTTTTATTGATATAGGTATAGCGGGTGCCGTTCTAAGCTATGGAAACAGATTAACGGAACAAGAGCCATCATTTTGGCTTTCTTTTAGCGACGTAGCGCCGAACACTAGAGTTGTTTTTGATACAGAGTCTCAGTACAGCACTCATCAGTATGATCTAACCTATTCGCATGTACCGTTTATTACTTATGCTAACATGTTAGGCCTGCTAGTAGTAAATGGTAGCGAAACTACTGAAATTATGAGCGGCTCGATTTCTGTTACAATATTTGGCGATATTTACGTTGACAAAGGCGTAGAGCTGTCTAATCCAACCGTCGAGACTGTGCCGAGGCCAATATCACTTGCTTCCTTCTTTGAATAAAAACGTGAAATAAATAAATGTGTAAATTAAAGTAAAAGGCATGGGCGTTGAGGCGCATTACGATAGTTCCGTCGACGTTGTGTCAATTAGGATTAGAGACGGAAGCGCTAAATATGTAATAGAGGGACGCGGCAATTTTGTCATATTTGCTGATGACAACGGCGTATGGTGTATTGACTTAGAAGTAAAACAGTGGGGAGAAGACTACGGCAAAATTGCAGAACTGCTCAAGAAAGTTTTTTCTAACCTCAAATAAGCAACAGCTCTGCATATATTATTCCGTTTTTTAAGTACCACTTAATTAATTTTGCTTTAAACGGCAAGAACAGAACTCTTGCGATATAAGTACTGTTTTCAATATACTTAGCTATCAGTGCGTTATCAACTAAATATACCGAGACGTTATGATATTCCCACTCAAACGCTACTTTTACTATATTGCCTTCAACTACTACATCAGCGTCTTCAGCAAGCGAAATATCGATATCAACGCTGTTGATACGTCCTAGGTATTTACGTATTTCCCTATCTGTCCCTCTCAGCGCATCATCTATTACATCTTTCATCCAGTCCATATGGTTGCTATAGCGTTATAATAAAAACAAACTGCAAGCCCCCTCCTTCTAATAAACCAAAACCTTTCTCCTTTTGGAGGCATCGCACATCTGACCTCCTCCCCGCCCTAAAGGGCGAGGCTTGTTCTTCATTATGTCATAAAATTTAAAAACTAGTCTTTTCATTACAGCCATGCCGGCAATTGAGGCTAAGAGGATTAAGGTTATTATCGCGAAAAATGAAATAGAAATACCTCTTACTGACAGCAATAAAATTTTGCTGTATGGCCCAAACAGTTCGTACAAATCAACTGTAATTAGGGCCGTCTTGCGCTTACTCACAGTGAACCGCCGGTCAAATGCTTTTGACCACTTATTTGATGGGCTGACTGACAACGAAGTAGTAGCAGAGATTGAAACTAGCAATGTCAGCTACCGCTTACTTTTACTCAGTTATTTCAACAACTACGACGTATCAGTTAGGCAAATTGGCAACAGATGGAGGCCCGGCGTTGAAGAAGAAGGTCGCAAACTTTTGCACAAATACAGAATTTCGTATTTTGACGGCATTAATACCATTATTCACTCGTTTGAAGACAACACAGAAGTATACAAGCTGGACAGCCTGCGCATAGAAAACCCAGAGCTACACAATTACTTGCGCTCGCTGTCAAAATACGTGTATCTCGACAAAATAATGGTGAACAACTCATGGAGGCCTATGAGAAAACTGTCAATTAGCGAATTGAAAGAGTTGGGTATATACATTTCACTGTATAATGCCGACGCAGTGCTTATAGAGAATTTCGACGCATTCCTAGACATCAGAAAAGCTGAAAAACTATTGGATTGGCTCGCGCGCACTGAGCCGTTAGTTATAGCCGAAACTCATACGCTGGTAAATCACATTGATTTAGAGGACTATTTCGACGCCGATTGTATGGAATTCAGCTTACGAAGTAATGAGAAAGTTAAACTAGGCGTATGCCTAATATGATGGGGGCAAACCACTTCAGATTACGTTAACTTGTACTATTGATTTTTAAAACGGCGTTAAATTTTAAAAACTCATTGTTTAAAATAAACATGCCCCGGGCACTAACAGAAGCAGTTAAGAAGAGAATAGAAGAGCTAAAGCACTTAATCTACAAGCACGGCGCAATGAAATTAGCAGACATAAAGAAGCTGACCGGCTATACTAGCCTGCAAATCCTCTATACATTGCGCATGCTGGAAAAAGAAGGCAGTATTGTCTGCAGAACTATGGGAATGAAGGTGTGTGCTAAAGACAGCGAATCGCTCCACAACTATATTATTGCTGAATGCAGAAGAATTATTGATACAGCTAAGAGAGGGGTTTTACCGCTGAACAAAATAACAAAGAACGCGAGAGAAATCAACTACTATGCCAACATACTGATGTACTGCAAGGACTACATCGATGGAATAGATGTAGTGTTGTTGCGCAACAAAGGGGCAAATAAGTGGGCTGTGGTAGTAAAAAAACATGGGTGAAGACAGATTTATTCTCGCAGTTGTCGCGAAGTCCAAGAAGGGGCGCAGGATTATTGCCGAGGAGCTGGCGTTCGGCTACCGCTCAGAACTTGTTAAAGATGCGTTATATGGGGAAACAACTCCCATTGATTTAATAATGCTGTCGCTTTTAACAGAGCGCAGTGCTAGAATGGACAGCTCAGTCAGCAAGTGCAGTTCGTATTTGCTCGCAGAAGTATACGGCAGGTGGTACGGAAAGCCGATTTACATCGGCGGCGATTATGCTAAACGCGGCAGTAACACAGATGTTTACGAGGACATTTCTAGAGATTTCAGCAATGCCGACGTTATAGTAGTCGATATATCTAAAGCTGTGGCTATTGCGTTGCTTGAATACATTTTCTGCAAGTCTGAACAGAAAGCGTTGGTGAAAAGACTGTTTGAGATTGCACTAGAAAGCTACAGACTGCCTAATAGCGATTTTTGCAGTGCTTACGGCCTCTACTGCGGCAAAATTAAACACTATATAAGAGTAGTAAACCACATTGTGGGAGATAGGTACGAATTAGGCGTATCAGGTCTGCAAGTACTACAGAACTAGACGCTTTTTCGCCGAAAAATTTAAATATCACATTTTTAGTAACCAAACTATGTATAAAGTAATCGCAGACCAGAAGAAAATACTCAAACAGTACTTAGTCAGTAGGCTTGCGTCTGAAAAGGGAGGTATGGTTACCATTAAACTCAAATCGCTCACATTGAAATACAAACTCAACAGAAGCGCGGTTTTCGCAATAAGGAGCATACTGGACGAGTGGTCGTCAGAGGCACTTAAATCAGGCGCGGGCAGGAAGCTGAGGGCCGGCTCATATCAGTTCAATATAGAGTGGCTGAAGAAGAAACTAGATGAGCTCCAGCGGTAACAGATTTAAAACAAAACAAATCGCATAAGCAACATGAAATCGATATTAACACATCAATCTTAGAAATGACATAAAAATCGCGGGCCTTTCATCGATATCCCTCAGTGTAAAATTTTTAAACCAAGTTTTACTCCACGCTATGATTCTGTTGAGCGATAGCACGAAATCAGCAGTTGTGCGCAATAAAAAAACGAGCGAAAAAATCGCCGAAAGGCTTGAGTACATAAAATCACTGCTTTCCAACAAGGTGTATTCACTGTCTAAGCTAATTGAGCTGACGAAATTAACCCATTCTCAAGTCTTTTATGTAGTATCATTGCTAGAAAAAACAGGCGATATTTCATGTGTCTTAGTGGGCAAAGTAAAACTGTGTTCGGCGAATAAAGACGCTATTGACAAAACTCTCAACTCAATTATTGACGCAGTGATAGAAACGGTTACAAACGGAAGAAATTGTAAGTCTAAATGCTGTTCTGTTCCCACCTCATTAATAATCAACGGAGTTGTAAATCGCAGTGTGGAATACGTAAAACTAACAAAAACGCTCACAGAAATTGGAGTGCCGATTACTGTTATTCACGTATCCTCGTTTCTGTTCAATCTGTTCTTAATGTATAAGAGAGATGCACTGGTAGTACTCAGCAGAAAGAAGAGTAAGAAGACTAGAATTAGAGTATGCAACGGCGTCCAATAGTGTATTACCCTTCCAGCTCCAAAAAATCCTTTATTAGCTTTAATATTTGATACTCTAACATGAGTAAAGGTGTTATGAATGTGCCTCAATTTCTCTCCCAAGTACCTGAGGAAAAATTAATTTATAAATCACGGGATGGAAGAGCCATTATCATTAACGATGACTTCT
>WUQR01000064.1 GCA_009889515.1 Nitrososphaerota archaeon
CCATATGCGAGTATATGAAGTTGATAACTTTAGACAAAGTGCACCGCTCTCTTAAAGAGGAGATTTATAGAGTAGTTGTCCCCGAGGATATTGCAAAGAAGGCGCGGCTGGCCATTGAGAGGATGTTTGAATTTGCATGATTACGATGATTAGCCCCATTACTTCTGCGGTTAGTCCTCCCTCCACTGATCTATGGCATCTTTCAGCGCCTTAAAGCGGCGGAGGGCCTTGAGCTCATTGGCGAGGAGATACACTTGTCTCCTTTTCGCCTCCTTTCCTGTCAGCGCTTTCAACACGGCGGCCTCAACGTCGTCTTTAACCGTCAGCCATGCCATTGTGTAATAATACGTAATCACCGTTTCACCTTTTTTCTTCTCTTTCTTAATCCAGTGCCATTCTATCTTAAGCTCTCTCTTCTCTCCTTGCATTTCGTATTCCACGATTATGCGCAGGCGGCAGTCCTTCCCGATGCACTGGCTTACGGGCTGGTCGCCCTTAACGAACTCATATCTGAGGTCGACAACGTGGGCAATTAAGTTGCTCCTATCGTCGTGCACTGGCAATGGCAAGTCTATAACCCCCTCCTCTCTTGCAGGCGTAATGATCGTTATCAGCTTGTTCACCGCGCTCTGACCGTGTCTACGGCTCAATACGTCCTTCAACTCCCTTATGAACCGCTCGGCCTCTATGTCGCCTTTCAACGCCATGCGCTGAATTTCGCGGAGGCCGTCGTAAGTGATGTGAATTGCGTATATTTTGTTACTTTCCACAGTGAAGTCTCTTCCTTCCTCAAGCCCTCTGGCCTTAAGGGCGTTTACAACGGCATCTTTATGTTCCTCCTTAACACGGATTACATGCCTTTTACCATCGACGGTGTAGTGTTCCCTTTCTTTTAGTCTGCCTTGCGTCAAGGCCTCCAACGCCTTGGCGTAGGCTTCTTCCGTAATACGGATTTCGTAACCGCCGTATTCTCTCACTGTGAAGTGTTTGCCCCCCTCAAGTCCCTTAGCTTTGAGGGCGCTTACAGCGGCGTTTTTAGAGGCCTCACTGCTCCAGTGACAATCTACTTGTATACCTTTGTTTGTATAGTTAACCGAGAACTCCACTCCGGCGAATTTGACTGTGTTGGGTCCTGCCTCTATGTCCCTTACAAGCTTTTCATACCTTTTTTCGTCGATTAGCTTCTTGCTGTAAAGTTCGTCTACAAACCCCCTTACCGCTTTTAGCCACCCGTCGTGGCGGATGGCGATTATGCCGTCTGTGGTGAGCTTAACATTCCGTCCAGTATTCATTGTTTTGATCCCTACCTCGCCGCTCAGCGCCCTAATAATAGAGGCTAATCTTTTAACATTTTCGCGGGAGCCTTTGAATCGGGCTAGTAGTTTGTTGCCAGTCCAGTACGTGTGGATATGCGCCACCACCTCTCTGTCCAGCTTAAAGCGTATTACCGTCTTCGGGTAACTTCCGTTAGTGTCTAACCGTCCCTTCTCAATGGCGATGTTTTTGCGTAGGTAAGCTTCCACCATCGCAATAATTTTGTTTAGCTTTTTGAAAAAGTTTTCCGTCTTAACGTCATATGCCCAATCCACACCGTATTTCGCTTTGATTACCTCGTTTGTAACGACTCTAAACGCGTCTGCGAATTCTGCCAAAGCATCTCTCAGTTCATACAGCGTGGGTAGCGCCGGGACTAGCGCCTTCAACAATTCGTTCAGTTCGGCATTTCTGAAGACAATGTAGTGCACGTCTCTACCTTTATACACCACGTTTGGCTTAAGGCCCAACTCCCTCAGTGCCCAAAGCCAAAAGATGGCAAAGTGGTCGCGGGTCATTATTGGTCTTTTCTCCTTCTCGGGGCCGCCGATGTAAATCTGAATTTCGTCTTTATACACACTTCCGTCGTATAACACGGCAAAAACCACAGCCAACGTCGCCTCTTCTCCCGACAGCTCCCCCGCTTTGTACGCCTCCACTGTGTACGCCAATGGCAAGAGGATACGGAGGTACTTGCCGAGGCTGTCTATGGCCTTTTTATCGCCATTTTTCTCCGCCTCCCTCCAAAGCGTTAACAACTCCTCAACGCGGTTCCAGAACTCGCCAGCCGTTTTCTCCAAGGCGGCCTTTAATTCGTCATTTATTTTAATCTCGTCGAGAGCTGTCTTTAAATCTACGCGTCTCTTTAACAGTTCGTTAAACGCGGCGCGGCCCCTACTCAAGATCTTGCCCACAGTCTTCATATGCTCGCCTTCAACGTACCACGTGGCCTTTAGCCCCTCCTCAGAGGGGTATACCCCTCCGAGATCTATCCTGCCTTCGGTTAGCGCCCAGTAGGTAAAGGTTTGTGATAGGTAGGAGGAACTACCGTAGACCTTCTCAAATCCAGGGTGCAAAACGGCGTCTGTGGGCAACGCACCGATTGCAACGGCCTTGGCTGTTTTCTTGATAATTTCTTTCGTCTTATTCACCGCCTCCACCGCCCTCTTCCACGCCTCTTCGTTCAGCACTGCTAATGGCCTGGAGCCAGAGGAGATGGCCTCTACTAAGCTGGCAACCTCCTTAATCAGCTTTACCGTCTCTCCCTCAGCCCAGCGCGGCTTCAATCGCATGCCAGCCTTCCACGGGGCATTGAGGAGCTCGTGGCCGTCCTTATCTACAAACGAGACGTGAATGTGTCTCTTGCCGTCTTCCTCTTTCTCCTCTATTCTCACTTCTACGTTTTGTTTATCAGCCAGCGTTGCCCTAACTTGGGGATCTGCCAGTAGAGAGGCAATGCGGAGGGCCAGCCACCTGGCATTTGACGGCTCTTCCTCGCCGCCGGTTGATTCAAACGTGTTGTAGAAGTTGGTAGGCGTACTCCTAATTGCCGATACAATGCTGAGGGTGCCAGCTGTCCGCCTGCCCCTTTCCGCCAGTGCCCTCTCCACAGAGACGCCGAAGAGGTCGCCAGTTACAAACGATAGCAGTGCGGCTGTCGCCCTCTCTCCTCTAGTGGCATTTATGGCGGGGAGTTCGTCCGCCGTGGCCTCTGCCAGCTCTATTGCCTTCTTCATGTTCACTTTCAGCCTTTCGGCAATTCCGCTGAATCCAGCTCCCTCCAGCCTAGACGCAATTCTGTCCAGCTCGTTGGCAATTTCCCTCGCCCTTTTCTCGGCCTCTGC
>WUQR01000065.1 GCA_009889515.1 Nitrososphaerota archaeon
GCAGGAGGCTAGGGGCAGAGACGCGTCTGGCATATTCGCGCTACTGCATGACGGCAGAGTGCTCTATGCAAAGGCCCCAATAAGAGCTACTGAGTTTGTTCCAGCAATAAAAGACTACGTGGACAGACACTCTTTGCGCATTGTGCATGCTATAGCACATGCACGCGATGCGACGCGGGGCTCACCATCAATCAACCGCAACAACCACCCGATAGTGCGAGTGCAAGACGGTACAATTTACGCCACAGTCCACAACGGAACGATTGAGATTAGCGCATGCGACAGCAAAAACACGTTTACCGATAGTGAAGAAATACTATGCGCTTACATATCAAAGGGCATTGACGGAGTTTACAACATAGCGCGCGCTCACTATATTGATTCGGCATTTGCAATTATGGCGGTTGGAGAGTCTGGACTGACAGACTACGTAATTGCTAGATTCGGCGATAGGCCTCTGCACTATCTGCGCTCTCAAGATACGCTGTTATTCGCCAGCGACAGCAAGAAGCTCAAAATGAAGCAGTTCAAGAGATCAATTACGTCGCTAGTAACTAACAGAACTATTGACGCATCGTGGAAGAAGCTTGTTTGCTACGCATGTCGCGGTAAAGAGACAGCGCAGGAAAACATAACAGGAAACGGATATGTAATACGCGTAGACAGTAGCTACTACTATTATTATTATTACTACCCCAATCGCTACTATACCAAAGTTACGTGCATTGCTGATAACGATAATGCGCTAAAGGAGTGCAGATCTATCCTAAGTGAAGTGTACGGCTGTTCAACTTGCTATGAGCACTAGGCTGTCTTGGATTCCAACACTAGTTGTAGCGCCAACCTACAGCGACTACTTCAGGATGTTCGCCAACAAAACGTGCAAATCATACGTTACGCTGGGACAGGAATGGGAGCATACGCCGTATTTCGAGCCTACACTGCACGACAACAGCATAGTCAGCATGTACGTGTATGCAAATATGCTAAGGAGGTGGGATGATGCCAGCGGGCCAAAAGAGGGCGAGGTGCCGCCTGTTGTCTTCTACTGCGACGGCGAGTACAACATTGAAGCTGTGCTGAGACAGAGCGCATGGATGGCTGTACTTGGCTATCCGCTAGATGAATGTCAGCGTTGCGGCAGGCATGTGCACTTAGGCGGCGATTCTGTATATTCTGCGTATAATTTGAACGTCAAGAGACTGCACGACTACATGGGAGCGATGGCGCACAAGTGGCTGTATACGCGCGACAGATTCCGCTTTGTGTACAGGTCAGCGCTTGAGGCGTTTGCGAGAAGGAATGAGTTTATCACTTCAGAGCACTACGATGCAATAAACTACAACAGAGGTGATGACAGGCATAAAATAGCGGCTACTGTTGAGATTAGATACGGCGAGACGTTGCCAGCTATCTCGCTTCCAGCAATTATTTATGCAGTTGAGTACATATTCAAGCGCAATTTCGAAACAGTGCACTCAGTAGACCCATACTCAGACGAGTATTTTGATACTGCAATTAAGCTGTGCAACAACCCGCTGTGCGCCGATATTATACGCTCTGTTAGAGACTACGTAGTAGAGCGCGGTTCGGTTAAATGGACGTGGTATGACGTGCGTGTAGCTCTGGGACACATTCTAGATAACTACGTGTATGACATGCTGGACATAATAGAGGACTTTGCTGACAGAAAGCCCGAGGTGTTCAAGTACGCGACTGACTATTTTGTCGGCTTTGTTGTCAGAAGGTGCGATTCTATGATGTGTGTTAAGCGACTGAAGAGCATGTACTTCGCAAAGCTACTAGAGTGCATAATTGGAGGGCTATGCTGAAGAAGAAGGTCAAGAGGCTGAACAACTACATCCCTATAAGCATAGCTCCGCTGTTCACTATCGATTTCTATGAGAAGTGGTTCAACTGCAACACACAGTGTGCAGGCATTGAGTTTGAGTACTCAGAGAGAGTGCCCCAGTCGCAGATAAGATACAGTGGCCCGATTAATTCGCTACGTGCGTATTCGCGCTATTTTCTATCAGTGGTGAACAGACACGACGGCTCGGGCGCTTATGAAGTCTCGCTACCTCCGTGTTCTATTGCCACTGAGCGCAATGCTTACATTTGCGCACAGCTACATACGCTGTTTATTGACTTTCTAGGCCTGCCGATTCCAGATACACGTCGCAAAAGTGGCCGTCACATACACATCACTCGCGGACAACAATATGAGACTCTCAGGATGTTAGAGGCTATGTCTGAGCGCGGACTGCTGGAGAAGTTCTACACTGTCACAATACCATTTACTGCATCTTACGTTATGCACATTGACGGCAACTACACGTTTACGCTGAGAGAGTACGTGCAGAGATATGCCAGGCTTGACGAATCATTTACCAGCCACCACGCCGCATATTCAATATCACGGCGCTGGGAGACTGTAGAGCTAAGGTGGAATGAGCTACCCACCACATCTCCTATGCCGTTCTATTACTTATTCGCACATACGCTTTACGGTACGGTTAGTACAGAAGAGCTTGATCAAGTTGTAAGCGAGCTGTACTCTAACGTCAAATCGCACAGCCTGCTAAGCGTTACAGTAGACGGCGAATATTTTGATAAGGCCGCCGATATATTCAAATCGCTTTCACTGCACTATATGTCAGACTTGGTTAAGAGACATCACAGAGCTGTAGTCAAGTCATTTGGAGAAGACGCCAGCGCTATTATGTCAACGTTCATCACAAATGAGGTTTATATGCGCGAAATGGTAGACAATGACATATTCACAGAGCTGAAAGAAGATATGCGCAAAATGCTGACAAGCGACGTTCCGCTATACCGCTTCAGCTCCGAGTTTGCTAACTCAATTGCTATGACGATGACAGTTATGTTTAGGGGCGCACACTACATACCCGAGTGCTACTACTGCTACAAGGCCACCCTTGACTTTGATGCAGACGCAGAACTGCTTATTGAGTTCAAGACGCTGATGCATAAGTATGAGATACACGGTACAGTAATACCAATAGGCGACGCTGTTACGCTATGATGACCGTTGAAATAAGCTACGCAGATAAGTCATTTGCTGTTGCAGTCACTGGAGAGTGTGGAGATGCGGTAAAAAAAGCCGCCGAGGTGCTCAGTAGGCCGAATAATTACAGTACAATTATGCTGGGCAGAGCTGTACACTACGGAATAGCCAGCGTTGATGAACTGCTCATGATTAGAAGTGACGCATCAGTACTGTTCAACTACAACACTGCCAGCGTCAAGATGAACGTAACTGAAACAACAAGGCGTACAATAAGAGAGTCTCTGTTTAGAACGCGCGAAATAGAAGCGTCTAGCGAGGCAGAAGTCACTGCGTTCATACCGCTTTCGGCTGTTAACTGCAGTCAGTCACCTAAGCGCTATTCTGCAGTAATTGCTGTTGTGAGGAATGAGATACACTACTACCACAGCCTCACGGGCATTTGGATGCCGCTTTACCACACTGCATTATTAGAGTAGTTTGCTCAACTCGGCGAAAAATTTAAAAACCCCAGTTTTCTTACCATCACATGCAAACAAAAAAACCCCAAAAGGAAACAACACAAACAGTACAACACAACAAAAAAGTCATAACGGTAACAGGTAAAAGAGGCAGATCAATATCGAAGGACAAAACCACAATTAGAGAAAAGCTTAAGAAGTTGTTGTTAGAAAGTGTGTTTGAGATACCTGATGCAACTTCATGCAAACCAATCCAGGCGTATATCTCTGCAGGTTACTCTACATCGCGTGCACAAGGACTCATTACGCTGTTATGTAGTACTACTTCAGGTTATAAGATTATAACAAATGTGGCGTTTGTCGCGAAACGTCAAAATGAAAACAGTGACTATGAAATAGAGAAAACGTGGATAAAAAACGCTATAAGATTGTACATCAACGAGCTTGAGGTCAAAGAAGACTTTAAAATTGTTTTTGCAGACGAACTAAAATAATTTTTTTTCACCCCTTCTCCTTTCAACTCTTCGCTTTTTTTTTCACCTTTCAATTCTCCTCTAGAGTTCAACACAAGCACAAGCGAAAAATTTTTAAACCCCAGTTTTCTTATTATCACATGCAAACCCAAACCCAAATCAAAAACCCAGTAATCAAAAACCCAGTACAGAAACTGGTAAAATACTACGCAGACCTAGTTAAGTTATACTACAACAACTGTGAGAATGTTAACGCTGATGAGAATCGGATTAGACTCAAATGTGGTAATTTTGCCATTAGTATTAATGCTACGGAGGACATGCTTAGCGTAAATATTAACACGTCCACGTCTAAGTACACCATAAAAATGTATCGCGACTCATTATTCGCTGAGTACAGTGATGTTGATGGTAACGCTGAGTCTTACTCATGTTATGGACATTGCATTCGCGCATTAAGATGGATAAAAAGGGCGTTTGCATCGCTGGACGGGTGTGGATTGTATCCACCGTTACCACAAGATATTGACATTGAACTTCTATATTCGTTTACGCGCAATGGCAAAGGTTTCATTCATGTATTTGCGCTGTTAAATGGGCATAGAGTTCATTTGTTCTCGATAGACCCATGGGGTAATGTTGTGTTCTATCCGCAATTATCGCATATGCACAAGTATTCTTTCATCTTAA
>WUQR01000066.1 GCA_009889515.1 Nitrososphaerota archaeon
TGTAATAACATCCGGCCTTCGTTAAGTTCTCTGTAGACAACACCACATCGCCTGGTTCCGCCGCTACAGCGCTCACCCGTGCCATGTATTCGCCCGATTCCCTTCCCACAATTTCTTTGAAGACATCCTCCTCAGAAAGTCTTTCGTTTGCCAGCGAATGGCACCCTACGAGTCTCCCATCCCGCAGCACATATAGCCTGTCAGCAAACTGGAGCACTTCGGGAATTATATGTGAAACGAGAACAAACGAGGACGTGGACTGCGCCCTTTTGGTAAAAGTAAAAAGCTCTTGTCACTACTCGATTGTAAGCGGTGCTGTGGGTTCGTCCAGTATCACAATTGGGCATGCACGGCTTTCTCTGGAGCAGACGCGCACGCTGAAAACGGCCTTGGCGATCTCCACCAGTTTCTGTGGGCCAGGGGAACATAAACTTGTTTACTAAACATCTAACACTTCGTCGAGGATGGCTCTCACCTGGTACCTCATTGTTTTTATTGGCAACAAAAAAGCTCTAGAGCAAATGTCCTCTAAACCTAGAAACAAAAGCTGATTGTACACGAAGATGTGGCACCACGCCTCTTTCCTGGGGCACTAGTGCTATACCTCGCTCTGCAGCCTCACGAAGGTTTCGGGGAAAAGATGTTTTCTCTCCAAGATAGAACAGCTCCCCTTTGCCAGCTTTGTAGACCCCCACCAAAATTTTAACAAGGGTAGACTTTCCTGCTCCATTTTCACCCGCAACGCCAACAATTCCATTTGGGTAAATTACCAAATCAACATTATCAGGGGCTTTCACCACCACATCGAAGGTCTTAGAGACACCTTGTACGGCCAGCAACGGCTCCATAAGCTCTCCCTTTCAAAATAAGGAGGCTCCCGTCCCATTATAAGAGCGATAGCCCCTTTTCTCCACCCATTCAGGTGTACCTTACCAGACAGGCTCCAGCTTGAGCTCCGGCGGGAACTGTTTGGCGTACGCCTCCGCCTCCGCCCATGTGTCAGCCCAGCTGATGTCTAGGAAGTAGCGGTGTAAAGCGGCTACATGTGCTCTGAGAGCTTCGCGGCTGCCGAATCGGGGGCTCAGCGCAGGATAGTAGAAATCGAACCGGCCCAAGTGACCAATGCCAAACTTGTCAGCGCCAGCCCGCTTATCATAGGTGAGGCCGAGCTCCCGGCACTTTGAGATCGACATCAGCCTGAAATCGAACGGATAGTTGGGAACGGGCTTCTTCATTTCCACAAGGATTCGGTCGAAGTATTCCTCAGGATCAGCCATGAA
>WUQR01000067.1 GCA_009889515.1 Nitrososphaerota archaeon
GGAGGAAGTGGTCAAGAACCTTAGGCGGCGGGGTGGGAGAAGGGTGAGGATCTTCATCACCGATGACCTCCCAGGGTTAGAGGAGACAATCCGCAACATATTCCCCCGAAGCTGATTGGCAGCTGTGGGTGCTGCACGCTGTGCGCGATACCTTGAACAAGGCGAGAAGGAAAGATCGGGAGGCCCTGGCCCAGGACCTGAAGGCTGCATACCGGGCGGAAACAGAAGAGGAGGCCAAGGAAGCGCTGCGGAAACTGCGGGAGCGTTGGGGAACAGTTTACCCTCGCCTCGTGGCCCCTGGGAGGCCGAGGCTTTTGCTATTCTTGCGTGTTTGCGCGGTCCCAAACCTATCCAGAGGTCTCTCTCCCCCACCAACCAGCTGGCGCGGGTGAGCAAGAAGGTGAAGCGGCGGACAAAAGTGGTAGAGGTGTTCTGCGGTGAGGAGGCTAGGGAAAAACTGGTGTATCTGGTGCTGAGCAACTTACATGAGCGACTAGAAGGCCGTAGGTTGCGGGGCTTTGCGGAGATAACGATGGGAAGCTACCATGTGATCCAGACACGGTAGACAAGGCGCTATGGCCTTCCTCATCTGTTCTATAAATAGCGGAAGAAAACCGACTTCTACTCGCGATCCATGCTTCTAAAGCATACTCCCACTACTTCCTCCCTTGTCAGTAGCCTCCGAACCTCAGCTAGCCGATGTTTTTCTCTGGATTATCATCATTCTTCACGAATCCATACCAGCATCTCCCCAGGTTCACGATTACCCCAGGCATAGTATGGAACGGCCTTGATGGGAGCCTCCCTCTTTTCGCATTCCGCAGAGTTGTAGAGAGCATCCCCCCAGGATGCGCTGTCGCTCCGTAGCCCAACACCGTGAACGACAGCCACACCGCCTAAGAGCCGATCGTCGAATTTCACCATCAGATTCGCCGTCTTAGGCAGGACGATCTGGGTGAGGTTCGGCCCATTATCCACTTCCTCCAAGCAGTAGACTAATGGACCTCTACAAATCGCTACTTTGCCGGCGGCTGCGCGGACATTAGGATGGGCTCGGACCCGTTCAACAGGCATGGGGAACAGAATCTCGACTTTATCGTTATCGCGCCATGTTCTGTTTATCCATGCATAACCTTTAAGCACCGTAATCTCCTGACCCTGCCCGTTGATCTTGAGTTCGGGGTGTTTACACCAGCCGGGAATTCGAATCGCTAGGGTAAATTCCTGAGGCCTCTCTGTTCGAATTCTTATATTAACATCCCCCTCCCACGGATAGACTGTTTCCTGGACAATTGTAACCCTTCCCCCAGCAAGATCAACTTCTGCCTGGCTGTCTATAAAGAGGTGCACATAGACGGTCCTTTCGTCCCGCGAATAGGCGTATTGACCGACAGAGGCCAAGAGCCTTGCCAGATTGGGCGGGCAACAGGCGCAGCTAAACCAGGGCTGCCGAACTGGGATGATATGCCTCATATCATAACGTTTGCACGCCGGGGGCCAAACCTCGAGTGGGTTTGTGTAAAAATACTTTGTGCCATCGAGAGAGATGCCGCTCAATACCCCGTTGTATAAGGCGCGCTCCATGACATCGGCATATTTGCGGTCCACCTCCAAACGGAGCATCCGGTGAGCCCAGAAAACCAGCCCGATGCTCGCACATGTCTCCGCATAGGCCCTATCATTAGGCAAGTCGTAATCAAACGTGAAAGCCTCTCCTTCCGCTGATGAGCCAATGCCCCCGGTGATATACATTCGGCGCTCTGTGACGCTTTCCCAAAGCCTCTTGCAGGCCTCGAGGAGCGTCTCGTCGTTAGTTTCAAACGCGAGATCGGCCATCCCACTGTAAAGATACATGGCCCGAACTGCATGGCCTACCGCTTCCTTCTGTTCTCGAACGGGGAGATGGGCTTGACTATAGCGCTTGTCATACTCCTTGTCATCCCCCCGCGCTTTCGCCTCGATATCGAAGTAGTTAGGCTCTTGCCCGCGCTCGTCGATGAAAAACTTGGCCAATTTAAGGTAGCGCTGCTCGCCAGTGGCACGGTAGAGCTTGATAAGAGCCAGCTCAATCTCAGGGTGGCCGGGGTAGCCCCTCCTTTTGCCAGGCTCAGGCCCAAAAAGGGAGTCAATGTGATCGGCAAGCCGAGACACGGCCTCGAGGAGTTTGCGCTTCCCTGTAGCTTCGTAATACGCTACCCCCGCTTCGATCATATGACCGGCACAGTACATCTCATGGTTGTCGCGGAGGTTCGTCCAACGCTTTTGCGGCTCCTTGATTGTGAAATAGGTGTTGAGATATCCATCGGGTTGTTGTGCCCTTACAATTGTATCTATGACCCTGTCAGCCAATCGCTCGAGCTCCGGATCCGGTTGTTGCATAAGGCAGTAGCTCACCGCCTCTAGCCACTTAGCGACATCGCTATCCTGGAAGACCCAGCCATGGAACTCTCCCCTCGACTCGCCCGCGGCGATACGAAAGTTCTCCATGGCGTGGCTCAGCGGAGCCCCAGGTATTTTATCATTCAAAGCATTCCACTGATATGGGATCACCACTTCCTTAATCAGCCGAATTCGCTCGCCCCAAAAGCTATCTTTACGGATCCTAACTTTCTTTAGCCCCAGAGGCTCAACCCTTTTGAACTTAGCCTTCGACTTTCCCATGATCAACACTCACCCCCTCTAAGAAAGCTTCGCCAAGAGGCGTAACAAGCGGTAGCTCTATGACGTTCAAGGAATGAGGGGACAGATGGGCAGCAAAACGCGGGCCTGAAAGCACCACGCTCTTTTTAGTCACATGAACGCGGTGTGGGTTCTCGAGATCATTCACTGCGAAGGCATCGGAAGCGCCAAGCTCAAAAAGGGTCGCGTGTTTTGCGACATCAAGGTCGGATAAGTCGATCGCCACTTCAATAGCTTTATGCTCATAATTAACCAGTACCAAGCATACCACGTTGCGACTAGCATCATAAGTAGCGGAGCCATCAAGGTAAGGAACATTTTCTAATTGGAAAGACAAGCGACCTCCTAAGGAGCTTGTAGCTCTTATCGAATAGCGTTCCGTCATGATTTCTAGCCCTAAACGCGTCCGCCCAGTATGGTTAACGAAGAGGTCAAACACATGGTAGGTTGGGGTTAGAACCATCGCTTCAGGTTTGGTCTTGATCATCCCGAGAACGTTAACCATCTGGGCAAGATTCGCCATCTGGACCGAGTCGGCCATCCGATGGAGAACAAGGAAAAGCCCAGCAGCAAATAAGGCGTCTTTCAGAGCATATGGCTCTTCGAGGAGGGCCATTCCTGTTTCAGACATTTCCTTTTCTGGATCTATCCGGTACCATATATTCCACTCGTCGAGGGCGATCTTGACATGGCCCAGGCCCGTATGCTTAATAAGGCTTTCCAGAAGTCGCAGCCGCTTCTCCACATAGTAAGCCGAAGCCACTGTTCCCCAGTATTCATCAGAGCCGTGGTACTGATGAATGGAAATAAAATCAATAAGCTGCCCTGCGTGCTTGAGCACAGTAATGTCCCATTCGGGATCATCCGCTCCTACTGCAATCAGCTTGATAGATGGGTCAATGGCTTTCATGAACTGGGCATACTGGCGGAGCTTTTCTGCGTATTCGCTAGCACTGCAGTGTCCAACTTGCCACTTGCCATAAACCTCGTTTCCGATACCCCAGTATTTCACACGGTACGGCTCAGGATGGCCAAACTTCCTTCGCAGATTTGCATACTTGGTCGGGGTATCCAGATTGCAGTATTCAAGCCAATGAATTGCTTCATCCAGTGTCCCTGTACCCAGATTCACTACGATATAGGGCTCCGCCCCAACAGCTCGACAGTAGTCAATAAACTCATCAGTCCCAAATCGATTACTTTCCAGCCCTCCCCACACATAGTTTAGGAGGCAGGGTCGCTCGCCAGCTGGCCCTATCCCATCTTCCCAGTGGTAAGCTGACGCAAAGTTTCCACCAGGCCATCTTAGGATGGGACAACGGATTTTTCTCACTGCTTCGAGCACATCGAGACGGAAGCCTCGTTGGTTGCTGCGGGGCGAGGACTCATCGAAAATCCCCCCATAGATGCAACGTCCCAAGTGTTCAATGAAATGACCGTAGATGGCGTCGTTGATCTGCCCACATATGACTCCCCACACCTTCACGTGATATGGCACTGTATTCCCCCTTTCGTGTTCTTGAGCATCAATCTCGGCCCCCAAGCTTCCTCCTAAGGCCTGCGCACCCGGCCTGAAGCCTTAAATGTCTACCCATTTTCGTACGATCAAAGGTATGTCCTCGATCAGCCTCCTGGTATAAGGATGCTGTGGGGCGCTCAGTATCTCTTCCGGTGTCGCCTCCTCCACTACCTTACCCCGGTGCATAACCAAAATTCGCTGGCTCATGTAGTAGGCTAACCCTAGATCGTGGGTAATGAAGATCACGGCAGTCTTGTAGCGATCGCGTAGTTCCAAAAAAAGCTTCAGGATGCCAGCTCGTACTGAGGCATCTACCATGGACAGTGGTTCGTCGGCAACAATCAGCTTGGGTTTGAGGATGTAACAGCGAGCTATCATCATGCGTTGCCGCTGGCCACCTGAAAGCTGATGAGGATACCGCCCCATGACTTCCTCAGGCCGTAACTTCATGGCCTCCAACGCCTCCCGCACCAGACGGCGTCTGTCACTGATACTGATATGGCTGTCCATCAGGTTGAAAACTTGGTAAAGTATACGGTCGGCCTTGTACATGGGGTTGAAGGCCGCGTAGGGATCCTGAAATATGCCATGGACTTGTCGCCAGTAACTTTTTAGTTCCTTCTTTGTCTTGAAAGCCCATATGTCTTTGCCTTCGAACTCCACTTTCCCAGAGGTAGGTGGGAGGAAACGAAGAATCATCTGAGCAGTGGTGGTTTTGCCTGAGCCACTTTCCCCCACCAGAGAGATTATTTCCCCTTCTTGGACGGCGAAGTTTATTCCGTCCACTGCCAGCACGGTTCTCCGCCGCAGGAAGCCAGTGGTGTACACCTTTGTGAGGTTGACCACCCTCAGCATTGGCACCCTTCGAGAACAAGATAACATGACACGAAATGATCCTTTCCCAGACCGACTACTGGAGGAGCTTCTTGAGTGCAGATGGCCATGGATTGAGGACAACGAGGGTGGAACCGGCATCCTGCAGGAGGCTGAAGCAGGTCAGGAGGGTCACCGGCAAGATGCGACAAGCCCCGTTCTTTCACCTCGGGCTCGGGCGTTAGCACGGATCGAATCAGGCTGCAGGTGTAGGGGTGCACCGGCCTCTGGATGACAGCCTCCATAGGACCAACCTCCATCACTTTGCCGGCATACATAATGGCGATCCTGGTCGCGATCTGTCTTAAGATAGCGATGTCGTGTGTGATGAACACGATGGCCCTCACAATGTGTTCTGTCTTAAGGTGTAGGAACATCTTGAGCACCTGCTTCTGAGTGGACACGTCTAGGGCTGAGGTGGGCTCATCGGCTATCAGGAGTTTAGGATTAAGAAGAGTGGCTATGGCTATAACCACCCGCTGCCTCATACCCCCGCTCAATTGGTGAGGATACTTAGCCAGTGTTTCCACTGGTAGTCCTAGCTCCTGGAACCGTCTTTGGGCAAGCGCTGATGCCTTTCGGGCATCCAACTTGAGGTGATATCCAAGCACATCCTTGATGAAGGCCCCCACCTTTCTGGTCGGAATCAGAGCGTTGAGGGCGCTTTGGGGCACCAGTGCGATCACCTTCCCCCACACTTGTGCCTTAACTTTCTGCCGCTCCATTACGGCCAGATCCCCCACCCCCTCCAGGATCAACTTCCCTCCAACAAACTTCAGCGGAGGCTGGACGTTCATCATCAACACGTTGCTAAGGGTAGACTTGCCGCAGCCCGATTCCCCGGCTACCCCCACCACATCGCCAGGGTTGATGTCTAAAGTTACCCCGTCTACTGCCCGAACGAATCCTTTAGGAGACGAGTAGTAAGCTTTAACATCTTTAGCTACAAGCAAAGTGTTCATCTTCCCCTCAATTTGGGATTGAATAGTTCGTCCAGGGCCGTGGCCAACAGAAGGAGGGAGGCGGACATGATGGTTAGTATTCCTCCCGGTGGGATAAACCACCAGAACAATCCTCGGCGCACCGCATCTATCATCTGTGCCCAAAAGAGCATGGTGCCAAGCGAGACATCCGCGGTGACCCCCATGCCAATCATGCTGAGCCCAGCTTCAGCTAGCATCGCTCCAGACATGAGCCACACAAAGGACGAGAACACATAACTCATCATGTTTGGGAGAAGTTCGACCAAGACTATTTTGATGTCCCCAAGGCCCGCCATGCGGGCTAAGAACGTGAACTGCCGTTCTTTCAGACTCATAACCTGCGACCTAACGGCCCTGGCTAATAGAGGCCAGGAAGTGAGCCCTATCAAGAGAGCGACGACCATACGAGTTCGTACAGGGACGAACACCGTCACTAGAAGCAGTAGCAGTATCGGTGGGAAAGCTAGAACGATGTTGGTTGAAGCCATTAGCAACTCGTCGAGGACTCCTCTTTTGTACCCAGAGATGCCCCCGACTAAAACACCGATAGGGGTCGCGATGCTCGCGGCTATCACTCCAATCCACAGGGACGTCCTGATCCCATGCATCAGTTGAGCCAAAACATCTCGGCCATGGGCGTCCGTGCCCAACGGATGCTCCCAGGATGGAGGCTGCGTGCGCTTTCCACTGGGACTGAAAGGATCGACTGGATAGACCCAAGGGCCTACAACCCCAAGAGCGACTACACTCAGGAAGAACCCCGTGCTGATGATAAGCCTTGTATTGCGCAGCTTTTTCATGTAACCTTTATCCTTGGGTCAACGAGGCCGTAGACGATATCAACCACCAAGTTCACCGCAATCACTGCCGCAGCCAAGACAATGAAGATGCCTTGGATCAAAGGATAATCCAAAGTGGATAGCGCTTGGAAGGTTATGCTTCCCATGCCGCGGTAGTTGAACACTAGTTCAAGCAAGAGAGAGCCCCCCAGCATCAAACCGAAGTTCAACCCTAGCTCTGTGACCTGAGGCAGGCAGGCGCTTCGAAATGCATAGGCCAAGAGCCTGCGTTGTGGCAACCCCAACAAGTCTGCAAACAGGATGTAATCCGAGCCCAACTCATAGATCGTCATGCTGCGCATCCCAATGGCCCAACCTCCTGTAGAAATCACCACTAGCGTGAGGAAAGGCAGGGCGTAATGGTGTAGGTAATTCACCACGAAATTCCAGTTCAAGCCCGGGCTCAACCCCCATCTATAAGTGTCTCCGATAGGAAAGAAACGCAAGTATACGGCGAATATGAACAGCATGACCATGGCAAACCAATAGAAGGGGATCCGGTTGATGGTGAGGAGGATCGGCGTGATCACCCTGTCCAGAACCGTCCCCCTTCGCCACGCAATTAACACCCCAAGGAAATTTCCCACCGCCCAAGAAACCAGGATTGCGGGGATCAAAAGAGCCACCGTCCACGGCAAGAAGAGCGCCAGGATTTCAGAGACCTTTCGAGGGTACATGCTGATGGAGGTGCCGAGGTCCCCCCGCAAAAGCTGCGCCACAAACCTTGTGAATTGCTTCCATAACGGGAGTCCAACCCCAAACTCTTCCATGAACTTCCGGTGAACGGCGTGTATGAGTTCTGGATTAGCCTGGGCCTGCATCACCAACCTCGATACCAAGACGTCCACTGGATTGCCCGGGATGAGTCGAGGCAAGGTGAAAATGGCGACTATGAAGAACAGGAATGCAGCGAGCGCAAACACCACCCTGCGAGCAAGGTAACGCAAGACATTCAAATACATCGTTTCCGGGGGCGGCCCCACGAAGGGCCGCCCCCTAAATTCTACCCAGCTTTTGGCGCTTTGGCCAACGCATCCCAGAACGCCGAGACAGGGACTATCCAGCGCTTCATATGCGTGTCATAGGGAGAGGTCATGAAGTCCTCGCCTGCAGGCACGAGACCGAACAGTTGGGGCAAGGCACCAGGCCACGTGCCGGTGACAATGCTGTGCATCCAGCCGTCCGGACGCGTGGAAGTGGGCCAACCTACCCAGTATTGCTCTGAGAAAACGTGGCCGATCACTCCGTAGAGCAGAGGCACCACCACCACGTCTCTCAGCTGGTACAGCTGGAGCAGGCTGTAGTAGGCCTTCACCTTCTCCGGATCCGGCTCCTTGGGAATGGCGTCTAGGATGGGCACGACAGCCCAGTTCATGTAGCGGTGCCAGTTGCCCACCGGGTAGGGCGTGCCGACCGGCCCGGTCACCCGGGGATCCAGGAACGCCCGGAACACGTTCCAGGGGTAACCGAAGGTTATGCCAAAGATCCAGCGGAAGGTCATGTCGAACTCCCCCCGGATGACCTTGCCATCCCACACGACAAAGTCGTAGAACTCGGCAACGACGTCAATTCCGATCTTGCGCAAGTGGTGGGCGATCAGGTCAGTCGCCAACATACCATCCGCGAAACCGGTCCAACACGTAACGGTCCATGGACCCAGCCGGGTGCCATCGGGCATCTCCCGGACGCCGTCCCCGTCCCGATCCACAATGCCCGCTGCGTCAAGCAGCTGCTTCGCCTTCTCTGGGTCATAGCGCCATCCGTAATCAGCAACCACCTTTTCGTCGATCAAGGCTTTAGCCCAAGCGTATACGTCAATGATCATCGTGGGGTGGGCAGGGGCATGGGGTACAGGCAAGCTCCGCCCGATCTCCTCGGCGGGCAGGGCATAAGCGATCGCGCGGCGCAATATTGGGTCATTCAACGGTGGCCGAGCAAAGTTGATGAACAGTCCCCACCCGAAAGAGGGTAGGAAATAAGGGGGTTCGTCATAGTAGGACCTTATAGGCAAGCCCCTCGCCTGGAGTTCCCATACCTCTATGACGGAGCATATGGCATCAACCTCTCCGCGCTCAAAAGCCAGGTTACGCGCAGCAGCGGTTTTGAAGGTGCGGTGAAGGAGGTACTTGGGCCGCGGCAGCCCGAAGATGTCCTTGCCCCACCAGTCGTCCACTCGGACGTAGAGCGCGTAGTCCAAGTCCCACCTCTCGAGCTTGTAAGGACCTCCCCCCACGATCTGGGCCGGATCATCGTCCTTAAAGTCCACGGTTAGATTGGCACCGTATTTCGCCTCAAGAGGCTCCCAACGATGCCGGGGAAGCACAAGCGCAGTAGTGAGCATCCTAAGCAGCTCGAAATAGACCGCCTTGGGTGGAGTGGTCACAAACTGCACCACCTTGTCATCGATGACCCTCACCTCTTCCAAGAAGTCCCAGAATGCGGTGTTCCAATAGGTCGGGTGCCGTTTGCCTAGCTCCCAGCTGAACTTAACATCATGGGCGGTTATCGGCACACCGTCCCACCATCTGGCCTCCGGCCGAAGCGTAACCTCCAGGGTCAGAGAATCTACCCACCGGAAACCGCTGGCAAGATAGGGCAGAAGCACTTCCTCCAGTTTAGGACCATAGTAAACGTTGCCCAAAAAAAGGGTGGGATACATGATATAGGTCCCCCAGTAGGCTACACCGGGAACCATGAGAGGGTTGAAGCCTGCGGGTGGGCTGTACAGGTCGTGGATCACCCACGTCTCATGCCGCGGAGGAAGCGGCTGGGCGACCCCCACCCATAGAGACCCCGCTAACGCCATCATCAATACTAACCACCTTACTACTCGCCGCCCACGCATAATTTTCACCTCCTCTTCCTGTCGATCGCCGTTACGCACGTTTCATTGCGATGACCCAAGTTCCTCTCCCTTTTGACCACCTCCTTTTCTACGCGGTTGCCCGCACGACTAGCCGGACAGGAAGCCGAAGCTGCTTCATCCCGGCTTATCTTGCTCCATCCAATTTCCGGACGAGGAGCTCGGCCGCTTTGCGGCCCACCCTCTCCGTCTACCTCCCACCGTGGTGAGGGGTGCTTCCAGACACGAAGCGAACGGGCTGTCGTCCTAAGCCAACCACGGCCACGTCCGTGGGCACCTTGAGCCCCTGCTCGCGGATGGCCCGCAGCACCCCAAACGCCACGAAATCGGAAAACGCGAATGCAGTGTTGAGGGAAACACCTACCGCCCCACCCACCTCCTTCATCCTGATCATCTCCGTCGTCCTTGCCCTCATCCCCTCCATTGCCCTTACCCTTGGTTCGGTATCATTAATGTTATTACCCTCTCCGGCAGGGTTGTCAAGGGGTCGATCTTGGTGCGCCAGGAGATCGTTACCAGGCCGAGCGGTTGAAGAGGAGGTGGTGGTTGAAAGGAGCCGGTGCTCCTCCTAAAAAAGCTTAGTGAGAAGGAGGAGCAGGGGGGCAGTGGATCTTGCCCAGGAAGGAAGCGTATGTCATGAACCGGGAGGCGGCAAGGATGCGACTGGTTGAGACCTGCTTGGAGACGGGGAGCATCACCGAGACCGCTCGGAGGTGGCACACCTAACGGAATGCCGTCCGTAAATGGGTCGAGCGGTACTGGGACGGTGGGGTGAAGGGACTAGGTAGCTGATCTCGTCGTCCTCATCGTTCTCCCTCCCAGACCGGATCCGAGATCGAGGCCATCGTGGTGGAAGCCAAGAAGGAAACCGGCTACGGGCGGAAGAGGCTGCCCTGGTAGAGGGTGGCGGGAGAAGGGTCTTGTCCTGGCTCCCCCCACGATCCGCCACATCCTGCGCCGCAACGGCTTCACCGGGCGCAGGACCAAGCGAAAGACGTTCTACCAAGCGCACTGGGCGTGGGAGGAGGAGCGGCCGTTCTCGCTGGCCCAGGTGGACGTGAAGGACGTCCTGGACAAGGGAACGCCCGGAATCAGGCTTTGGGAACACCTAACGAAGCGGAAGCTTCCCCGGTACCAGTGGACGTTCCTCGAAGGTCGGACGCGGGTAACGTCACGAAGTTTGTGTCAGTATCTATGGCTGAGGGTACCGCTCCTGAAACTTTCTCCGATCCATTTTGAACCTCCACCAACCCCCGTAGCCTTCGCGCCCATCGGCCCTCTTGGCCCTCGCACTCCAGATGCAAAAGCTTATCCACCACCTCCGCACGGAGGAACAGGTGGTCCCGCACCTTCGTCCCCCGCCGCGCTTCCCGGATGAACCGCTTCAACAGGGGTACGGGTGGATCTCTTTAATTTTGGTGTTTTGGACGATACACCAAGTGGCACGTCCGTTACGGATCGAATAAAAAACCGGTGTACCACATCACCAGCCGTGGTGATACCCAAAAGGACATCTCCCTCCACAATGAGTATCGGCTGGGCTTCATGAAGGCCCTTGCAGGGCGTGGTCGCCCAGCACAATTGGATCCGCCATGCGTACTGGTTGATGCATCTCCC
>WUQR01000068.1 GCA_009889515.1 Nitrososphaerota archaeon
GATTCAGGCGTTTATCGTCTACTTTAGCCATAGGAGGTCCACCCTGTTATCTTTCAATTCCTTCTAGGATTCAGGTATTCCGAATTAATATTATATGACAGGCAAATAGTTTTTCGCTTTCAATTCCTTCTAGGATTCAGGGGAAATCCCAGCTTTAAGCTGGATAAATGGGTTGAGGACCCCTTTCAATTCCTTCTAGGATTCAGGATAATATAGATAATATTGAGAAGCTGTTGGACGAGCCGCTTTCAATTCCTTCTAGGATTCAGGCTATATTCAGGATGGTCGTTTTGGAAAAAGGCTAGTGATCTTTCAATTCCTTCTAGGATTCAGGGATAAGGGTTTGGTGGGTGATTATCAGCCCAGAGAGAGAACTTTCAATTCCTTCTAGGATTCAGGTTACGAAATACGAAATTGATTGGCGGCGTGAAGGACTAGTTAACTTTCAATTCCTTCTAGGATTCAGGATAAGCTCCGGCGGCGTCCACTCTCCTATCGGCGGCACACCTTTCAATTCCTTCTAGGATTCAGGTAGAAGCTCTGTGATATGGCGACCTTAGTTTTAGTTGACCGCTTTCAATTCCTTCTAGGATTCAGGGTATGGAGATGCATCGGTACATTGGTAAGAGCGCTATACCCCTTTCAATTCCTTCTAGGATTCAGGAGTACCGCAGCAATGTTTCGTAAGCTCTATGAGGATTTATTTCCCTTTCAATTCCTTCTAGGATTCAGGAGATACTTCAGCTGATAGAGAAGTGGCCGGGGATAATCTCCTTTCAATTCCTTCTAGGATTCAGGGGTGGGGGGTGTGGCATGGCATGGAAAAACAAGCTAGACGAATCTTTCAATTCCTTCTAGGATTCAGGCTGGAAGAATGGGTTAAGGCTGAAAGGGCCCTCACACTGTTTCGGGACTTTCAATTCCTTCTAGGATTCAGGGTTAAGGGATTTGCTGACACGGGTACGGCTGACATCTTTCAATTCCTTCTAGGATTCAGGAGAGGCTCTGTCGCCGAGAGGGTTACTGGCGGAGTCGTGACCTTTCAATTCCTTCTAGGATTCAGGGTAGGCTTAGCTTTGTTAAGTGGATGCTTAATCTCAAAATCTTTCAATTCCTTCTAGGATTCAGGGTAAGCGTTTCCAGATTAGCTGGTTGATTGTTATGTCTGTCCCCTTTCAATTCCTTCTAGGATTCAGGAGAGAGAAGGGGCTATTGACAGGGATTCTAGAGCGTGTCTATCTTTCAATTCCTTCTAGGATTCAGGAACCGGTAGATGTACTTCATCCACCACTCAAGCGTACGTCTTTCAATTCCTTCTAGGATTCAGGATCATCCTCAATAACCCGCAAGTCAGTCTTAATCTTATCACTTTCAATTCCTTCTAGGATTCAGGTCGGTATTACAAGTGTAGATGTAGTGCTGCTTACCCGTTGCCTTTCAATTCCTTCTAGGATTCAGGTTAAGCGTGCCTGTAGGTGGAAAGGTAAAGCTTAGTGCAATCTTTCAATTCCTTCTAGGATTCAGGGAAACTTGGCAGCCGTTCACCGGTGATGTCGGAGCTAGTCGCGCTTTCAATTCCTTCTAGGATTCAGGCTACCGCTACTACATCGTCTTGCAATCCTAAACCTCGTACTTTCAATTCCTTCTAGGATTCAGGGGTCGATATGGGCGATATACGCGAAGAGAGATCCAAAGAGTCTTTCAATTCCTTCTAGGATTCAGGAGCATCCACTTAACAAAACTAAGCCTACGCCTAAGCTCAACTTTCAATTCCTTCTAGGATTCAGGGCCGGGTATGCCTGCGGCGATTAGAATTCGCAGTTGTACCCTTTCAATTCCTTCTAGGATTCAGGAGAAAAAAGAGCAAAGCTTATATACCCACCGCCACCCTCTTCTCTTTCAATTCCTTCTAGGATTCAGGGCCCAGCACACGGGCCCGATGCCCCGCTGCACAGACCTGCTTTCAATTCCTTCTAGGATTCAGGTGCAGGCATTAATCGCTAGGCGGTAGAGCCATGCATAACATCTTTCAATTCCTTCTAGGATTCAGGATAGGAAAGTTAGGGCTTATGGAGTTGAAGCCTTGGTTTGACTTTCAATTCCTTCTAGGATTCAGGAGTGCGTAAGCTTGTGGCTAGGGAGAAGCCACATGTTGACTTTCAATTCCTTCTAGGATTCAGGTTAAATCCAAAACCCAAAGTGATACCGCCGCTAGCCAAGGCTCTTTCAATTCCTTCTAGGATTCAGGTCTCGCTTGTGAACAATTCCACGAATTCATCCACTATGTCTTTCAATTCCTTCTAGGATTCAGGAGGGTGGCCCTGGCCGCTAGACAGTGTGCAGGGATTTTTTGCTTTCAATTCCTTCTAGGATTCAGGAGCATACACTCGCTCAGCCCTGCCTGGCTGTGGGTAGATCTTTCAATTCCTTCTAGGATTCAGGTAGCCAGACGCTTGTCATACCAAATGTAGTAGGCCACAGACTTTCAATTCCTTCTAGGATTCAGGGACTGGCAGGTGTGACAGCTGTGACAGCTCAGGCGTTTTTGCTTTCAATTCCTTCTAGGATTCAGGGAGGTGGAGATGCCGGATGAACTAATATCGACGTATAGCTTTCAATTCCTTCTAGGATTCAGGAGGTTTATTGGCGGCTCTACTATCGTCGAGTCCGGCCTACTTCTTTCAATTCCTTCTAGGATTCAGGGTGGGACTTGTATGACTTGAAGCTGAAGTTCGACTTGGAGACTTTCAATTCCTTCTAGGATTCAGGTTTCAAGCCTCCACGACTTCCTCGGATACAGGACTGGGACCTTTCAATTCCTTCTAGGATTCAGGTGATGGGGTCGCAAGTAGGCGAAACGGGGGAGGTGAGACGCCTTTCAATTCCTTCTAGGATTCAGGTGAACGTTTCAAACACCAAGCTACGCCGGAGCTGGTCTATCTCTTTCAATTCCTTCTAGGATTCAGGCAATATGTTCTCCGCCCGGCCCTCCTCTATCCCGAACCTCCTCTTTCAATTCCTTCTAGGATTCAGGTTAAGCGTGGAGGCGTATGGCGACCTAGACGAAATGACGGGCTTTCAATTCCTTCTAGGATTCAGGCGCAGGAGAAGAGCCTCCATTCACCCTGAAGATAAAGTATACTTTCAATTCCTTCTAGGATTCAGGGCATGGGCCAAGGCCGTATTCACGATAGACGACTTTAACTTTCAATTCCTTCTAGGATTCAGGGGGGAATGTATGGTTCATAGCTATGGACGACGACTTAAGCGTCTTTCAATTCCTTCTAGGATTCAGGATCGGTTACGCTCCCCCTTGAGCTTATCCTGCGTCTCTTTCAATTCCTTCTAGGATTCAGGAAATAACACGGAGTCGGGATAAGTAAACACTTAATAGCTTTCAATTCCTTCTAGGATTCAGGGGAGAGCCTGAACCTGATGCTAGCCATGATGAAAGACTTTCAATTCCTTCTAGGATTCAGGATAGTGTTTCAAGGCGTCTTCATAGTCGTCATGAGTCTTTCAATTCCTTCTAGGATTCAGGGACGGGTAGAACAGCTCGAAGAACGCCTCCAAGCCGCCGACTTTCAATTCCTTCTAGGATTCAGGCGGGGCGCTCGATTCAGACTGTCCACCCTGAATCCTAGAACTTTCAATTCCTTCTAGGATTCAGGTGTGTATGGGCTGCGGATTTATGGTGTTGGACAGACTAGTACTTTCAATTCCTTCTAGGATTCAGGCGCTTGCCGCAGCTCCGCCGGCCTAGCATGGTGAAAGTCTCTTTCAATTCCTTCTAGGATTCAGGAAAGGCTGAAAAGTACGGGTGGGAATTAGAGCAATGGTTTAGCTTTCAATTCCTTCTAGGATTCAGGACAACTATAACCGCCATGACTGCCGTGGTCGGGTCTGATCTTTCAATTCCTTCTAGGATTCAGGCCCCATACACTTTTGGTGATCTCCCAGCCTACACTCGGTCTTTCAATTCCTTCTAGGATTCAGGACACCACCAAACCTAAACCCTCTACCTTTCTGATAAAACAACTTTCAATTCCTTCTAGGATTCAGGTCCTCAACGTTCCTGCAAATGAAGTCTGGCATATAACCTTTCAATTCCTTCTAGGATTCAGGAGATAAAGTGTGATTGCGACTGTCATGCTGTTGAGCGTTTCTTTCAATTCCTTCTAGGATTCAGGTGAAGCTATTTATTTTGGTTGTGTGGTTCTATTTAAGTTTGACTTGTGTTTTAGTGGTAGGTACGGCTGTTTTTGCTCATCGCGGCTGTTTTCCGGCTTTCCATATTTCAGGACCCCCTCTGGAGTGCCCTACTTTATATAGGGCTCCTGAAGAAGTCTTGGAAGCTATCTATCGTGGCAGGGTCCACTCCTTCGTGGGAAGTACTTTTCTTCCAAAAACACCTATGGCAGAGACTTCATCAACCACTCTTAGTGTAAGAACCTCTGCGTTGGGCTCCCAAACTAATTTACTACTCATTTCCATATCATATAGATATAGATAATGGATGTTATTATAAGCGCTCCTCCAGCCAAGACATTAGTAATAAGAGCGTCTCTTGGTTCAGGAATTAGATATCGATTAAGACTAGAGTATGTTCCACCACCCACCATCAAGCAGCCAACAGAGAAGCCAAAGGTAATAAGCGTTGAAGTGTCAGAGAAGTCGGTGGAGGCCGAGGTTTGGGGTGAAAGCCATGAGAAATTGTCTCGGAATGGTAAATATAGAATACGTCCGCTCCAGATATGCTTGGGAAAAGCCCTCAGAAGAGGGCCGCCAAAACCAATTCCGAAAAAAGGTAGGAAGCTTGAAGTGAGTGCACGATCAAAGACACTCTATCAGCTTTTACAAAAACCTATAGACATTGAGAGGCTAGGACGGTTCATAGAGCACTGCGAGGACTGCAAGAGGAGTTTTCTGAGAGGATTCTTCGATAGCGAGGGTTCTGTGAATAAGGGAAATGGGGTAATTACTTGCTTTAATACAAATACTAGGCTTCTCAAATATGTCCAGAGACTTCTCCGGTTCTAGGTATCAGAACAACCGGACCGCAACTCATGAAGAAGAAAGGGACAACCTCTACAATATTTGGGAGAATATTCATAAGTAAAAAGAATGTATACTACATCACAATAATGGTGAGAGACGTACTAAAATTCTATCAACTGGTCTGGTTCACTATAAGGCGAAAGCAACAACTCCTCGAGGAATATCTCAGGAGACGCGGGCTACTAAAGGAGAAGCCGCCTAACCAATTCTCACCCAATTATTTCTCCCCTAAAATCTCAACACACTCATCACATATAAAACTCTCCCCCAGCCTGGCGGGGGCTCGAGAATCATCCTAAACCTTATCCCTGAGGCTCTTCCTTATCTCGCCTAGGGTTGCTGAGAGCCGCGCCTCGAGGTCGTAGCTGTGAATACTCTCGATACTCCTGACATGGACCGTGAGCAACGTCTTGTCGTCAAGCGAGGAGTATCTCTGGGATATCTGGGCAGCTACGAGCCTAGCCACGTCCTCGACGAAGAGCGGGTTGCTAAGCGCCTTCAAGACAACCCTACCCTCATCAATCCTCTTCAAGACCTCATAGGATGGAGCGCTCATACACCCTTTCACGAGGTCGGCGAGATCCAGAAGGTCTATGGTCTCACCGTCGACTAGGAAGAGCCTCACAGAGGCCATGGTCCTCTGCATGTGAGTCCCAACTATGTTATCGTCGCCGATGATGGAGTTTTTCTCCCACTCTGCGAGGGTCTTCACTGTCTGCTGTGCGCATGGGCATGCTGTGATTCCGCTCACCGTGACGCCTATCCCCCTCCGCGTCTTCACCTTTCCCTCGAGTCTCTCGGCCTCTGCGTAGGCCCAGACGGGTATGACCTCGTAGGCCTCAACCATGCTTGTGGGCGTCTTGGATATTCTGAACACCTCGCCCCTCAGCTCGCAGCTTGAGTGGGTGGAGTATTCGTGCCTGGCTAGGAGCTCCTCGGCGACACGCGCGCAGACGTCCTCAAGCCTCTGCCCCGAGAATGTTGACTGGTTCACAATCTTAAACACAGACTCGTAGCTCCTGCTCGCGTGTATTCCCCTCTGACTCTTTGGCAGGTCGACATAGACCTTGAGTAGCGGCCTCTGGACAACAACTACACCGTCGCCGAAGTGGACGCTGGCGTATGGGACTCGTATACCCACGAGCCCGACCTTCTTGACCCTTATAGGCACCTTCGCGGGCTCTGACTGAATATCTGGCAGAACTGGGCGATTACTCAACTTTTAGTTCCTATGTCTGTCCATGGACCCCCGTATAAATACCATTCACATCAAGCCGCCCCACGTAATCTTGGCTCGGGGGCACCTTTTACGGCTGGACCCTTGTGGGTGTTCTGGGGAAGGGGGCGGCCATTCTGACGTGTGGCAGGTCGAGAATCCATTTGAGGACCCTCTCGACGCCCATCCCGAAGCCGGCGTGTGGGACCGAGCCATACTTCCTGAGGTCGAGGTACCAAGAGTAGTCCTCTGGCCTGAGGCCCTCCTCCAGTATCCTGCTCCTCAGCTCCTCGTAGTCGTCAATCCTCACACCGCTCCCCACAATTTCACCATTCCCCCGCGGCGCCAAGAGGTCTGCGCTCAGCGTAACCTCCCTGTTTGCGGGGTCCGGCTTGTGGTAGAAGGCCTTAAGCTTTTTCGGGAAGTGCGTGAGGAAGACGGGCTTATCGAACTCGCTGGATATTATCCTCTCCTCGTCGGCGCCTATGTCTATGCCCCACTCGGCGTCTACCCCATGCCTCCTTAAAATGTCCAAGGCCTCTGCATAGGTTATCCTCGGGAAGGGCCCCTCAACTTCTTCGGTCCTTATGCTCCTACCGAGAATCTTTAGCTCTCTCTTCGAGAGCTCGTCGACGCGCAGCACCACGTATCTTACCAGCTCCTCTATAGTCTTGAGAAGGTCCTCGAAACCAGCGTAGGCCATCTCGGCCTCGACGTGCCAGAACTCTGTGAGGTGGCGGGTGGTGCGGCTCTTCTCAGCCCTAAAGCTGGGCTGGACGCTGTAAACCTTCTCCAGAGAGTAGATGGCTGCCTCTTGGTAGAATTGGACGCTCTGTGTAAGGTAGACCTTCTTGCCGAAGTAGTTTACCTCGAAGAGTGTCGCTCCACCCTCTACAGCGGCTGTGACTAGGGTGGGGCAGTCGATCTCGACAAACCCTCTAGACCTGAAGAACTCGTGGACCGCCCATATCAGGTTTGACCTAATCCTCATAACCGCAGTAACCCTCGGACTCCTCAGATAGAGGTGTCTGTTGTCGTAGAGGACTCTGGCTGTGACGCCTTTTCTTATCGGGAAGTCGTCGAGCGACTGGCCTATCGTCTTGAAGTATGTGCAGCGGACCTCCACGCCCCCAGGCGCGCGCGGGTCGTGGGCGACGGTGCCGCGGAGAATTACTGAGGATTCGCGGCCGGCCCTGCTTGCCTCCTCGAAGCTCTCGGGGCCAACCCTGCTGGCGTTGACTGCTACCTGTATGACTCCTGTCGAGTCGCGAAGGTCGATGAAGAGGAGACGACCGTGGGATCTCTTCCTCCATACCCAGCCCCTAAGCTCGACCTCCTCGCCCTCAGGTGCGTCAAAGACCTCCCTAACACTCCTCAACCCAGACCATCATAGCGTGTGGGAGACCAATTATACATAGTTATGTCTGGCTTGTGGGTTGTGTTCTTGTCTCTGAGCCTGCCTCGTATGTGCCGAGCAGTATCATGGTTAGGGCGACAAGCTGGGCTGTGTGGCCGAGGATGTAGTATAGAACGTTCAGGGGGGTTAGGAAGAAGAAGACATGGCTTAGGAGGAGTGCTAGGAACCCGGTAAATATTTCTCCAGACCCTCTCGGCCTCCCGCTGGCCCAGTTGTGGGCTGTCTCCACTACCACGTAGACCAGTAGCCCCGCAGAGATGATCTCGAAAAGGGGGTTGTAGATGGTGAGCAGCAGGGGGGAGAGGGCCTGCACAGCTTGGGTGGGCCTGAGCCTAGACGCGGCGTAGGCGGCCATGAAGATGACATAGGCGACGACCCTGACCACCGAGTAGATGACCTCTACAGTGATAAGGCCTAGGACTGGGTAGAGTAGAGACCTGCCTAGAGGCCCGGCCACCGCGACCACAAACCCTACCACCGCGACCCTGAAGAGCATGGCTGCCGACATGAAGGCGAACCCCACTCCGAGGAGAAGGAAGCCCCTAGAGCCGAGAATCCTGTAGGCCCTGAAGGACTGCACAGCTATGAAGATTCCTATCAATAGGCTTATGGCCTCAAAGACCACGTCGATTCTCAGGAGCGAGAGTATGCCTAACAACCGCTAAACCCTAATGGGGGTGGGAGAAAAAATACGTATAGTCTTGCGGCATTCCTAGGCGTTTCCCGTGTAGGAGGTTTCTGGTGCTGGGCCGCCCCCGCGGAGATGAGGTCTTGCCGCGTATGCGTGGAGCCCGGTGGTCTGGTCTATTAGCTCTTTGAGGAGGTAGAAGCTTCTCTGGGAGCCGTCCTGCCTCGTCATCGTCACTCTATAGACGATTAGCTGGACTTGGTCGCCACTATTGAGCTTATCCTCGAAGGCGAGCCTGATTGTGCTTACCGACTTGTTGTCAACTAGCAGCCACATGGGAGTCTTAACCAAGACCCTGTCTGCTCCCGTCTCGATGACTAGGTAGCCCCTGTCCAGCTCGACAAGCCTCCCGGAGAGCTGGACCTCCTCGGTTGATACTGTGAAGTTGGGAGGTGGTCCACGCCCCCACCCTCTATGGTGCATCGATTGTGGACCCATGCCACCATGCATCGCGTTGACCCCTAGGCATGAGGACCACTGACAGCCAAGGCCAGCTCCCGGCGCTGCCTGGGCGTAGACGTTGGGCGGCTGATACAGCAGTATCGCCGCGACCAGCAGACTCGCAACACCCACAGCGACTACAGCCGATATCTTAAACCCACGATTCATACAGCCCTCAACACAGTATACAGGACAGGCGTGATAAAAGCCACATGTACGAATCGTCTAACGCGGCCTCTTGGCCCCCTTGCCGGACTCAGCGAACCTCAGCAGGTTTACGAGAATCGCGATATCTGTGCGAGGTATCCTTAGACTTCCCGAGCCCTCTGCCTCGAGCTGTGCATAGCCCTTAGCAAGCCTCAGCCTGTAGCCTGTGTTGCCGCGGCACTCGTAGACTTCCTCTCGGGTTAGGGGGTCTGAGTAGATGAGGCGGGGCCTGGAGGCGATTATCCTAGCCAGCGCTTCTTCTGGTCCGAGAGGGCCGTAGAGCTCTATCAGCCTCCGAACCTCGCGAGAGGATAGAGCATTCTCTCTCGCTAGCTCTACGACGCGACCCTTGTCCTCCTCCGGCAGGTCCGATGCGGCCACGATGGACTTTGCACTGATGCTCAAGCCCTCCTCGCGAACCCTCCCAGCCCTCTCCAACTCGTAGTACCAGGCCCTGCTTATCCCGAAGTGTCTGCAGGCCTCCTCGACACTCTTGAATACCTCCCGCTGGATCATCAGGTCTATGTAGTTTAGGAGCTCTTCGGGCGTCAGGTCTTCTTGGCTCAGGTGTATTGAAAAGGCTATCTTCATCGCCTCCTCCTCGGATACCTCGTAGACTATTGCTGGGACCTCCTGGAGGCCCGCCCTCCTCGCCGCCTCTAGTCTGCGGGAGCCGTCAAGGACCTCGTACCTGCCATGCGCGCTGTTCCACCAGAGGATTAGGGGCTGCGTGACCCCCATTTGTCTGATGGACGTGGTGAGGGCTTCGAGCCGCTCCCTATCCACCACCTGCCTCGGGTTTATCGGGGTTTTATGGATCTGGCTGAGGGGGATTGGGGCTACTTTCATGGCTGCTTTATTCTCAGCCTCAGGACTGGCTTCTTATTGTCGAGAACTTCGAGCACCCAGCGGGGGGTCTCGACTACCTGCTGGCAGAAGTATTGGAGGGCCATCGAGGTCAGGTCTCTCGCCCTCGTATCTGGTAGTAGCCTCCGGTAGAGGGCCCTGTACTCGGCGGAGCCTACCACGAAGTCCCGCCCCTTAACTCCCGAGAGCTCATCGGCTAGGAGGTCGCCCAGCCTCCAGACAAGCCTGAGAGCGAGCCTCTTATCCCTGAGCCGCGGCAAGGCAGCACCACCCGGCCCATTAGAGCCCCAGCGCGCTCCTCAGAATCCTCCGTATAAGCAAGGAGACAGGCACCCCCTCTGATGACGCCCTCTCCTCCAAAGCCCTATACAAGTCCTGTGGTAGGCGGATATGGATGTCCCTTGAATCTTTAAGCGCCCTCTTCAAGCTCCACCACCCCCAGCCGTGGATCACCACTGTCCAGAACCATACAATGGTTATCCATACCGATACCACCGTCTGACACCACCCCATGGATTCGCGACAAGATATATATCTTAAGAGTGTTAGGTGAAAGTGTGCCGAGGCCCACGTCTGCGAGGGAGGCTGTCTGGAGCATCAGGCTGAAGCGGGAGATAGACGAGATTTTAGAGAAGGAGGCCAAGAAGCGGGGAATAAGCAAGAACGACCTCGTGAAGTCCATCATACTCGACTGGGCCTACAGGAACGGATACAACAAGGTGCTCCACTTCAACTTCCGGAACACGACAATCACCCTCTGGGACTTCCTACTCAACCAAACCGTCGACATCACATACACGGGCGACAAGCGTCTCTTCTGCGAGCACTGCAGGACGCATAACTGCGGCCACGTATACTACGCAGTCACGAGCATACCGGAGGTTGCTAGGAAGGTTAGGCGCGGCGAGATAAGGGTTGACTAGACTCTGAGGAATATTTTGCGGCAGGTGGATGGGCTGTCCCTGTGGGACTGCTCTACAGGCTCGGCCTTCTAGCCGCCATCATTGTTCTGGTAGTCGTCGGGGTTGTCCTTCTCGCCGACTGGCCGGTGGGGCTTGGCGAGTATTCCATCCAAGTCTGCAGGGGGATTGTGGAGGGCGGCCCAGCTGGTGGGAGGGTGATCTGCGAGGAGAGGAGATTTAACCTCTTCCGGGGAAGCCAAGTTTCAGGGATTCTAGGCACCGCTATACTTTCCTTGGCCCTAAACCTCATAGTTTTCTTTGTGAGAGAGTTTGCCAGGTTTTTGAGATTCTTTCATGGGGGTGGACAGGCCTAAAATCCCTTGAGATCCCCGCCTCTGCATTCACAATATCACTGACGCCACCCTGTTGCCCTGTATGGAATACATAGTAAGGTAAGAAGCTGACACATTCTCATCGACTTCTACTTGGCTGGGACTATTCTGACTGCTCTGCCGACCGTAAGCATCCTCCACCCTCTCCCCTACTTGGTGCATAGACTATGCGGATTCCGATCTAACCTAGCCCTAGCTGTCTGAGTGGATGTGAAGAGACTGGCAGCTTGGGGCAGCCGTGTCTAGGGTCTGGGATTGGCCAATCGGTTGGCGTAGCCTCCCCGCAACACTGGCTGGAGATTTGATAGATGACATGGCCCCGGTATGATCACGGCCATTCCACAGGAAGCCCGCTAGCCAAAACAAATATAATGTGAGAGAGTTTGGGGCCGGGCCTGGAGGCTTTGCCTGCGAAGAGGAGGGTTAGGGTAGAGGTTGTGAGCGACGACGGCGACAGATTAACAGTCATACTTGAGGGGAGGGTTACGAGGGAGAAGATCATGCAGCTTGCCGACCTCGTGGACCTCTACGGCGGAGGCGCCTCCCCCCAGCAGCCCATAGAGAACAAGCTGACGAGGTTGGCCAGGATGATTGAGAAGAGGTTCCCCTACGCCGAGTTCACCTCACGGGACGTGGTTGAGGCCTATGAGGCCGAGTATGGAGAGAAGCTGACCCTGAGCACGGCCTCCACCTACCTCTCGAGGCTTGCTGAGAGGGGGTTCTTGGAGAGGGCCGGCGGCATGCTAAATAATATTAGATATCGGCTGCTCAGGGGCCGGGTTGAGGAGGTTGAGGGCGACCAGTAGCCCTCCCGGCCAGCTTCTCCAGTATCTCTAGCGCATCCTCCATCTCTCCGCTCTCCAAGGCCTGACTGAGCTCTAGCAGCCAGGCGAACCGTCTCTCGCCTAGGAGGCCTAGGTATCCGAGGAGTAGGAGGGTGTGGATGGATTGGGAGATGTTACGCAGGGCTTGTCCGAGTATTTTGGCGTAGGTTCCGCGGGAGACGCCGAGTAGCCGTGCCTTCTCTTCAAAGGTCCTCCGAGCCCCGGTCGCATAGTCCTCGGCCTCCAGCCTGAGTGCTTCAAACTGCCTCCTCGTGAGGGATGAGCCCCGGAGTAGGGCCCTGAGAACCGGGTCTTCCCCCGGAATAGAGCCCCTCTCCTCCAAAAGGAGCTCAAGCGGATAAGTCAAGCATCGCCCACCTCCCTGCTAGACATTTTTGTCAACGCCACTCCCTGATTAGTGCTCGCCACCCTCAAGACCCACCCCACTCTCGATAGACTCTCCACGTATTACCTCACCCCTAAGCCTCGCCAACACCTCCTCGGCCAAGGCCGCATACGCCCTCGCAGCATCCGAGTCGGGGGCATAGATTACTAGGGGTGTCCTGTGGAAGTGGCCCTCCTCAGCCTTGACGCTCATGGGGATCTCGGTCGAGAGGAGGCCGTCGCCGAGCCTGGCCCGGAGGTCGCTCCGAACCTCCCGCGTAACACGGTACCTGTTGTCGACCATCGTGAGGAAGTGACCTAGAATCTCGATCCTCCTCCCCAGCCTCTTCCTCATCAAGTGTATTATCTGGTATAGCCTTCTAAGCCCCTCTATGCTGTAGAGCCTGGGCTGGATTGGGACGAGTACGTGGCTGGAGGCGTATAGGGCGTTGAATGTCAGGACGCCGAGGCTTGGCGGAGTATCCACCAATACGACGTCGTATTTGGAAAGTTCCGGCTCCAAGACTGTGGCCAAGACGGCCTCCCTGCCGGGCTGACGGGCAATCCTATCCTCTGCTGCCGCAAGCGACTCGTTACTAGGTGCGACATATAGCCCCGGAATCCCCGTCTCCCTGACAACTTGGCCTAGGCCTTGGACTCCGATGAGGGCTGCTGTAACGGTTCTCGAGGATTCGCCAGTGTCTATGCCGAGGGAGAGGGCGAGGTGTCCCTGGGGGTCCATGTCGACTGCCAGAACTTTGAGGCCGTGCCTCAGGGCGAGGGCTGATGCCAAGTTGACTACGCTCGTCGTCTTTCCGACGCCGCCCTTTTGGTTGCTAACGGCTATCACCCACGTCACACACGTCACCCCTGTCCCCCATGCCCCACACGGGCGACAAGTTCCCTAATCCCAATCTTCACCGACATCCTAAGCACCTTTGAGTAGAGCCCCCGCGGGTCGCCTAGGGGCCCCTGCATCTCGGCCAGCCTCGAGACAACACCCTCCAGCAGCTCATAGTCCTCCGGGTCTATGTAGAAGTGGACCTTCCTCCGCCTCTGCCTATCTTGGGCCCCGGGCCGGGTGGCAGGCTGCTCCGCCGGGGTCTCGGGCGATAATAGGTCCTCGATCGTTGGTAGAAGCCGGTCTAGATAATCGGATGGTATCCGCCTAGACGATGGGTCCGGCATGACGAGAGCACCCACATCACCCACGTATTATAGGTTGCACACGTCACCCATGGGAGACATGTCCTCCGTAGTACCATAATTTATAGCCACCACGGACCTTTTACAACGTTCCACCGGATTATTCTTGTATTGTAATACTAGGTTTAAATATTAGTTACTTTCTATACTCGACTACTAAAAATATGTAGTCTATACTTGTATCTTCTCTTTTTATTGATGAGTTTAAGGGGATGATTAACAATTCTCAGCAAGTTTATCAGTGTGCGCAAACATGGTATCTTTTAAGCTGCGTGCGCACATCTCCTGATAATCAGAATTGTCCTACTGACTAACTGACCATTAACACGCGTTATCTAAAGTATTTCGCTGTAATACAGATATTATATAATGTTTTCGTTATCTCCTAGTGATTTATTACTCTTACTGCGGGTCCCCATATTTCGCTGGTGGGTTGTAATGGCGGATACCGTGCTACTTCAGGTTAGGGTCAGTTCAGCTTTGGTAAGGAAGATTGATGAGCTATGCAGTGAAGGTATCTTCAGAAATAGGAGTGAGGCAGTAAGCGACGCGATACGGATGCTCATAGCTAGGTACTCGAAGACCTCTCCTGAGGCCCGCACAACAGCACTCTACCTGAGCGGGAGGCTCAACAGGGCCGGCAACCCCGAGGACTTGGTCTTTACAGCTGAAACAGAGATCGTTGATAAGGAAGAGTAGTGCATAGCCATTAATGCTAATTTTTCTATTTTTTACACCATCTAACGCTAATGAGCGACCTAATAGGGCGAGACAGAATCGTTTATAGAGCGGGCGGGAAGGGTAAAAATAAATAAAAAGGTGAGACACAAAAAGACACCCATCAGCATTGATGACATATTTAATCTTTACTACAAAATAAAGACAAACATATATATTACTAAAAGCACACTATATTCAGCAGTATGATGAATGAAATATACATATCCCATACAAGATGCAAAGCAATAAGGGGGTGTCGGAGGTGGCTAGCCTAGGGGTTAAAGCCAAGACAACAGCCGAGAGGAAGGGCTCTCCAGAGGACATTCTGCGGCAGATCGAGGAGCTCCGCGAGCCGATTGAGAAGACCCTCACGGACATTCGGGAGATGATAAGCGCCCTCGACAACCCGTTGATCGGGGTTATGGAGGAGCCGCCGCCCCAGCCGCGCGGGGAGCCTCTCACGAGGAGGGGGCGGGATGGTGAGGCTGAAGCTGGCCGCATAGGGTCTCCACCCCATGTAGGCGGGGCCGCTCTTGAGGGTGTGGCCAGCGGTGAGACGGCCGGGCCGCCAGCCCCTCCACCAATCCCCCAGACCCCACTCTCCGCAAGCGCCAGCGTCTCACGGTTCAACGCCACCGCCATCGCCTCCCTCGCAGTCTGGCTCCTAGGCCGCGACGTCTTCGAGAGGCTTGTAAACTCCCTCGCACTCAACTCTCCCAGCAACCTCTATCTAACGGCACTCCTGAGGGAGTCCGCCGACTTCGTGGCAGCGACGCTCCGGGACGAGCGCGTCTTCGCTAGGGCAGGCTCAAGCCACGAGGCCTACCTGCTATGCGTCATGCTCCTCGAGCTCTACCTCTCCAACCCCTCTCTCTCCTCCATCGGGATTGTCGCCTCTCTGATTCAGAGGCTCCTCTCACATGGTGGGGTGAAGGGCGCGTGAGCCCCTCAGGCATAGTTGGTGAGGCCTACCTTCTCATCGTCTCCATCATCATCCTCGCAGGCTTCTCCACCGTCTACTACAGCAGCTACTCCTCGCTGGGTGAGGCGGTGAGGCTTGAGGCGCTGGAGGCCAGGGATAGGGTTGAGAAGAGACTAGTAGTCGCAGCCATCAACTACGACGCCAGCCAGGGAGTCCTCGAGGTCTACCTGAAGAGCGTGGGGGCGCGTGGCATCTCAAGGGGCGAACTCCAAGCCTCCTCAATCTACCTAATCTCAAACGGGTACTTCCAGCACTTCGCCTACTCGGAGGGCGGAGGACCCGGCACATGGAGCCTCGAGCTCGTCTCAGACAGCCTCGGGAACGGAGTCCTCGACAGGGGAGATACTGCTAGGGCGGTCCTCAGGCCTTCTGGAGCCCTGGCCAACGGGACGTATGTGGTGAGGGTGGTGATGCCGACTGGCAGGGTTGTGGAGGAGGTCTTCTCCGTCGGGGGGTGAGGAGCGGGTATGGGCTTGAGCACGGCGGTCACCGCCTCCTTTGCCCTCATGCTCCTGATAGGAGCTATGGCAAGCCTGCTCACACTCTCCTCCGAGGTCAGGAGCGGCCTACTGGAACTCTCGGAGAAGATGCGCTCCGACGGATGCCAAGCCCGGTCAGCAGTGCTAGAAGTGAAGTGGATAAATGGTTCAGAGGTGGGGGCGGGTCTGAGACTCCACTCGGGCTGCGGCCTCAAGCTCCGCGACCTAGCCTCCTCAGACCTCTACGCCTACTATTGGACCCTCTCCGGCGCCCGGGGGTTCAGCAGGCTCAGACCGGACCAAGACTGGAGAGTCTTAGAGGTAAGGGGGCCGGCGGGCTTGGAGCTCCTGAACCCCTCAACACCCGGGGCGTGGGAGGGCGTCCTAGACCCTGGGGAGGAGGCTGTGATGCTGGCTAGGCTTCCCGGAGAGTTTGACGCGGGCAGGGGAGCCGTCTTGGTTCTAGTTACGCCGGATGGTGATAGGGTGGTGGGTGGGGGTTGAGCGACGGGTCGAGGCACCTAGTCCTAAAGCTCCAGAACGAGGAGCTTGACAGGCGGATAGGCGGGATAGCCCTCCCGGCCCTGATAGTCATTGAGGGGCCGAACGACTCGGGGAAGAGCGTCCTATGCTACCAGCTGATGCACGGAGCCCTCGCGGCAGGCCTCAGGGTATGCCTCATCTCCTCGGAGGGAGGCGGCAAGACAATCGTCAAGAACATGGAGAGCCTCAGCTTCACAGCCTCGAGACACTACCTGACAGGGAGGCTCCACGTCATCTCCTTCTACGTCAAGGACACCAAGTGGAGGCCAGAGTACTCGAAGGTGATAATGGACAGGCTCCTCACATACATCGGCTCCAAGGCCGAGAAGTTCGACATATTCGTCATAGACTCACTCACGGTCTTCGTCACCGGCGGAGACCAGGAGGACGTCCTAACCTTCCTCTCTAGGCTCAGGATGATTTGCGAGAAGAGCGAGGTGAGCATGGTCCTAACCGTCCACCCCTACGCCCTCACACAGGAAACACTCATCAGGATAAGATCCCTCGCCGACGCCCACTTCCTCCTCTCGATCAAAGAGGTCGGAGACAAGATCTTCAAGACGATGCAGATACTCAAGGTGCGGGGCGCCTCGAAGTCCTCCAGCCAGACGATAAGCTTCGACGTCGACCCCGTCTTCGGGATAAAGATCCTCCCATACACGCAGGTGAAGGTCTAGCATGTCGGAGGAGCTTGGAGGGTTCGGTTCGCTCGAGGAGGCGCTGAGGAGCAACCCACACCTCGCCGAGTATCTCGAGACGCTTGAGGGCGAGCAGCCGGTCTACGCAGTACAGCTTACGAGGGAGATGCGATACATGACGCCCGTCAACGTCCTCTACCCGATAGGCGACCCCTACTTCGTCCACATCTACTCAGACCCAGCCGGCGTCTGGAACAACTACAGGGTAGTAATGCCCGAGATACCGCCGGGCGCTTGGAGCAGCCTCAAGGCGGTGGAGGAGGCGCTCGCCGTGCGGCTTGCAGAGCGGGACCCTCCCGAGAGCCCCGAGGAGAAGCGGGAGCTCCTCTCGGCCCTGCTGGAGGAGGTGGTGTCTGAGGACCCGTCGATGGGTCGGGGCGAGTATAGGGAGCTGAGGAGGAGGGGGGCGGTGGTGGGTGTTGTAGCAAGTCCCGAGCTTGCCGTCGCGATAAGGTATGCGGTCATCTCCGAGAAGGTTGGGCTCGGAGTGCTTGAACCCCTCATCAGAGACCCCTACATCGAGGACGTGAGCTGCAACGGAGTCGGCGCAGTCTACGTTGTCCACAAGGTCTTCGGCCCCTGCCGGACGAACATATTCTTCGAGGATGAGAAGACTCTAGACCAGTATGTCTACAGGCTCTCCCTCAGGGCGGGCAGGCCTGTGAGCATCAGGTCCCCTATAACCGACGCGGTCCTGCCCGACGGCTCCAGAGTCAACATAGTCTACGGCAGCGACATCAGCAGGAGGGGCACAAACTTCACGATAAGGAAGTTCACCGAGAACCCGATCAGCATAACCCAGCTGATAAGGTGGAACATGATAAGCGCGAGGTGCGCCGCCTACCTCTGGCTCCTACTGGAGCACAACCTCAACGTCTGGTTCGTCGGCGAGACCGCCTCTGGGAAGACAACACTCCTCAGGGCCGCCTCCGTCTTCATAGACCCCTCAGCCAAGATAGTCTCGATCGAGGATGTCCCGGAGATAGTGGTTCCGCACGAGAACTGGGTGAGCGAGGTGACGCGGCAGGCCCAGGAGGCCGGAGAGGGCGTCGAGCTCTTCGACCTCCTCAAGGCCGCCCTCAGGCAGAGGCCCAACTACATTCTCGTGGGCGAGATTAGGGGGAGGGAGGCGGCGATAGCCTTCCAAGCCATGCAGTGCGTGGCCGACGCCTACGTAGCCAGCCCCGGAGGCGTCATCAGCATCCCAGAGCTCTACAGCTCCGCGGCCGCCGGAGTGGGGGCCGCATCGAACGGCGAGGTGAGGCTCAACGACCCCTTCTACGTATACGCCACCGCTCCGGGTGAGGGGGTCGGGCTCGCAAAATGCGTAGGGGTCAAGAGGATGTGGGCCGCATCAACGGTCAGGGTCGAGACTAGCGACGGCCTCTCAATAGTCGTCACACCCAACCACAGGTTCATAACGCTGGCAGGCGGTCAGGAGGTGGAGATAGCAGCCGAGGAGCTACTAAACAGGTGGAGGGCTGGTGAGAGGTCGATAGCCCTGGCCAAGAGGCCGCCCCCCAACCCCTGCATCCCCCTGAGCATCTACTCGGAGAGCCGCAGCCTAGTCCTCAGCGGTGATTCCTGGTGGGCCCTCGGCAGGCTGGCGGGCGGAGACTTCCTCACCATCACGCCCAGAGGGTTTGAGTGGGTTACTTGGGGGAGGGGCGCGGGCCTCGAGAGGCTTCGGGCCGCCCTCAGAAGGCTTGGCTGGAGGGGCGGTGAGAGGTGGGCAGAGGTTAGGGGGAGACGAGCAACCATCCTAGAGAACATCGACCACAGGCTCGTCCACTGGGCCCTGATGCAGGGCCACCTCTACCGGCAGGGCGAGGCGCTGCTGGGCACGGACAGGGCGGTCGAGCCGGCCTACAGGGCCCACTACCTGAGCGGAGCCTACTCGGCCATCCGCGACGCCGAGCCCCTCCTCGAGGAAGGCGCAGGCATCTGGGCAAACGGGCTGAGCCCGCCGCGGACCAAGAAGCCTACACCGCCGGAGGAGCTGGACCCACAGCCGGACTGGGAGCCCCCAACCACTAGGTTCGAACTCCACTACGTGAAGACTGAGCCTTGGACGGCCTACAGGGCAGGCTGCCTAGCCTGGGTCCTGGGCTGCAGCACCGCCGTCCACAAGGCACATGGCACCGCCTACCTCTACCACCATCCATCAGCCGAGGCGTGGATCACCTCTGTTGAGCCGGCCGGAGGAGCCGCTGTCTACGACCTAGTCTTGGAGGGGGGTGGCTACTACATGGGGGGCCTCGGCCCGGCTCACCCGATACAGGATACGGGGCATGGCGTGCTCTCCACGTTCCACGCGGGGAGTGTCCAGAAGCTGGTCCAGAGGCTGACTGGAGACCCCATAAACATTCCCAGGACATTCGTCGACAACCTCAACTGCATCGTCATCCTCAGCGCGGTCAGACACCCTGTCACGGGGAAGCTTGAGAGGAGGGTGCTGAGCGTCAACGAGCTCCTAGGCCTAGACCCGGAGACCGGGGGCGTCAACTATGTCGAAGTCTTCACCTGGAACCCCGTCGACGACTCCTTCGAGTTCAGGGGCGAGGGGACCAGCTACCTCCTCGAGGAGAAGATAGCGAAGATGAGGGGTATACCGAGGCACAGGCTCAGAGAGGTATACGAGGAGCTGAGGAGGAGGGCGGGCTTCCTCCAGAGGCTGGCCGACGCAGGGGTCCTGGACTACAAGCAGGTCTACAGGGCCGTGGCGGCTGCCTACAACCTCGGCCTGGAGGAGGCTGAGAGGGTTGCTCTCGAAGGTGCTGGGGAGGCCTAGGAGACGGGAGACAGGGCTGGGAAGGGATGCAGCCCTACTATACCTCTCAGCCCTAGCCTCAGCCATCCCCGACGACAACACATTCCTAGCAGCAGTAGCAGAGACCGAGGGCCCGCTCTCAGGCAGGCTCCAACCCCTGAAGAAGGCGGTAAGACTTGTGAATGGCTGGAGCTACCCAGTCCCCGCCGCACTCTCGGCCGCCGCGAAGACCGAGCCGCGGGACGAACTCGGCGAGCTGGCTGAGAAGATGTCCAAGGCGGTGAACATCGGGATGAGAGCCTCCAGCCTCGTCTCGACCGAATATGAGAAGATGAGGGAGCACTCTCAGATAAACTTCGAGAGGGCGATGGAGAGGGTCAAGACGATGGGCGACGTCTTCTCCACAATCCTCAGCTCCAGCAGCTTCCTCCTCATCTCCTTCATGATAGCCTCGATAGTCTTCAGCGGGATAGACCCCTACGCAGTCCTCGCCCTAGTCTTGGGCGGAGTCTCGGCAGGCCTGGCCGGGATAGTCTACTACGTCTACAGGGTGAGCGGAGGGGGCAGCCTCCTAAACCCCTCACCCTACAGGCCCCTGACAGTATACATCGCCTCGCGCGCCGCAGCCCCAAGCCTAATCGCCGCACTAGCCATCGTCCTCACGGCCGCAGCCCTCCTCCCCCTACAGCACGCCAGACTCCTCCTCGCAGCAGTCCCAGCAGCCCTCATAGCAGCCTACGCCCTCCCAGCCCTAAAGGTAAGGAGGGTCCCTGCGATAGATGAGCAGCTGCCATTCTTCATGAAGAGCCTCTCGGAGACGCTCGGCTCGGTCCAGCTCCCCGAGAGGGTCCTAGAAATCCTGAGGCTCAACGACTACGGCGCCTTGAAGAGGTATCTGGAGCGGCTCTACCTCCGCGTCAAGAGCGGTGTGGACTTCTTCCTCTCGCTGAGGGTGATGGCGGGAGAGTCGTCGAGCGGCCTCCTATACGAGGCGGTCGAGGTCTTTGTCGAGTCCCTCAGGAGGGGCGTGCCGGCAGGAGCCCTCGGCAGGAGGCTCTACGACTACTTGGCAGATAGGCTCGCGATGAGGAGGCGGAGGGCCCAGGTCTCCTCCTACATCAGGGGTATACTCCTGCCAACCTCCTGCGCGGTGGCGGCTATCCTCGGCCTGATGGACTCGCTCTACATACTCCTCGCAAGCTACAGCTCTCTCGCCGCGACCATCCTACCCCTCTCCCCGGCTGCGCCGCCCGAGGCCGTTACCCGCGCCTCCATGGTCATGGTAACCGTCTTCTCACTCGCGGGGAGCTTGGTCCTCCACTTCGCCGAGAGGAGGAGCGGGATACATCTCTGCCTCACATTCGGAACACTCCTACTCTCCTCAGCCCTCACATTCCTAGCCGTCAGCGCGGGCACACACATGATCCTAGACACGATGACCGGGTATGCGAGGAGCCTCAGGGAGATGGTGCCATCTTGACACAGGGCGAGCTAGTCTTCGCCGCCATACTAGTCGTAACGGCCGCGGCGCTGGTCGGCCTCTGGCTCTCCACTAGGACTCCCAAGAGTAGGGAGGAGCCGGTAGACCTCTACCTCCAGCCCCAAGCACAAGCCCCGCGCCCCCAGAGGACCCTGCAGCCCGAGCCCAGCCGAGCGAGGCCCAGGCAGAAGCCGCCGAGCCAGCCCCAACAGGCACCACCGACGCAGAGACCAAAGATGGTGGGAGGAGCTGAGGCGGCCCGGCCCGCGGGTGTGGAGGCTGAGAAGTCGGTGGAGGGTGGCGCGGAGACTGGAGGGCCTAGGCGGGAGCAGCCCGTGGCTGGGGGAGGGTCGGTGGCGGAGGCTGAGAGGATGCTTGAGGAGGTGCTGAGCCTCTACTCAGACCTCCTCAAGGAGATGGAGCGGCTCAAGCAGCGGCTAGGGGAGAAGCTCTCTTAGCCTCTCCACCAGCCTCCAAACCCTGTCTCCAGGGTGGTGGATGTTCTCGGCGACCCGCCCCCGGCTCCTAGGCTGTAGCGAGCCGCTCTCAACCAGCGCCCTACATATTGCCAGGGCCTTGCCATGCCTCTCATCCCTGACGACTACCAGGTCGCCCACACCAAAGCTCCCCCGGACCTCGACGACGCCGGGCCCCATGACGTCCGCCCCTCCAGCAATCTTCGCGACAGCACCCATATCGACTACGAGGCTCGGCATCGAGCCCAGCAGCGCCGCGTTTGCCCGCTCGTCTAGGGCGGGGAACCGGAGCCCGCTCTCTTCTGCAAGTATCAGGCCGTCGAGCCAGTAGAGCCTGACGCCCTCATCCTCCAGCACCGTCCCCTCCTTCACACCCCCAACCCCTAGGCCCGCAAACCCCTCACAGACCCTCCGCAAATCACTCTTACTCAGCTTGTGGAACTTCAAGCCAGCTACACGATGTTTAGTCTACTGCCAAGCCATAAAAGCTGCGGTGGGGCGGGGGCGTGTGATGCCTAAGCGTCTGAGTAGAGCTGAGGCGGAGGAGCTAGTGGCCAAGGTTAGACCCTGGAGGCTCCGTGGAAGATACATTGTCAGGAGCTTGAAGACGCGCGACTTCGCCGAGTCCCTCGACCTCTTGAAGAGGATTGCCAGGGCTGCGGAGAGGATGGGGCACCACCCCGACGTGGAGCTAGGCTATGGATACTTGAGGCTGAGGCTCACGACCCATGACGCCGGAGGACTGACGGTCCGCGACTTCAGGCTTGCTGAGAGAGTCGAGAAGATTATTGAGGCGTGGGGCAGGTCTAGGCCTGCTGGGAGATAAGCCTCAGGGCCTCTAGCGTCAGCTTGTAGGCCGCCTCTAAGTCCCTCAGGTCTAGGACTAGGTGGGGTGAGTGGAGGTATCTGCAGGGCACGCCGACCACGCCGGTAGCCACACCCCTACCGTGAAGGTGAATCCTACCCGCATCCGTCGCGCTCCCAAAAACTATCTGGGACTGATAGCCCACACCAGCCCTCTCAGCCGCCCGCACCAAGAGAGAGTAGAACCTCCTGTTCGTGATCATTGAGGAGTCCATCAGCCTCAGGGCAGCTCCGCGGCCGAGCCGGGTTATGCGGCTCTGCTCCGGGACACCGGGCGTGTCAGCAGCCACCGTCCCCTCCAAGACAATAGCGTACTCTGGGTTGACGCTGTTCACGGCAGTCGCTGCGCCCCTCAGCCCGACCTCCTCTTGGACGGTGAAGACTGCGTGGAGCTCGACTCCTACCTCCTCTGCCGCCGCTGCCCTAGCCACTAGGGCTGCAACGACACATCCGACCCTGTCGTCGAAGGCCTTACCCATGACCCGTGTGCCGAGGAGTCTAGCGAAGTGGGCGGGGAAGGTGGCGTAGCTTCCGACCTTGACGCCGGCGGCCTCCGCCTCCTCCCTGCTTGAGGCGCCTATGTCTATGTGGAGCTCCTTCAGCTCCGGGGCCCTCTTAGCCTCCTCCTGCGTCGTGATGTGGGGTGGCTTAGCGCCTATACACCCCTCCAGCGGCCCCCTTTCAGAGTGGACCACGACCCTCTGCCCCACTAGGACCCGCGCGTCGAGACCACCCAGGGGCGCGAAGCTCAGATACCCTTCCTCGTCAATCCAGCTAACCATCATCGCAACCTCGTCCATGTGGGCCGCAAGCATAACCCTCGGCCCCCCACTGCCAATCCTGACAATCAAGTTCCCCATCACATCTCTCTCCACCGAGCCGGCATACTCCTCGAGGAATCCTTTGATAATCTCGGCAACCGCGTCCTCACCGCCCGGCGGCGCATAGCTCGTACTCAGCTTCTCTAAAAGCCGTAGGGCCTCCTCCATCACAAAACCGAGACCGCTGGCTCAGCATAAAAACGGTTGTTCCAAACACAACTCCGGGCATGTCTTTATCACCAGGCATCTGGCTAGGGCTAGCTTGGTTGGAGGGTGGCTCGGCCTGGCTAGGCTCCTCGTCCTGAAGCTCGGAGGCTCCCTAGTCACGGAGAAGAGGATGGGTGGGGCTGTGAGGGTGGAGGCGTTGAGAAGGCTCGGAGAGGCGCTCTCAGGAATCACTGACAGGCCCTTGATAATTGTTCACGGAGGTGGGGGCAGGGTCCACGAGGTGGCTGGCCAGTACCAAGTCGCCTTGGGCTCGGCCTCTCCCCACGGAGTCGAGGGGTTCATCAAGACCTCCATCGAGACCAGGAGGCTCAACCTACAGGTGACAGAGATACTCGCGGAGGCGGGGCTCAAATGCATAGGGCTTCCCTCAACCGCCGTATTCCAGACGAGGAAGGGAAAGATAGTCTCGGCCGGCCTAGACCCGATACTCGCCGCCCTAGACCAGGGCCTCGCGCCAGTCCTCACAGGCGACGTGGTCTTCGACAGGGAGCTCGGCTTCACAGTCCTCTCAGGCGACACGATAGCAGTAGACCTCTCGCTGAGGCTTGGGGCGGAGAGGCTCGTCTTCGCCACAGACGTGGACGGAATCTTCGAGCACCCCGGCGAGGGTGCTAGACTGCTGAGGGAGCTGGACAGAAAGACCCTAGCCTCGGTGAGGTTTGGAGATGTAGGAGACGTGACTGGCGGGATGGCGGCGAAGGTTGAGGAGGCCATGAGGGCCGCGGAGGCGGGTGTTGAGGTCTACGTCGTTAACGGCCTTGAACCGTCTAGGGTTGTAGACGCGCTGCTAGGAAGGGAGACGATAGGGACACATATTCTAGGATAGCTTTACTGGCGCACCGCTGGCCGCGGACCTGTAGCAGGCATCCTTGAAGAGCGCCACCCTCAAGCCGTCCTCCGCACTGGCTGCAGGCTTCTCCAACCCCCTGATGGCTCTGACAAAGTTGGCGAGCGGGCTCGAGGAGGGTGGGACCTCCCCCATAGGCCGCCTCACACTCTGGGCCTCACGGTCCATAAACCAGACGTTCCTAGAGCCGAGCTCGTCGAGATAGGCAAGGAGGCCGCCTGGACAGTATATCCTCAGCCTCTCGGACCAGATTGGCGCGTCGCCCATCAGAGAAATGCTTGCCACACAGCCGTCAAACCTGGCCGTGATTGCTGCCATAAGTTCTGCGCCCCACCCCTCCTTCGAGGATAAGGTTGCGTAGACCTCGCGGGGTAGCCCGCCCAATATCCAGAGCACCATGTCTATGATGTGGCTTCCAGAGTCCATGAGGAAGCCCCCGCCGGCGAGCTTCGGGTCAGCCCTCCAAGTCCCCTTCGACAGCCTTGTCCAGTCCTGGGAGAGCTGGTGCTCTATGTATACGGGCCTGCCGAGACCCTCGGGCGAGGCCATCCGCTTGATGTATCCGAATAGACCGTCTGTCCGCCTCTGATACCCTACAGCCACTACGCGGCCCGACTCCTCAGCAGCCCTCACCACTTCCCGCGCATCCTCCACGCTTGAGACCATGGGCTTCTCGACGAGGACGTGGAGGCCTCTCTTCAGGGCCGCGAGTATCTGCTCCTTGTGGTAGGCGTGGGGCGTGAGTATTAGGACGCCGTCGAGGGCTTCGCGGTCAAGCATCTCGATGTAGTCTGAGTATTCCTTCGCGCCTCCGAGGTGGGGTGCGGCTCCCTTCAGCCTAGCGATAGCTTCCCTGTTCGTGTCGCAGAGGGCGACGACCTCAGCGCCCAGCTCTCCGGTGAGGGACCTAGCGTGGAAGCCGGCTATGCCTCCGCAGCCTATGAAGGCGAGCCTCAGCCTCTCACTCATTGAACCTTCCCTTGGCATTTGTCGCAGACCCTCTTACCCTTAACCATTACCAGCTTCTCAGTCTTCCTGCCGCAGAGCTGGCACCTGGGCATCCCCTCCCCAACACCCCCAAACCCCCCAAAGGCCTAGCAGGGCTTAACCCTTTCTCCAGCCCATGCGGGCGGCCAAGGCCAGCTTACCCACCTGCTCCAGCGAGAGCTCAGCCGGGAACCCTACAAGAAGCCTCACACCGCTAGAGGCCAAGCCCGCAATCCTCTCAGCCGCCTCCCCGACACTCCCCACAATCGAGACCCTACAAGCCTCCCGCAGACCCGGAGACCCACCCCCCAAAGCCCCTACAAGCCTCTTCCTCCGCCGCGCATAGGAGACCAAGACCCTCTCAGCCTCCCCAGATACACCGTCGCCTATGTAGAATGGCGCATAGACCGCTACGCCCCTCGGCGATGAGTCGGCGAATCTGCGGGCCTCCTCCTCCACACCCTCGTCAAGTAGGAGGAACGCCGTGCAGCCTAGGCTTCTGCAGATTCGTCTAGAGACGTTCTCGACATTCTCGGTCCCAAGCAGCATCAGCCTCCCATTCAACACCTCTCCCGCCGCACTACACGCAGACCAGAGGAGCCTGCCAGGCCTGATGGAGGCCTCCTCGGCGCTCAGGTAGGCTGGGTTCCCCGCAACGATACAGAGCCCCATCGAGTCGCGCCTAGAAAGTATCTCGAGGTAGCGCGGCAAGAGGCTGCTGAAGTCGCCACGCCTCACCGGGACCGTCGGAACAATAACAGGCCCCCCTACATCCTCGGAGAACCTTGCAGCGGCCTCGACGTCTGCGGGGTGGAGGTCGTCAACCACCCTCTCAGAGTCCAATACTATAACATCGAAGCCGGTACTAGACGCCGTCTCGACTATGCGGATAAGCTCTTTCCTCTTAGCCTCGCGGCTTTGACCTAGCATGCTGGGCTTCAGAGCCAAGCCCAGCTGGAACTAGACCACCACTCATGCCTTACCGGTACGTGGCCCCGCACGAGCTTTTAAGGATTACCGGCCCCGCCCCGCAGCTATCAGCCGCAGACACGCGGCCCACAGCATCCACAGCCCCGACCTCCTCTACCCGCGGCGAATTTTAAGGGCATATAGTCATTGATTGTTGGCGCACCTGCTTTTTTAAACCTATCACAATCTTCAGAAGCCGATCACCGGGAAAAAGGGATAGTTGGGGGCTTTGGTCTCTGGACGGGTCTTGGCGGCCTAGGCGTCTAGCCCTTGTACGCTATCGCGTCTATCTCTACAAGAAGCCCCTCGGCAACCATCTTGACTGCGACGGTGGTCCTGGCTGGCGGCTCCTCTGGGAAGAATTCTCTGTAGACCTCGTTCATGGCCGCGAAGTCCTCCGGCCTCGCGAGGTAGACATTCACCTTCACTACGTCTTTAAGACTTGCACCCGCGGCCGAGAGTATCTCCCTAATGTTCTCCAAAACCCTCCTCGTCTGCGCCTTCACGTCTCCACCAACCAACTTACCGGTCGCAGGGTCTATTGCCACCTGTCCTGCCACGAAGATCCATCCACCCGCCTTTATCGCCTGTGAGTAGGGCCCGACTGGGCGGGGTGCTTTCTCGGTGAAGATAACCTCTCGAGCCATAGCGTATCGGCGATAGTAATTTGTGGGGTGTAATAAACTAACTGCCGCGCCTCTCCTCCTCTACAATCCTGTAGAGGAATTCTGCTATGAGTGGTGCTAGGCCCAAGTATTCCTCTGCGCTCTTCGGTAAAATCTCGGAGGGCCTGAGTCCCTGCCTCTCCAATAGGGCCTTAACCCGCTCCAAGTAGTCGGCGCCGCCCACCCCGAGGGCCCTAAGCTCGTCAAGCAGGTCTACACCCCTCAGCCTAGCCCTTATCTGGATGGCCTCGGCGAGGATCTCAGGGTGCCTCTCCAAGTCCCTCCTAGCCTCATCCCTGTCAACCTCCATTCGCTCGAGGAAGGCTGAGAGGTTCTTGGCTCCGATTAGGAGGTGGGCTAGGGCTACCCCGTAGTTTCTCTTGATTGTCGAGTCGGAGAGGTCCCGCTGGAGTCTTGAGACTAGGAGTCTGGAGGCGAGGAATGAGAGCATGTTCGAGGCAATCTCTAGGTTTCCCTCAGCGTTCTCGAGTTCGACTGGGTTGCTCTTCTGCGGCATGGTGGATGAGCCTACGCCGCGCGGCCTCGGGTAGACTATGCCGAGCATTGTCAGGAGCCAGAGGTCTCTGCAGAGGTCGACGAGGACCATTGAGGCGACTGAGAGCTCGTAGAGGAGGCGTGAGACGTCGTCGTGTGGAATTACCTGCTTCGTCGCGAGCCAGTGGACGAGGCCCAGCGACTCGACCAGCCTCCTCGAGGCCTCCAGCGCGTCGCTTCCGAAGACCTCTACGAGGCCCGCATAAGTGCCCACGGCTCCTGAGACCTTCCCCGGCAGCCGCATCTCACTAACCCTCCTGAGACATGTTAAGAGCCTATAGGCGTGGACTGCCAACTCCTTTCCCAGAGTTGTCGGGACTGCTGGGCGTCCATGGGTCCGCGCAACAATCGCGGTGAACCTCTCCCTATACGCGGTCTCTACTATGCTTCGCAGAAGCCTCTCTAGGGCTGGGATGATTGCTGCTGAGATTGCGTCTCTCAGCGCCAGTGAGTGGGCCAGATTATTCACGTCCTCAGAGGTGAGGCCGATGTGTACTAGGTGGCCGACCTCCCTGAGGCCCTCCCGCTCAAGCCTCTCCCTCAGAAACCGGACCACAGCCTCCACGTCATGCCTCGTCTCAGCCTCAATCGCCTTCACAGCCTCGACGCCGCCCTCATCGAACCGGGAGACTATCTCGTCGAGCTTGGCTGAGAGCCTCCCTAGCAGGTGGGGTGCAACGCGTTCCGCGACCAGCTTCAGATACTCTGACTCGACCCTGAGCCTATACTTCATCAGGGCCTCCTCAGAGAAGTATGACTGGAGCTCGGAGACCAGCGCCCTATAGCGCCCGTCGACAGGCGATATCGCCCCTCTCACACAGTCTAGCTGCAGGATGGAGGCTTAATCCCTTTCCACCTCTCCTCGGGAAGAGTAGATTAAGCCGGCTTAACCACTAATCCCGTGCTAACCCCCCTCGAGAAGGCCCTCCTGGAGGGTGAGCTGGGAGGACAGTCGAGGTGGAGGGCTGGGTATCTCGTAGCAGAGGATTCTGGGGAGGATGGCTCGATAATGCTCACCCTCTCTGAGGATGTTGGGGAGGGCTTTGCGGGGGTTCACAGGGTCAGGTGTTATCTCGGCAGGTTCCCCCTCAGGGCCGGCACAGTGGGTGGAGCCGTAGTCAGGCAGCACAGGGGCCCAGACACCCTCAGCCTGATACTGTTCGAGGTCAACAGGGCCCTAGTTGATGGGGGCGCACTAGTCCTCTCGGCAGAGGTCGACAACCCTGAGCGGCTGCTTGTTAAGCACGGGTTTGCCCTCATCTCGGAGCACAGACCGGGTGGCGGCGGCTTCTCGGTAACCTTCTCGAGGAAGGCATGGAGAAAATATCTAGGCGACGCATGCCCGAGATGTGGCAGCACCCACATACTCCCACTAATCCCGCCCGACGCAAACGTCAGGAAGATCTGGACACTATACTGCTCCTCCTGCTCCTATAACTGGAGCGTCGAGGAGCCGATAACCGAGTGGATTTAGCCGGAAGATATAGAAGGCCTTCCGACTGGTCTCCGAGGGCTATGCATCTGCCTCTGTGGTGGAGTAGGGCGACGTAGGCGCAGGTCGCTGCGTCAACCATGTCTAGGCTCAGGGAGTGGGGCAGCTTGAGTCCAAGCCTCCTCAGCCCAGATGTGATGGACACCGCTCTCCTCTGGCCGCGCCTCCAGATGCCGAGAACCCTCTGAGCACCGCTCGGAAAAGTCTCAATCACCTCGAATCCCATCTCTCTGAGGAGCGCTGCAAGCCTCACACCCCTCTCCGCCAAAAGCCTCATAGACGGGAGGGAGACCGGGAAGATCCCAATACCCAGCCTCCTAACCTCCCTGTCGCAGAGCCTGTAGCCGCGGCCCCAAGCCCCTGAAGGATAGGATAGTGGTGCATCGATAGCCACGCAGGCAGGCGCGCTGGCCCGGGCCAATCCAGCTATCTCCTCGTCAAGCCAAGCCTCGTAAAAAACCGCCACTAGGCGCGCCGATAAAATGCAGATGGAGGAGGCCCTGCGCGGTGATGCGGTCAGGTCTATGCCCATGAACCGTCTAGGCGTCAAAACCCGCCACACTAGCTTGTCTGGGAAGTTAAACCCTCTCCACGGCCTCTAGCGGCGCGGAGGCATGACTAGTGCTACAGCTTCCTCAGCACTCTCTCGAGCCACTCGGCCGTAGCGGATATGGCCTTCCACTCCACCTCAGGGCCCGTAAACGTGTGGTCCCCATCCTCAACCACAAACTTCTCCCGAGGCTCACCGGCCCTATTGTATAGCATGTCCGCGTGGCTCGGAGGGACGACGCTGTCCCTACCACCATGGACTATGAGCAGAGGCCTTGGAGAGATCTTGGAGACTGCCTCTGATATGCTGTAGGACAGGAGGTCTCGGATGAACCTCATGCTCATCCTATACCCCGATGGCAGGTCTATGTATTCGCCGGAGGCCGCACCACCCTTTAAGAGGGTCTTCGCGTACTCTGCCAGTGCTAGGAAGTCTGCGGGAGCGCTCCACGTGCAGACAAACCTAATCCTAGGGTCGCGTGAGGCCCTGACTAGGGAGACCGCGCCACCCATACTCAAGCCCAGCACCCCAATCCTCCCAGCGTCAACGTCAGGCCTCCCTGAGACATAGTCCAGCACACTGCCTAGGTCCTCAACCTCGCTTGTAAAAGTCGCCTCACTAAACTCTCCCTCACTCTCGCCCGAGCCATAGAAGTCGAACCGCACCACGAGAAGACCCCTCCTACAGAACTCCCGGGCAGCCCTCACAAATAGGCGGTGAGCCTCAATCCTATTCCCAGTAAATCCATGGCACATAATGAGGCTGGGGGCTGGGGAATGGTTGGGAACGTGGAACATGCAGGCGAGCCTACCCCGAGGCCCCCCCACCCAAACAAACTCCTCCCGCACAACCCAGAGCTGCACACCTCAATACAAATAGGTTATATACGCTAGGACAGAGATGCCCATCCACCTGACCACCCAGCTGTACCGACGGAGAGTGGGGCCGGCCGGATTTGAACCGGCGACCTCCACATCTTTGAGTTCTCCATTAAAATATCCATATTCAGTGTCTTTAGCCTTCTGTTGTAGCCTCTATTAATGCTTCGGAGAACTCGCTTCGTTATATCGGGTCTTAACCGATGGTCTTTAATAGGCTCAGACTATGATTACTACATAGGCTGAGCTATTGTGTTGTGGTATTTTCGCTCTGGTGCCTATTCCTTTATATCTATGGGTTTGTTTGTTGGTCTTAGATAGGCTCATCGGGAGCCCCGCAGCCTGATGGATCGATGAGTCGGGTGGGCCGACGAGACACCATCTCCAGAGGCGGTGGAGGTGGTGTGGAGTGTGCGTCAGGCTGTAGTAGTAGAGGCGCCCGCTGGTGACGTGTGATGTTAGTTCCACGTCTACAGAAGGCGCTGGGCTCCGCCGCTAGGCTGAGGCCGCGCGCCCAATAGAAAGACGCGGCTATAGGCCTAGACAGAAAGATTAGACGACCATAACCACATACTCTTCCCCCAATTCTCACCCTAGCATGGGTGACCACCCCACCGTCTTTTTTGGACGGGGTGGCGGGGGGAGGGGTTGGCTGGGCTAGGGGCCTTGGGGCGGTTCGCTTGGACCGACCACGCGCCAGGGCGGCTCGCTTGGGCTGACGGACGCGTGGAGAGGGACGAGGAATACCGACGACTCCTAAGGGATTGCTGGATGGTTTCAGATGTTACGGTTGATTCTAAAGGAAGATGGTCTAGGAATTAGGCCCCGATAGGAGGTCCCCTATCTCCGCCGGAGGGGTGTGCTCTCCGGCGGGAGGGGGTGTTATTCCTCCTGTCGGGGAGTCCCGTCTTTCTGGCGGCCTGGGCCTCCCGGGAAGGCCATGTCTCAGGACATGGCTTTTAGGGTTCCCCAGCACCTTGGGGGTGGGTTGGTGGCTGGGGATAATAGGGAGCAATATGCTCCCTCCACAAACCCCACGGCCCCTCCTGGTCCCGGGAGGAAGGCCGCCATGGATGGGACGGGGGAGGATAGGATGGAGAAGACTAGGCGAAGACTAACACCGGAGAAGAGGGCTAGACTCTTAGATGCGTTGAGGAGGGGTGTGGAGAAGGGGTACGGCTACGTTGATGTTTGGAGGGAGCTGAAGAAAAGCGGGATAGATGTTTCTAGGAAAGCCGTTGAGTACTGGTATTACAAGTGTTTTCCAGAGAGGGTTAGAAGAAGGGGAGAATACCTCCCAAGAGAACTGAGAATAAGATTGTATGAAGAAGTCAGAGAGCTGAGAAGAAAAGGCCTAGGATACCGGAGAATAAGGAAGAATATCAAAGAACTTTACGGAGTTACGCTGAACAATGCTGTAATTAGTCATTGGTGTCGTGGAATTCACACACCATACAACGGTGCAAGGATACCCACAATAGACCATCTAGAACCATCCCCAGAGCTCGCCTATGTTATAGGTGTGGTTGCCGGTGATGGGTGGGTGGTAAAAATAAGCACAAGGAGTGGAGGATATAGGATTGGTGTCAAGGCGAAGGACAGAGAGTTCATTGAGGAGTTCGCGAGATGCTTGGGGAAAGTCCTCGGAAGAGAGCCGCCGAAGCCAATAACTGTAGAGGGTGGGAAGCTTGAAGTACGCGTCCAATCGAAGACACTATATCAGCTTTTACAGAAACCCTTTGACATTGGGATGATAAGACCACTCGCAGAATACTCCGAAGACTGTATACGAAGTTTTCTGAGAGGATTCTTCGATAGTGAGGGTTCTGTGGATAAAAATAAGGGAGAGATTTGTTGCTATAATACTGATATCAGGCTTCTCGAATACGTCCAGAAACTACTAAGGGCTCTAGGCATTGAGACAACGGGGCCGAGAATCAAAGCGAGAAAGGGGTCAATCTATAAAATATGCTATAAAATATGGGAGAGAACAACTGTGAAGAGAAAGGACGTATATTGCATTGAAGTCAGGGCAAAGGATAGACTAAAATTCTATAGACTGGTAGGGTTCACTATAAAGCGAAAGCAACAAAACCTAGAAGAACACCTTAAGAAACGCGGACTTCTGGTGACAAGCCACCAACCAACCCTCCCCTAATCCCTTCCCCCCACTTAATGCCCTCAGACTCATTTGCTCATTTGAAAAATGGGGCCGGTGGGATTTGAACCCACGACCTCCTTCCCCAACTTGGGGGTGAAGCCCCAAGTTGACCGGGCCCGAGCCGGGCATCTTAGACCATGCTCGACCACGGCCCCCCTACCGCTCCAAGCAGCCGCGCAAAAAATAAACGTAATCCGGTCTGGGAGGGGATGTTAGACGACTATAGCGGTTTCGGTCCTCTCAACGCCGTCGATCGTGTGTATCTGGGATAGGACCGTGTCTGTCAGCTTCTTCAAGTCCTCAGCCTCTACTAGGACCAGTACGTCGTATCTGCCGGTTATCATGCACGCGAGTTTACAGCCCGAGATCTTTCCAACCTGCTCGACAACATTCTTCGCCTTACCCGCCCTAGCCCTAATGAAGACGTATGCTTGGACCGCCACGAAGTATCCACTGCCCTAAACGCTTATATCCTTTCCTCCCCCACAAACCCTTCACAGGACCACGCAGAATCTGTGAACTGTGGAGGGCTTCTCTGTGAAACTGTGAAGTGTGAAATAGGACTCTGAGAATCTCTGAAACAGACCCATAGATGGTTCATGTATTACCATTGTATGAATGATTGCAGTTTCTGCGTATCTCTCAGGGATGCCTGATTGTTGCAGAAAATGAGCATTTCTGAGCCATTACAGTCGTGTCATAGGGCCCTTAACGATCCATAACTTTACCCGGTGAATATGGGTGGTGAAGGGTGGACGCCAACACTCCACACGCTCCACTGGAAAAGGAGGGGTTCAACAGACCTAACCCCCATTCACAGTGAAAAGCCGCGAAAAACAGCTCTTCGAACAGGATAGGCAGATTTCGGACCTGAGGCCAAAGGCCTACGACCGGCACCTCAAAGAGGTGGAATAGCCAAACTCGCTTTAACACGCCCACCCCACCAGTTCTAATGGAAATTAACTAAAATCAACACAAACGGAGGAGGGAAAAAGAAATTAGATAAATAATTCCTCTTATCCTAGAAATTTCTCTCATGGCTACCGATAACACTGCTGGCTAGCCCTTCAATTGTTGTGGACGACTTTCAGTTGAAAGAGAGGGGTGACCCCCTCAGCGACCTGCTGGCGCGGGTCTCAGCCTCGTCGCGGATATTCAAGGATAGGGAGGTCTTGCGGGCCGACTATATTCCTGGCAACCTGCCGCATAGGTGGGAGCATATCAAGAGGCTGGGTGAGATCGTCTCAACAGGTCTCAAGATGCATAGGCCGAGCAACGTCTTCATATACGGCAAGACTGGGACAGGTAAGACAGCTGTCGTCAAGCACGTCTTCAAGAGGTTCTCCGCGGAGGCTGAGAGGCTCGGCATTCCACTCCGCTTCGTCTACATCAACTGCAGGATTGCGGGGACTGAGTACAGAGTCTTGGCCGAACTCTGCGAATCCCTCGGCGTACAAGTACCATTCACGGGCCTCTCAAAGAGCGAGGTCTTCAACAGGTTCAGGAGAGCCCACACCTCATCACAGAACCTCCTGATAGTATGTCTGGACGAGATTGACGTCTTGGTTAAGGGGTTTGGGGACGCCCTGCTATACGAGCTGACTAGGATAAATGAGGGGATTGAGGGGAGCAAGCTCTCCCTCATCGGAGTGTCGAACGACCTCATGTTTAAGGAGATGCTGGACCCGAGGGTTTTGAGCAGTCTGAGTGAGGAGGAGATCGTCTTCCACCCCTACACCGCTGTAGAGCTCGTCGATATTCTGAGCGAGAGAGCTAGACTTGCCTTTCACGAAGGAGCCGTCCCCCAGTCGACCATAAACCTCTGCGCAGCCCTTGCAGCTGCTGAGCACGGTGACGCTAGGAGGGCGCTCGACCTCTTGAGGGTGGCTGGTGAGATTGCTGAGAGGAATATGGCTGAGAGGGTTGAGGAGCAGCATGTGCGCATGGCGCTTGGCGTGATTGAGCAGGGCCGCGTCTTCGAGGCCTTGACGACTCTCCCTCTCCACGGCAGGATCGTCCTCCTCGCAGTCTATCACGCGACTCTCCGCTCACCAAGCAAAATAACCTCAGGCCTGGTCTACCAGCACTACCGCTCGCTCTGTAGCCAGCTGGGCCTCGAGCCTCTCACGGACAGGAGGATCAGCACCCTAATCTCGGAGCTAGACATGCTCGGGGTCCTCTCGAGCAACGTCATAAGCTATGGGAGGTATGGGAGGACTAGGAAGATTTCCTTGAAGATTCCGGTGGACGAGGTTAGGCAGGCGCTGGAGCGAGACGAGTTCCTATCCCACCTCTTGGACCAGGAAGTGGCTCAGGCGGGTAGCGTGGAGAGTGAGCGAGGTAGCTAGGAGGCTTGCGGTCAAGGCGATTGAGCGGGGCTACCAGCTCTCAGCCGAGGCCCTGGAAAGACTGCTCAAGGATGAGAATCCTCTAGGCCTCCTCGACGAGCTTCTCGCTTGGCTTGAGGGTAGGCGCACCAGCCAAGTAATAATAGACAGGCCCACGCTCGAGTTATTTCTGGCGGGCAGGGTTGCTCGGGCCGGGGCCCCAGAGGAGGAGCAGCCCCTAGAGATTGTCCTCGAGTCCCCCACCTATGAGGACTTGGCGATAGAGGGTGTGGCTGAGGAGCAGCGAATCTACCTGCTCTCTAGGTTCCAGTCCATTCGACGGGTCTTCGAAGAGCGGGGCCTAAGCCTCAGGCCCGCCAAGGAGCTGATGAGAGAAGGGGGCGAAGGCTATGTCGTGGGAATGGTCTTGAGCATCGTGCGCCGAGACACACACTTTCTAGTCGAGATGGAGGACCCCGTCGATACTTGGAGCCTGATAGCCCCCACACGAGACAGGGCCCTGGCGGCGAAGATGGAGTACATTCTGCCGGACATGGTCGTCGTCTTCCGTGCGAGGTCTAGGAGGGGTCCATTGGTGGCCAGCGACGTCTATCTACCCGACACAGCGGGGAAGAAGCAGGCTTGGAGAGGCCCCGACAAGAACATCTGTATAATCTCGGACCTTCACATAGGCAGTGAGAGACACGCGGCAGAGAGGCTCAAAAGCTTCCTCGACTGGATCAGCGGCCCCGAGAACGAGGCCGAGAAGACAACACTCCTCATAATCAATGGAGACTTGGTCGACGGGGTGTATGTGTATCCTGGGCAGGAGTCCGAACTCAGCCTGAAGTCGTATGCCGAGCAGTTCGCTGCAGCGGCCAGAACCCTCTCAAGAATCCCGGAGCACGTCAAGATCATCTACGTGCCGGGAAACCATGAGCCTTGCAGGAGGGCCCTCCCCCAGCCTCCTGTCCAAGCAAGGTATCGACAGCTGCTCGGGGGTGGTGGTAGGATAGTCTATGCAGGCAATCCCGCGTGGATTAGGGTCGGAGGCCTAAAGATACTCGCGTTCCATGGCCAGACTCTCGACGACGTGATACAGGCCGGGACACTCTTCAGCTACTCGACACTCCGTGAAAGGTCTAGCGAGATGATGGAGCTACTCCTCAAGGCCAGACACCTGGCACCCACACTGGGCCTCTCAACACCCATACTCCCCACGAGGACCGACTATCTCGCAATACCCGAGCAGCCCGACATCCTCTGCCTAGGACACACCCACGTAGCGGCCTACACAACCTACAAGGGAACACAGCTGGTAAACAGCGGCTCATGGCAGGAGCAGACAAAGCTCCAAGAGAGCATAGGCCTTGAACCAACTGTCGGAACAGTGGTCCTGCTAAACCTCAAATCACTGTCAATACGCTTCCTATCCTTCTAGCTGGATCGGCAGGTAGGGACTGGTGTTTTTCTGCATTTGCTATATCAATTTTTCCACCCATTAAAGCCGGGTAGGATTATTTATAGAGGTCTGGCTGTTCTGAAGGCGGTTTGGAGGCCTCTGGAGGGAGATTTAAGCGGGAAATAGGCTGGTTCAGCGCCTTCTCCATGGGCTTCGGCGACGTAGGGGCCGACGTATTCATAGCCCTAGGGGTTGTGATGCTCTACGCAGGTGGGGCTGCTTTCATAGCCTTCGCGGTCACGGCCATAGCCTATGTAGCCATCAGCCTCTCATACGCTGAGCTGGCGCCGGCCTACCCCTACGCGGGAGGCGTACAGGTGTACTCCCTCAGGGCCTGGGATACTTTTGGAAGCTTCATCGCAGGCTGGGCAATACTACTTGACTACGTGCTATGCCTCTCACTCTTCGCCACGGCCGCAGCCGGATACTTCAAGTTCCTAATCCCCCAGGTTAAGGATTTAGCCCTGCAGCTGGGGCCCATAACCATTGGAAGCCTCGGCACTATAGCCGCTGCGATAGTCCTCCTCCTAATCGCGCTAAACTATTTTGGCATCAAGTATTCGGCCGGGGTGGTTGCAGGGATAGTCGCGTTCGGACTTATCATCCAATCACTCGTGATCATTCTGGGATTCTTGACGGTCTTCGACCCGGCTAGATTCTCCTCCCAGCTCTTCGTGGTCGGAAACCCCGAGCCCCAAGAGGAGGTATTCTACCCTCCGGGCCTCAGCTTCTCTGAGAGCAACTTCCTATACGGTCTGACGATAGCCATGGCATCATACATTGGCGTAGAGTCGATAGCCCAGGCGGCTGAGGAGACGCGGAGGCCGCACCGCTGGATACCTAGGGCTACGATGCTCTGCGCAGTCATGGTTCCGCTCTTCGTCTTATTGTTCAGCTCAATCGCGTTGGGTGCCACAGACTGGCGGAATATCGCCGCCGCGATCGAGAACCCCATAGCAACCCTAGTGAGCATGTATCAGGTATTCGGCGCGGAGTTAGCCATGCTGGTCTCGTTCACGGCGATAATCCTCACTACCGCCTCCTCGAATACCGGGCTTATAGGGGTCACGCGGCTGGCCGCGAGCATGGGGAAACTCGGGCTCCTACCCCAATGGCTCTACGTAATCCACAGGCGATATGGGACGCCTACGCGAGCTATAATCTTCTTCGGCATCATAGGCCTCCTACTAACCCTCCCCGGCGACATACCCTTCCTAGCTAGCCTCTACAACTTCGGCGCCTCCCTCAGCTACATCATGCTCCTCCTCTCACTGATCATCCTCAGAAACAAAGAGCCACTCGTCTACAGGCCGTGGAAATTGAAACCAACCCTTCGACTAAAGCGCGGAGATAGGGTCTACGAGATACCCCTCCTCAGCCTCATAGGCCTCATAATAGTCTCAGCAATATTCGCCCTATTCCTCCTCCTACACAGCATAGGACGCATCCTAGGCGTCGTATGGATGGCCGTCGGTGTAGCGGGCTTCTACATCTATAGAAAGCATTTTCTGAAGCGGCCTGTGAGGAGTGTTGAGGAGCAGGCCCTCGCAGTCCCCGCCGGCTACCTAATGCGTCTAACAGTTCTAGTGAGGCCGAGGGAAGATCCGAAAACGGTGGAAGAGACTCTACGCCGCTCGCTCGACAAGCGGTTCTCGCTAAAACTGCTCTCGGTAGTAGACCCGGAAGTAGAGGATGATGTGGAAGAGACGAGGCTTGAGGCTGAGAGGAACTTGGAGGAGGCCCGCAGGATGCTTGCATCTAGCGGCTTTGAGGTCGAGCACGAGGTGAGGGTGGGTAGCTACGACGAGATAGTGGATTGGGAGGTTGAGAAGGGTGGCTCCGACTTCATAGTCCTGCTGGTCAGGAGGTTTGAGAAGGCCGTGTTAGAGAAAGAGTCCATGCTAGACTCGAAGGTACACTCAGTCCTAGTGAGGCATCCTGCTAGAGTAATGTTGCTGAGAAAGCCAACCTAGCACACACTTACTCCCAAGTCTCCACGCCGTTCTTCTTATGCGTGTGCAGTATAACAGATGTCACAGAGCTCTTAACACCCTCCACACCGGACAGCACCTTGGATATGAACTCTCTCAACTCCTCAACACTCGAAACAGCAACCACCACTATAGCGTCATACTCGCCCGTCACCTCATAGACGTCCAGAGTCTGAGGAAGCTTGGCAAGCCTCTCACAAACACTCTCAAGCTTCCCCGCCTCGACGAAGAGGTGAAGCACCGCCTTAACACTAGCAGACAACTCCATTAACTCGGGCACTCTCAAGCTCCCTAATTAATTTGGACCCTTATATGGGGCCGGTGGGACTTGAACCCACGGCTTCCGGGTTTCTTCTGTGCCAGCTACGCTTGTTGATGGGATCTGGAGCCCGGCGCCCTACCTTGCTAGGCCACGGCCCCTTCCGCCTCTCTGAGAGGTGGAAAACTACAATTAATCCTTTTCCCGTTTGATCGCTTGGCGGGAAACGTTAAAGCATGGTCTTGAAGTATTTTACCCGTCTGGTGTGATGCTCTGTGAAGCTGGCCAGGTTTAGGATTGGAGAGCTCACGACCTACGGGTTTGTTGAGGGGGACTACGTGGTTTCTAGAGAGGAGTTGGAGGAGGCTGTGGGCCTCGCACTACCACCCTACTTCTCGGACTTTGTTGAGAGGCTTGTCGTCGAGCAGGATTTTCGAAAACTGGTGCTGGAGGCCGCTGGGAAGGTTCCGCGCGTCTTGAAGCTCAGCCAAGTCAAACTCCTCGCACCAACCGATAATAAGCCGAAGATAATCTGCATCGGGCTCAACTATAAGGACCATGCTGAGGAGTCGAAGGCCGAGGTGCCCGAAGAGCCTATAATATTCATGAAACCCCACACGGCCCTGACTGGGCCATACGACCCTGTCGAGTATCCCTCAATCGTCACGCAGCTCGACTATGAGGCAGAGCTTGCTGTGGTTATTGGGAGGAGGTGTCGGGGCGTGAAGCCGGGCGAGGCACCAGACTTTATCTGCGGCTACGCTGCCTTCAACGACATATCTGCCAGGAACCTCCAGTTCAAGGACAAGCAGTGGACCCGCGGAAAATCATTCGACACATTCGCGCCCATGGGCCCGTGGATAGTCACGCGCGACGAGATACCTGACCCTCAGAACCTTAGGATAATGTCCCGCGTCAACGGGGAGACGAGGCAGGACTCGAATACGAGGAACATGATCTTCGGAGTCTACTATCTGGTCTCGTTCATAAGCATGGTTATGACGCTTGAGCCGGGCGATGTCATAGCGACGGGGACTCCTGCAGGCGTCGGGATATTTGCCAAGCCGGAGCCGAAGCTACTCAAGATTAATGACGTGGTCGAGGTGGAGGTTGAAGGCATAGGAGTGTTAAGAAACACAATTGTTAAGGGCCGTGTATGAGCCTGTTTTAGCTTCGTGCATCAAGATTTATGCTATTGAGGCATAAAGCATCTTTTTTGATGCAACAACACAAGAGTAAGCGGAAAACAAATATGAGAAGCCTTATTATCTCTTAAGCATCATCTAGGGTGTGGTGGGTTATTGGATCAGGTAAAGCTTGGGGAGCTGGCTGTAAAGTATTCGAGGCTTTATGGAGGTAAGATAGAGGTTCATCCAAAGGTCCCGGTCAGGGGGCTTCAGGACTTCTCGATCTGGTATACACCAGGTGTTGCTGAGGTTTGCAAGGCTATTGTGAAGAACAGAGACGAGGCCTTCAGCCTGACCAATAGGTGGAACACGATAGCGGTGCTGACCAATGGGACGCGTGTTCTGGGTCTAGGTAACATTGGACCAGAGGCGGGCCTGCCGGTGATGGAGGGAAAGGCGCTGATCTTCAAGTATCTCGGCGGAGTCGATGCGATCCCCTTGGCCGTGAGGGCTGAGTCTCCGGAGCAGTTCATACAGGTTGCGAAGGCGTTGGAGCCGTCCTTCGGAGGCCTAAACCTCGAGGACATCCAATCACCCGACTGCTTCTACATACTTGAGAGACTCATGTCGGATCTGGAGATTCCGGTCTGGCACGACGATCAGTTAGGAACGGCCGCTGCGACGCTTGCAGCTCTCATCAACGCTCTCAAACTTACGGGCCGCTCACCTAGAGAGTGCAGGGTGGTCCTACTAGGTGCTGGTGCTGCGAACATAGCTACGGCCGTCCTCCTCGAGAAGTACTGCTTCGACCCTGGTAAGATGATCCTAATCGATAGGAATGGGATACTCCACTCTGAGAGGGAGGATATGGACTCGCTGATGCTGAAGAATCGCTGGAAGTATGAGATAGCCCTCAAGACGAATAGGGATAAGGTGAAGGGTGGGCTGAGGGAGGCTCTGGTGGGAGCTGACGTGCTCATAGCTGCGTCAACCCCGGGGCCGGGAGTTGTTAAGCCCGAGGATGTGGAGTTGATGGAGAAGGACGCGATAGTCTTTGCCCTCGCAAACCCTGTGCCCGAGATATGGCCTTGGGAGGCCAAGAGGGCTGGAGCCGCCATAGTCGCTACTGGGAGAAGCGACCTCCCAAACCAGGTGAACAACAGCCTGATATTCCCCTCAGTCTTCCGAGGAGCCCTCGACTGCAGTGCCCGCCGAATCTCCTATGAAGCGATGATCCGGGGGGCGGAGGAGCTTGCGCGATGTGCAGAAGAGAAGGGTCTCTCACCCGACTACATTATACCGACTATGGAGGAGTGGACGGTCTATCCGAGGGTGGCGGCCGCTGTCGCGCAAACCCTGTCGAGACAGGGGCTTGCCCGTCGAAAGATTAGCTATGAGGAGGAGCTTGAGCGGGCGAGTGAGATAATATCGAGGTCTAGGCGGATTCTCAGCGCGCTGGTCGATTCGAGGATTGTGGAGGTTCCGGCCTCCGAGGGTTAGTCGGGGGAGACTGGTTAAGGAGATATATTGTGGCTTCGTGATGAATGGCTGGTGGCTAGGGTTAGTCTTAGCAGGCTTGAGGCAGTCTACCTCGTCGAGCTCCATAAAATGGCTGATGGGGGGCGTACTGGGACTAGCGCTCTTGCTGCTAGGTTTGGTGTAAGGGAGGCGAGTGTGGTGGATGTGGTTAAGAGGCTTGAGGAGAAGGGACTGGTTGTGAGGGAGCCGTGGAGGTCGATATCTCTGACTAGGCGGGGAGAGTCTCTAGCCGAGCAGCTCATACACAACCACCGCGTCATAGAGACATATTTCCACAGGGTCCTCAACCTCCCAGCCCAGCTCGCATGTAGCGAGGCCCAGAAACTCGACAGCATCTTGAGTTGGAGGACAATAGCCTCGATGTGCCGCGCCCTAAACCACCCAAAAACATGCATACACGGCGAAGAGATAAAACACTATAAGCGGTGTAGGTAGAGCCGACTATTGTACCACCTTTCTGAGGCGGCGAGGCCTGTCAGGGTCAAGCCCCTTCTCCAGCGCAGTATAATAGGCGAGGAGCTGGAATGGGACAACCTCGACCGCCGTCGCAAACACATGGGCTATCTTCGGAAGAGAAAGGTCGGCACCCAGCCCCCCACCCTCATGAGAGAGCATCAAGGTCTGTGAATCCGCCGACACAGCCTCGGCGGCCACCTTCTCGAAGACCTCCAAATAGTCGCCGGGCTCCGGCGGTGCTATGAATATGCAGGCGGCATCGCTGTCGAGTAGGGAGATGGGGCCGTGCCTGAACTCGCCTATTGAGTAGGCCTCCGCATGTATTCCGCAGGTCTCCTTAAGTTTGAGCGATGCCTCGAGGGCCGCTATGTAGGAGGGGCCGTAGCCGAGGATAAAAGCGTGCCTAACATTCGCCAGCCTCTTGGCCTGCCTCTGCATAAGCCCTTCGGAGCGGTCTATTGTCTGTTCTAGGAGGATGGGAAGCATGGTCAAGTCCTCCCTAACCGAGCCCGTCCTCCCCGCTCCATGCTTGGCAGAGGCTAGGCCGAGGGCGAGGGAATAGACCGCCGCCAGCTGGGCCATGAAGCTCTTAGTTGCCGGAACAGCCCTCTCCACCCCACACCTAGCCTCTACAACGTAGCGGGCCAGAGACCCAAGCGTGCTAGCCGGAACACTCGTCAAAGCTAGAACGTCAACATTCTTCGACGAGGCGAGCCTAGCGGCTCTAACCGTATCCACGGACTCGCCTGACTGCGAGATGGCAACTAGGAGGTGATCCCTCTGGAGAAAGTTGTGGATGTGCTCCGAATACTCTGAGGCCTGGACCGAGTAGGCCTCAATTCCTGCGAGCCTCGAGGCGGCGTAGCTGAGGCAGAGGCCTGCGTGATGTGAAGAACCACTACTGCATGTTACGAGACACCTATACCTTGAACTTATCTCGCCCCAGAGACCATCTATCGCGCTGAGAGCCTCAAGTGTCTCACGAAAGACAGCAGGCCCCTCGCGGATCTCTCGTATCATGTGGTGGCTGGCCGTCAACCCCTCCTCACTACCAGCGCCTCACCCTGCCCTTAAAGGGTTGTTGGTCATCGCCGCGTCTTCCGGAACTTCTCGAGGTCCTCCTCTCTAATCGATATGCCGAGTCCGGGCCTTGTGGGAGGCTCGAACTCCCCATTAGAGTGTTTAATCGCATCTCCAGCCAACGCCTCCCTGAGCGGATTAGGCCTGAGGTGGAACTCGATGATTGGCGAGTCGATTGTGAGGGCCGTGTGAAGGCTTGCGACGAATCCTATCCCACCCGCCGAGTAGTGGGGTATCAGCGGGAGACCATAGCTCCTCGCGAGAACACCTATCCTCAACATCTCCGTTATCCCACCATTCCAGGCCGCGTCAGCTTGGACAATATCGACGGCATATCTCGAGATAAGCTCCCTGAACTCGTGTATCGTGAAGGCGGTCTCGTAGCCTGCTATCGGCACGTCCAGCTGCGCCGCTAGCCTCGCACTTAGCTCGGGATAATCAGTGGATATCGGCTCCTCGAAGAAAAGTATACCCAGCTTCTCCAATCCCCTCCCCATCCTCAAGGCCTGGTTGAAGTCGTAGACATTGTTGGCGTCCACCGCGATCCCCAGCCCCTCGCCGAATCTTTCCCTCAGAGCTGAGAGGCGTTTAAGGTCTTCCTCGATGCTGAGGCCACCCACCTTAATCTTGACGGTCTTGAAGCCGCTTCTAACATATCCCTCAACCTCCTCAATAAGCCTTGGAATATCCTTGTCAGGCCTGTAGTATCCTCCCGTTATGTATCCCTTCATCTTTCTAGAGTTACCGCCGAGAAGCCTGTGAATCGGCGCCCCGAACTCCTTCCCCGCCAAGTCCCAGAGGGCTATGTCAACCCCACTCATCGCCGAGACCACTATCCCCCTCCTCCCAAGCCTGAAGGTGGCCTTGTACATCTTGTCCCAGAGATACCAGATGTTCGTCGACTCCTCACCCCTAACTATCCGGCTCAAAACACTGTTGACAGTAACCGCCACACTCTCGGGAGAGCCATAGCCTATCGCCTCGCCGAAACCCACACCCCCATCAGAGGTCTCAACGCGTACGAGGCAAACCTCCATCGGATGCTCAGCACCACCGACGACCGCCAGAGCATCCCTCTCATAAAACTCCGTAAACTCCAAAACCTCACAACCCACACTAGCGATCTTCAAGACAAAGAGAGAGGTAGCACAGAGAAATTAAACATTTTCACAATCGAGTGTAACAAGCTGGTGTGTGCTTAATCCGCGTAATCAGAAGGGGTAAGAAACTTCAACATATTCTACCAGATGATAAGAACAAGAGGTGGCAGCTAGCCATGCTTAGCCAGACACTATCGGCGGTACTTAGGAAAGGCTTAAATAGGTTAAACCTCCTCCTAATGCGATAAACATGAAGTTATCAACAGCCTCAAGCCTGCTCGTAGCCTTATTACTCCTATTCGCCCTCACTACAGCATCTGTCCAAGCCGCAACATCTAGCATAGACCTGATAGGCAGGTGGAGCACCCCCAAAGCGCTCACTTTCAAAATTGTGGCGAAGGGTGGTGTACCACAGTCAACCATCGATGCAGCAGTAAATGTCATAACTAGCACGCTAAGCGGATACCAGCAAGTAGGTGATGGGAGATTCGGCTATTTGGGTGTGAAAGGTGCTTTGGATGCAGTCGGTGGTGGCATTTCAGTAGGTGATATTGTTACAGGCAAAACACAAGCCGACATCATCGTGGAGCTCAAAAACGGCGCTGGCTCTGTCTTGGGTCAAGCCTTCCTAAAAAGGGATAGGGTCAACTCCTTCGTAATAGTGGGCTGCACAGTGAGGATGAGTGGAAACTTGGTTTTCGGCAGCCCGCAAGAGGTTGATTTCTTCAAAACAGTCCTAAGACATGAGCTGATACACTGCCTAGGCCTCGGCCACGCGAATGATTCCAATGACCTCATGTACGGAACCCTCAACGCCTATCCTAAGCTCATCTCAGAATGCTTGGATGTGGAAGCTCTGAAGGCGCTTTATGTCGGCGGAGTAAGTTCCCCCCAGACGATAAATTCTAGCTGTCCGTAGGTATCGGCTCGCTTAGCCCTGTCTCCATATTAATGATGTTTGAGCAACCCATTTTTAGGTACCCTAGTGTAGTTTAATACAATAACTGACATCATAATACCATGACTGACAATATATCAGCTAGTGAAATGGAAAGAGCTGTACGTAAAGTGAAAGATTCGTTCAACCGTGGCGACCTGAGTGTGATAGATGAAATCTATGACAAGGAGTTTGTCTATCATGGTAGTGGTGAGACGGCTCATTTGACGAGAGATGGGTGGACACAATTTGTCCGTGGAATGTTGACAGCTTTTCCAGACATGCATATACAACTGGATGAGTTCTTCACCTCGGGTGATAGGCTATGCTATCGTATAACAATATCTGGAACACATAAAGGTGAGCTGTTAGGGCTGCCTCCTACAAACAGGAAGGTATCTATAAGGGCTATTGGCATCATGAAGTTTAGAGATGGGAAGATTATAGAACAGTGGGACGTCGCAGATGATCTGGGGATGCTACGCCAAGTCGGCGCAATACAAGACTAGCTCCCACCAATTATTCCGTCCAGCCGAATCTATCTTGACAAGCTATCCGCCGCACAGATCCAAAGAAGGCTGCTGAGAGAACCTACCAGCTGGCCCTGACAGTAGCGGAGACAGAATAATTCGCCCCACGCGGCGATATACAGTCGAGATAGAAGGTTTTACGACATGTAAATACTCTTGGAAGATTTGTGGCTCCTCAAACACCAGCTATCGACATAAAACCCTACAAGCCCTGCTATCCCCCCGCCAGCCAGCAGGTCCGAGTTATCCAAAAATACCCCCAACCCCCACCAATCTACGCGGGAGACAGGGACGCTCCGGTAGTATAGCCCGGTCAAGTATGCGGGCCTCTCGAGCCCGAGACCCGGGTTCAAATCCCGGCCGGAGCATACCTCCTGATTCTCATCGTTTGGCGATTTTTGCATTGCTTACGGTCTATTGGACAATACTTAACTAGGAGGCTGTAGCTTGGTTGGGATATGTGTAGGATGGTTGCGCTGAGTTTTCGCAGCGAGGCATCCGGGATTGCACTGGATGTTCTCGGACATCTCGTGGAGGCTTCGCGGAGCGATCCTTATCTACGGGAGATTGCCGGTGATGGCAGGCACTGTCACGGCTACGGATACGTTGCTGCTCTCAGGAGGAGGGGCCTCTGGAGAGTTGTGTATGAGAGGTTTGACGCTGAGCCCTCCCTGAGCGGCGAGGAGGCATGCGAAGCTAACCTCGAGGCGCTAGGCGACTGTGTTAAGCGGCTCTCACACATGATTGGCAACGTGGAGGAGGCGATGGTGATGGTTCACTCTAGGAGGACGCGGGGCGAGCCACGTGGAGTGCCGGCAGCACACCCCTTCAGAGAGGAGCTAATAATAACGGCTGAGGGAGGCCCCGAACTAGCCGAGCTCTACCTCTCACACAACGGAGGCGTCAAGAAGGAAGTTCTGGCAGCACACCTAGGCATCGAAAACTACAGGCTCTACACAGACTCACACCTCTATCTCAAATACTTGGCAAAACACCTCGAGGGCGCCAGATACGAGGAGACACCTCAACTAATCGCCCGGATAGTCTCAGAGTCCAAACCACTCACAAAATCCGCACTAGACCTCTGCATACTACTATACTCGCCAACCAAAGGCCCCATGCTTGCCGCAGCATCATACGTTGCAGAGAAGAATGACGAAAAACGCTGGCGATACTACGAGCCCGTACTCATAGAGTCCAAGGGCATCACAGGATATGTCTCAAGCACAGTAAGAGACCTAATGAGAGACAGAGAGCCCGCGACGAGGTTCATGGATGGCAGAGACGGCTTCGTCGCCGTCCTGAACCCAAACATGTTGCAGATAATAGATTTGCAGTAGGCATTTTTGGGTTTTGTGTGGGGGAATATTTAGGTAGCGGCTATTTTGTTGGCTTGGTAAAGGCGGGTGGTGTTGTCGAGGGGTCTTCGCGTTGTTTTGATGTTGGGTGTCGTAAGCCTTCTCGGCGATTTTGTCTATGAGGGTGGGCGGTCTGTATTGCCCGATTATATGAGGCAGCTGGGGATGAGTGCCCTCTTGGTTGGGAGCGTTTTGGGGTTTGCCGAGCTTGCGGGCTGGCTGGCAAGGCCGCTGGGAGGCCTAGTCGCCGATAGGACGGGGAGGTTCAGCGCCATAGTCAGGGTGGGGTATGCGGGTGTGATCGTTGTGCCATTGATGGCATTCGCCCGCGACTGGCTGGTACTCGCGCTCTTAGTCTTTGCTGAGCGCATGCTTCGGGGATTGAGGGTGCCTGCGAGGGATGCTATGCTGGCTAGGATGAGGGGGAGTGTGGGTCTTGGGACTGCGTTCGGGCTTCACGAGCTCCTCGACCAGTTTGGCGCCACTGCGGGGCCGCTGCTCGCGGCGTTAGTTCTAGTCCTCTACAGGGATACGGGGCTCGCCCTCCTATCCCTGCTCATCCCATACCTCTTCCTGCTAATCGCCCTTCTAAGAGTCCCAGAATATTCTGAGCCGCCCCAAAAGCTGTCCCACGCTAAGCCGACCAGGCAGGTATACCTCTTCTCACTTGTTGTGGGGCTGAACGCGGCAGGCCTCCTCCCCCTACCCATAATCCTGTACCTCGTCTCGCTCAGCGTGGATCAGGGCTCTTGGCTGGTCCCATTAACCTATACCCTCGCAATGATTGTTGACGCCGTCGCGGCAATGGTGCTGGGAAGAATCTTTGACAGGGCTGGACCCCGGGTCTTGGCCTCCATACTGGTCCTTGCCGTGACACCATGCCTTTTTGTCGGGGGGAGGATTGACCTTCTGCTGCTGGCTGCGGGGCTGGTTGGGGTTGTAGTCGGAGCGCAGGAGTCGGTCTTCAGGGCGATGGTGGCGCGCCTCGCGGTAGCGGGCGGTATAGGCGGCTCCTACGCGGTCTACGGCCTCGCAATAGGCGCGGGGAGCGCCGCAGCAGGCTTCACGTATGGATTGATGGTGGACTTGGGCCTCGGCCTCCCCTACCTCCTCGCATATTCCATAGCCGCAGAGGCCCTAGCACTCATAATATTCGCCAAGGCGATAAGCTCGTAATCTCTGGGGCCGGCCGGATTCGAACCGGCGACCTCCGCCGTGTAAGGGCGGCGTCATGGCCGCTAGACCACGGCCCCTATCTATGCCAGTCTCCCGCGGCGAATTAATTAATCTCTTCTCGAGGGTCTTCCTTCTTTCTCAGTTTTCCGAGCCTGCTTGGCTTTATGGTGATTTTTGCGTCTGGGTAGATTATGGTTAGTTCCTTTCCTTGGTGTATCCGGTCTAGGGCTATTGCGAGGGCGGCTATCTCGCTGTGTGGCTGGTTAGTGACTGCGACGTTGATGTCTGCGAGCTCGTAGACCTCGATGGGCACCTTGGAGGAGCCGACAACCAGTACGATGCCCCGAGTGGCGTAGGCCTCTCGAAGCTCCTCTTCCACATCCTGGATGCCGATTCCGTACATTGTGAGGTGGGCTATGTATTCGCCCTGAGCCTTCCTCTCTGCTAGGAATTTTCTCCAGTCTGGTGTGTAGCTGGCCTTGAAGCCTCCTCCCCACCTCTCGACGACCTTGGATATGCTCTCTAGGAGTGCGGGGTCATGTTCTCCGGCGAATACTACCTCGTCAGCCCCCAGTGCCCTTGCTGTGAGGGCGACATGGCTCGAGACCCTCTGGTCCCTCACAATTCTATGACCCAGCCTTAGGACTGTTATCCTCCGGGCCAACCCGTCACTCTAGGAGCTTGTTTATCTCTGCCAGCGTATCGTCGACTGCTTTGAGGAGTTTGGAGTGGTCGTAGACCATTAATTTGCCTCCGCAGCTTGGGCATTTGAAGAATTTGTCGAGGGCCTCGTCGAAGGTGTATTTTCTGCATCCTTCGCTTCCGCACCAGTAGAGCTGGTTGGACTCGTAGTGTTTCTTCAGAATCTGGAGCCTCTCTGCAATCCTCTTTAACTGTGTTTTTACAACCCCTTGGACCTGCTCCTGCTGAAGCCTCCAGCGGAAGACCCTCTTGTTCAACTCCTTGTCAACTACTATGTCGTAGGCGACGAGTGAGAACTCGCTGAGCTGGTGTAGGAGCTTTCTAACCCTCTTCACGTCCATCTGCAGCGCTGCTGCAAGCTCATCCTCCCTCATCCCAGGCTTCGCCAAGAGTAGTTTGGCTAGCTCCTCCGCCTCCACACCACCTATAAGCCTGAAGACTGATAACAGCCCCTCCGTATCGATGTAAAACATTCGATGCCTCCTGTATACAGAAGGCGACGGCCTGAATTATATCTATCTCTGACAACCTAATCAAGGTTAGGTGTTGTAGGGGAGTTGGCTGGTATATTGGCGGCGGAGGCGAGGAGTGTGCGATACTCTGTGGGCGGGGCGGAGATTCTCGTCGATGTAAGCCTAATGGTGTTTAAGGGTGAGGTTACGGCGCTTCTCGGGGGCTCGGAGGGTGAGGCGCTGCTGGGCCTATGGGCTGGGATTTGGCAGCCTGTAGGCGGAGGTGTCATGGCTCTGGGCCTCGACCCGTACCGAGCGGTGGGAGAAGTTGCCCGGCGGATAGGCTATCTGCCCCCCGAGCCTTGGCTGCCGCCGGAGCTGAAGCCTGAGGTAGTAGCTGGGCTCGTTGGAAGGGGTCGTGGATTGGTTCCCCGCGAGGCTGTGGAGCGTCTGAGGAATCTTCTCAAGCGTCTGGGGAAGGAGGGTGTGATGGGGCGTAGGATTGGGCGGCTCACTGCAGAGGAGAGGCAGGCCGTGGCGGTGGCCCTAACTATGCTCCACGACCCTGAACTACTGCTCCTCTCAAACCCGTTGAGGATGCTGGGGCCCCTTGCGAGGCTTGAACTCGCATCACTTTTGAGGGAGTATGTAGAGCCGGGGCGGGCTGCTGTCTTGACTGTGGATTCTGTGGAGGAGGCTGGCTTCGCGGATAGGCTTGTTGTCTTCCGGGAGGGGAGGATAGCTGCTGCCGGGCCTCTTGACGAGCTCTCCAAGACGATAGGCGCTGAGAACTACCTGGTTATCCAAGCCATAAACACTCAGCGGGCCGTTGACTATCTTGGGAAGATGCCTCAGGTTAAGAGGTTCTCCGTCGCTAGGGACGGCTCGATAAAGGTGTGGCTGCGAGAGTTTGAATCCGACCTGCCCCTGGTACTAGACCTCCTGCTTTCACTAGGGCTGGGCGTGAAGCTAGTTGATGTGAGGAGGGTTGAGTATCACGTTGCCCTCCTCAACTATCTCCGGAGGGGGGCTGGAGGTAGGTGAGCCGGCATCTATTATTAGAGCTTAGACTTCTCCTCGCCTCACCACTCAGAATATCTGTGCCCCTAATCGCCCCGCTGGCACCGCTCCTACTCAGATATGCGGGGCTGCTGGGCCTAGACCTTGTCGAGCCCCTATTCCTCCTGATGTACCAGTTTCTGGCGATGGCTTATCTTCCATGGATGTTGGGGCTGCTCAGGGGAGGTTGGAGGCTGGTCTGGCTGCTGGGGCCGCCGGGCTCCGCCTTATCCCTCACCCCTTCATACTTGGGGTTCTTCGCACTGACATCAGCCCTGCCGCTGGCGCCCTACAGGCTCCTACACCATCTACCCGCCTCCACACCGTTTGATAGCCTTGCAGCATCGCTAACCATCTTCACACTATCAGTAGGAATGCTTCACCAGTCCCTCGCAGCACTGCTCCTCTCTAGGTCGCGAGACATGACAATTGGATGGGCGGCCGTTCTCACATACCAGTCCCTACTCATAGTCCTCGCCGCATCCCTACTCTCCCAGGGCTGGTCTGACGCCTACGCCGCCGCGGCGTTCCTCTTCCCAGTCCTCCTAGCCGTGAAGCCCCAAGCCTCCTTAGAGATACTCCTCATAGCCGCGGGCCTCTGCCTAATCTTCTCAATAATCTTCACGTACTTGACTGTTCGCGGAGCTGTGAGGCCGGCCCCGTCTTGAAACGAGCCTCAATTTAATAACAGGATTGTTTGCGAGGTATAGCGGGTTGGCGATACTCGTCGACCGCAATACGCGGGTCTTGGTTCAGGGGATAACTGGGAGGCAGGGGAGCTTCCACACGGCCGAGATGCTGAAGTACGGGACGAGAGTTGTTGCCGGTGTTACGCCCGGTAGAGGCGGGTCTGAGGTGCATGGTGTCCCGGTCTATGACTCGGTGGAAGATGCTGTTAGGGCTCATCCGGAGATAGACGCGTCCATCATTTTTGTCCCAGCGGCGGCTGCTGTAGATGCGTGCTATGAGGCCATAGAGGCTGGGATACGTCTGATCGTACTGATTACGGAGGGGATACCGACCCACTGGACAATGCAGCTTGTCAGATACGCCTCTCTGAGGGGTGTTACGATAATTGGGCCCAACACGCCGGGAGTAATCACACCGGGGGAGTGTAAGCTGGGAATAATGCCCGGGAGCGTCTTCACGCGCGGCCCAGTCGGGATAGTATCGAGGAGTGGGACCCTAACCTACGAGATAGCCCAGAACCTCACTGAGAGGGGGATAGGCCAGAGCACGTGCGTTGGGATAGGTGGAGACGCAGTCGTGGGGACAGGCTTCATAGAGATACTCGACTTGATGGGCAGGGACCCCCAGACCAAGTGCGTGGTCTTGGTTGGCGAGATAGGTGGGGACGCCGAGGAGAGGGTTGCAGAATACATAGTGAGGGAGAATTATCCTAAGCCGCTGGTGGCATATGTCGCTGGTAGGACTGCTCCGCCGGGTAAGAGGATGGGGCACGCAGGGGCGATAATCTCGCTGGGCATGGGTGATGCCTTGACCAAGATGAAGAGGCTGAGGGAGGCGGGTGCGAGGGTTGCCGAGACGCCGGGCGAGGTTGCAAACCTAGTAGAAGAGGCTCTGAGAACCCCTAAGAGATAGGCTATCTCGAGAAGCTCTCCTCAACTATACCCTCAACATAGCTGTAGTCGAGGCCCATCCCATACTCGTTAAGCGCGCCGCACAGCGCCTTGAGCGTGGCCTTAACCCTCTCAGGAGTCACTTGCCCCATGCTCCCGATCCTGATCATCCTGCCCTTCTCCTTGGAGACGCCGACGCCCACGTGAACCCCATACTTCTCGGCCATGATTTTTGCGACATCGGTGTCGCGGATGTGTTGGGGTAGTTGGATGGCTATGAGTGTTGGAGACCTGAACTGTGGCTGGGGGTATATCTCGAGCCCCAGCTCGCCTAGCGATCTGTAAAAGGCCTCTGCCCCCCTCCTATGCCTATCAATCCACTCGTCTAGGCCGGTCTCAAAAATCTTGTCCAGTGAGGCGTCGAGGCCGTAGAAGAGCGTTATGGCGGGGGTGTAGGGCGTCTCTCGGCGGGACATAAACTCTCTGTGAAGGACTAGGTCGAAGTAGGCGGGCCTCCTCTTGAGCGACTCAATCTTCTCCCAAGCCCTCTGGGAGACGGCGACGATGGCGAGGCCAGGCGGCCCGGCAAGACACTTCTGAGTCCCAGCAACCAGAACATCTATGCCCGCGCCGTCAAAGCTGAACGGCACCCCTCCCAGAGAGGTGACAGCATCCACTACGAGCAACGCCCCGGCACGCCTGCAGGCGCCCGCAATCTCTTCAATGTTGGGGGCCAAGGCCCCTGTGGAGGTCTCGTTATGGACCAGCAGGACCACATCGACGTCGCTATTCTCCTCAAGCCCCCTCTTCACGTCCTCCACCGTCGGCGCCCTGTTCCATGGAACCTCTATAATGGTTGTATTCGCCGAGTAGTATCTCGCCGCCGCGGCCATCCGCTCGCCGAACTGGCCGCCCACAAAGGCTAAGACCTTGTCGCCGCTCTCTATTGTGTTGGAGACAGCTGCCTCTACTCCGCCGGTTGCGGAGCAGGTGAGTAGGAAGACATCCTGTCTCGTCCCAACCACCTTCTTGAGCTTCTCTATGAGCTGGGCGTGAAACTCCTTAAACTCCTCTCCCCTGTGGTTTATCAGCCGCCCACCCATGGCCCTGTAGGACTCCTCAGGAATATCGGTCGGGCCTGGAAGCATCAGGATGTCGCGCCAGCTTCTACGCAGCTCCACTTCCCCACTCCTGCAACGAATCCATTAATAAACCATCATCAAGCCCAGGTTAATAATAAAAGTAGGAGCATCTCGGCTCGATAGTGGTCGGAGAGTGGTGTGGAGAGGGTACTCGTCGCATGCCCCTTCAGCGAGAGGCTTTTAGACGCTCTACGCGGGGCTGGGGTTGAGGTTGATTACAGGCCTAAGGCTTCGCAGGAGGAGCTCGACGAGCTGTACACAGGGTACGACGGCCTAGTAGTCAGGGGGAATCTCCGGGTTAGGCCGGTCAAGGGTCGGGGGCGGCTCAAGGTCATAGTCAGGGCGGGCGCGGGCGTCGATAACATAGCAGTGGAGGAGTTCGCGGGGCTGGGCGTCAAGGTCTTCAACACTCCTGACGCTGTTGCCGAGTCTGTCGGAGAGCTGGTCATAGGCCTCATGATAAGCCTCTCCCGCGGAATAGTGAGGGCTGCATCAGCACTCTCCAGAGGCGAGTGGTTGAAGCAGGGTCTCATGGGCCAAGAGCTCGCTGGCAAGACACTAGGCATCATCGGGCTGGGCAGGATAGGGCGAGTAGTGGCGCGGATAGCCCACGCCATGGGGATGAGAATACTAGTCTATGACGTGGTAAAGTTTGAGCCAGAGACCCTCGCACAATACAAGGCTGAGCAAGTAGATCTTGAGAAGCTGCTGTCAGAGTCAGACTATATCACAATACACGCGCCGCTCACGGAGGGGACGAGAGATATGATAGGTGAGAGGGAGCTCAGGATGATGAAGAAGACCGCGTATCTAATCAACACTGCCAGAGGGCAGATCGTTGACCAAGAGGCCTTGAAGCGCGCCTTGAAGGAGGGGTGGATTGCGGGGGCCGCCCTAGACGTCTTCGCCGAGGAGCCGCCGCGGGACTTAGAGCTTCTGAGCCTCCCAAACCTAATCCCCACACCGCACATAGGGGCTCAGACCAAGGAGGCGCAGGAGAAGGCCGCTCTCGAGGCCGTGCACATACTGCTGAGGGAGCTTAAGGGGGTACGGGCCGGACCATAGGGGCCCGCCTTTGCGGAATTTGAATGGTATGTAGCGGATACTCGGCTATTGGCTTAAATATGATACGCGCTCCAGTAGAATCGTGCCAAGTGCCAGTAGAGTCTCCCTCATCGGGGCTTTAGGAGTGGTGCTGCTAGCTGTTGCGATGGCCCTACCCGCAGCCTATGCGCAGGCCTACAACATCACGGTCGAGGATGCTAGGATAAAGGTCAGGCTCACATACCCTCCCGAAGTCGAGGTAGGCTCCTGCTTCAACGTCCAGATAGAGGTTACAGCCCTCTCGGCACTAGACAGTCTCAACCTCACCCTCAAGATAATCTACTTCTACGACAGTCAGAGCCAAACCCTCTACAATCAAGTATTGATAAACGATGTGGACGTGTCGGCCCCCAGTGTAGTATTATTCAAGAACATAGGCCTCTGCATACCAACACAAGTTGCTGCAGATCCTTGGCTCGAGGCGAGGGTAATCTTCAACTATTTCACAGACAGCACCCCCGTAGAGATAACGAACACATTCTACATGAGCACCGTGAGGCAGATATCCTATGAGCGGCTATCCGCTAGGCTCGCAGACGCGAACCAAGAAATCTCGAGGCTGAGGTCCGAGGTAGCGGCCCTGAAGGCTGAACTTGAGGAGGCTGCCGCGAGGGAAGAAGCCCTGAAGGCGAAGATCGATGAGCTGACCCAAGTCAAGGAGGATTTGGAGAAGAGGCTGGCCGAGCTTCAAACCCTTAAGAGCGAGTTGGAGAAACAGCTGTCAGACCTCACCAGCAGGTATAGCCAGCTGCTGGTGGACAACTCCGCGCTACAGGAGCGATACAAGACCCTGATGGACAACTACGCAATCCTCCAGAAGAGCTATGAGGAGTTAAGAAAGGACTATGACGCGGTCTCAAGAGACCTATCATCGACCAGAAGCCTCTACAGCGAGCTACAGTCTAGGCACGAGTCCTTGAGAGCATCATACGAGGATTCTGTCAAGACTTTGGGCCAGTTGGAGGGGTCCTTGAAGGAGCTTGAGAGGCAGCGCGAGGTTCTCGAGGCGATGCTGGCCCAGGCCACCGGGGAGAGCGGCTTCTTCAAAAACGTCGCTGTTGGACAGGGTGTCGGGCTGGTCGCCCTAGGTGGCGGCGTCGCAGCCTGGATGTTGATGAGGAGGAGGGGTAAGGCCGCAGCGGTTGGGGGCCAAACAGCTCCCACGCCCCCTCCACCTTCGCCACTGCCCACAAACCCAACCACCAACCAGCCACCCTCAACAGCAGCCAACCCCGAACAGCTAAGCGCGGCGGAGCGCGCAGCCAAGGAGCCAGCACACGTAGAAGAGGCGCCGGAGAGCGAAGTGGTCCAGAAGGTAATCTCAGGCAGAAGGGTCACTATCCCCTCACGTCTGGCCGAGAGGCTAGGCATAGGTATAGGGGACAGCATAAAGATAGGGCTGCTAGGCGACAGGCTGATTCTCGTCCCGATAAGGGCTAATGGAGCAGCTTATCCGCAGCCTCCTGAGCCTGCCTCACAACCTCGACACTCTTCAGAAACTCGCGCCGCTCAGAATCATCAAGATCGAGCTCGATTATTCGCTTAACACCGCTGAGCCCCAAAACAGCCGGCACCACGCTGCATACACCATCCACGCCATACTCGCCCCTCAGGTAGACGCTGGAGGGAATGACTGCGTCAGTATCCTTTAGGATAGCCTCGGCCATAAGCATCACGCCAGCCCCCGGGGCATGGCTTGCCGACCACCCCTTAAGGGATATCACCTCGGCACCAGCCTTCCTAGTCCTCTCGACCAGTTCACCGATCTTCTCCCGCGACAGGAGTGAGGTGAGCGGCTTACCGAGTACATGAGTTAGGCGCGGTAGGAGGACCATATTGTCGCCGTGCTCTCCTATTATGGGGCCGACGATAGATGAGCGCGAGACCCCCAGCTCCTTGGCAACCAAGTATCTGAACCTGCCAAAGTCCAGCAGGCCGCTAAACCCTATAACCCTCTCCCTCCCAAACCCGGTCTTCCTCAAGGCAACATAGGTCATTACGTCGAGGGGATTTGTTACTACTATGACCTTGGAGTTTGGCGCATATTCCCTAACCTTCTCTGAGACGTCCGCGACTATGGCAGTGTTCTTCTGGAGGAGGTCCATCCTCGTCATGTCGGCCTTCCGAACTACTCCAGCCGTAATAACCACCAAATCCGCTCCCGCGATATCCTTATAGTCATTCGACCCAGTTATCTCCACGTCTATCCCAAGTATCGAGGCCATGTGAGAGAGGTCCAGCGCCTCACCCTGCGGCAGCCCCTGCACAATATCCACTAGGACAAGATCTCCCAAACCCTTCAAAGCAATATGTATCGCCGCTGAAACTCCAACCCTTCCACACCCGATAACACCTATCAGAGGCACAAAATACCACTGGAGAGAGTTCTAAAAAAGGTATTCTACGTGGCTCACCCCCTCTATAGCTTGGATGACCGTGGCGGCGATTTCGAGGGGCGTATACATGGTGGACACTGGCGGCCTCGGATACAGGAACACTGTTGCAGCATACATTGTGAAGGGGGAGAGGTACGCGGCGGTCGTGGACACTGGTTATGGCTCATCCACGAGACGTATGGCAGAAGCAATAGCGAAAGCCAACGCCGCGGATAAGCTCAGATACATAATCCCTACACACGCCCACCTAGACCACTGCGGGGCGACGGGAGACTTAGCAAACATCTACAAGGGGGCCGAGGTCTACGCCCACGAGCGGGCGCTCCCTCACATCATCAACCCCGCGAGGCTGCTGGAGAGTGTCAAGGCGATCTACCCTGCCTACGCACTGGCCGCTATGGGCGGTATGAAACCTGTCGATGAAAACAGGGCGCGAGTCATGGATGATGGTGAGGAAATAGACTTGGGTGGACTCACTCTCCGCTCAATCTACACGCCAGGCCACGCCCCACACCAATTATCCATCCAGATAGTGGAGCTGGGCTACATAGTGACCGGAGACGCCGTCCCATCCAAATACTCGTTCGGCGACTACTACATCCCCAACATAGTCCCGCCGAGATACGACCTAGACCAAGCACTTCAGAGCCTCAAGAAGATCTTCGACCTAGAGCCCCGCCTCCTGCTCACCCCTCATTTCGGGCCAATCCTGCCATCCAAGAGCCTGTATGAGAAATACGTGTCGGTGATTATGGGGGCGGTGGAGGCTGCGAAGGAGTTGATTGGGAGGGGTGAGGGGTTGGAGGCGTTGAGGTCTAGGCTGGCCGTCGCAATTACGGGTGGAACCGATTTGTCGGGCCTTCACCCCTCCATACAGGTCGGGGTGATATTCGCGGCGCTCGCACTCTACCAGACCTACAGGTCATCCACGTAGCGGAAGCTGACGCCCCCCGCACCTATCTCCGCGACCGCGGGCCTGATGCCGTAGAACCTGCAGGAGAATACCGTGTAGAGCTTTCCTCCGAAGAGGGCCTCATAGCCTGCGGGAACAGGCTCGTGGGCCCTAAACAGCCTCTCACACCCGCTCGCCTCCAAAAACCTCTCAAGCACCCTACGCCCAAAAACCCTCGCACCTCCTCCACGCGGGCTGGGCCCAAACCCGTCCACACCCTCTCTCGGATCGTTCCAAAGAACCTGGAACACAACCTCATCCTCCAAATCCTCACCCTGCTTCCCCCGCGAAGCGACATCCCGTATAGAGCTGGCACCCTCCGGAACCCCTCCATGCACCAGTATCGAGGACCGGTTGAAAACGCCGCCTATAGGCAAAGTAGAGTAGAGGTTAGCGAAGAGGCCGTAGGCCCCGGGGCCAAGCCTCCTCGACACCACCTCATAGAACCCATAGTACATATTCATCTCCCTAGTCTCGTGGTTCCCCCTCAGAAGGTATATTCTCTTGGGCTCGTCCCGCTTAGCTTCGAGCAATCTGACAATATTCTCCAACTGGTAGGGGCCCCGGTCCACGTAGTCGCCGAGAAAAATTATGACGCCACTCCCCACCCTCTCTAGGACTCGCTCAGTCGTCTCCAAGTCGCCGTGAGTATCGCCAACAACAACCGCGCTCTTGGCCTCAATCTCGAGGACTGCGCTCTCGGCAGAGAGAATTGGAGTAGCCTCCTCCACAACCTTCTTAACAGCGCCCAAGCCCAGCGACAAGACCCAAACAACACTATATCCCCAGTATTTCTAAGTAGCCTTGCAGAAAATAGAAGCGCCAAAACTCTTGCCTGCAACGTATTTATCCCCAGCCCCCCACTCTTAGGCAGCTACTCGAAACCGCGGAGCAGTTGAGAAATATATAATCACAGTATAGGGGACTGTGATTGGATAATCTAATATTCTCAAGGCTGGTGTGGTTGTCTGTGAGGCCTAGGAAGCTGGAGCTTGGAGAACTCCTAAATATGCTCGTAGAGGAGCATAGACAGGTTAAGTCTCTGCTCAACAGGCTCAACACCCTCCTACAGGAGGAAAGATACGCGGAGGTAGCAGAAGAACTCAACAACTTCAAACCATACCTAGACCAGCACATAATAGACGAGGAGGCGACAGTCCTCAAGGTGCTCTTGGACGCTTATGGGAGAGAGGGCGCCGAGCGCGCGATAAAAGTCTTCCAAGAACACAAGGAGATACACCAGCTAATCTCAGAGATGCGGTCTGCAGCCCTGTCTTCACCCGAAGGACTGGCTGAGAAGAGGGATAGGCTTAGAACCGTTCTAGAAAGGCATTTTAGGGCTGAGGAGGAAGAGGTTTTCCCATGGGCGCTAGACACCGTGAGAAAGAGGCAGGGGAAGCCCATATGATACTAGAGAACCCTGAAGACGGCTCCCCTAGGACGAGGCCACATCAGACCCAGACGGCGAAGTCACATACGTCAGCCATGTTTGCTTGGCAGAGCGTCTCAACGCATGAGACGTTCGTCAACCCGAACGCCTCCTCAAACAGGCCGGAAAGGAAGCCTCTGAAGAAGTGGCTCCTGTTAACACTCACGCCGGGACGCCGCTTTGAGCACTCGAAAAGCTCCTTAACACCGATCCTCCAAACCATCTTGCTAGAATCGGCTTGGTAGTTCTCCAACACGCACCAGCCGGCAGCCTGAACCTCAGCCAGGGATAATCTGACCAGCTCATCACCCGTCAGTGACGTCTCAGCCCTGAGGTTTTTCGCAAAACTCTCACCATATCTACGCCCCATGTCGTATAATAGCGCGTTAGCCGCGTCGCCTAGCTTCTCCCTCAGGTGCTCCATCATGTCGCAGAAGTAGTCGACCGTAAATACGACGGCCCTCTTATCGCCCATCATGATGGGGAACATGTGGCTATTTACAGCGACGCCCTTGACTAGCGCCCCATTCACCGAGACGCTCTCAACCACGCCGAGACCGCCGAGACTATACTCTATCCCCTCAGGGCTCAACCCGGAGTCAGTATAGTCCACGAAAAGGGAGACGAGCAGCCCTCCATCGGAAATCTTAACCAGGGAGCCTCCCAAAACGTCGACAGTTTTCTTCGAAGCGATGCTTGAGAGGAGGACGATAAGGCCCGCCAGGTCGGGCGCTATGGCTGTCACCTCGGCGACGCTTCTACCCTTCCTGACGCACAGAGAAGGTAGAGAAGTTGGGACGCGAAATGTCTTGTCGGTGGAGAGATTCCCTGGGTAGTACTCGTGGCTTAGGTCTCGTGGCCTCGCTGCGGCGGGGGTTGCGACCACGTGATTAACACACATGTACATGCTTATAAATTTTGTCAATCAGTTTGTCTTTAAGTCCGTCAAGACTTAATTTTGTGGAAAACTTTATATAGATGTTACCCCCCTAAATTTAACAGATGTTGTTTGACTAACAAAAACTCAGGATTGGCCACTGCGTCAAAAAGTGTAAATCGCAACGACGAGTTCATCGAACTCCTCGACGCCCTTAAAAGATACGGCCCACGAAACCTCTCACTCATCTCCATGCTGACAGGAATACCAAGGGAAACTGTCCGGTATAAAGTGAAGAAGCAGCTAAAGAACCTCGGATTCGAAATCCAGATGGTTCCCAATTTCTACAGAATGGGTCTCACAAGACTCTGCGCAAGACTATCATTCACCAAGAACGGATTGAAGATAGCGCGACACATCCTAGACGAGCTGGGCAGAAACTCATACCTCTCATACTACGGCAAAATAGCATTCAGCAACGACTACCTAGTCCTAATCAACCCTCCATCAAAATGGGCCAGTGTGTTCGGCGAACTCTTCAACAACCTTCAAGATGAGGGGGTAGTAGAGAGCTTCGAGATGAGCGAGATCAAAGAAGTCGGATACCCACACGTATCATACCGCCTCTTCGACTTCGAAAAAGGCACTTGGAAAATAGGTGAGGAAGGTGAACCAGCATACGAAGGAGTAGTCTCGATGCAAAAGGCATCTAGTGAAGAAGCGGCCAACTACCTTCTGGATTCGACGGATCTAGCAATAATCACGGAGTTGCTGGGTGACGCATTTAGACCGCTTACAAAGATATCGCCGAGTATCGACCGCGACCCAAGACTACTAAGATACCACTTCCAAGAACATATAGTCAGGAAAGGTCTAATCGCAGGCTACGTATTAAATCGGTTCCCAAGCGGAAATGATGCTCCTAATCTTTCTAGAATATGGGTCAAGATAGACGCGCTCCCTACTTCCAAGCTTTGTGATTTCTCAAAAGCAGTTGCTTCATCACCTTTCTGTAAATTTTATCAAGTCTTAGAGGACAACACGCTGCTCACATACTTGCTTATTGATCAGCAATTTTCATCAGCCATCAGACATCTCTCAAACATATTCACAGAATATGGCGTAAGAGGTGAGTCGTTCATAATAGAAGACTCTACGTCATTTACATTAACTAAAGAGCTGTTTAAGGATGGTTATGGTTGGTTAAAACCCTTCATAAATCTATCATCAATACTAACAAGTAAAGGAATAGGACCAGTGGGGGTGGAGTCTAAGTCAACTTAGAATGGATCTTTTCCAATTGGTGGGCCCTGCATCACTTAATCACCTATGTGTAGCTGTCGGTGTATCGTTTATAAGCTTTTTCCTTTAAAACAATGATTTAGTTTTTTGTTTGGGAATTAGGAAAAGTTGGAGTCTGGGTTTAGGGGTGGTTTAGGCTTTCTGGGCGTGGTTTTTTCTTATATTTAAACTTATTTGGAGCCGGTTGGCCGTTGAATACTTTTATTGGTGTGCGTTGTGTTAGGCGGTTAGTCTGCGTTGCTGTCAATCAGGTTGACTGGTGGGCTTCCGCGGGACTTTTGGATCCTCTTACTCTCACTTTTCTTAATTAACATGTTTGGGCTTGGGTTTAGCCCGTTCATGGCCTATTTTCTCCGCGAGATTGGTGGGAGTGTTGGTGAGGTTGCCCTTGTCTTGGCGGTCTCGCGGGTTGCGTATACGTTGTTTCTCGTGGTTGGCGGGGTGGTTGGTGATTTTGTGGGTAGGCGGCTGCCCCTGGTAGTAGGGCCTATCGTCATCGGATTCTCATACATTGCGTTGTCGGGTGCCAAGTCTTGGAGTGATGCAGTAATTCCCCTAACCTTCTCGATGCTGCCTGTGGCCTTCACGGCTCCGGCAGTCTTCGCATACATAGCGGATGTGGTTGATGAGTCGAGGTATGGTAGGGCGTATGGAGTCTACTTTGCAGTTATCAACCTAAGCGCAGTCCTAGGGTACCTCATAGTCGGCCACATGATTGAAGTGTTTGGATACGGTGTCAGCCTCATAGCGGTGGGTGTAGCATCGATCTTGACTGCGCTAATCAGGGTCTGGCTCAGAGAGCCTAGGAGGCAGCGTGTGGATCGCCCAGTTATGGCATATGTGAGAGAGGCCTATGGACAGTTGAGGCGCAGATTCATATCCCTGCTGATCCTGTCGCGTGGGCTTTACCTCGGGCTCGCATCCATGATGAGTTCGGTCATAATTCCATTGTGGGCCAGGGAGATCGCCACGCTGGGCGAGGCCCAGCTCTCATTCATATTCGCCATAGAGGCGGCCATCTACTCCATACTTGCGCCAATAGGTGGTAGGCTAGTTGAGTCTCAGAGATGGTGGCTTCGACTCAGCCTACTCGAGCTTCTGATAAAGATCCCCGCCCTACTCATTCTTATCTCTGCTTCAACTTTTCTCCAGCTCCTCCTCGTCATGTTGCTGGACTCGGGGCTGGCCATATTTATCATACCTGCTCTTGACTCTCGCCTCTCTTCCGGTCTTGCAAGCATACACCGGGGCGCCATCTGGGGCCTACAACAGTCCATCACCTCGGCTGCCACAATCGCCCTCATACTGGTTGGCGGGTATGCGTGGGAGCTGTTAGGCCCCATGAGAACAGTCCTCATGTTCTTGGCCTATCCGGTAGGAATGATGCTGTTGATTCTTGCTTTGGCTAGGGCTGGCGGTGAGGGCCGGTAGTTTTTCCGGCTCGCTGAATCATCAGGCTAATTGTTTGTGAAAAGGATAATCAGTAAACAGTAAGCTAAATATCCCTTGGAGTCAGCCGGCAGAATGGCGATTAACAGAAGAGGTGTATGCGTTGGGGCTTGATGTGAAAAGGCAGGAGGCCAGTCTTCTAGCAGGCGTTGACCCCGCCCTTCTAGCAGGCTTCATTAGGCGTGTTCTCAACTACCTAGGTGTAACAGTTCTGAGGCCGAGTATCAACAATAGAAATGGTGGCAGCAGGATTGTCTATCCTCAGGCTGACGCGTTATTCAGGACTAGCGGGGAGGAGACTGTCAGGATGCTTGAAGCCCTAACATCGATGGGGGTCTTTAGAAGGATGCTCTTGGAGGTTGTCAAGGTCTGCCCGAACTGTGGCTCACCCTCTATAGAGATGAGGGAAAAATGCCCCTCCTGTGGTGCAGAGACAACGATACAGTTCTTCGCGGGAGCTATGCCTGCCTGCCCCTCCTGCGGGGAGAGGCTGGACGGGTCAACGGCTCTAATGACTTGTAGGGGCTGTGGATCAAGCTTTACGCTCCAGAGCTGCAGGGATGTCCCGCTCTACATGTATGTCCTAGCTAGCCCGTCTGAGGAGCAGCGGAGTGTTTTGGCCGAGTGGGCTGGGCGGGGCCGAAACTCTGAGAGCCTCTCCATAGAGATGGTCAAGGTTATTGACGCCTTTGCAGAGAGGCTGGACAAGATCCTAGACGAGTACTTCAAGGCGCGGCCGATGTATCAGGTGTCCCAAACCACATCTGTCCAGCCGCAGGGCGGAGTTACACAGATACAGCTGGCACCACACCTCGCAAAGACTTACCAAGTCGTGAGAAATAAGGGCAAAGTCACCGCCCTCGACGTCTCGATAGAGACCGGCCGATCTAGGCCCTTAGAGAGTGTATACTTGAACCAGCTCGTGGCTCTTGGATTGGTCGCGAAGCATAGGGTGGGTAGGAAGCTATACTTTACACCGAAGGCGCAGTAGGGTTACAATTATAACGCGGGTTCTCCCGGACTCTACTAAGGAATGCCTCGGCTTGGAGTAATCTTCGACCTCGATGGGACCCTGATAAGGTTTCCTGAGCCTTGGATAAGGGAGGCTAGGATGGAGTTTCTAGACTGGCTTGTAAAGACTTTCCCGGTGGATGTCGAGGCTATAGATGAGCTTTCCATCCCGCAGATAATCGAGAAGGTCGCTAATGGTGACCGCTCGAGGTATAGGCATCTCCGCGAGGTTGCCAACTCGATATATGTTAGGCGGGAGATGGAGGCTGCTGAGAACGCGGCTGTCAGGGAGGGGGTTGTCGAGCTGTTGGAGGAGCTTAGAAGGATGGGCGTGTCGATGAGCATAGCAACCAACAATTGTAGGGATGCTGCCATACTCTCGCTGGACACAGCCGGCATAAGGGAGTACTTCGACTGCGTGGTGAGTAGGAGTGATGTGGAGGAGATGAAGCCGAGCCCCGAGATGCTGGTGAAGGCCGCATATGCTACCAACACCCCGCTGAGCATGGGGATGCATGTCGGAGACTCTGTCGTCGACGTCCTAGCCGCCCGCTCCATAGGTATGATGGCCATATCCGTCATGGGGGGCGTCCACAGCCTTGAGAAACTACTATCATCCAAGCCACACTTCATCATAGAGCGGCCAATCCAGCTTCTCGAGATACTGAGATAGGCCCAGCCTATAAGCCACCTCTACCGCCGGTATCGTGGGTTGGCGGCAGGGCATTCTATCGTCAAGAACTTGGCTGAGCTGGAGGACCTATTCAGGGGTAGGGAGAAAGCTCTCGCTGACCTGCTCAGAGTGATAGAGTCTGCCCTAGCTGCAGTCGAGCCTAGGAGGCTGATCCGGCGAAAGGTGAGGGTGAGGGGAGATGAGCTGATTGTTGGTGGAGAGTCTCTACGCCTAGACGGGTTTAGGGAGGTGTGGGTGGTCTCTGTGGGTAAGGCTGCCCCACTTATGGCGCGGGGAATGCTTGACGTCTTGGACAGGCCTGTTGGAAAATGTATCGTGATAGCTCCGGCCGGGTCTGACACATCGATCATCGAGGACGATGCGGAGGTTCACCTAGCCTCACATCCTATACCGGACGAGTCGGGGCTAAGGGCCACGGCCCGGCTCCTCGAAGAGCTGCGCAAAGCATCCCGCGACACGCTGATAATCCTCCTGCTCTCGGGAGGGTCGTCAGCCCTCCTCCCCGCACCCGCAGCCGGACTCACACTAGAGGATGAGGCCGAGGTCTCTAGGCGTCTCATGAATGCTGGGGCCACGATTGAGGAATTGAACATCGTGAGGAAGCACATATCGTCTATCAAGGGCGGGCAGCTTGCCAAGGCGATGATGCTCGCAAGGGTGCTTTGCCTCATACTCTCGGACGTCCCCGGCGACAGGCTTGACGTGGTGGGCTCGGGCCCAACCCTCCCAGACCCCTCGACCTTCAGGGACGCCTACAACGTCCTAGTCCGGAGAAATGTCTGGAAAGACGCGCCGCCGAGGGTTAGGGAGAGGATTGAGGCGGGGATGACGGGTGCTATTGATGAGACACCTAAGCCCGGAGACCCTGTCTTCCAGCGGGTCACCAACATCTTGATAGGCGGTGTGGGGGATGCCTGTGAGGCTGCTGCCCAGGCGGCTAGAGAGATGGGGTATGATGCCGTGATACTTTCGCGGAGTTTTGAGGGTGAGGCATCATCACTGGGTCTACTCTTAGGTTCTGTGGCGCTGGAGCTTGGGGGGAGGCCCGGAACCCTCTATGTTCTCGGAGGGGAGTCGACTGTGAGGGTTAGGGGAGGTGGCGTTGGTGGTAGGAACCAGGAGCTAGCGCTGGCCGCCCTCACCAAGCTGAGGAGAGATAGTAGATGCGTGTTGGCCTCGGTTGGGACTGACGGTGTGGACGGGCCCACAGACGCCGCAGGCGCGGTCGCCTGCTCCGAGCAAGTGGCGAGGGCGGAGAGCCTCGGACTAGACCCCCGAGACTACCTAGGAAGGAACGACTCCTACACATTCTTCAAAAAAGTCGGAGGCCACATAGTCACAGGCCCCACGGGAACAAACGTAGGCGACATAGTGCTGGTTCTATCGCCCAAGGATTGAACAAGTTTAATAGGCCCGGGAAAAATCAGCAGTCGATGCATCACCATCATGCCCACGGACACGCGCCGGCAGGATTGACAGGCTCCCTCATCGCGGATCATGAGACAATTCTCACAGCCCTTGAAAGGCTTGAGCTGAGGCTCGGCGATATGAAGAGAAGAGGGGTGGTTGATGTTGAGACTGTTAACAAGTTTCTCGTCTTCGCCCGGTCCTTCATTGATAGGTGTCATCACGGGAAGGAGGAGAGGTGTCTCTTCCCCTGCCTCGAGAGGAGGGGGATTCCGCGAGAGGGTGGGCCGATAGGAGTCATGCTCTATGAGCACGAGCTGGGGCGTAAACTAGTGAGAGAGCTGGACGGGCTCTTGAAGTCTTATAGCGAGGGGAAGACGGGTCCAGAAGCCGTTTTCAACAAATGCGAGGAGTATATCCAGCTCCTCAGGCAACACATAGCGAAGGAGAACAATGTTCTGTTTCCAGCCGGCGAATCTGTAGCGGAGAGTGAGGATGTCAGAGAGGTTACTGAGTGCTATGAGGCGATCGAGGGAAAAGAGGTTGGGCATGAGGTCCACGAGGAGCTGGAGAGGCTAGCCAAAGAACTCTAAAAACCCTAGGGACTTTCACCAGACTTGGGTTAGGTGATACGCTGTTAAACCTCCATCCATCAACAGCAAGTCCTGATGAATGGTAGAGAAGTCTTTAAGAATCGGTCTGTAGGACACTGAAAGGCGTGGCATAGTGGGCCGTATTAAATTTATTTATGGATGCTGGTTGAATAGAGGGAGTGCTGGTAGGCCTTCATGGTGTCGCAGGCTCGAGTAGCTGGGTCTATTATTGCGGCCTTCGGTGGGGCTGTCCTCGCCCCACTGTTAGTGTATCTTGGCATCAGCGTGCCCTTCCCGGCTACTGCTCTAGGGCTGGTGGTTGCGGCCCTTGTCCCGGCGATACTCTGCAGGTCGTTCACAACCGCCTCAATAGCCTCTATAGCCGGTATCCTAGCGGGCCTGATAGTCTGGCTTACCCTCATTTATAACCCGGTTATTGACGCCCTCGTAGGCGCAGTTGCGGGAAGCCTGCTCGTAGACCCCACACTGGCCTACATCCTCCTCCTAGCCGCCATGGCCCCCCTCTCAGGTGTTTTGGGCCTCGCCCTCTCACCGCGCGGTGAGGTGATAAAGGCTACCTTGGAGCGGGGTCCCGAGGAGGCGGCCGCAGCAGAGACGCCAGCCGAGGCGGAAGGTGGTGAGAAGGTGGCGGGAGGCGAGGCCGAGACCGTGGTAACAACTCGCGAAGAAGCGCCTGCAGAAGCGGCTGAGGTTGAGGCCCCCGCTGCTGGCGAGGAGGTGGTTTATGTCAAGTGTATACACTGTGGCGAGCCTGTTCCAGAGGAGGCGGTCTACTGCCCCCACTGTGGCAAAAGGGTTAAGACGTGAGCATCACGCTAAGAGGGTTTACGCCTCTGTTGGAGGAGCGCTACACCCATCCAAGCTATGAAGACCACCATCCCCGAGACCGAGGCCAGGACTAGGAGCCTAACGTGCAGGGGCCTCCACACCTCACTCGGCGGCTCGAAAAAGATTAAGAGGTAGGCCACCGCCAGCGCTAGGGCCAGCCCTATCAGCGAGTATCCGACAATGCCCAGCATCCTTCCCTCCCCGGCCAACCCCTCTAACACAATCTCCCAAGCTAGGTATTACGAATAGGTTATGAGTCTGGACGTGGCGGATAGTGTGTGGAGGGCTTGTCTGAGGACGTGGAAGGGCTTCTCTGCCGCCCGGTGATTGAGGCGGTTAGGGAGAGGTTTGGGGGGCTGGCCGAGACGCAGAGGCGTGCTATCCCCCACATACTCAGGGGTGAGAATGTCTTAATAGTATCGCCGACCGGCACGGGGAAGACCGAGGCCGCCCTCCTACCAATACTCAGCACGATACTAACCGACCCCTCAGTCAAGCCCATCTCAACGCTCTACATTACGCCTCTGAGGGCCCTGAACAGGGATCTTCTCGACAGGCTTGAGTGGTGGTCGCGCCGCCTCGACATCTCCGTTTCGGTCAGGCATGGTGATACATCTCAGCGTGAGAGGAGAATTCAAGCACTCAGCCCTCCACAGATAATGATAGTCACTCCCGAGGCTCTCCAGTCTCTCCTGATAGGCCGCGTAATTAGAAGGAGCTTTGCGAACTTAAGATGGGTAGTGGTGGATGAGGTCCACGAACTCGCGACGGATAAGCGTGGGGCGCAGCTCGCAGTGGCGCTCCAGAGGCTGAGGAAGATTTCGGGCAGGCCGTTCCAGCTGATCGGCCTCTCGGCGACTGTGGGCGAGCCTGAGGAGGTTGCGCGCTTCCTTGTGGGGCCCAAGGGGAGGTTTGTGGTTGTGGAGACGAGGATGCCGAGGGCTCTCGAGGTGGATGTTGTATTCCCCGAGCCTAGCAGGGCTGACGTGGAGATGGGTGAGGCGATAGGTGTTGCACCAGACGTCGCCGCCAGGATGAGGACCATAGTAGAGCTCATATCAAACCACTCCTCCACACTCATCTTCACCAACACGAGACCCCTCGCAGAGGCCCTCGCAAACAGGTTCAAGGCATGGGACGAGACACTCCCAGTCTCAATCCACCACGGCTCGCTCTCCAGAGACCACAGAGTAAGGGCTGAGAAAGACCTGAAGTATGGAGAGGTACAGGGGCTAATCTGCACCTCAAGCCTCGAGATGGGCATAGACGTGGGGAGGATCGACCTATGCATCCAGTATAACTCGCCGAGGGAGGTGACTAGGCTGATACAGAGGATTGGGCGCAGCGGCCATAGAATTGGGGGGACTGCCCGCGGCGTCGTCATAGTGATGGACTCGGATGATGCTCTCGAGGCGGTTGTCATAGCCAGAAAGGCCAAGGAGGGGGAGCTTGAGCCAGTCAGAGTTGTGAAGAACAGCCTAGACGTCGCAATGCACCAGATAGCCGGCCTCCTCCTCGAATACGGCCGCCTCTCAAGAGAAGAGATCGCATCACTCCTCAGAGAGACATACAACTTCGCAAGCCTCGAAGACTCAGACCTCGACATGCTGCTCAAATACATGGAGACGCTCGGAGTTGCCAGAATAATCGACGGGACAGTTACAAAACCCATCAAGGCTAGACGACTAATCGAATACTACTTCGACAACCTCTCAATGATCCCAGAGGAGAAGCAGTACCTAGTCGTGGAGGAGGCGAGCGGAGAGCCTGTGGGCATCTTGGACGAGGCGTTCGTCGCGGAGTATGGTGAGGTGGGAACACGCTTCATCCTCGCTGGGAGGGCATGGGTGATACTGAACCTCTCCGGAAATAGGATCTACGTTGCTAGGCTGAAGGAGGGTGAGGGCGCGGTGCCGTCCTGGGTGGGCGACGAGATTCCTGTTCCTCTCGAGGTTGCGATGGAGGTGGGCTCCATCAGGAGGAGGTACTTGGAGGCGAGGATGAGGGGTGTGGGGCCAAGTGAGGCGGCGGCCTCGCTAGCGTCGGCTTATGGTGTCTCGCAGCATTTCATAGAGAGGTCTCTCAGAGAGGTTGAGCAGCACATCGAGATGGGTATCCCAGTCCCCACCGACAAGCTCGCAGTGGTTGAGGAGACGGGCGAGTACGTCGTCCTCCACATAACGGGAGGTCTGAGAATCAACAGAACCCTAGCCCGCCTCCTCTCAGTATATTTGGCAGAGCGTATAGGGGCGCCGGTCTCAGCCCAGTCAGACCCCTACAGGGTGGTGCTCAAGTCCAAGAACCTAGACGCCTCAGACGTGGAGAAGGCCCTCACACAAATTTTGGACGAGGAGCTGCTCAGGAGGGCTGTAGAGTCCTCCGGCGTCTTCAGGAGAAGGCTAGTCCACGTGGCTAGGAAGATGGGCGTCGTGGGTAAGGACGTCAGCCTCCTCGACGTGAGCGCCCAGATGCTTGTGGAGTCTCTTAGGGGGACACCGGCCTACTTGGAGGCCCTCAGATTCACCATCTTCACAGACTATGACTGGGATGGTGTAAAGACGCTTCTGGGAAAGATAAGGAGCGGGGAGATAGGTGTGGTAGCCTGTATACTGGAAAAGCCAAGCCCCCTAGCCTCCCTAACGATCAACAAATACCAGTACGAATACGAGACCTACACCCCTGAGAGGATGCACAAACTCATCATAAACGCCGTCCGCGGAAGAATAAACAGCGAGCTAGTGGTCCTAGCCTGCCTAGACTGTAGGAAATACGTGGAGACGGTTGAGGTCGGTGAAATGGACAACAAACCCGTTTGCCCAAATTGCGGCTCAAGCCGTATAGGATTTGTGAGCGTCGGAGGGCGCGAGGATGTGGAGAAGGCTATGCGGGGAAAGACAGCAGAGTCGCGGAGATTCTGGAGGGAAGCTGAGAAAACAGCACCACTGGTCGAGAAGTATGGGAAGGCCGCCGCCTTCGTACTCTCAGCCCGAGGAGTGGGTCTCAAGGAGGCGGAGCAGCTCCTCAGCGAGGAGCCTCGAATATCGCCCAAACTAATCGAGAAGCTAATAGAACTAGAGAAAAAAGCCCTCCTAAGAGAGTTTAGCTAGGCTTCGCCTCTTCACCTGTGCCGGTCTCCTCGGACTCCTGTCCTACAGTCTCCCCTGTGCTGAGTGAGGCGAAGGCTTTGAGCAGCTCCTGTTTATCCACTTCGACGAGTGTCCTCCACCCAATAGACACCACACCCTCCTCTGTCCTGTTGAGATAACCTCTCCTAGCGAGCCTCTCTAGGGCGGCCTCCACCCGCCACTTCGGATACTTCGTCTCCAGCATCTCTACGACCTCCTTCTCTGAGGCGCTGCCATTCTTCGCGAGCAAGTATGCAAGGGTCGCTGAGAGTATTGCGAGCTCGTCTAGGCTGTAGCCGAGTGTCTGCACGTCTGAGAGGGTGAGTGGGTCTGAGAGGACGATGTAGAAGCGGGCCCTATCTAGGTCATCTGGCCCCGCCTCGGGGTCTGGGACAATCTTAACCCGCAAGCCTATCTGCTTCAGCCTCGAGTCCAAGGAGTTTATTATCTTGGGGAAGTTTTTGCCGAGCCTCCTCCTCAGCTCCCAGCCCCGCACACCCGGAAGCCTATGCCCCGATGCGAGAATCAGGGCTACCGCCTGCGCCATCTTCTTCTCCAGCTTACCCAGCTCCTCACCGCTCACTTCTCCATCATCTGCCGATGGTTAGCGCTAGGGATGTAGTTCTAGGCTCGTCTGAAACCTTTTCCGCCACCTTTATCCATATCTCGCCGCTTAAAGTGTTAACCCTCACTTCAACCTCGCCCCTCGAGATGAGGTAGCTCAGAAGATATGCCCTATTCTTCCTATCCCCCCTCATGTTGACGAAGTCCCAATACCTCACCCAGCCGCCGATCGATGAGAGCTCGGCTAAAAGCTCCCCGAGCTCGCGGCTTATCTGGCTCTCAATAGCCTCGTAGGCGCTGGGACTCCCCACAGCGAGCTGTACAGCCTCTAGACCGGCTGAGCCCCTGGTCGGCCTTGAGAGGAAGTGCTGATACCCCCTCAATAGCAGGTCTATCGAGATCTGCTCAAGCCTAACTATCGGCCTCCAAGCCTGGAGAAGGGCTGCAACGAGGGACTTGGGGTCCGCACCCACTATCTTGGAGTAGATCATGCCCGCGTCGATGAAGAGCGAGGAGGCCCTCTCCCTAATCCACCTCTGCTGGAGCCCCAGCACCACCGAGACCCTGTAGAGCGTCTCAGCGTCGAGGCTAATCGTCTCAACATCCCTCTCCCTCTCAATTATCTCGCGGAGCCTCGAGAGGAGTGAGGAGACATCGACGCTGAAGGGGTCAAGCCTCCTCGACTCGATCTCGCCGAGGATAGAGATCATCCGGAGGAGTTCCTCCCTTGGGATCCTGACTACCTTGCTCATCCAACCTCCACCGAGCTGGTAACGAAGGAGGACCCGGCCACGTTCTGGACGATTATGAGGTTGAAGCCGTCTGTGATTGGTAGCCTCCCGGGTGTGATGAATAGGAACTGGGTTGAGGGGTAGGAGCGGGCGATCTCGACAAGCATTTTGGTAACCATCTCCCTGTTCAGGGGGTCTAGGTGTACGTCGAACTCGTCTACGGCTCTTATGGGAGACTTGACGTAGCTCTGGAGGGCTAGGAGGAATGCGATGGTTGCCACAACCCTCTCGCCACCGCTGTGCGTGTGTGCGTCAACTATCATCGGCTCCATCCCCCTGAACCCGGCCATCAGCTCCAAGCTAGCAGTGACAGGGTCGTCGAGGCCCCTGATCCTGATATACCCTCTCCCGCCTACCGCCTCCAAGAGCCTCTGATAAACCGGGTTAATATCATCGATAATCTCCTTAAGCTTGTCCCTCCAGATCTGCCTCCTCTTCTCAACTTCTTCAATCGCCTTCTTCACGTTCTCCTCAACTTGTCTAGCCTTCAGCTCAACCTCCCTGAACCTTGAGTCTGCTAGGAAATACATGGTCTCTGCGTCGGGGATTACTTTGCCGAGGGAGGCAATCTCGAGGGTGGTTAGCTTCAGGTCCTCAAGCACCGCTGAGGGCTCCCTCTCGGTCGCGACCTCCTCTCCCTTCTCGGAGGCTGCCGCCCTCCTCTCCTCAAACTCCCTCAAGAGGCTGTTGATCTCCGACTGGGTCTCAGAGACCTCCCTCTCTAGGCTCGAGACCCTATACCGCCTCACACCCTCCTCAACAGCGGCCTTCACCAAGAGGTCGACGGCTTCCAAGACCTCTTCTGGACGCCCGGAGGCGTAAAGGCTCTCCCGAATCCTCTCCCTTAAGGAGGCCGCCTCGGCACCGTAGGCTGCAGCCTCCTCCTCAAGCCTCGCCTTCTCCTTCAACATCCTCTCAAGGACCAGCCGCCTCCTCTCGAGGCTCCTCCCAACCTGGTGGACTAGGCTCCACGCATACTCTAGCTCTAGGCTCTTCCTCCTCTCCTCGAGCTCCTTTAGGTGTTGGAGCTTCTGGAGCTCCTTCCGCCAGTACTCTACGGCCTCTTCTGCCTCTGAGAGGAGACGCTTGACGGACGCTTCCTCTGATCTGAGGCTGTTTAGCCTGCTCTCGGCCTCGAGCAGTCTCTCCCTGAGATGTGAAAGTCCTACTGCGTCCTCCATCGCCCTGAGCTTCTCGACGTTATCCCTGGAGGCGAAGTTCTCTATCATGTTCTGGTGCATTATTATGAGGGCGTTGTTGGGGTTGATTCCAAGCCTCCTTAAGAGCTCCTCAAGCTCGGCCTTGGGCGTGAACCTGTTGTTGACATAGTGCCAGTATTCGCCGCTCTTCTTGATGTAGCGGGTGACAGTTATCTCGTCCGACTTGATGGAGGAGACTGGCCGCTCCCCATCTACTGGAGAATTGTCTAGGACTACTGTGAGCCTTGCGGCCTCTTTCCCCCTCCTTATAAGGTCGCTCAGCCTCTGCCCCCTCTCAGTATAGGTCTGGCCCAGCGCTACAGAGAGGCCGAGCAGGATTGAGGACTTGCCCGAGCCGTTGGGCCCGGTGATGACGTTAAGCCCGGGCTCAAGCCTTATTCGGGAATACTCGTGGGACATGAAGTTCTCGAGTATGACTTCGCGTATGTGAGTTGGTCTCGCCTCGACCCCCACCTGCCCCAACCGAGCCCTAGCCAACCTCTCCAACCCTTCAGAGAAGGCCAGCCACAATAAAGAGTATCTCCAGTAGAGTGAAAGTGTAATACACGATGTGGCACCCCCTGGGGGGGTGTTAAAAGGGCTATGAGCTGAACGTTTAAGGGCTGCGGGCTCCTGTTATATAGGCTGGAGAGGGGCTGGCATGGAGCTTGACGTTAAGACGGCGCTGGAGCGCTTCAGGATGTTCATCATCTATAACACCTGCCTTAGCCTCATTCCGAGAGGGTATCTGAAGGACCCGACAATCTTCCCGGAGAGGGACCCGGATAAGGGCGAGATCTATGTGGAGGCGGCCAGCAAGATCGAGTTGGCCAAGATCAGGGATATCAGGTTTGTGAAGGCAGCAGATATACTAGGCGTGATATACAGGTCTAAGACGGGGAACACCTACCTCAAGTGGAGGCAGATCCGGGGGAATATAGGGAGGCTGACAGGCGTAGCCTCCCCAAACTCCATAGTCAACCTGCTAGAGGCAAAGGTCCTGACCAGAGAATACCTAGAGGAATATCTGAAGCAGAGGGGCGAGACAGCCAAGACGGAGGACCAGGGCCAGCCAAGCACCACAACCACACCCCAATAAACAGCCGATAGCACCCACACACCACTCAAAGCATGGGAATATTCGCCAGGCGGCCTGATGCTACTCTCCCCACACCAGTTATTCCTGCTTTTTGCTTGGGTGGCTATTTATTGAGTAGGGCTCGGCATTTGGGGCAGGGTTCCATGCCTTTTAGGTCTGTGTCGAGGATGCTGTTGCTGAAGAACATGACGCATCGGGGGCTGGGGCAGTGTTTTAGGCCGAGCATGTGGCCTACCTCGTGGGCGACCTCCTTCCTAAGCCTCTCAAAGAACTTCTCGGCGTTTGGGTGTTTTAGCCTGTAGGTTGAGACGACGGCGGAGCGGCTTGATGCGAGGCCGAAGCAGAAGTTGAACCTGTCGAAGTATATGTCGAGCCCTGTGATGTGTAGGTGGTAGTGGTTTCCGCTGTACTCTCTTGCGAGGGCTTCTACCAGCCTCAGGGCTTCCACCTGCCTCCGGATCGGGTTGACATGGTTTAGGGCGGGGTCCCTCTCAAGCTCCAGCTCCTCTGTGGTGAGCCCATAGACGATTGCCGCAGTCTCCGCCGCTATGCCCCTCTCACGGCTGAGACTCCTCGGCGAAGAGACGACAAGTCTCGCCGGCAAGCCAAGATAAATCCCTGCGCGGGCTCTGATAAATGTGAAATGGTCGGGTGTGATTGCCTCCGAGCTCGCCCCATGTAAGCCTCTCTCTAAATCTGGTCTTCCCCCGGCGTTGGATGGTGTAGGGGCTTCTGGGTGGGCTTTCCAAGGCCTCGGGGGTTGGATAGGTTAGGTGGGTCTATGCGGGATGGGCTCCGTTTATTTTTGGAGATAGTGTCTTCAGAGACGTAATTGGTGCTGGTTTTGGGGGTTGCCTGCTCTCTCATGTTCTAAGGCTTTTATATCCTTTTTTCAAACAATTTGGCTAGCGTGGATGTAGGGGGGATGGAGGGGCTTAGTAGAAGAAAGTTTTTAGCATTAACGGCCTCTCAGTCGGCTGGCATAGCTGTTGGTGCTGCTCTAGCTGGTGGGATAGGGGGATATTTGCTTGGCCTTAGAAGCGGAGGAGAAGGAACCGTAACTAAAACAGAAACCGTGACACAGGAAAAAACTATCGTCTCAACCACAACCATCACTCAGAAAGAAGTATACACCACAACCCAAATAATACCAACCACAAAAATCATCTACGGCCCCAAACTAGATACAGCCGAATTTCTCAAGGTATATTCAGGAAACAATTTAGAAGTTTCTGCCAAGCTAACATTTAACCCCAGAAGTGAAGTTATTACTGCAGATTTAGCTTTTATTTATCCCCAAGAAGCTACTTTCAAATTAGAAAGAAAAGAACCAAATGTTTATGTAGGTAGAATTTCCATATACAATCCAAAACCTGTGTATTATTTAGCAGTATGGGATGCTACTACAAAAGAGGGTGTAAAGGCTTCTAATGGATTAAGGGAAAATGATAGAACTGTAAAAATGCAGATGCCTTTAAGAAGGGAAGAGTATGAACCTTTTAAAGAATTGGCTGATTCATTGTTTGAATATACTCTCGGTTTAGATAGACTAAATCCTGAAAAGACTTTTAAAATAAGTTTTGATGCGTTAGTTCAAACTAATAATACTAATGTTGATCAAAAAATCAGGGAAGCTGTAGTAAAATATGCGTTAAATGTGACAAAATATAATTTGCAGCCCTATGAATTAAGTGCTTTAGCAGCTTTTACTTCAAATTTTCAAAATCTGCTAACACAATATCCAACTATATTGGATTCAGAAAGATCAGCCCTTCAGCAATTAAATGAACAACAAGAATATTTGGAAAAATACTACTTTTATCCTTATTTAATAAGCAATATACCTGAATTACAGAAATATCGATTTTTTGCTAATGCCGCAGCTTTACATTCAGCTAGAATAATTAAAGATTATCTATCCTTAAATTTGGCTAATTCTAATGATAGAGAAAAAGCTTTCTTAGTTTTAGATAAAGTTATTATTCCTAGAGTAAAAGCTAGAATAGATTGGTTTGAAAAAGGAGAAACTGTATTACCAATTACTGGGAACGATTTAATAGATTTAATGGGAAGTGAAAAAGTTGCTTTAGTAAAACTTGCTGATATAGTAACACATGCAGATTTTCAATTTTATTCATTTAGAGATATAAATAAAGATAATGTTTTAATGCCAATTAAACCCCAATCTACAACTGAACAAGATGATTTTATCAAAAATGCAATTTACAATACAGAAAATATGTTAAATGGAAATACTACTATAAGCCATAAAAAAGTGTGGCGAGATATACACGATCCAGAAAAAATTAAAATTTATTTAGAGGGTAATGCTTCAATTCCTGATCCATCACATCCGTATTATGAACTTTATAAATTTTGGGCAGAAGTTTATATGCCATTTATTTTGCAAAATGGAACAAATAGCGACAGAATTGCTTTATTATGGTTTAGGTACGGTCCGCTAAATTTATTAAAAAAATCTAATGGTGAATATATTCACGAAGAAAATAGAAAATATATATCACAAATGGCAGCAGAATCTGTTGGTGAGTCGGTTTATGTCACCGATCAGACTCTTCCATTCAGACCTACTCTTCATGGTGATATAATGATTTCCTTATCTGAAAAAATATGGAAGAGCATTCTAAACAATAAAGAGAAATTTTTAACTCCTTTTTATGTTGAAATAGTTAATGGTATTCCAAATGCGTATGGAATAAAAGAGAAATGGCTTGAGCCATTTAGAAAATATGGTACTAAACCCTGGTTTGTTTGGTATACTTCTCCTGCAACTCAGTTAGTCATATATCAAGAGTAGAAAACATTTTTTATATATTAATTCCCTCAAATAATAATTAATGAGAAAAGGGCAAAAGGAGTTTAAAATTAAAATAAATATCTTTTATTTTGTTTTGCCCATAACTTTTTATTTAATTTACATTTTTAATTTTCACTTAGTACTTTTTCAATCTTTGCTATCAAAAACTTCAGTTTTAATTTTAATTCCAATATGGAGTTTTACATTTTTAGCATTAACAAAAGGAAAGTTTGTTTTATTCTATAATGTGAGAAAATAGTACTGACCTAGTGTGAAATATTGCGCGTTAAATTTAAGATTTCTGGGGTATGAAATTAGTGTATAGTTTTTGTGTGTTTGTATGGCTCTTGAGATGTTTTCGGAGGATTATATTCCGTGGTTTGTGGTAGATGGGGGGAGGTGTAGAGGGTCTATTGGTCTTCTCGAGGATGTTTAGGTTTTTCTCGTCTCCTCGGATATGACCACCGCAGAATAGGTGTGTCGTCAAACTATCTCTATATAAGCCTCCCCCACTTCTTAGATGGGATGAAGTCAGACTCGTTAAACACCAACAGGACTAGATTGTCAACCACACCCACCCGTCACAGATAGTGTCAGGATAAGGAGGGTATCGGAAGGCTTGATGAAGGCATACCTCGTGGCTGGGACGCCCGGCGTGGGCAAGTCCACCGTAGCATCAGGGCTAGCGGAGAGGATAGGTGCGCTTATGCTTGAGCTTAGAGAGCTGGCAGACCCCGGCGAGCTTGAAGTCCACCCCGCAAAGCTGTCTGCGAGGGCGGGCGCCAGGATTAGGAGGGCGGGCAGGGACGCGGTGATAGCCACACACATTATCTTCAAGCCACGCGGCATTCCTATTGGTGCTGTTATTGTTTTGAGGCGGAGCCCACTGAAGCTCTTGGAGGAGCTGAGGCTTCGAGGATACCCGGAGGAGAAGGTGCTTGAGAATGTTGAGGCAGAGCTGCTGGGCGTCGTGTATGTTGATGCGCTCCGAAAGATGGGTGAGGGGCGCGTATTCCAGATAGATACTACTGTGAGAGGGGTTGCGGAGACTGTGGACCTAGCCTACCGGGTGCTGCGGGGTGAGTGGGGTGGTGAGGAGGTTGACTGGGTCTCGCAGCTGGAGAGGGATGGTAGCCTTCAGGGGCTCCTGTCCAAGCTCTCAGCCAGAGGTGCGAGGGCCTAGAGGCTGTCGAATATCTTCACGGCCTCCCTCGCAATGGCGTCGGCCATCTCCAGCGTGCTTGCGTTGCCGTTAAGGTCGTAGGTTACAGTCTTCCCCTCCTCAATCACCTTCTCCGTCGCGGCGAAGATGCTCTTAGCGTATCTATGGTAGCCGAGGTAGTCTAGCATCCAGGCAGCCGAGAGGATTGTTGCTGTGGGGTTGACCTTGTAGAGGCCCTTATACTTGGGAGCGCTCCCATGTGCAGGCTCAAACATCGCGTATCTATCCCCAATGTTCGCTGAGTATACGAGGCCTATGTTCCCTATCAGTGAGGAGGAGAGCTCCGAGATAACGTCCATGAAGAGGTTCGTGCTTAGGAGAACAGTCTGGTTAAACCTCTGGGGATTCTTGACCAGCTGCTGAGCCATATTATCTATGTAGTATTCCTCGAGCTCGATTCCCGGGAACTCTTTAGACACCGCCTCGACGCTGTTCCAGAAGACCGAGTCCGTCAGCCTCAGTATGTTACGCTTCGTGATGGCGATGACCTTCTTGTATCCTCGGTTGACAGCCTCTCTGAACGCGACCCGCGCAATCCTCTCCGAGCCCCTCCTCGTTATCTTCCTGATGGCTATCGCCGTGTCCTGGTCAAGCATGACCTCAGCCCCTATGTAGAGGCCCTCAGTCGCCTCCCTGACGCATAGAAAGTCCACCTCCCCGAGCGGGCCAACCCTCCCCTTGAACGTCTTAATCGGTCTCAGGTTGGCGTAGAGATCCATCCTCCTCCTAATGTTTACTGCCACGCTTCCAGGTGCGTTGGGGTCTGGAGGGGTCGTGGTCGGGGCCTTGAGACACGCGTCACTGTTCATAATGGCCTCCCAAGTCTCAGGCGGTATAAGGTTAGGGAGGTTGGGCTTCCCGGCTGAGAGCCACCACTCATACCCCGCCTCACACCGCACAACCTCAATATCAGGGCGGAGAGCATCTATGACACGAAGCGCAGCCTCGGCAAGCTCTGGACCAGTCCCATCACCATTAATAACAACAACCCGCTTCCTGGCCATTCAGCTCAACATTAGAACCCTTCTTAACTAATTTTTCTCCGCGGCTAGGCCTTCGGCTTTAGAACGGTCCTCCCCCTCATGTAGGGCTGGAGGACCTCAGGAATCTCAACCGAGCCATCCCTCCTCTGATAATTCTCCAATATCGCAACAATAGTCCTCTCCGTGGCTATGGCCGTGCTGTTGAGTGTGTGGACATATTTAGTCTCCTCGACGTGGGGTGCCTCCCTATACCTGATCCTAAGCCTCCTAGCCTGGTAGTCCGTGCAGTTGCTGCAGGAGACAACCTCGCGGTATCTCCCCTGAGCAGGCATCCAAACCTCCAAGTCATACTTCTTGGCCGCTATGGGTCCCAGCTCCCCGACACAGATGTTAACAACCCTGTAGGGCAGGCCGAGCGACCTGTAGAGCTCCTCAGCATTACTGATCAAGAACTCATGCTCCTCCCAGGACTGGTCCTCCCTGCAGAAGCTGAACTGCTCTACCTTCTCAAACTGGTGAACCCTGAATATACCCTTAGTATCCTTGCCGTGGGCACCCGCCTCCTTCCTGAAGCACGGGCTCACACCAGCGTACCTCAAGGGAAGGATCCTTCCGTCGAGTATTTCATCGGCGTGTAGGCCCGCTATTGCGTGCTCAGCGGTGCCTATGAGGTAGAGGTCCTCCCCCTCAATCTTGTAAATCATGTCCTCAAAGTCCTTCAGCGAAATTGCACCCGCTAGTATATCCCTCCTGATCATGTAGGGTGGTTGGATGATCCTGAAGCCCTTGGCGGCTAGGAAGTCGAGTGCGTAGTTTATGAGTGCTAGGTTCAGGAGGACGATATCGTCGAGAAGGTAGTAGAATCTGGCCCCCGCCACCTTTGCAGCACGCTCCAGATCGGCCATGGCTAAAATGTTGAGGAGGTCGACGTGGTCTCGCAGATAGTCATCCGAGCGCGGCTCCCCCCAACTCCTAACCACGACATTATCCTCCTCAGAGGTCCCATCTGGTACAGACTCGTGGGGGATGTTAGGCAGGTTGAAGAGAGTGTCTCTCAGGAAGCCCTCCACCTCCTCCAACTCCTTCTCCAGCCTCTCAATCTCGACGCCGATCTGGCTGCTCCTCGCCCTCAACTCTTCAACCCTAGCCTCGTCGCCTCTAGCCTTCCCTATCTCGGCCGCGATCCTGTTCCTCTCATGTCTCAGCTCCTGCAGGCGCTTTATCAAAGCCCTCCTAGCCGCATCCCTCTCAATGATAGTATCCACTATCGAGGGGTCGATGCCCCTCCTCGCCAGTCCGGCCTTGAAATAATCAGGTCTCTGCCGGATCTGCTTAATGTCTAGCAACCCTAAGAGACTGTCGGTCCAGCTGTATTTAACATAGTTCCGCCTCTCCGCGGAGTAGGCTCCTGAGGCCTGGGTCTCTGATCTCTTGGAGTGCTGACCGGGTAAACTCCTCTGCCAAGCCCTTCGCAGCCCTCCCCTCTCTCTCATAGGCTATGGCCTGAAGCGCCATCTCCAGCTTGTCCAGCTGTTTGACAAGCCTCGCCTCCTCGCTCGACTGAAAAGCATACTCGTTGTATAGCTGAAGTATGAGGGCGCCGACTCCCGATGGGACTTTCTCAGCTATCCTCTTCATGGCTTCCTTTTCTGCTTCCACGTAGTCCATGTTCGACCTCTTCTCGCTGGGGGGTATGTCCCCTGTCACAGCCTCTGCGAGGTCGTGAACTATTGCTATCGCGGCTGTTTTGAACGGGTCTAGGCCCCGCTCCGCTGCGAGGAGCATCGAGAGTAGTGCGAGGCTGTAGGAGTGGTCGGCTACGGATTCAGGCTCCCTGACACCCCTCCTAACCCAGCCCTCCCTCCTCAACCCCTTAAGCGCCGCAGCCAGCCCAAAGATGGTGGCTACCCAGCTCACTCCACATTAACCTCTCTCCACACCCTCACTGGCTCTCAGCTCACTCTCGCTCAGCATTCTGGAGGGCGGGTGTGGATTGACTAGGTCTCCGCCGCATACTGGGCACTTGTCTGTCCGTAACGTGTAGCGCCAGCAGACCGCGCATCTCCGAAGCCTCATTTCTTCTCCTCTTCAATTGCTGCTACGCCGCCGTGTTCCGACATGATCTGCGCCATCCTGTTCAGCGCCTGTTGTTTAAGCTCTTCCACCCGCTCAGGTGTTGCAGCCTCGACCCTCAAGAGATACCTCGGCGGGCCTACCACCGTTATTGATAGCTTCTCGCCGCTCCCTGCAAGGTTCATCGCCTCTTGGGCCGCCCTCCTGATAACTTCAACACCACTCCTCCCGGCATAGAGCCTGACAAATACTTTCGAGACGCTCACTGTCTTCTTGATCTCTTTCCTACAGAGCTCGACTAGGGCGTCCTTAACCTCTTTTGGAAGGTTCACCCACTGGGGCACCTCGTCCCCAGAGGCTATGTCCTCCATAAGCCCATACAGGTCTACGTGCCTCTCGGCCGCGGGCTTGACCAGCCCCTCCTCTATCACCGTCTTGTCAACACCTGTCTTCTCTGCCAGGATTGAGAGCATCTTAGAGACCTTCACGACCCTGTTCCACTCAGCCATCTTCTCAGCCCTCTCCTTCAGCGTAACCCGCCTCAGCGAAACATCGACCTGGAGGTTCTCAGGCGAGCTCCTAACCACCCTGAAGACCGTCCTCTGACCCTCCCTCAGATAGTCCCTGATGTTTCGCACCCACTTCATCGAGATCTCCGAGAGTGGGACGAATGCCTCTAGCCCATCATACTCCTCGAGTCTAACATTAACCCCATGCCTCATCACCCTAGTGACCGTCCCTATGACCAGCTCTCCCTGTTGAGGAAACCTCTTAACGCTCACTCCCTCAACACCACCCTTCAATTAGGAGACCCTAGGCTTTTAGCCCTTCGACCCCAGGCCGCGCCCCAGCCTCATGTGTGCCTTGACGAGGTGGTGTGCTGCAAGTGCAGCGACGAGTGATACCTCACCAGCCAAGACGGTTGCAGCCACTATTTCCGCCATCTTCAGCGCGTTGGCTCCCACAGGGTCGCCCGGCCCCGCCACACCCATCAACTCCAAGGCCGCTCTCTGTGCCGGCAGCCAAGTCCCTCCGCCGACCGTCCCAAGCTCTAGGCTGGGAAGCGTGACTGAGACGTAGACCCCCTCCTCGAGAGCCTCAACCATCGTGAGGCAGAAGCTTGACTCGACGACTTGGGCCGGATCTTGGCCGGTTGCGAGGAATATCGCTGCGATTACGTTTGCAGCATGGGCGTTGAAGCCTCCGAGCACCCCAGCCCTAGCCGAGCCCAGGTAAAACTTTGTCATCGCAACCTTCTCCATCGCCTCGGGTGTCGTCTTGAGTCTTTCTTCAACAATCCTCCGCGGAATCGTGACCTCAGCCGTTACCGTCTTCCCCCGACCCAGTATCCAGTTGACCGCCGCCGCCTTCTTATCCGTGCAGAGGTTCCCGCTCAGGGCTATGTGTCTGGCCCAAGGGTTGGCCTCCACTATTTTCTCGGCCACGCGCTCCGCCCCCCGGGTTACCATGTTCATGCCCATGGCGTCGCCTGTCCTAGCCTCTATCCTGAGAAAGAGGTATCTTCCTACGACGAATGGCTTTAGGTCGAGCATCTCGCCGTGGCGCGTTGTCTCGCCGAACGCCTCCTTGAGCCTCTCCTGCTCCCTCCTCACCCAGCCTGCAAGCTCCACACTATGCTTCACGCTGGGCGTCTCGAAGACGGGCGCTCTGGTCATCGCGTCGGCGACGACAGCTGCACTGGCGCCCCCAGCCTCCCTCACAGCGGCGCAACCTCTGTTCACACTGGCGACCAGAGCGCCCTCGGTCGTGGCGAGGGGGACATAGTATTCGCCGCGAGCGTATGTGCCCTCGACCTTTATGGGCCCAGCAACGCCTACAGGAATGCTCACAGCGCCGATCGTGTTCTCGCAGTTCCTCCCTACTATCTGGTCGAAGGGAAGGTCTGACTTGAGTGCCGAGAGGTCCTTACCCAGCCTCTTCTCTAGAAACCTCCTCCTAGCCTCCGTCGCCTTCACACTGCTTCCGAGAAGCTCGTCCAGCTTGTAGAGGGCGATCTCCCCCCTCTCAAGCGCTTCCTCTACATCCATACCCCACACATCCTGCCCGGCGCGGCTTATAGTTATGCCGGGTCAACGTCGTCTATGGGCCGCCCCTTCTTCTCAAACTGCCTCTGATACAGGGTCCTGAGGCGTTGGAGTGTGTCGACCTCTAGTGGACCTTTGTCGCTCCTTATTCTGACTATCCTGGCGAACCTGAGGGCGAGGCCACTCTCGTAGTGTGGGCTCTTCTGAATCTCGTTGTAGGCGACCTCGACGACTATCTCGGGCCTAACCGTGACTCCCCACTCTGTCTCACCCGTCTTTATCGAGAGGAGCCGCTCAGTCATTTGTTGGAATTCCTCATCTGTCAGACCCTTAAACGTCTTCCCCACGACGGCGAAGCTGCCTGTCTCCTCGTCGAGGACGGCGAGGTGGTAGTTGCTCAGCCACCCCTTCCTCCTGCCATGCCCCCACTCCGCCGCGACTATCACCACGTCGAGCCTATCGGCTGGCTTCAGCTTAAGCCACTTAGCCCCCCTCCTCCCCGGTGTGTAGATGCTCCTAAGATCCTTCGCAACGACTCCCTCATGCCCCTGCTCCAAAACCCGTTTCAGGAACTCTTCTGCGGTGGCCGGGTCTCTAACCACGAGGCGGGGAGCGAGTATGTCCTGCTTGACGATTGACTCAAGCCTCCTACGCCTCTCCTCGTAGGGCTTGTCTATCAGGACCTCGCCGTCGATGTATAGCGCGTCGAATATCCAGAGCTTCAGTGGCAGCCTCCTAACTGCCTCCAGCACATCCCTCTCCCTGCCAACCCTCCGCATGGTCTCTTGGAATGGCATGGCCCTGCCTGTCTCGTCTACGGCTACAACCTCGCCGTCAAGAACAGCTGAGCCCGCAGACACAGCCCCGCGGACAATCTCCACAACGTCCGGAACCCTCTCGGTAATATCGGTTAGGCGCCGGGTATAGATCCTGACCCTCTGGCCCTCCAAGTGTATCTGCACCCTAACGCCGTCGTATTTCGGCTCTAAGCTAGTTACGCCCCCGTGAATTGTAATAGCATCCTCGACCCTGTCGCACATCTCCGCGAGCATCGGTCTCACCGGCTGGAAGAGACGGAGCTCGACGCCCCTTAGCTCACCGGCGACGGCCAGCCTCACGAGCTCGCCGATATCGTTCACAAGCATGTCCACCCTCCTCACAAACTCTGGGTCCGCCCCGGTCATGAATGCGACAGCCTCGAGCATCAAGCCGTGGTTAACGCCGTGCCTCATCTCGCCTGAGAGAATTCTCAAAACCCATTCAAGCTCATCCCTACTACACCTCTGGAAGATGGACTGTAGGACAGCCACCCTCCTAGCCCGCGAGCCAGACCCCTCCATCGAGGCTATGGCCCTGAGCGAGGACCACAGGTCTTGGAGCGTGAGAGGCTCCTGAACGAGGGTCGAGGTTGGCCTCTGGTTGAGCGCCTCACTGATGGTTGACCAGCCGACACTCAGCGGCCTCCTCCCCCTGACATCTGGCGGCAGACCAAGCAGGAGATACGTAGCTATCTTCGCGTCCCCTGGCGACAGCCTCCTCAGATACTCAGAGAGAAGCCTAACCTTTGCATTCCTACTACTCGTCGCCTCGAGAGACCTGCAAAGCTCCGCAAGCTCGCTGAAACTGGAGCCCACCAGCCACTAGAATGGGCCCCGCCGCTATTATACAGGCTCTCCCCTCCAGCCCCCACCCCATCCCCCAGGTGATACCCGCCGTGGATGGGAAGGGATAGTCTTTTATCACCCCGTGATGCGGGTTTATGGCAGTGGTTGGTTAGACCAGAGACGGCCCCGCGCGATATAGGCGTCGTCATCAGGCCAGTTAGGGAGGAGGAGATTCTAACAATCATGAACATCAACAGGATATGCCTCCCAGAGAACTACTCTTACTCCTTCTTCTACTCCATCTTCAAGAGTAATCCTGAGAGCTTCCTAGTAGCGGATGTGGAAGGAGTAATCGCGGGTTATGTCATGTGTAGGGTCGAGTGGGGAGGCTCCAAGATAGATACGCTGAGGCTTCGCAAGCTGGGGCACATAGTCTCGATTGCAGTGTTGCCAGAGTTTCGCAGGAGAGGTATTGGGAGGGCGCTTATGCTGGAGGCGCTCAACGTGTTGAGAAACGTCTACGGGTGCGACGAGGTCTACCTAGAGGTGCGGGTAACCAACACCCAGGCAATAAACCTCTACTACTCTCTCGGATTCAAAGTAACGCGGGTCGCCAAAAACTACTATATCGATGGAGAAGACGCATATGTCATGGCCCTCAAATTCTAGAAAGGCCCGAGCCCATGCTCCTTAACCCTGAGGACAAGCACGCTCACATGGTTGGGCTCAAGCGACACACTGTCCCCGAATGAATACTTCCCCGACACTCTGTCAACATGAATGTACCGTCCACCGGGTGGCGCCGCATCCTTCACGTAGTAGACTATGAAGCCCCCTAGCACACCCCCCGTTACAATGAAATAAGCCCTATCAGATTCCGAGTAGTTCAGGAGGGAGAGAGGAAGAGATGATGCCAGAAGAACAATATCCGTCAGGCTCTCCAGCAATACCTTGATGACGGTCGGCCGCGGCTCTCCAGCTCCTGCCATACTTAGACTCGTCCCCTCTCCAGATAAAAACGTTGAGCCGCTAGCGGATTCAACCCTTAGCCCCGGCTCCACCAATGCTGGTCAGAAACTTCTCAACCTCTTCTAAATCTTTGTGGGTCTCTATGCTCTTCCAGAAGACATTACTGAATGGAACCGCCCTCAGCCTGCCCAGAGATGAGAGCTTGGGCAGGACGTCTATCTCGAGAGAGCCGCGCTCAGGCAGAAAATCGAAGATCTCACCAGTAAACCCGTAGACCCCAGCGTTTATCCAGTAGTCCTGAATTACCGGCTTCTCCCTAAACTCTTGCACCAGATGTGTCTTTGGGTCGAACTTGACTATGCCGTAAATGGAGGGCAGGGGGACGAGGCTTATGGCGCCAACCGCGTCTCCAAGAGCCTCCATGGTCATCACTGGGTTGATATTGGTTATTATGTCGCCGTTAATCACGAGTATCCTATCCTCACCGCTGCAAAGCCTCTCAGCATTCTTCAACCCGCCGGCCGTGCCTAGCAGCTCCTTCTCAATGGAGTAGTGTATCTCGACCCCCATGCTGGAGCCGTCTCCGAACTTCTCAACAAACTTCTCGGCAAGATAGCCCACGCAGAAGACTATCCGCTTAAACCCATGCCTGATGAGCCACTCGAGCTGCCACTCAGCAATCACCTTCCCACCAACCTCTATGAGGGGTTTAGGAGTCTTGTCAGTCAAGGGTCTTAAACGCTTCCCCAAACCACCTGCGAGGATGAGAGCTATCAACCGCTCATCAACCTTCAAAAGCCCTATGGGCCTCGTCGTAAAGAATCTTTATCTCAAAACCCTGAACCGGGGGCCGCTCGCCGTATCCTCCACTTGGATGCCAGCCTCCCTCAACGCCTCCCTTATCATGTCCGCCACCTTGAACTCCCCCGCCCTCCTAAACTCCTCCCTCAGCCTCAAAATCCTATCAACCACGAGATAGAGCCTCTCTCCATCACCCTTCAGCTCAGGCGGCTTAAGGCCTAGGACCTCGAACACGTCTGCGAGGGCTTGTTTAGCCTTTTCCAAGTCTCCGCTGGTTGGAGTCTTTGTCGAGTCTAGGAGTGCGTTCACTGTTTTGACGAGTTCCATCAGGTATGCGGAGGCGTGGGGGGTGTTGAGGTCCTCGCTGAGGCTGGCCATGAAACCCTCAAAGATGCTGTCAACCCTGCCGGCAAACTCTCCGCTCGGCTTACCCTCCACACCACCCTCCACTAGGGCCTCGAGAACCCTCGCATAGCACCCCTCCACCCTCCTCCTGATCTCCACGAACTGGTCCATAACACCCTCAGAATAGTCCAGAGGGGCTCTGTAATGGGCGCTGAGGATGAAGAGCCTGATGTCGTTGGCCGTGTATCTCCTCAAAGCGTCTTTTATCGAGACATAGTTGCCGAGGCTCTTAGACATCCTCTCACCATTAACGGTCAAGTAGCCCACATGGACCCAATACTTCACGAAGGGCCTCTTACCTGTGATGCACTCCGACTGGGCTATCTCGTTCTCGTGGTGTGGGAAGATCAGGTCCTGTCCGCCGCCGTGTATGTCGAGCTGTTCTCCGAGATGTTTTATGCTCATTATGCTGCACTCTATATGCCAGCCCGGGAACCCCTCGCCCCAGGGACTATTCCATTTCAAGAGGTAGCCGGACTCAGCCTTCTTCCACAGCGCAAAGTCCGCCGGATTTCTCTTCCCCGGTGCGGGCTCGACCCTATGCTTGACTAGCTCCTCCCTCCTGACCCCCGAGAGCTGCCCATAATTCTCATAACTTGAGACGTCGAAGTAGATGTTCCCGTCCACGACGTAGGCGTGTCCCTTCTCTATCAGCTTGCTGATTGCCTCCCACATATCTACGATATGCATCGTTGCGCGGGGCTGTATCGTCGGCCTCCTGATGTTGAGCCTGTCCATGTCGCTGAAGAAGCTGAACATGTATTTGTCGACGAGCTCCATCGGCGCGAGCCTCTCCCTCTCCGCACCCACCAAGATCCTATCAACCTGAGTGTCCTCCCTGAGATGCCCCACATCGGTTATATTCCTCACATACTTGACCCGGTAGCCTAGAAATGTTAGAAAGCGGTACAAGACGTCGAAGACTATATAGGTCTTAGCGTGGCCCAAGTGGGCGAGGTCCTGCACAGTGGGGCCGCAGACGTACATCTTGACGTGGGGCGGGTCTAGGGGTTCAAAGGCCTCCACAGACCGGCTGAGAGTATTGTAGATTCTCAGAGACCGCATCCTCGAGCATCCCTCCCCTACCCATCCACCCCACTCCTTCAAATAATCCTTTACACCCACATACTCGATTAGCGGTAGCTAGGCACTTAACCCACACTGGCCTACGCAATGATTTAAAATCTGACCGGCTCCACCATCAGTTGGGTGGATGCGTGAGGGCGCGGAGTGCTGGAATACTCCTCTACCGGCGGAATGGCGCCCGTATTGAGGTGTTGCTCGTCCATCCTGGGGGGCCGTTCTGGTCGGGGAAGGATGAGGGTGCATGGTCCATACCTAAGGGTCTCGTAGAGGAGGGTGAGGACCCGTTAGAAACCGCTAAGAGGGAGTTCAAGGAGGAGACGGGCTTCGAGGTGGATGGCGAATTCATAAGCCTAGGGGAGGTGCGCCTCGCCAGCGGAAAGATAATCCAAGCATGGGCCCTTGAAGGCAACATCGACGCCGAAAAAGTCACAAGCAACAAATTCGCGATGGAGTGGCCCAAAGGCTCGGGGAAGACTCAAGAGTTCCCCGAGGTAGACAAGGCGGCCTGGTTCAGCCTGGAGGAGGCAGCCAAGAAAATCCATAAGGGTCAGCTCGAACTCCTAAACCGACTCAAAAAACACCTCCAAGAGATGGGAGACGGAGAGAAGGTAGCTGAAGGACAACAGCCACTCGACAGATTCTTCTAAAATCACTTGAAAAGAGCCTGCTAAATCGTCTCAAGGGTCTTCCCCGGTTAGACGTATAGTATTTATCACACCCCTCTTTATTGATGGCTTTGCGGGTTCCAACTCTCACTGGAGGACTGCATATCAGTTGGATGACATGAAACTCCCAGAATACTGGGACTGGGTTGCAGAGCACTCATTCCATCTAAGGCAGCCTAACCCCTCTATAACCGACATCTACTACAGAAAACTCGTACTCACACTAATCAACCAGCTAGGCTCAGGGAACTGGAGGAGAATCCTCAAGCTTGATGCCTATAACGAGGCCACCAACACGCAATACGGGCTTTACTTCATAAAAGATGGCGGCGACCTCATACTTGTCGACATCTCCTACGGAATAGCTAGGAAGGCTCTTGTGAAGGCTGCAGAAAAGAGGCTCAGCCACCGCATCCACCTCATAGTGGCCGATTTTCGAAGAATGCCCCTGCGCCCTGAATGTGTTGACATGTCATGCAGCTTCGGCAGTATAGAACATGTCCCTGAATACAGCCTAGCCTTCTATGAGCAGGTCCGCGTGGTCAGGGAGGGCGGCGAAGTATTTGTAGGAGTACCAAACCTTCTCAACTTCTCGCTGAGAGCTCTTTCAGCGAAGATACTCCATATAATGGGTCTTATGACGAGGATGACTAATCCGGAAAGACACTTCCTCGGATCTCAGCTAATATCCCTCGCCAGAAGCCTAAACTTAGATGATATAGCCCTCACAGGATACCACCTCTTCCCTAAACAGCTGAGATGGCTAGACTTGTGGATGGCGTACCGAGGTGTAGATACGTTGAAGAGAAGCCGCCTCTTCCGCTGGCTCCTGAAGACATTCACATTGATGGAGCTGAAATACTCGTTTGCGAGGGTCTTCGCAGAGATGATTATTGTTAAAGGTGTTAAAAGATGGGGACGGGGTACAGCGCTACGAAGTTTATCAGGTGAAGCAATAGATATAGACCAGCAGCCCCAGTCCACCTGACCTTTTGCGTTGCCCACTCCTCCTGTAGGCGGGCTCCAAGATACTGTGAAATAGCTATGATGACAGGGGGGAGGAGTGGCAGTAAATAGAAGAGGTAGACAAGGCCCCTGAAGACAGAGTTAACTACTATCCACCCAAACAACCCACCAAACCAGTAGAAAACTAGGAACATTGCGGCCTGGTCACGCGTTGACCTAAGAAGCGAATAGACCATTACGGGGAGCATGAAGATGATTATCGTCCAACTAACTTGGACGAAGTAGGCATATAATACACCTGGGGTTAAGAGTGGGCCTGTAGCTACGTTGGACGGGCTTAGACCTGAGCCTGGCTGCACCCCCACTGCTTTTGTCACGGGGTAGTTGAAGAACCATTGCCAGATCTCGCTTCGACCGACTGCTCTAGGATTACTTATGCTCAGCCGCGAAACCATCAACATTATCCTCTCAACGATATTGGACGCCCTGGGAACCAGTATAACCCACTCAAGGAAATACCACAGTGCAACAATAGATCCTCCAGTAGCTGCAAACAATAAAAGGACTGTCTTCCAATCATATCTCAGTGTCTGTCCACCCCTTCTCTTCTTAACCACTTTTAAACCCGTGTAAAGCAACAGAGGAACGACCACCACCAGTACAGCCTCTTTTGCGAGGAATGAAGCAGCGAAAAAAGGCGCTGAAAATATCTTTCTACGAGGCCGCTCATCGAGTAGGAAGTAGATTCCCGCCAGCAAGAATACGAGCATAAATATGTCTATGCGCGCAACCCTCGAGAAGTAAAAGGTCAGCGCCTCGAAGGCGAATAGAAAAGAGGCTATAATAGTGGCGAACTCCACCTCTTTTCTGCCGCTGAATAAACGCTTGACTGTGAGATAGAATAAAGGAATGGCCGCCGTTCCCGCTATGGCAGACATAATGCGCCAGCCGAATGGTTGATCACCGAATAGAAAGATTCCAAGCGCAATCAGCATCTTGCCCAAGGGCGGGTGGGCAGGTCGCGGGTCCATTGGGACTCCTTCCTCACCCCATCCAAGTATGCTTCTCGCAGCGGGCACATAGTATACCTCGTCACCAATCAGTCTATCAGGTATGTCGAGCCTATGCACCCTTAAGAGTAAGGAGAGGGTGGTCAAAGCGATAATGTAGATAGTGGTGCGCTTCAAATCCTGCGTAGGGATTGGTACCATATCCTTAAAAATCTAATTATTCGGCAGCGCCCCTTTACATGCAATCCAAGCCAACTGACAGCAGCGGTGGTGTCAGATTTCATTCAAATAGAGTTTCTTAAGGCTTTTGAGAAGGTCTGAAAGTAATCTTGGCGCCGCCTATCGGTATTCCAGCTAGCGCCGACTTTAAGGTCATGCATCGAGCCAGCAGCTCTATTTCCGCTCGCGTGACGTCGCTCTGTATCCTAATTCCACCCCAGCATAGGCCCATTATAAAACAGTCTGCTACGAACCATCCGCGAGCGTCTCCGAGATTCAGCTCGAGTACTCTGCCATTAGAGACCAGCAAATCCCTCGTTTACACGACGGCCAATACACATATGAGTTTGTCGGGGTTTACTTGAGTGGGACGTACATGCTCGACTTTGTTGCGCCTACGCCGGGTCTGCCGTGCTGTACTCGCTTGTTTGTGATTGCGAACTCGCCCAGCCTGTGGCCTATCATTTCGGGCTGAATCTCTACGGGTATGAATTCTTTACCGTTGTGTACCCAGATTGTGAGGCCGACCATCTCTGGGAGTATGATCATGTCCCTTGCATGTGTTCTGATGGGTTTGTTGATGTTGTTTTGCTTGTATTTTCTTATTTTTATTAGGAGTTTTCGCTGGGCCTCTGTGAGGCCGCGTTTGAGGCTTCTTCTCTGACGGCTGGGGAGGAGGTTGATGAGCTGGTCTGTAGGCATCTCGAGTAGCTGCTGTAGCGTGTAGCCGCGGTAGGTGAATTCCCTGACCATCCCTCCTTAACCAAGAAATACTACTCGGTGTCGATATATATTTGTGAGCCGCCTTCCACAGCTATTGCCGCGCCCTTACACGGGCTTGTCTCGGAGGCCAGGCGGTCTCCTCGAGCCTAGAGAGTGGTAGCTTGGTGGTCTCCTTAATGGTTCTAAGTATCAGCTTTGTGTCAGTGGATACGACGCCGTCGAGCCTGCCGATCTTGTCCAGTAGGGCTGCGAGTTCTTCCTTGGACCGTGTCTTGACCTTTAGTATGGCGTAGTAGTCTCCTGTAACGTCGTGTATCTCGGTTACTTCTGGGAAGTTGGCGAGCTGGCTTAAGACCTCGGCGTATTTCGAGGGTGTAGCCCTCAGGCCTATGAAGGCTCCTATGCCGAGGTTGAGCTTAGACTCGTCGAGTATTGCGGTAAACCCTTTGATTACTCCCTCCTTCACTAGCTTGTTGACGCGGGCGTATACTGCCGCCTCGCTTATATTCAGCTGCTTTGCAATGCTGGAGTAAGATGCCCTACCGTCCTCCTGTAGAATACTTAAAATCTTGACATCCCTCTTATCAAGCTTCATGCCAGACTATAACAGCTAGGCCCCCCACTAATTAAGATTCTGCAGAAAACCTCCAATATTCCTAGAAATCCCTATGAAAGTGAGGCTATACTACCTCCATACACTTGACAATAGTTCATAGTCTTTGGGCGAGAGGCGCCAGCCGCAGGCCCCCGCATTCTCCTCTAAATGCTCCCTCTTAGAAGCTTTCGGTATTGTTATGACATTCTCCCTCCAGATGACCCAGTTGAGGGAGATTTGTATTGGGGTCTTCCCGTACCGCTCCGCGAGCTCCTGTAGTATCTCGGTCCTCCTCGTCTTGGCCTTGAGCTCCATAACGATTCTCCCCTGTCCCAAGGGGCTGTAGGCCGTCACGGTTATTCCATTTCTCTCACAGTATGGGAGAAGGTCATTCTCTATTGACCTGTCGTGGAGGCCGTACTCGACCTGGTTCGCAACGATCTCTGTGATTGAGAGGTTGCTCTGCGCCTCCTCGATGAGCCGGGGAGAGAAATTGCTTACGCCTATGTATCTAATCTTCCCTTCCTTGTAGAGCCTCTCCATGGCCTTCATCGTCTCTGAGAGGGGTATTCTCTCGTTTGGCCAGTGGATCATGTAGAGGTCCACGTACTTCACACCGAGCCTCTTGAGGCTTCTCTCACACGCCCGTAGCACGTCGTCGTAGCGTAGATTTGTGTACCAGACCTTCGTGGCTATGAAGACCTCGTCGCGTGGAAAAACCTTGATCGCCCTCCCCACAAGCTCTTCAGAGTGCCCGGCCCCATACATCTCGGCGGTGTCTATGTGGTTCATGCCCAGCTCCACCGCATGTCTGATGACCTCGACGGCTTCTAGGTCGTGAGAGTAGTCCGGCGACATTGAGCCTCCAAGCTTCCAGGTACCTAGGCCTATCGCGGCTATCTTCTCATCTGTCTTTCCGAGGCGCTTGTACTCCATTTTATCACCACATAATCCATGCCTCTGAGAGGCTTATATTACTGACGTGGTCTGAAGGAGACATGTTTTTATCCCCTATGCGCAGGTGATGTCTTGGGATGCTATATATTGCTCGTGGAGAGGAGCTGCTGAGATACAGCTTCAGCGGGGCTCATCCCATGAATAAGACTAGGCTCGAGTCCTTCTACAGGGCTCTTGACGAGTCAGGCGTGAAATACAGCGTATTCAAGCCGGTGATGGCCAGCTTAGAAGAGCTCCGCCTCTTCCATGATGAAGACTACATCAAGTTTGTCCAGTATGCCTCGTGGCAGGGCTACGGATACCTCGATTACGGAGACACGCCCGCCTACCCCGGCGTCTTCGAGGCAGCATCATACGTTGTCGGCACAACACTTGGCCTAGTAAAGCTCGTATTGAGGGAGGGTTGCAGGGGCTTCAACCCGATGGGTGGGCTCCACCACGCCATGAGCAGCAAGGCTGGAGGGTTCTGCGTCTTCAACGACGCCGCCGTAGCCATCAAGTATCTCTTAGAGAGGGAGGGGGTTAGGGCGGTGGCCTATGTTGACATAGACGCCCACCACGGCGACGGAGTTTACTATGAGTTTGAGGAGGACCCGCGCGTCATCTTCTTCGACATTCACCAGGACGGTAGGACGCTCTATCCAGGGACCGGATTCAGGTATGAGGATGGGCGCGGAGCGGGGAAGGGGAAGAAGCTCAACATCCCACTACCCCCGGGTGCGGGCGACGTCGAGTTTAAGAACGCATTTGACGAGGGCCTAGCCTTTCTTGAGAAGCATGACTTCGACTTTGTTCTCCTGCAGTGTGGGGCCGATGGTATCGAGGGCGATCCTTTAACACGGCTCGAGTACTCCCCCGCGTCTCACAGGTATGCTGCGACGGCTCTGAGGAAGCTGGCTGCTGAGAAGTGTGGCGGCAGGATAGTGGCTATGGGCGGTGGAGGATATAATCCCGAGAATGTGGCGAGGGCTTGGATGGAGGTGGTCCTGTCGCTGGCTTGAGCCTTAGAGAGTTCTCCGCCTTTAAGCCCGGATTCAGGGTCTTCGGAGTGGCTGAGAGCTTCAGGCCGGTTTTAGGCGATAAGTCCTTCCTTGCAGGGGTTGTGATGCGGGCAGACTTTCTCCTCGACGGGTTCGCTGTGGGAAGATGCACTGTGGGAGGGATGGACGCGACAGACAGCATAATCGAGATGTACAAGATTCTCGATAGAAGTGATATCAACCTCATAATGCTTGGAGGCTGCATCATAAGCCTCTTCAACATAGTCGACCTCGGCCGGGTCGCGTCTGAGACAGGCGTCCCACTCCTCTGCGTAACATACAACCCCTCCGAGGGGCTCTCCGAGATCATAAAGTCCAGATTTCCCAGCGACTGGGAGGAGAGGCTCAGGGTCTATGAGTCCAACGGAGCGAGAGAGGAGTATGTCCTCAAGACAGGCTACACAGTCCACGTAAGAAGGATCGGAATCTCCCGAAGGTCTGCCGAGGTAGTCTTGAACAGGATGACTGTTAGTGGACGAGTCCCAGAGCCCATAAGAGTTGCGAGGCTGCTTGCACGCTCCTTATTGAGGAGTGAGGCTAAAGCACGTCTCCAGGCTCCGCAGTAAGATAGGGTGGAATAGTGGCGCCGGGAGAGACGATCACTGGCTTCTCGCGGAGGCCCTTTAGCTGGCATCCAGCGCCAGTCCTGCCTCCCTCGCCTACGATTGTGTAGGAGAGTCGAGAGCCAGCCTCGACGACTGCTCCCTCAAGCAATACTACTGAATCTAGGGCCACGTCCTCGCCAACCTCGACGCCATCCATCAGGACTGAAGACCTCACCTCGACGCGGCTACCCAGCCTAACTCCTCCGCCGAAGTATGAGCCTCGTAGGTTTAGCTCCTGGAGCGCGAGTAGGTTTGCCTCGAGGTAGCTCGCAGGGGTTCCCACGTCAAGCCAGTATCCATGTGGATGTCTGTAGACCGCGATCCGCCGTCCTTTCTTCACGAGCCTGGTTATCGCGTCTGTGAGCTCGTATTCACCCCTAGGTGATGGCTCGATCTCTTCGGCTGCCTCTATTATCTCACCTGGCAGTATGTAGACTCCGGAGTTTATCAGGGCTGGACCAGATATGTTTTCGGGCTTCTCGACTATGCCTTTCAACAGTCCACCTTCTTCATGCAGCACGCCGAACCTCCTCGCATCCTCCAGCTGAATGGCCAAGACTCCTCCGTCAAACTCTATTCCAACATGCTCAACCAGTCCCAGGAGCATCCCAGCCTCAAAGAATAGGTCGCCATAAACTAGGAGAAACTTCTCCTCTCCTTCGACGAAATTCTTGGCGGCGAGGAGTGCGTGTGCCGTGCCCAGCGGCCTCTCCTGTATTCCGCGTCTTAGGATTGGTCTTTCCACCCCTTTTAGGGCGTCAATGATGCGGTCGCCTGTGGGGCTGGTGATGATGCAGGCCTCGCTCACGCCGGCCCTTTGAAGTGCTCTGACTGTTCTAAGAATTAGTGGGGTGCCTGCGACGGGTAGGAGGGGCTTGGGCCTATTCCTAGTCAGTGGGTCAAGCCTTCTGCCCTCACCCGCAGCAAGCACTACAGCCTTCAACCTTTCGCCTATCCGGCCTCCTGTGGGAAGATTTTCCACACCCCTCTATATGTCCTTCACCCCCTCTTTTCAGAAGATGCGTTTATCACCTCGCCGATAGGTTGCATTCGTGGTGCTGAGGCTAGTAGGGCTTGGGCTCGGTCCTCCTGAATATATGACGCTAAAGGCCATCAAGGTGCTTGAGGAGTCGGATATAGTCTATCTGGACACCTACACAAGCCCCCTGCCCAGCGAGCTGGTGGAGTTTCTGAGGTCGAGGCTGGGGGAGAGGTTGAGGCTGGCTGATAGGTCGGACCTCGAGGATAGGGTTACTGAGCTGGTGGAGAAGGCTGCATCCATGAGCGTCGCAGTAGCCGTCCCCGGAGACCCGCTAATCGCCACAACCCACATCGCAGTCCTGGTGGAGGCGGCAGTCAGGGGTGTTGGTTTCGAAGTAGTCTACGGCGTGTCCTCCGTCTCGGCAGCCATCGGATCATCCTGCCTCTCCTCCTACAGGTTTGGCCGCACAGTAACAGTTCCCAGAGACGCCAGCGGCGAGAATCTCAAGACCATCTATAGGAGCATAGAAGAGAATATCGAGGCCGGCCTCCACACATTAGTCCTCCTAGACGTGGCTGGGGGAGGGCTCACCGCATCCGAGGCCGTGAGGAAGCTGCTTGACGTGGGTGCCGAGATGGGGGGCAGGCTTGGCCCTGACAGCATCGTAATAGTCTTGGCTAGGCTGGGCTACAGGGACGAGATTAGGGCCCTGTGTAGGGCCTCTGAGGTCTCAAACCTCCAGCTCCCACCGCCGCCACACATAGTTATTATTCCGGCCGAACTCCGCTCCTATGAGAGGGATGCAATCAAGAAATTGATGCAAGTAGATGAAGAACTTCTCAAACCCCATAAGCCTGCAAGCCAGCGCAGGGCTCGGGCCGAGAGATATGTGGCCAAGGCCAGCGGCGCCCTCAACCGACTCCAAATACTCACCAGCGACGCCGAGACACTAAAAGTCCTAGAACTCGCCAAGTCATACATCGAAGACGCTAGATTCTTCCTCAACTCAGACATGATTGACGACTCCCTCATAGCCGTATCATATGCGGAGGGGCTGCTGGACTGTCTTAGAGCACTGGGGAAGGTTGAGTTCACTTGGTGAGAAAGGTTAAGACTGTGCTCACCACTGGCGTCTTCGACATCCTACACCCAGGCCACATATATCTGCTCCGGTATGCGAGCAGGCTGAAGGGAAAGAATGGCCGCCTAGTCGTGATAATAGCGAGGGACGAGACTGTGAGGAGGAGGAAGAAGAGACCGCCGATCTTCAGCGAGAAGGAGAGACTGATTCTCGTCAGGAGCTTGAAATTCGTCGACGAAGCCCACCTAGGCTACAGGCCTTTCAGCTTCAGAAAAGTGATTGAACGGTTCCACCCAGACATTGTAGTCTTCGGCTACGACCAGGACAAGATCCGCAACGAGTTTATAGGGGAGGCTGAGAGGGAGGGGTGGAGGGTTAGAGTAGTTAAGGCGCCTAAAATGTCCTCCGCGAAGCTGAACAGCTCCACCAAAGTCCTCGCAAGAATAGCCAGACTAGTCTCTAGCAGGAAGCTTAAGCCCCCGTAAGATTCAACACCACTTAATTGAGCGGGATAATGAGGGGGTTATACAGAGGTCTAAGTTGTGGCTGGCCTACACACCACTCTCATACTTCCTCCCCCTTATCAACGACGCGACTCTCACCGCCTCAAGGCTTTCACGGACGTTATGCGTTCTAATCACGTCGGCGCCGTTGTAGACCACTAAGGCTTCTGCAGCGACTGAGCCTATCAGCCTCTCCTCCGGATCCTCTTTCCCAGTCGCTCTGCCTATGAAGCTCTTCCTAGAGACACCTACGCAGATCGGCCTTCCCAAAACCTCTAACTCTCTCAACCGCCTCAATATCTCTGCATCCACTAAATACCACTCTTCTCGAAGGTTGCGGTGGAAGCCGATTCCCGGGTCTACTATGATATGCTCTTGTTCTATTCCCGCTGACAGGGCTTTCTCAACCGCCCACCTCAGCTGGTCGATTATGCCTAAAATTACGTCTTCCGTCCTCTCAACATTGTTGGCCATGACGATGAGCGAGGCTGAGTAGTCTTTTACAACCTCTACCATGTCGGGTGAGTGTCTCAGGCCTGATACGTCGTTTATCATCTCGGCGCCTAGCCGGAGAGCCAGTCTTGCTACACTGCTTCTTGTAGTATCAGCTGATATGGGTATATCGGCAACATTCTTCACAGCCTGCACAGCCATAGCCATTCTCTCCATCTCTACTTCTTCGCTCACCCACGTCTGTTTATAGGGGGCGCTAGACATCGCCCCAATATCGATGATGTCTGCACCCTCCTCGACCATCCTCAAAGCTTTCTTCTCGACCTCGCCCTGCGTCAAGCAGACGGAGCCTGGGTAGAAGGACTCCGGGCTCACGTTAATGACGCCCATCAAGCGGACCGGCTGCCCCTCGCCTACCCACAACTCCCCAACCCGTGCAAGCCGCAATGATACCCCCCTCCTAGAAGGTGCTCTATTATTTGCCCGCTATTTGTAATATCAGTGTTGGGCAGAAGGGGAGGCCACCACAAGGGTGAAGGGCTGGTGTTGACGAGCGTTAGGGGCGCAATCCAAAGACGCTCTTCTCGAGGCTTATTGACTCGAATGCGAGCCCCAGCTTTTTCGCATACCTGTAGGCCTCGAGTATCTCCTCCTTTGTCGGTCTCCGAGCTATCTCGCTGTAGCGGGGGTCGAATTCGGGGCTTAGGGGGTCTGCGAAACAGTCGGGGTGGTACTGGTCCATCACGTTGACTGGAGTGCCGGGCATATTCTCCGCTATCCATGAGAGGACCTTCTTGGTGCAGCACTCGACGTGGTTGGGCATGACCAAGTGCCTAATCACTATGTCCTCGCCCCAGTCGTAGATTGTCTTGTGGTTGGATGATACGGTCTCCCAGTACCACGGGGTCCTCGCCAACTTTATGGAGCAGGCGTTACTTCCAAACTTGAAGTCTGGGAGCCAGATGTCTACTAGCTCCCTCAATATCAGGAGGGTCTCCATGCTCATGTACATGTTTGAGTTCCAGAGAATGGGTGTGTTTAGTTCTCCGTCGTAGAGGTACTGGGATGGCTCTAGCCTCCGCCACCTGAGGGCGTCGGGCTTCATCATCCACAGGTAGGTCAGCTTATCCCGCGTGGGCTGGACACTGCCTAGCAGGGATATGGCCTCGACTATTGTGTGGAGGTGGATTGTCGGCTCGCCGCCTACCAAGTTTATGTTGTGACACCCCTCCACCCTTAACTCCCACATCATCATAGCGAGCTGGCTCGGGTCAACTATCAATCCATTATCCTTGTCCTTGCTTATGTCGCCGTTCTGGCAGAAGCCACACCTCATGTTGCAGGAGGTGAAGAATATCGTCCCAGAGCCCCTAACTCCACGTATCGGAAGCTCCTCGCCTAGGTGGTGAAAGTATGAGCTTACACGAGAGATATGGTCTAGCATGCAGGCCCCCTTCTTCGAGCCTTCACTCCTATCGACCCTGCACCCCCACCTGCAGAAGTTGCAGTGCCTCAGCATCCTCTTCACCAGCTCAACCTTCAGGTCCATGAAGCTCTTGCCCGGTCTCTCAAGCTCCCGGAGGGTTAGCTCGCCCTTCTTGATGCCTGTGTGAATCTGCTGGAATGTCTTTGCCGCCTCCCTATGAGCATCCCAGAGCTCCTCCTCGCTCGCACTGAAATCCACATCAACAGGTATCCTCCGACATATCAGATACTTTGCAGGCATCTTGTTAGTCGAGACCGCGAGATACCACGACAGCCTCTTTACGACCTGCTCATCACGCCAAATCCAGAGTGTCTCAAGCATTCCTCTACCGATTCTGTCCTGAGAGGGGCTTAAAAGATTTGTTTAGCTACAAAAACCCAATCACGGACGTCTTTCCGTGGGGCCGTAGCTTTAAATCAGCTTGCCCAGCTATTCCGAGGACATGAGGGTGCGGGGGTTCGGGGGTGTGGGCGAGGTTGGGGGGAATAAATTCTACATCGAGGCCCGGGGAGAAGGCATATTCATCGACTTCGGCATAAGCTATGCCTGTAGGAGACGCTATTTCGGATTCTTTCTGAGGCCCAAAAAGTTCTCGCTACTTGCCTCGCTAATTGCATCTGGCTCTGTTCCTCTTATCAGAAACCTCTACGACGGAGAACTCTTCGACCCCACCGGCCTCACAGGCGAGGTCCTTCGCAAGGCCCCAGAACTGAACGTACAGGGCATAGTTGTCAGCCACCCCCACACAGACCACATAGGCCACATCTCGCTACTGCGTAAAGACATCCCCGTCTATCTCGGTGAAGGGAGCTATGAGATAGCCAAGACGAGGGAGATGACCAAGACAGCGAAGACGATAGAAGATAAAATATTCGTTGATGGAGAGAGGCCGGTCCACCTCTTCAGGACGGGCAGCAAGATTAAGATAGGCTCGTTCGAAGTGATTCCAATACATGTGGACCACTCGGTTCCAGGCTCTTACGGCCTTATAGTACACTCGCCGGAGGGGAGTGTAGCATATTCGGGTGATCTGAGGCTTCATGGGCCTAAGAGCGAGTTTACAGAGGAGTTTGCAGAGGCCATCGCTTCACAGGGCGTTGACGTGGTGATGATGGAGGGGACCCGGATAGGCGAGGAGGACCAGGCGACGGAGGCGGATGTGGAGAGGAGTCTAACCCGCAACATTGCGGAGAGGAGGGGATTAGTAGCGGTGCTCACAGGTCTCCTAGACTACGACCGCTTCCGCTCAATCGTCTCAGCCTCCGAGGCAGCGGGAAGAATAGTCCTCGTCTCACCTAGAATGGCCATGATGCTCAACACCTTTAGAAATCTCAGAGTCATGCCTGAGGACTTCCTCCCGGGCAAGGGGAAGGTTGAAGTTCTGGTCGAGAGGAAGGGGAGCGGTCTGCTTGACAAGCATGACTACCATGGCTGGGAGAGAGAATACTTGGATAAACTCCTAGACAAGGGTTTGCCGTTGCTGACAGACTTGGACGTCGCGGCCTATCAGAACAAGTACACAGTAGTCCTAAACTCGCCTGACGACGTCTTAGACCTACTACTGATGAGGCCCGTCGAAGACTCCATTTTCATCTACTCGACTAGCGAGCCTCACAACGAAGAGCAGGAAATAGACAGGGAGCGGATAGACAACTGGCTCTCAATACTTGGCATGAAGAGCGTACAGGCCCATGCCTCAGGCCACGCCGGCAGGGGGGAGCTGGAACACATAATACAGACTGCCCGCCCCAAGAGGGTAATACCGATACACACCGAGACCCCAGAGCTATTCCAGCCCCTTCTAAGCCGGGCCGCCCCCGGCTCAACGCTTATAAACCTCCACCCCAAGACCCCAACCACAATATAAATAGGGAACGACGCAGGTAATACCCTCTGCATGGCGGCTAATAGCGCCAGATAAACCTAAAAAGCATCCTTTAGCAGTTTTTACCGAAACCATGCCACGGGAGTTTGTCGTTGTAGAGTCAAAGGTTAGGGAGCTGCTGCCGGAGGGTATTAGACTGAGCAGTGACGCACTCCAGGGACTCGACGCCGTCGTCAGGCAGGCGATCCAAAAAGCCGTAGAACGCTGCAAGGCAAACAACAGGAAGACAATAATCAAGGAAGACTTCTAAACAGCCCAACAGGCCAAGAGACACCAACATTTATCTCCCAAATTTTTAGGCTATACTGTGGGTGATGATAGCGGGTATTTCTGAGCTGTGATGAGGATACCCGCTCTGACCCATAATCAGGCCGCCTATCCTATCCAAACAGAGAGCTATTCAGCCAGCTTATCACTATATTCTGGGTAAAAACTTCATCGAGATATTCCTGGAGTCCGTCGCAAAACAATCAAAAGAATCTATGTGGTCGTCAATAGGTTTGTCTTACGGGTATATTGTTGGGACTCTGTCTATATCCTTTACGAGGTCAGCTATTGGTGTGACGAGGTAGATCTCCATGTCAAGGAAGTGGAAGAAACCTGCCTGCATAAGAAAATCTCTGACTGCCTCGGCGCTTGGTGCTTCAAGCAACATAAGGCCCTTGTGAGCAGGGTCGAGATGAATGTATGGCACAACAAGTTTAACACCAAATTTCTTAGCTACGTTTTCCACCTCTGGAAATATTTTCTTGAACCATTCTCTTGCACCTTTACTCGCAACTGGGCAATTCCCGGGAGGATGTTCCTGCAGTATAACGTATTGTGGCATGTGGAGCTTTGTGGCGCATCATATATAAGCCTTGATTAGAGGGACATTTGGGTGTAGGTTAAAAAGTATTATTAACGTCTCCAATTTAGACAGGTTGCGATTCTTGGAAACTGTATTATCATTTTGAACTCTGCACGAAGGTTCTTCAGAGTTTTCATACAGCTGGATTTTCTAGCCACAAAATCGTGTCCAGTTAATGGGGTGGTGATGTCCTTCGCGTTTAACTCATACTTCAATCTCGACGCATACGTCGAGCTTAGAGTAGTACCTCTTAATCGAGGATTCGCCATACTTACTCTTGAACAGCTTAACCACCTTCTCTACACTATCCTTATCGCTTAACGGTCTCGCCACCACTGTGAGCCGTTTACCGCCAGCTGCCAGCTCCATAGATGGGTTTGCCAAGAGATTCCTATACCAGTTAGTATCCGAGCCCTTCACGGGCAGGAGATAGATCTTTCTATCCTCGTTAACGAACCAAACGGGCAGGCTGATACGCCTCCCACTTCTCCTACCCACCGTGGTAATCTCCAGCTCATATGTGCTGCGGAGGGCCTTGAGAAATTCTTCAGCGGCCATGTCAGCTAGCCTTACTCGTAGCCGATAAAAAGTCTTTCCTATGGATACGGCTTGGGAGTAATGCGTATTTAGGTGTGTGGTAACTAGATGTCCTTGAATTGGATGCAGATGTCATTATTGTTGGTGGAGGCTTCGTCGGCCTGCACACAGCATATCGGCTGCATAAAGATGGGTTCAGAGTAGTTGTTGTCGGCGGTGAGGCGCCGCGTAGGGGGGCCTCTTGGGGTAATGCGGGTCTGATACATCAGGGCTCGACGACCACTGTGCCGGAGATAATGGGCTTCTGGCGCGTGGTGAGGCTGGCCCTGAGACGTGGATCCTACATATCGTCGAATCCTTGGGTAGCTTTGCGGGAATCCCTTCCCGGCGGATGGATCTGGAGGTATGCGCGCCTCCTCAAAAAGGAGCAGCTAATCGAGCGCGCGGCGCTGTTGTCTAGTCTAGTCCGTGAGAGTAAGAGGCTGTGGCTTGAGATAATCAGGGGCGAGGGGCTTGATGCGGAGTTGTTGGAGCGTGGCTCTATTGAGGCATATTTCTCCGAGGAGCTTTTCCGTCTTGAGTCCCGCGTTGTCTCGGAGGAGGCGTCTAGGCTGGGATACCGTGTCCAAGTTCTCGACGGCGAGAAGTGCAGGGAGATGGAGCCCCTCCTGAGAGAAGGAGTCGCAGGTGGGATCTACTATCTAGACGACGCTTGGGTAAACCCCTCCAAGACGCTGAACTCCTTCATCTCCGCCCTCCAGCGGCTAGGAGTGAAGATAATGTGGGAGAGGGTTAGAGGGGTTAGAGAGGAGGGAGATGGTGTGAGGGTTGAGGCGGAGAGCGGCGGTCTGAAGGCGGCGCATGTAGTTTTGGCAGCAGGGGCTTGGACCAGAAACCTACTTAGGAGCATCGGAGCCAAGATACCTCTGATCGCTGGTCGTGGATATCTCGCAATATCAGAGCCGGTTAGAGAGAGGCTGGCTAGGCCACTATTCTACGCTGACGAGAAGATAGTTGTCGGCCAGACAGCAGACGGCAATTTACGGCTCACAAGCTATTTCGAACTCAACAACCCGGACGCGCCTCTCGACCGGTCCAAGATAATCCAGATGGTGAGAAAAGTGAAAGAGGCCCTCAAGCTCGAGGGCGAACTGCGAATAATTGATGAGTGGGTGGGCTCAAGGCCCTGCATACCAGATGGATTGCCAGTAGTTGGTAGGGTCGGAGGTAGGGGGCGGGTCCTAGTTGCTACGGGTCTTTGCAGGCTCGGCCTTACCCTAAGCCCAGCAACCGCTGTGCTCGTCGAGGATATTATAACGGGGCGCGAAAACCCGCTGCTACAACACTTCTCACCCGCGAGATTTTCATAAGTAGCGGAGGCACAGTGAATCAACGCTAGGCTTTTTAAACTTTGCACGCTGTGTCAGGCGCGATATATATGCCAGACTCTGTCTCAGGAGGACTCGAAGACAGGTTTTCAAAAATAGCTTATATCCCACACTCCGAATACTGATTATGGCTCTTGCCTAGGCGCCATGAGTTACTGGTCATGTCGCTTGCAGTGATTCTAGCTTTATTATTCATCCTCTTTAACTCGCCACCCCTATCACTCTCATCATCGAGCGCCATCGCCTATGTATCCAACATAGCCTCTCCAGTTCAGGGTGGGATCACAGTAAAGGTTAGAGTGACACACCAGATAGGAAATGAGACTCCCAAGCCGCCAATCAACGGGCTGGTTTTCGTCGTCTTAGGAGGTAATATTGCAGACGTAGACGCTAAAGGTGAGGCGATTTTCAGCTTACCCCCAGGGAACTATAGCCTCATAGTCTCATGGCGCGACGGGATACTCTACCCGTTCAGAACAATCGTGAAGGTTGAGAAGCCGTTATTGATTCTGGTCTCGTTTAGGGAAGAGAAGATTATCCCCGACTCCTTGGTATTGATGGTAAACTACACCACAGACTCCAGCAGGGTTGAAATGCAGTATATGCCGCCATCAGATAAGATTATATACGCTTCAACCCCAATCATAACCACTATAGATCAAATGGGTAGAAAGCTTGTCTACCCCACACACGAGACCGTGGCATGGCACATAACCCCCCGCCCCTACTATATCAGTCTACAACCGTCGGCTGTCTACGTCTTGTACGACGTAGTAGTACCAGTCCTCTCGAGCACAAATACGTTAGTCCCATGGAGCATTTTATCCGTGGTAAGTGACGAGACCTTTATCCCCATCCAGATCACCAACGCTACTATAGTTGAAGGAGATATAGAATGGAGCTAGACATAATTTATAGTCCTATATTCTGGCTGGTACTCAACATTCTTGTGGCATTCGGGATATTAAAGCTGAGGAAAAGCTTGAGCACTGTCTCAAAGGGTAGTGTGGAGGAGTTTGCGGAGGGCCCATTTTGGAGGCTCGAAAGGGCTCTTAGCATGGAAGTGACCAGTGAGAGGCAAAGAGAGTATCTTAAAAACTGCATCAATATTTTTCTCCAACTGCTAGACGAGCGCAAATTATTAGATGTTAAACCATACTCTACGGTCAGAGAGATTCTACAGACCATCAACAGGAGGGAAGCCTTAGAGTTGGTGGAGCTTTATGAAGCCGCCCGCTTCGGCCAGAAGACACTCAGCGAGGAGGAATTGAAAGTTTTTAGGACGAATCTCAGACACCTTGCGCGTATGATGATCCACTAATCTCCTTTATAATCTCGTCAAGCAATATCATTGCTTTTCGCGGAGTTGGGCCTAGGGGTCCGCCAAGAACTAGGCCGTCCAAACCGAGTGACGAGACCTCTTCCAGTCTAGACCTCACATAACTGGGAGTGCCAGCGATCGAGAACAACTCCACAGCCTCATCAGGAACCACTCTATGAATCTCAAGCCACATCCTAGCCCGAACCATAGATCTTATCTCTTTAAGGATCCCCTCGCTTATCCGCAGCTCTTCCACCATCTCGGGCGACAAGCCTTGCATGACTACTCCTACGTATGGTTTCACTGTCTTGCGAGCCTTCTCTGGGTCTTCGTGAACAGAGACTAGAGCCTCCAGCTCTATAGAAAATTCCGCGCGGCGGCGCCCCGTCTCGTCAAGTGTCTTCCTGATGATGTCGAGGGGTCTTTTAGGGTTTGGGAGCCAAGAAGTGTTGATTAGGGCCCCGTCTCCCAGCTCGGCTGCGAGTCGAAGCATTTTTGGCCCCTGCGCCGCGATGTAGATCTGGGTCTGTCCCCAGGCTTTGAAGTCTAGGCCTATGGCCCCGCTGTGGCCCTTATCGCTGAGAAGCTCCCTTACAGTCCTTACAGCCCACCGCACCTTCTCTATAGGTCTCTCCTGAGCAATTCCCAGGCTGTCGAGAATATTTCTATCACCCGCTCCAATGCCTATCGAGACTCTGCCGGGCGCCATCTCAGATAGCGAGGCGGCCATTTGCGCCATAGATACAGGGTGATAAATGTAGGGGTTCATGATGCCTAGGCCGATTCTCGCCCTCTTAGTCACCATGCACATGGCAGTCGCTGCTACGGCTATGTTCCGGTTATAGTAGTGGTCGCTGAGCCATATCGTGTGGTAGGAGAGAGTGTCTGCGAGGTGGGCGTATATCTGGAGGCGCCAGATAGGGTCTTTGGGCGGGATCTCGATAGAATATCTCATGTCCCTTGGACGAGTCCGTGGTTCTTGAGCACCTTTAAGGTCTTCTCAGGCTCAGCCTTCAGGCTTAAATCGACTAGCATGTAAACTGCATCAGGCGAGTCAAGTCCTCCAGCGATAAATTGCCTAACAATCTCCTCTCCCTTCTCGGGAGAGACCACCGAATAGTTGTAAGTGGTCAATAAAATATCGAGTAGGTCCTCGGCCAAAAGGCTCCTTGATTGAAGCGACCTCAGCCGTGATTTGAACTCATCCGAGTCCACGCCCACCCAGCCCAAATTATATACAACCCTCTAAACCACCTATTATGAATTGTTGGGATATGTTAGTCCCAAGGCCCGGTGTAGAGGCCACATATCTCACGGCTCAATAATCCTCGGAAATACAGAGGTTGGCGAGGGGTCTTACATCGACTTTAACACGGTGATTGGATATCCTTCAAGAGAGAAGCTGCTGCAGGGACGGCCTACATCGATTAACCAGCTTGACGCTCTGAGTTCTGGTGCTAGGATTGGTGTGGGATGCTTGATACGGTCTGGCTCCGTGATATATGAGGAGGTGGAGTTGATGGACGGTGTGGAGCTGGGGCACAATGTCTTAATTAGGAAGGGGTCAAGAGTGGGGCGTTCTGTGAGGATTGGGAGTGGAAGCCAGCTGGACGGCGAAGTAGTAATCGGAGATGACACCAACATACAATCAATGGTCTACCTTCCCCATCTCTCAAAGGTTGGCAGAAAAGTCTTCATAGGTCCTCTCGTATGCGTTACCAATGACCGCTACCCACCAAGCCGAAAACTAACAGGCGTAACAATAGAAGATGAAGCCGTGATAGGTGCGGGCGCCCTCATAATGGCTGGCGTGACGATTGGCTCAAGGGCTGTTGTCGCGGCCGGCTCAATAGTTGTGAGGGATGTCGAGCCGAACCAGCTAGTCATGGGCTCGCCGGCAAGGCCTGTCTCAGACAGGGAGATGTTTGAGCAGAAGAAAAAGAGCTATGAGTCAGGCTAAATTCGCTTAACATTTATATCCCTCTAGAGTCCTAAATCTTGCGGAGGGTCTAGGAGAGCAATAATGGCGGAGATATGCCCCACTTGCGGGCTCCCCAAGAATCTCTGTGTGTGCAAAACTATAGACTATGAGCAACAACGTGTCAAGATAAAATTGGAGACCAAGAAGTGGAACAAGACTATGACGATTATCGAGGGCCTCGATTCAAGCAACATCGACATAGAGGAAGTAGCCTCTATCCTCAAGGCCAAATGTGCCTGTGGAGGAGCAGTGAAGAATGGAGTAATAATGTTGCAGGGTGACCAGCGCGACAAGGTGCCGAAGATTCTTGTAGATCTTGGTATACCGCCCGAGAACCTAGAGATAATCTAGCTGGACGCCGCGCCACCGAGCTTCTCATTTATTAGAGATACTATCTCTTCTTTCCTAAGTCCTTCCGTGACGATATTTAGCTTCCTCGCCGCCTCTATGAGCTGCCTATCAGCTATGTCAACAGCCTCCACACCGGGCTTGATAAGCTCTTTAACATATCTATCCGCCTCCATCCGCGCTTTCTGAATTTCATTCATAAATCTGCCGAGGGCCCTCGCAATCTCCGGTATCTTCTCCGGATTCCATAAAATCATAACTAGGACTACGCCTATAACCATCACCCACTCAATTCCCTCGATAGGCATCCCTAAATCGCCCTATTCTTCAATGGCTTTTATCCTTTACTTAGCCTATTAAAAAAATGTAGGGAGGAAGCCTCCCTTCAGTTAGAGTGTAGGTGGAGACTATACAGCCTGTGCTGTGCTTTCTAGTGCCTCCTTTAAGCCCTTGAACCTGTTCCTGACCGTTACTTCTGTGACGCCTGCTGCGCGTGCAATGTCCTTCTGGGTTATGTTCTGCATTGTCTCTTGGCATGCCATGTAGAGAGCTGCGGCTGCTATGCCCACAGGGTCCTTGCCCACGGTCGCACCCCGAGATGCTGCCTTGTTTAGAAGGTTCAGTGCCTCCTGTACTGTCCGCTCATCCAGCCCAACCCTAGAGGCGATCTTCCTGACATACAGGCTGGGCTCCACTACAGGTATCTTGATGTTCAGGTTCTTGACTAGGAGTCTGTAGCCCTGTGCAATGGTTTTTCTCTTCACTAGTGGATAGACGCGCTCAAACTCTCTCAGGTCCCTCGGCATCCCGCTCATTCTGCAGGCAGCGTAGGTCGCGGCCGCGACTATGCTCCTGATGGATCTACCCCTGACCAGTCCTGCCTTCAGAGCCTTCCTGTAGATCGACATGGCCATCTCTGCCACCGACTGGGGTATGTGGAGCTTGTCGACATAGATCTCGAGGACGTTTGCCGCCTGCTGGAGGTTTCTGTTCTCAGAGGCGTTCACCTGGGATGTCTGGTCAAGCTTCTTCAGCCTGAGCATCTTCTCCCTCATCTCTTTGGGGAGACGCCTCCCACCCGCATCCTCGCCAATCCTGTTAATCACAGTCGAGAGGCCGTGGTCTCTGTACATTATGGAGAGCGGGGCTCCAGTTCTAGCCCTGCTCTGCTGATCATCATCAAGGCTCCTCCACTCAGGCCCTCTGTCAACATCCTTCGCCAAGAGGACGTATCCACAGTCACCACAGCTTACCTCACCTGTCCTAGAATCGGTAATTATGTTGTCACTACCGCACTCAGGGCAGATGTAACCCTCTACACGCCTATTAGGAAGTGCCATACACACCTCCCTCCTGGGGATTGTTTCTGGTGAAAAGCTTTAAACCCCTTCACCTCATCAAATATAACCTTTTACCGCTTAATATATCTTATGTATATCCGCGACTTAAAACAATATACAGTATATACTGTGGGAATCCAGCCTAAAACGCCGCATTACCCAGCATAAGAGAGGTCAACGCCGTTTAAAAGTATAAAACGGGTTTTAATCTTGCTTCCCGGGGGCAGATTATATTTGAGACCAATCCATGTTGCCATGGCTTCCGTCATAGCTGTAGCGGTCGTCATAGTTGCTGTCATGTTGTTGTGGGGACAACTCAGCGGAGCTTCCGGGGTTTCAGGCCAGCCTCCTGGAAAAACATATACCATCAGGAGCATGAAGGGCTCCTATCTTCCACCTGAAGGGTGGAAAGTGGGAGACCCTCCAGTAATTGACGACAAGTATTACAACCCTGCCAGGCTCTCGATAAGGGTTGGCGACACCGTAGTCTACGTCAACGAGGACGAGGTTCCACATACCTTCACCGCAAGCGAGGTCCCCAGCGGCGCAAGCAGGTTCAGCTCTGGCCCCGTGAACCCCGGCGACAGTTATCGCTACACCTTCAGGGTTCCCGGCACCTACAAATACCTCTGCATGCTCCACCCCCATAAAGGCGGAATAATAGAAGTCTCTCCTTGAACTTAATCTAACTGGCTGGAGAGGGTTAGGGTATGAGGATAGTTACTCTTTTGACAGATTTCGGAGTCTCAGACCCCTACGTAGCGGAGACCAAGGGTGTAATCTTGTCTAAGTGCGGAGACGTAGAGGTAGTGGATATAACCCACCAAGTGGAGCCCTTCAACATCAGACAGGGTGCATTCCTACTCTTCCTCTCCTACAAGTTTTTCCCACCCGGGACGATTCATGTCGCGGTCGTCGACCCGGGTGTAGGTACGGAGAGACGCGGATTGGTTCTAAGGACGCGTAACTACTGGTTTGTTGGGCCTGACAACGGCCTCCTCTACCCTGCCGCGGTGAGTGATGGGCTTGAGGAGTGCTTCGAGATAATGCTGGAGAAATATCCTCGGATTGGTGGACACACATTCCATGCGCGCGACGTGTTCGGCCCTGTTGCCGGAGAGTTGGCAGCTGGCTTAAGGCCCGCCCTAAGGGAAATCGACGCCCAATCAATCGTAAAGCTCGAGCTGGCCACTGCCAAGTTTATAGGCGGGAGGGTTGAGGCTGAGGTTCTACACGTAGACAGATTTGGGAATGCAATTCTTAACATAGATTCAAGCGGTGTGCCTGAAGGCTTGGAGTTCGGCGATGAGGCTTTTGTAGAGCATGGAGGGCGGGTCTACAGTGTGCGGTATGTGAAGGCCTACGGCGACGCGCCTTCTGGCTCTCTTCTAATTACTTTCGGCGGGACGGGGCTACTCGAGTTAGCGGTGAGTAGGGGAAGCGCCTCTACGCTACTTGGGCTCAAACCGGGTGATAAGGTTCGGATCCGGCTACAATAGGCATTTAATGAGCTTGGAGGGTGTTGCCCGGCTTAATTAGGCTTATTAGATGGGCTCGCAGAAGTTTTAGAACAGACGAGAAGAGATGGTGTCTAAGGACCTAGTGTCCGGCCTCTTCACGACGCTGCAGAATAACGAGGCGGTGCGTAACAAGGAGTGTATATACTATTATTCACGGCTAATCGGCGACATTTTGAAGACACTCCAGAGACACTCCTACATCGGCTCCTTCGAGTATATCGAGGATGGCCGGGGAGGCAAGGTGATAATCCAGCTACTAGGCCGAATCAATAGGGCCGCACCGATTAGACCCAGATACAGTGTCTCGCGGAACGGATACGATAACTGGGCTAAGCTATATCTGCCGGCTAAGGACGTAGGGATCCTGATTGTGACAACCAATCAGGGCGTGCTGTCGCATAGGGAGGCGGCTTCCCGCGGGCTTGGTGGAAAGCTTCTTGGATATGTGTATTGAGGTGGGGTGAGCGGTGTTGGCCCAAGAGTCTATTTCTAAGATGAAGTTTCAAGAAGACACGGTCAAGATTCCTCAGGACATAGAGGTTGAGCTAACCCCTCCAGCTCGGGTGAAAATTAAGGGGAAGCTGGGTAGTATTGAGAGAGACTTCGGCCATGCTGGTGCCGAAGTTAGCTTGGACGGCGATGTATTGCGTATACGGGTCTATGGGAGGGGGCGGAGGTGCCTTGCGAGGCTAGGAACAGTGAAGGCAACTATTAGAAACATGATAATAGGTGTAACACAGGGTTTCACATACAAGCTGAAAATAGTTCAGAGCCACTTCCCCATGAGTGTTAAGGTTCAGGGGAGTAATTTGATCGTCGAGAACTTCGCAGGGGAGAAGTATCCGCGGGTAATCAATCTCCCCGAGGGCGTAAAGGTTCAGGTAAAGGGAGACGACGTAATAGTCACGGGAATTGACAAGTACCTAGTAGGCCTCGCAGCAGGCCGCATAGAGCAGGGGACGCGGATAACTCGGAAAGACCTCAGAAAGTTCCTCGACGGAATATATGTCTACGAGAAAAAGATTGGCATAGGTTAGCGAGGACTGGTTTTTCGGCAATTGGTTAATATTTCCCTACCACATATTACAGTTAATGGTGGTGTTATATGGCGAAGGCTATCGGCATTGACCTCGGAACCAGCAACTCGGCCGCGGCCGTGGTTATTGGCGGCAGGCCGACGCTGATTCCGAGCGCCGAGGGTGTCACACTTTATGGCAAGGCTTTCCCCTCCTATGTCGCGATAACTAAGGATGGTCAGCTCTTAGTCGGTGAGCCTGCCAGGCGGCAGGCTGTCACCAACCCTGAGGGTACTGTCACTGGTTTTAAGAGGAAGATGGGCACGGACTACAAGTATAAGCTGCACGGCAAGGAGTTTACTCCCCAGCAGCTCTCCGCCTTCCTCCTCCAGAAGATTAAGCGCGACGCTGAGGCCTACCTAGGCGAGGAGGTTAAGGAGGCCGTCATAACTGTGCCCGCCTACTTCAACGACAACCAGAGGCAGGCGACGAAGGATGCTGCCGAGATAGCTGGGTTGAAGGTTCTTAGGATAATTAATGAGCCCACGGCCGCCGCACTAGCCTATGGTCTCGATAAGTTGGAGAAGGAGATGAGGATTCTAGTTTTTGATTTGGGCGGTGGGACACTCGACGTCACGATAATGGAGTTCGGCGGCGGTGTTTTCGAGGTGAAGGCCACTTCAGGCGATACCCAGCTAGGAGGCAGAGACATGGACGAGGCAATAGTCAACTACCTAGTCGAGACATTTAGGAAGGAGACAGGGATCGACCTGACAAAAGACCCGGTAGCCATGAATAGGCTCCGGGAAGCCGCTGAGAGGGCCAAGATAGAGCTATCAAACGTATACGAGACGGAGATAAACCTGCCATTCATAGCCCAGGACGCCAGCGGGCCGAAACACTTCACCCACGTCCTGACGAGGGCTAAGCTCGAGGAGCTGATAGCACCTATTGTCGAGAGGTGCAGGGGGCCGATAGAGCAGGCGCTGAGGGATGCCAAGCTCAGGCCCGAAGACATAGACAAGATCATCTTGGTTGGTGGTCCTACGAGGATGCCGATTATAAGGGAATTTCTAAAGAAGACGCTTGGCAAAGAGCCTGAGCGTGGGATAGACCCGATGGAGTGTGTTGCTGCGGGCGCGGCGATTCAGGCCGCAATACTGACCGGGGAGCTGAAGGGCAAGGACATAGTCCTCCTAGACGTTACGCCGCTAACGCTTGGTGTCGAGGTGCTGGGCGGGCTTGTCGAGCCGCTAATAGAGCGGAACACAACAATACCAGTCCGGAGGAGTAAAATCTTCACGACCGCCTCCGACTTCCAGACATCGGTGGAGATACATGTTGTTCAGGGTGAGAGGCCGATGGCTGCAGACAACGTGTCGCTTGGCAGGTTCATACTGGATGGCATTCCACCAGCCCCGCGCGGTGTTCCGCGAATAGAGGTTACGTTCGACATCAACGCTGATGGAATTCTGACCGTTACGGCTAAAGACTTGGGTACGGGAAAGGAGATGAGTGTGAAGATAACCGCTCCACACAGGCTCTCTCGCGAGGAGATTGAGCGGATGATCAAAGAGGCCGAGCAGTATGCGGAGCAGGATAGGCGCAGGAAGGAGGAGGCAATGCTGAAGAACGAGGCCGAGTCCCTACTCTACACGGTAGACAAGGCGATGAGCGAGTATGGCTCGAAGCTCAGCGAGGAGACAAGGAACAAGATAAAGGAGGCCTCTGACAAGCTAAGGGATGCGCTGAAGAAGTCCGACATACAGGGAATAAAGTCTTCAATGGAGTCCCTGAGGAAGGTTGCGCAGGAGATAGGCGCAGTAATCTATCAGCAGAGCAGTAGTAGCAGTAGCGCGGCTGGCAAGGAAGAGCAGAAAGGACAGTGACGCCCTAAATGCCCCTCAGGTCCTCCACACAGATCAGAATCCAGATTGAGGGTGGCGTTGAACTGCAGGGGGAGCTTAACAGGTATTTGGCTCCGATGACTTATGACCGGTTGGTCAGGGCTCTGCCCCTGAGTGGCGCTCTGGCACTGTCAGGCGGGCTTGCATACTTCCAGGTCGAGATAAAGAGGGGGGCTGAGAAGGAGGCCAAAAAAGTTGAGCCTGGGGACATTCTCTACTGGCCCGCGATCCCAGCCATCGCCTTCGTGGTGGAGCCGATAGCGCCTCCAATGCAGGCGGTCAGGATTGGTAGGCTGACTAGCGATCCCAGCAGTCTCAAGAACCTGAAACAGGGTGCACGAATAGTAGTCGCGGAGGTTAGGGGTGAGTCTATTTCTTCTTAGGCTTAGCGGCCTTCCCCTTGGCTTTTTTCTTAGCCCCAGTGTCCACAACTCCTTCTTCTCCTTCAACTGGTTGTGCGGCGGTCTGAGGCTTGTGTGGAGTGATCTTAACCTCGGTTGTTGGTACGTATAGCTTTAGTCTCGTGACGCCTTCAAGTGGTCTTAGAATCCCTTTCTCGGCCAACTCTCTCAGAAACTTCTTAGCCACAGAAAGTCTGACACCAAACCTCTCTGCAATCAGGTATGGGGTGAGGTAGGGCTGGGATTTGGCGAAGGACTCGACCTCGGCGACATTACTTACAGATAAGCTGAGCACGCGCTTCTCCGCTGCCTTAGTCTTTTCCGCCTGTCTGGTCTGCTGTTTCTGAGACAACTACCTACCTTCTAGCCGGCCCCTATATAGGTGTTAATCTCTAAGTAGGCACGACTATATCGCCCACCACGCCGCCGGTCAGCCTCTGAATATCGGCCGGAGAAATCTCGACTAGTGCGTTCTGGCTTCCCCCACCACCATAGACCCTATCGAGGCGTACAACCTCGGAGTCGATGACCACGCGAACGCTCGGCCTCAATCCCACTGGAGGAACAGCACCAATCTCGTAGCCCGTGTGGGCCAGAGTCTCTTCCGGCGTTGCAATCCTGACACTCCTCGCACCAATCAGTCTAGCAAGCTTATACTCGCTCACCCTCCTGTCGCCTCGAACAACGGCGAGGACAGGCCCACCCTTATCATCTATGAACAGGATACTCTTGATTATTCGCTCGGCCCCCACGCCCAGCCGCTTAGCCGCAGCGGCCACAGTCTTCACATGTCCCTCAAAAAATATCAGGCGGGCATCCACCCCATGCTCCTTCAAGTAATCCTCAAGCGGGGTCGTCGCCCTCAAAGCTATCGCCTACTCTGTATGCGGCCCCAAGATTTTTCCTTTTCCAGATCGAGGGGTTACGGTTTTATCTATGGGCCCGGGTTAAGTGTTTTTGGAGTGGTTAAGCTGTTTGGCGGCGTGGCATTGGTTAGGCCGGAGGAGTCGAGCGACGTCGAGGAGACAGTCAGGCGGATACTGGAGAGGCATCCGAACGTTAAGGCGATACTGAGGTACTGGGGGGTGGAGGGTGAGTATAGGAGGCCGAGAATAGAGGTTCTCTGGGGCGCCACACCCGACTCAATAGTTTATCGAGAGTATGGCGTGGAGTTTGAGCTCGACCCCGCCAGCCTGATGTTTTGTCTTGGAAACAAGTTTGAGAGGATTAGAACCGCTGCCATGGTCAGGAGCTGGGAGGTGGTCGTAGACATGTTTGCAGGCGTGGGACAGTTCAGCATCCCGATAGCCTACCACGCCAGGCCCAAGAGGGTATATGCAATCGAGATTAACCCAGCCGCATACGGATTTCTCGTCAAGAACATTGAGAGAAACAAGGTCTCGGAGATAGTTGAGCCCCATCTCGGAGACTGCAGGGAGGTTGCCAGGCAGATAGGTCAGGTAGCGGACAGGGTCATCATGGGGTATCTCCACGACACAGTCAGCTTCCTCCCATATGCACTGGGTATGCTCTCACCCGCTGGAGGAATAATTCATCTCCACAGCCTAGCCGTGAGGGGGAGAGAGGATGACCTGGCAGCCAACGCCCTATCCACTGCCGAGAGGCTGGGATACAAGGCGAGGCTCCTAGGCCGGAGGGTCATTAAGAGCTACTCCCCATCAAAACTCCACATAGCCGTCGAACTCTTCGCCATCAAGCAGTAAGCACAGCCCTGATGAGCGTGAATTCTTTAAGACTCTCAATAACTTTCGACAACGCCACAAACAATGTATAGACCCGGCAATCTTCCACCCCTCTGCCTGTCAAAACCTCCTCCACCTTCTCCCCCACCCTCTCTAACGCCTCATAATCACCGCCGATGGCGTCTGTGAGCTCGGAGACAAGCGTAGCAAAGGTCTCGACCAAATGTGAGAAGCCTCCCCTGCCTACAGTCGCAACATCTTCAAAAGCCTCGCAGAGGTCTAGCATCCGGGCTGAGACCAAGCTAGCTAGTGGAAGGGCTCGAACTACCAAGTCTCTAGAGGGTTTTGTTATCAGCCCCGAGGCGTATCTGAAGAGGGCGAGGGCGTATAGGCGGCAGTCGGCCAGCTCATCTGGTAGAGAAGCGCTGTCCCCAGAGCCCACATTTTTCGCAGCCGATTGGGCGGCTGAGACAAGAGTCGTCAAAAACACCCTGATGCCTTGTTCTAGACTTGCGAAGACCTCGTCAGAGAATGAGGCCAGAACCTCGTTCTCGCTGGGGGCGGTGGCGATGAGGCCGTGAACCTCCCCCCTCATCCTCCTAAGCCTACCAATAACCTGTTGAGTTGGACCGCGGGTCCTAAACCTCACCTGACCCACACCGATCTTATACAAGGCCCTAGTCAACTCCTCAAGCCTCCCCACACCTATTACGTCCAACTCCACATCCACTAAAGGTCCGACAGCCCTCTCCCCCGGAACAACTATCAGGAGCCCCGGCTCCGTGAGTAAGAAAACACTAGACCCTTTACCGAGCCCCAGCTCCTCCACCCAGTCCTTCGGGAGTGTCAAAACATACGAGCTTCCCCGGAGTTGCTGTAGCCTCCTCTCCTCAAGCCTTGGCATGCAATAACTATTCTTGCACCAGTGTTATAACGCTTATCCCGCGACAAGCCCTAACCCACAGAGGCTAGGATACCAAGGTCTCAATACATCAAGCTATGAGAAAACTTTTCTACCCTTCTAAATAAAAAATTCAGGTTAACGGTGGCTTAGACTATACTTCCTCCTCTTCCTCTAACTCCTCCTCTTCCCACTCTTCTTCCTCCCACTCTTCCTCCTCTTCCTCGAAGTCTTCCTCCCACTCCTCCTCTTCTTCCCACTCCTCTTCAGAGAACCTGATGTGGCTCATAATCACCGTGCCTGAAGCTCACTAATCTCCTGAATATAAAAGTATTGTGAGCCAGTAGAACCGCGAAGGACGCCAGAATTAAAGCCTTATCCATTCTATCGGCCTAACGGCCAGCGCAACATACACCGTGCGCCATGCCCTTGGCCAAACCATCTATCTCCACTCCCTAGGATACCTCCAGTCAGACCCATGCGATCTAGCACTGAGCCTGAATATCTCGGGCAGCTGCCTCTTATGCTGTGTCTGCTTCACCATTCTCATGACCTTATCCACAACCTCTCTATCAATCCCTAGGCGTGATGCGACCTCCTCCTCGCTGAGCCAAGCGTCAAACCTGAGATATAGGATGCTGTCGAGCAGGTCGTATGACATCCCCAGCTCAGCCTCTGCGGTTTGTCCAGGCCAGAGGGCTGGTGATGGCGGCTTCACGATAATCTCTTCGGGGACACCAAGGTATCTTGCAAGCTGCCTGATCTGGGTCTTGTAGAGGTCGGCGAGGGGCATTACATCCACTCCCGCGTCCCCGTACTTCGTGAAGTAGCCTATGGTTAGCTCCGACTTGTCGCTTGTGCCTATGACGAGGCAGTTATGCTTCGCCGCCTGTGCGTGGAGTATAATCATTCTAACCCTCGCGGCTATGTTTCCGACTATGAGGGGGTTCTCGGCCCTGAGCCTCTCAGCGAATGCTCTCACAATGTCGTCGATGTTTATCAGCTCGTAGTTGTCCTCAGGTATTCCAAGCTCTTCTATTACTGTCTGGGCAAGCCGTATGTCGTGTTGCGGCGTGGCCGATGTTGGGAGAATATAGCAGAAGAGGTTCTCGGGCTTTAGTGCGCGGGCCGTGAGATAGGCGGCGGTAGACGAGTCTATCCCACCACTCAGACCTATAACCCCTCCCCGCCTACCAGCGTACTCGAAGACATAGTGTCTGAGCCTCTCACAGAGGTAGTTGGTAACCCTCTCAGCATCGATCTCCAACTCTTTGATTGGGATACTCACCCTAGTGGCCAATTCTCCCTTCATCCAACGATTCCAGCCTCAGCGGGCTTAAAAATATGCCTATGTGAGAAAGTTTCTAGAGCTTAGATAACGCGTGATGGAACTCCCTGAGGTGCATCCTGAAAGAGCTGAACCTTCTCGCCCTCGCGTTTTCTGAGAGGTCTATCTCGCAGATTTTAAAGTCCTCCTCCATGGTTTTGCATTTGGCCAGCTCTACACCGTTTGGCCCCACAATCCTTGACCCTCCCCAGAAGAACTCCTCATCCTCCGGCCCAGCCCTATTTACGAAGACCACGTGAACTGCATGCGTCAGTGCGGTTGCATTTAGTATCGAAGTCCATGCGTGGTCGATCCACGGCCTACCCTCCACTGGACTATTCAGTCCCCGAAGAGGAGATGATGCTATACAGATAAGCACCTCGGCCCCCAGTCTTACGAGGGCCTCAGCAGGCTCCGGATGCCAAAGGTCCTCGCAGATCAAGACTCCAAACCTGTCATCAAAGATTTTGAGGTCCCTGAGAGGGTCGCCGGGCATGAAGTAGCGCGCCTCCTCGAAGAGTCCGTAGGTCGGCAGATAGAATTTCGGCACTACACATTTTATCTCTCCATCGCCTATGATGGCTGCCGCGTTTTGTATGATGCCCGGCCTAACCTCTCTAACCATCCCTATTACTGCGTGAATGTCGCGGCAGGCCCGTTTAATCTCCTCTAGGGCTTTGCTACAGGTGTGGGGGACCTCGTAGGCGACGTCTTTCAGCAAGTAGCCTGTCAGCGATAGCTCGGGGAAGACGATTAGGTCCGCTCCCTCCCTCCGTGCCCTCTCGATATACTCTATATGCTTCTCCTTATTCGCCTCGATGTCGCCTATTCGTGTCGAGACTTGCGCGAGAGCTATCTTAACTCTTCCGGACACCGATATGTAACAACGTAAACCAATATAAAGCATATACTACCTGCGGAGCTGTGCATAAGCTCGGGATGGTTTAAGAGCCGGTGATGCCCTCTAGCCTGAAAAGCACTTGAACAGCCGGGTCATTCTAATTTCAAGGGCCGACAGCTCGTCAATGCTGGTCAGGAAGTGTCTTGTGGAGAGGTTTGGGTTTGAGCCCGTTCAGACGTCGGGTGTGGAGATGCTGCGCGGCCGCCCAGTCTCAGCGATAGTCGTCGATAAACACCACCTCTACCTCGAGGAAGAAGAGATACTGGGGCTCGGCGCAGACCTCATCGTAGTTGCCTCCTCTCATAGGTCTGAGAGTGGGCAAAAAGCCCTCACCACGCATGCAACCGGCAACTGGACTGGTGATGTGAGCATGGGAGGCAGACCGCGCGCACTATCCCTAACACTAGCCGGCGCCATTAGGGCGGCCTACAACTCTCTTAGACGCGGTATCGAGGAGAACAGCAGTCTGAGGGACTGGTGGGTGGGTCTCGAGGTAACGCACCACGGCCCCTACTCGCCCGTACCGATGGTTTACGTTGAGTTCGGTGGCCCTGTCGAGGCCAGGGCTGACGAGAGGGCGGCAGAGGTTGTCGCTGGAGCGTGTATTGAGGCCTGTCTTGCGGGGCCGTCAAGGTCTGCTGCCATAGGTGTGGGTGGAGGACACTACGCACCCACCTTCACCCGGCTGATGAGTCTCGGCGAGTATGACTTTGGACATATACTCCCAAAATACTTCATTCCTGAGGCGGTCGACCTTTTGGGGGAGGCTGTTAGGAGTGTTGTTGACGGATGTGGTGTGGCGGTTATTGACTGGAAGGGCATCCAAGGTCAGTATAGGGGGCTTGTGGTTGAGAGGCTCCAGCAGCTTGGTGTCGAGATAGTTAAACACTAAAACTTCTGCATAGAGTGCCCTGTACCGGCATCTTTAGTCCATAAAAGATTTTAATGTATTATGTTATGGAAATGGTTTAATCTACTTCCTCGTGGGCTTCTTTCTTCTTTGCGGCTGGTGCCTTCGCGGTTGGCTTCTCCTCGTATGGCTTAAACCTCGGCTTCAATGTCTCTAGGATTGAAGGTAGTGTGGTGTACTCCATCTCCTCGTGGCCGAGGCGTGCAGGCTCAAACTCACCCATCGTCCTCAGATAAATCGCCAGCTCGGCTGCCTTATGCCTCACATAGTCCCAGAATGGGTCGGCGAACAGGTCTGCAGGCTCTTCACCGTCAACACCTATCAGCTTGCCGTTACTCACCTGCCAGCCCATCGCAATCACCCTCGGCGGACCATCAAAGTACGAGACGACGTTCTGCCCATTCTTGAACGAGACAGGCATCAGTGGACCTCTATGCGAGCCTCTCATCCATCCACTCACTATCGGTGGAACAGCGAAGGCGGCCAGTATCTCTCCTACTGCGGGGAATCCGGACTGAGCCCTAACCACAAGCACCGGGTCATCCTTGCCCACATAGCGCCCAGCAATCAGACTCAGCCTCGTAGTGCTGGCTGCGGCTGCGGGCTCTCCATCAGCGGCCCGCCTGACGCGGGCCACGGCGTAGCGGCCAGGGGTCCCAAGCAGTCCAAGGAGCATGTAGAGCTCCTCGGGGGTCTTCAGCTCCACAATCTGGCTCTCGTATAGGTCGAGGACCTCGAAGATGAAGCCCTTCTGGAGCTGTGGGTCGATGACTAGGCCTGCCGTGTTGTCGGGTGAGGCGAATATCCTGTAGAGCGGTAGGTTCCAGGCGCCTGGCTCGGTCTTGTCGGCTGCGAAGACTACTACGGGGTCCGATCTCCTCTCCTCGAACTCTATCTCGGCAACGCCTGGGCCGAGGCCTCTCACGTTGCCGCTAAAAGCGTCGCTTAGCAGGTCTTGGCCGGCTCCGTAAAGCTTCATAGGCTTTGCCACGTTTTCGGTTATCTCTTTGAAGATTCTCCAAGCGAGGCCGTGAATCTCAGCATCATTCTCACCCCTATTATGTGTCATGACTAGTATTATGTCGTCTCCTGCGTGGGTTACGTATCCGCTGTTGATGAGACCTGTTGTCTTGGCCTCATTCAGCTTCTTCTGGGCGTAGCGCAGCATCTCGTTGTGTGGCTTGTAGTGCCCGGATACGCTTCCGACATCCGCCTTAATGACGGAAAGAGTTGTCTTCAACCTATTTTCAACCTCTTTTTCGGCACTAGGGCGGACGTGGCTCAATTTTAGTTTTCCCCCAATCCTCGGTGGATGGTGGCTGAAGACTGGGCGATACACTCATTTACCCGCCGCTAGTCCTGATAAGATGTTGAAAGCAGTAGTCCTTGAGCGGTACGGACCGCCTGAGGTTCTCGAGTATAAGGATGTGGCAGACCCAGTGCCGGCGGGGGGAGAGGTGCTTGTCAGAGTTGCGGCAGCAGGCGTCAACAGGGTCGACGTGTGGATTAGGACTGGGAAATACCAGGTAAAGCTCCCCCACGTCTTGGGGGTTGACGTTGCTGGCGAAGTTGTCTCTTCGACGGCACCAAACCTCAGGAAGGGTGATAGGGTAGTGTTGTTCCCCGACATGCCCTGTGGCAAGTGCAGATACTGTCTAACTGGGCGCTTCCAGCTCTGCAGGAACGGCTCAAGGCTCGGCTCTACACGTTGGGGAGGGTATGCGGAGCTGGTGGCTGCGCCTGCATCGACAGCAATTCCCCTCCCGAGTGGGGTCAGCCTAGAGGAGGCCGCCGCCCTCCCAGTAAACTATTCAACGGCTTGGAGGGCACTGGTCACGGATGCTGCCGTCGGTCCGGGGATGTGGGTTCTAGTTGTTGGTGGTAGTAGTGGGGTTGGTGTGGCTGCTACGCAGATTGCCCGCCTGTCAGGGGCAAGGGTGATATCTGTTGTTGGGGATGACTGGAAGGAGGAGCGTGCCTACAAGGCCGGCGCGGACTATGTAGTTAACCGCAACAAGAAGGATGTGGTTGAAGAGGTTTTGAAGACGACGGGCGGCGAGGGTGTGGACGTAGTACTAGAAATGGCTGGGACTCCTTTCTGGGAGAAGGCCCTACAATGCCTCGCGCCAGGCGGCACACTCGTAGTGGTGGGCGCGACAGCAGGCGACCAAGTCTCATTCAACGTGAGGCCCTTCTTTAGAAAATACCAGCGGATAATCGGGAGCGGTGTAGGCACTCAAGGCGAGTTTCTCAGAATCATAGAACTCTTCTCCCAAGGCAAGCTCCGCCCAGTTATCGATAGAGTCTTCAGCCTCAAGGATGCGGCCGAGGCCCATAAGAGGTTGGAGGCCGGCGAGCACTTCGGGAAAATATTGTTGAAGCCATAGAATGTTGGAGAAGGTGTCTGAGATAGTTTTTGATAGGCGGGGCGGCTCCTCCCAGATAGCAGTGAACCTCCTCAGCTATCTGGCGGAGGCTGCGCCTGAGGGGGAGCCTGACGTCGTCAGATTTTTCCTCGAGGAGCTGTATGCGACTGTCCTTAAACGGAGGAGCCTCATAGCACCGATAAACCTCGTCAGCATCCTGAAGCAGGCCTACACCACCTCGCTGGGGGAGAGCGAGACTAGGCCATATTTGCGGGAGATGATACGTGGGCTGCTCCGAATGTATGAGGCGGTCCTCGAGGCTGCTTTGAGGGCTGCTGAGAAGAGGCTTGCACAATACGACACAATACTCACGCTCAGTAAGAGCTCACAGGTGATATCGACGTTGAAGAGGATTGCACCTCGCGAGACTAGGGTCTTGGTGGGCTGGCCTCTAATGGATGGTCTAGCAGCCTATAGAGAGCTCAAGGCCGCAGGCATAAACACCGTCCTACTCCCCGACCTCTCAATCCATGAAGCCCTCAAAGACGTTGACGTCCTTCTGCTGGGATGTGATGCGGTGTTACCTGACGGCTCAGCCGTCAATAGGTCCGGCTCGCGCATAGCAGCACTGGCCGCCCACGAGGCCGGGGTCCCCACACTCATAATCTGCGACTCAACCAAGCTCGACATAAACAATCTATGGACAGCAGAGAAGTGGAGCCTAACAGTTGAAGGGGCTACGGTAGAGTTCCAAGTATTTGAGAGAATCGACTCCGGTTTAGTTACAGAGTATATCTCGGAGCTCGGCTGCCTCGCTCCAGCCCTCTTTGTAGATGCGGCAAGGGAGGAGGTGGGTTCTTGGCCGAGAAGGCTAACCGCCCAGCAGCGATAGGTTTAGCTCAAAGCCTAGAGCCTCTGGAGGATTAGACGTGGAGAAGGTCTACTACGTTAGTGTAGGACCCCTGAGAAGTAACTCCTACCTGCTTGTCGACGGTGGCAGCGGCGAGGCTGTGATCATAGACGCGGGCGACGAGCCTCACAAAATACTTGGAATGCTCAGGACCGGCGTCAGGGTCAAGAAGATAATAGCGACGCACGGGCATTTCGACCACGTCCTAGCCGTGGATGATATTAGAGAGGCTCTCGGGGTTGAGTTTCTAATCCACCGCGCAGACCAAGCAGTGCTAGACATCCTGCCCCAAAGCACCCTCCGGGTCCTTGGAGTAAGCCTGAAGCCGCCTAGGCCTGACGGCTACTTGGAGGACGGTGACACAATCCAAGTCGGGGGGCTGCAGCTAAAGATTATCCACACGCCGGGACACTCACCCGGAAGCTCCTGCCTCCTGACAGGCAAGACCTTGTTCAGCGGGGACACACTCTTCCAAGGCACAATAGGCAGGACAGACATACCACTGGCAGACCCCCAGAAGATAATAGAGTCGATAAAATCGAAGCTATACACCCTACCCGACGACACTCTTGTATATCCGGGGCACGGGCCATCCACAACTATAGGCTATGAGAGGCGGAACAACCCGTTCGTCAGGGCATGAAGCCCCAAGACCAGCCTGAGAAGAGACTGGCCGAGATAAGGGGCAGGATAGTCTCATGCACTAGGTGTCCCAGACTCGTGAGGTACAGGCAGGAGGTTGCGCGACACCCTCCAAAGAGATACGCGGCCGAGACCTATTGGGCCAAACCCCTACCGGGCTTCGGAGACCCTAACGCCTCCATCCTCGTAGTAGGCCTAGCACCTGCAGCGCATGGAGGAAATAGGACGGGCCGAATGTTCACTGGGGACAGCGCCGGCAACACTCTAGTCAGAGCCCTCTACGCAAACGGTCTGGCAAATATCCCCCACTCGGTAAGCCGCGACGATGGGTTGAGACTGACCAGGTGCTTCCTGACAGCTGCCCTACGATGCGTTCCACCACATAATACGCCGCTTAAGGAGGAGCTGGAAAACTGCTATGGATATCTAAGCGAGGAGTTCGATGTGCTTGGAGGGGTAAAAGCAATTGTGGCGCTGGGAGGACTGGCATTCAGCACGTCTGTGAGACTCCTACGGGATAAGGGATTCACACCAGAGGGTGGTAGACCCGTATTCAGACACGGCCAAGTCTACAAATTTACTCAGGGGCAAGGTGGACGCATTGTCTGGCTACTTGCGACATATCACCCGAGTAGGAGGAACACGCAGACACGACTATTGACCCAGAAGATGTTAAACAACGTGTTTAGACGAGCAGCTAGGCTCGCAGGTGTTAAAACATAGCTGTTTAGGGAGGGTTAACTGCTTGGACAATATTCGTGTTCATTCTCACAAACTTGTTCAACGCAACTTCCGCAATCATCCTAACCGAGTCCAGTATTGCCGAGAAGTGCATCAGTGAGACCCTGAGGGAGAGGGATAGCTCGACATCACTCACCTCCTCAATCAACTCGCGCTCGGTTGACTCGATCTCGTCAGCCATATTCTCCAAGGAGTCGAGGACACTATTTATCGTCTTGAGGTCGAGTGTCAGGAAGGCGTTGACGCCATTTGTGAGGAGGCTCTGGATATCTTCTGCCAGAGAGACGAGCCTATCTACAATCTTTTTCTTAGTTGGTGCTCCCTTATGCCTGATGTTGAGGCTCTCTTTAGCTAGTGCGATTGCATGTTGTCCTGCTTCTTCGAGAGCCTTTGCGACAAGCCTGTATCCCAGTACGGCGATTGGCATGTCGATTCCTATCGTGTGTGCGAGTGATGGGTTTCTGAGGGCGAGGATTAGCTGCCTAACGGCTATGGAGTAGAGCTCCTCGAGCTTCTTTCCCGTGCTAATGACATCTCCAGCCTTCTCAGAGATTCCGCGGACAAGCGAGTCTATTGCAACACCTAGCATCGATATGACCAGAACGTTAAGGCGTCTGATTATGGCTTCGACCTTAAACCTCGCCGGGTCAATTATTGCCTGTAAGACTATCTGCCTCGGAGTCTGCTCAATAACCTCAAAACCTGGAAGAGACTCAACCGCAGCCAGTATGGCTTGGGATTGACTACCCGTGAGCCCCATGTTGGATGTGACCTTGACTATGTCGTATCCCTGTAAGAAGCAGGAAGTTACTATCCTAGCCAGAACCTCGGGCTTCTCCACCTCGTCGGCGTTTATTACCACCGACGCAGGCTCACGTACGACTTCTCTACTATGTATGGTGAGGTTGTCTCCGTTTACCTCTATGTAGACTATGTCGCCGGGCTTCAGTCTCCTCTCGGCCACCCACTGTTTAGGCAGTGATACTACGAGTGTGGTCGTGCCTAACCTCTGAAGCCTCCGGGGATAAATGGTCATTTGCCTGTATATGTAATGTATATACTATTTAAGCATAACGCTTATCAAAACAGCGGGCCACATCATAACCGTAAGAGGTGAGGGATATGGCATCCCTACAAGAAACAGAGACCGTAAGAATCCCAGCCAGGAGAAGCTATGCCGCCGGTTATAAATACTGTAGCAGATGCAGGACATACCACCTAACAGACAGCGTAAGGTGCCCCTACTGCGGAATACTACTGAGGAACTCGCCGAGGAAGAAGAAGCCAGTCGACTCGTCCAAATACATTCAAGCGCCGATAGTGTAGGCTGGGTGTCCGGGATCTCTTTTTCAGAGAATCCCGCAGTATTATTAGAGGGTAGATCTAGGCTCTGGGGATATAACGGCTAAATATACCGCTACTCTCGCATGTAAACCTGAATGCTGAGAGGGACACTCGCGGCGGTATCACTTCTGCTCTTGCTGGGTGTATATTATACGGCAGGTGTTCAGCTTCCGGTTTATGACCCCCAGCGGGCTGTCGTGGGGGAGCTTCTCAAAGCGGTTTTCTTCCACTTAACACCCCTCTCCAGCCTCCTCGGTGGAGGCGTGAAGATAACAGGTGTAAACTTTGTGCTAAGCTCCAGCTACGGCCCCCTCCCCCTACTATCACTTATCCTGGCTGGGCTTCTTGTGGGGCTTATGAGCCGCTCTCTCCCACAGGCTATAACAGCCGCCCTGACAACCTCAATGCTCCTCATGATAATGGCCATAATGCTCATGATCGGCTTTCTACCCACCCTTCCAATGCAGAGTGAGGATCTCAGATGGCAGATAGACACCGTGTTCTCGACAATTCTCTTGGAGAAGCCGCTCGAACTCCCAGTAATGGTTGCAGCGCCAATAATCGCATCAATCCCAACCGGCATAGTAATGGAGAGGCTCTGGTCTCAACAGCTCCGCGATGAGAGACCCCTATTTAGCTGGAGAAGACGGACACATCTCAAAAGCACAGCATAGGCCGCACAAATGCTCAGTACCCCAGACACAGGTATTGCGTCTCTCTAGGCTCGCCTTTTAAAGACCACCCAGCAAATCTGCACATCACACAAATATAGTGGCTTCTGACAGTTGTGCAGGCGGGCTTGAGTCTACCCGAGATTGATATCACAGAGTTTAAGCGGGTTGAGATGCGTGTTGGAAGGGTAGTAAAGGCGGAGCGCGTGCCCGCTACTGACAGGCTTCTAAGACTGGAGGTCGACTTCGGCGGCCAGAGAAAACAAGCCATCACAGGTCTAGGCCACCTCTACGGCCCAGAACACTTCGAGGGCCGGCTCTACGTCTTCGTCACAAACCTGAAGCCTAGGAAGGTTCGAGGCCTAGTCTCAGAGTGCATGATACTGGCCGCTATGACAAGCGAGGAAAAGATCGTCCCTATAGCTCCAGAGGCAGAGATAGAACCTGGCGCTGGTGTACAATAAGAGCCATAAACATACATCAATCCGAGAAATCATCCATCGATTTTAATTTATCAATAGCCTCCATAGAGGAAAAGGTAGAATAGGAAATGCCGGGGGCCAAGAAGGACTACTACGAAATACTGGGCGTCCCGCGTAACGCTACGAAGGATGAGATTAAAAAGGCGTATAGGCGGCTCGTCCTTCAGTATCACCCTGACAGAAACAAGTCTCCGGAGGCAGAGGAGAAGTTCAAGGAGATCAGCGAGGCCTACGCCGTACTGATGGATGACGAGAAGAGGCGGATATACGACATGTACGGCCACGAAGGGCTGTCAGGCACCTACACTAGGGAGGACTTCTTCAGGTCTAGGATGGAGGACTTCGAGGATATTTTCCGGGACCTCGGACTAGGAAGTTTCAGCTCGCTCTTTGAGCGGCTATTCAGAGATTTCGGCTTCGGCATCTACGAGGAGAGGACTGCTAGGGAGGTGGTTGTCGATGTAGAGCTCTCTCCAAAGGAGTTGTTTAACGGTGCGAGGAAGACTGTTCAATACTCTGTGTTAGAGGTATGCCGCAGTTGTGGGGGTAGTGGGGCTGAGCCCGGTGGGCTGAAGACATGCTCCAACTGTAGAGGCACTGGTCAAGTTGTGAAAACAAGCGTTTTAGGCTTCATGACATATAGCATGGCTAGGACATGCGAAGTTTGTGGTGGGACAGGGCGAATAGTAGAGAGGCCCTGCAAGACGTGTAGGGGCAGTGGTCGGGTCCAAAGCTTCAGGAAGCAAGACATCGACATTCCCCGAGGAATCTCGGACGGCTCCATCCTCCAGTTTAGGGTGCCGGAAAGCTCGAGCCATGGTGGTGGCGAGACAATACTTGTCGTCAGAGTAGGTGTTAAGAAATCCCCATACTACTATGTGAGGGATGGCGACCTCGTCGTGAGGGCCCCTATATCGCCTAGTGAAGCGGTCTTGGGTACGACAGTAAAGATACAGGGTGTTGACGGGTCCCTAGAGGTGAAAATACCGCCTAGGATGCGCCCCGGTGCATCGGTTGTTGTAAAGGGGCGTGGGCTTTGGAGGCGGACGGGCGTGCGGGGAGACCTGATCGTGAGGCCTGTAATTGTGGCTCCTATTAGAAGTGAGGAGGTCAAGAGGCTGTATGAGCAGATACATAGGAGTGAGAAGGCGGTGATGGAGAGGTGGAGGGGAAAGGCACTCAGACTTGAGTAGCTCTAGGCTTATTTAGTGCCGCGGAGTGTTTGTCGGCAGAATGAGCTCGAGGTATAAGGACAGGATTGAGAAGTTTGCCGCACGGCTGGAGCTCTCCGGATTCAACGCCTACATATGCACTAACGAGTCTAATATTTTCTACTTTACAGGGCTGCCGGGTCCAGCAACCCTCCTAATCCGCCAGGACGGCTCAGCAACCCTCTACGTCTCGCCCATGAATTATGGGCTGGCAGAGAAGGAGGCCTCTCAGGAGCTTGAGATAGTTCAGTTAAAGATGGGGGTTGCGCCCGAGGCACTTCTCGCAGAAATTCTCAGCCAGCTAGGAGGAATGGTGGGAATAGACAACCTAGATATCGATACCTATAGAAAGATCAGCGGCCTAATCGGCGGTATAGACCTGCGACCGCAATCAAGACTCGTATGGGACATGAGAATGTCGAAGGACTCATATGAGGTGGAGGTGATTAGGGAAGCCTGCTCAATCTCCGACAGGGTCATGAGGGCAGCCTCAGACCTCTTGGTCCCAGGGATTAGGGAGAGTGAGGTTAAGGCAGAGTTGACCGCTGAAATCTACAGGCGGGTGGGCCAAGAGCCCGCCTTCACACCAATAGTTGCCTTCGGCGAACGCTCATCATTTCCCCACGGGCCAATCCTAAGAGGCACGGCTAGAGACAGGGTCTTAAAGAAAGGGGATGTCGTAATTATCGACTTGGGTGTTAAAGTCGAGGGATACTGCTCGGACATTACCAGAACCTTCTACATCGGAAAAGAGATGGATGAAAAGCTTCAGAACGCGTTTGAATCCGTCATAAATGCTAAGACACTAGCTCAAAGCATAATGAGGCCGGGCGTCTCATGCAGCTACGTCGACGACATAGCCCGCGACTCACTCAGCAACAAGGGTATGGAACCCTACTTCACCCACAGCCTCGGCCACGGCTTGGGAATTGAAATCCACGAGCCTCCGAGAATAGGCCCTGGTAGCCAAGACCAGTTCATGGAGAACAACGTGGTGACCTGTGAGCCGGGCGTCTATTTCATAGGAGAGTGGGGCGTCAGAATGGAGGACACGGTTTTGGTCACTGAGGAGTCTGCCATTCCGCTCACCTCCTACCCCCTTGACGAGTATCTTGTCTATTAGCCGCCGAACCTGCGCGTTCTTTGCTGGTAGGTCCTGATGGCCCGTAGAAGGTCTATCCTTCTAAAGGAAGGCCAGTAGACGTCTAGGAAGACCAGCTCGCTGTAAGCTATCTGCCAGAGGAGGAAGTTGCTTATCCTCTCCTCGCCCGATGTCCTGATGACTAGGTCAGGGTCAGGCTTGGGAAGTCCATTAGTATACAGGTTCCGCTCGATGGTCTCCTCGTCCACTTGGTCTGGCTGAAGCTCGCCCTCCGCAACTTTGCTACAAATCTTTCTGACAGCATCGACTATCTCTGCCCTACCACCATACGCGACTGCAATATTCAAATGGAATCTGTCATGATGCATCGTCTCCCTCTCCAGCCTCCTAAGACTCTCTGCAACTTCCTCGGGCAGATAATCCAGCCTGCCTATCACCCTAAACCTAACCTTCTCCTTCCAGACCGTCTCATCCTTCAAGAACCTCTCAGCCCTCTCCATTAAGAGCCGGTAAATCTCCTCAAGCTCCTCCTTGGGGCGCCTCATTATATTCTCAACAGATAAGACATACAGTGTAACGATTTTAATCCCAATCTTAAGACACCATCTTAGAAGCTCCTCAACCTTGTCGGCGCCGAACCTGTACGCCTTGCTGGGAGGAATACCTACGCTCCTAGCCCAGCGTCTATTACCGTCTAGAATTACTGCAAGGTGTTGGGGAATATCGCCGCTGCCTATAATTCGCTCTAACCATCTTTCATAGAGCGAATACACCCCTAAAATCCTCAGTATCTTCTCAATCATTGCTTGGGCGCCCTCATGCCTCTAACTGCTCTTATAATTGTGATCGAGGTTAGAAGCGAGGCGAAACCTATCAACGCGACCAATACAAGCTGTATGAGGTAGACAATGCTCTGTGTGGTCAGGAAGGTGCCGAGCAGCCTCATCATAATCCAGAGGAAGAAGAATATCAGCATGGCTTGAACATGCCTCCAAACCCGAGGACTCTTCAACTGGTAGTAGTAGAATATGTTATAGGCCGTGTTGAGGAAGGCAGCGATAGCTATCAAGTCTATACTATTGACTATTAACACGCCTATGAATGGTCCAAGGTAGGGTAAGACTTGCTCGAAACCCAGCGGCCCACCCCTTAAAGCCGATTGAAGATAGTTTAAGGCCGCTTGAAAACCCGCTACGAACGCGACTATTATTAGAATCAGGCCGACAACCGCTGTGAAGATACGCAGCTGTACTATACCAGGTTTATTCGATATCTCGGCCAGCCTCCGTATTAGGCCTGAGAAGGCCGCGTCTATTCCAAACCCCCGAATGAGAAGTGCTATTCCTATGAAGACGAGGAGAAGTGGCAGGCTGAGCAGATTGAAAAAATAAAGCGTCCCCATCAGCAATAGTAGTACTCCTGGGACCCCGAGAATTATTCTCGAATATGGGGCGTCGTAGACAAGCATTCTGAGGTATCTGAGGAATAGAATCCAGCTAGTCTCTATCGTCTGGCTCTGCTTAACAATTACTGTTCTGGACGAGACTATCTTGATGCGCGAGCTGATAATTGATGAGAGCGATGGAGTGAGTGGGCCGTCTGAGACTACAATACACTCGGTAGCCCCCAGCTTCTTGATAACGCTTTCTATCTCCCGGGAAATCTTGAGGTCAGACTCTAGTCCACCGTTATGTTTGCCTGTCACGGTAGCTATCTCGACGCCGTTAGGCCACCTACTTGACTCATTGTCAAGTATCTTGATGGCTGCGAACATAGCATTGGCATCAGCATCCTCGGGGTCTGCCATAACAAGCTTCAGGGCCGCTTCTAGGTTTTTCTCACGCCCTATGATGGGGGACTGGACCCCGGCCTTAACCCCCACATCATCATCCTCATCGACCACCAGTATCAGGAGCGGCCCCTTCGACTCCTCCGCCATCCAACCCCAGCCATATACGATTGCCCCTTTAAATTTAAAAAAGTCTCCGGCACGACGTATATAAAGCTTGGAAAGAAGGACTTCTCCGCAGCCATCCAGTCTCAGCCTTGGCCATTTCCCACCACTTGAATGTATAAATCTTGGGCCGCCCGGACTATGCCGCGTGACCCAACTCTTTAGAATCGATGAGGGTGTCTGGGCAAGTTCTTCGGGGAGGGTCTCGGTTCTGGTCAACGAGTCTATGAGCAAATTAATGATGGCTGGGATAGTTGTCGTGAATCCTGGGCAGCGTCTTCCAGCTGAGGGTTATAGTCTCCACGAGTCGAGTGATGAGCTGTCTTATGTTGTGGAGGGGGAGATTGTTTTTGGGACAGAGTCTGGAGAGAGGCTTTTAAGGGCTGGAGACCTGTTCTTTAACCCGCGGGGGACAAGACACTACGTCAGAAACGATGGAGATAAGCCCTGTAGGGTTATCTGGGTACTGTCGCCTCCCATTAAACTATAGGGGCCCGTGTTCTCAAAAAGTTGCCTATAAACGATGCCAGACTATGGTAGAATAGTTTGAGACAAGCGTCTAAAAGTCCTCTAAGAGTTTAACTTTCCTCCTATTGCCTATGATTGGCTTGCTCCGCCGTTTGTCTGCCAGAGGGTCTCATCCTCCAGCAGTATCTTCATCTCCTCAAACTCTAGCTTCTCCCCTCTCTCCAGCTTCTCGATGGCTTCCTTCTTTCTCTTGGCCTTGACCTCGCTGATCCTCCTCTTTAGCAGCTCCTCTCTCTTACCCCTGAGGAGTCTGTAAAGCTCGTATATTCTAGATGCCGCCAGTATTCTCTCGGCTTCAAGCCTGTCCCTCTCCTCTCTAGCCTCGATATAGCTGGAGTGATGTCTATCCGCCTCACTCTTTAGATTGTCGTAAAGATTGTTGAGCGCCTCCATCTCCATCGATATTTGGCTCAGCCTAGCCGTCACACTCTCTAGCCTCTTTCTCTTCTCTTCAAGATCTCTCCTAACCTCCTCCATCTGGGGTGAGAGCTCGTTTAGTGAGAGGTGTATCTTTAGGGCTTTCTCATAGTCTATCAGCATCGCCTCAAGCTTTGAGGCCTCTTCGAAGAGCTTTCTCTCCTCCTCTCTACTCACTCTGTGGGATGCGAGATAGAGGTCTATCTCGTCGAGCCTCTTCTTTATCCTATTCACATCCATAGAAAGTCTCAGATTCTTCAGCTCGCCCTTTAACTGTCTCTTCTCTATAACATAGTTGAGCAGCTTCTGTCTCAGCTCTCTCACCTCTCGTCTCAAGGTTCTGCTCTCTTCAACGAGTGATGCTTTCTCCTCCTTGAGCTTCTTCACCTTCTCCCTTATCTCTCTCATCTTATCATGTGCCTTGTCTCTCTCCGCGATGCTTTTGTTAATTTTAGCGTTTATTTCCTCAATCTTCCTGTCCAGCTCGCTTATCCTGTCCTTCAGCTCGCCTATCTCCCTCGAAATCTCGTCCTCGACGCTCATAAGGACCACCTATCTGAGCTCATATTCACCCTCACTGAGTGCTCTAGTGACGGCGCCGTGAAGCGCCCCCATCCCTTCCAGTGTTTTAGAAGACACCGCAATAACTGGAAATGTTCTGCCAATGTCGTGCAAGATATGAACAATATCGCGTGTTATAAGCATTTGCATGCCTTGGCTCCTAGACTCTATATCAACCTCGAGGGCTTCCTGTGAAGAGATCCACCTGCGGATCCGTCTAAGTATTCTCTTCGGGACTATGTCGATCTTCGATATCGCGATGATTGATTGGAGGTTGAGTGAGAGATAGACCGATGTTGCGAGGAATAGTGAGGAGGCGAACAACCTCGTCGTGTGGCTCGCGACTGGATCCATTAGATATATTATGATGCTTGGAACCTTCCTGAGTGCCTTAACAATAACTCTGCCCTCCTTCCTAAAGGCGAATAACTCTAGCTGACCGGGCGTGTCGATCAGCACATAGTCTACTGAGAGGTCCATGATCTCTGAGCAGAGCGTGTCAATCTCTCTCACGGCCTCTCTCACCGAGGCTATTAGTGCGGCGTTGGGGCCGAGGTTATACGTGAGCATCATTCGCTCGTAGTCGACGTATTCTCTGATGTCTACTTCCGGCTCGTAGGGGAGGACTGTAGCGGCCGGGTCGAGGTTTACTGTTGCGACGCTCTGCTCATTCTGCTTCAGCCACTCCGCATAAGCCGCGGTTAGCGAGGATTTCCCAGACCCTGCTGTCCCGACAATATAGGCTATCCGCAAACTCTAACCCAGCTGTCACCTAGTAGAATTTAACTATGAGTGGGCTCGCCCCGGCTAGTAGGCCTCTATCGTGGCCGGGGGCTTGGAGGTTAGGGCATAGGCCACCATCACCACACCCCCCACCTCGTTTGTTATTCGCCGCGAGATCCTGTCCATCAGCTCGCTTGGTATAGGATACCAGTCAGCTGTCATACCGTCCTCGCTCGTCACAGCCCTAACAATAACTATGTGGCCAACGCTTCTGGCATCCCCCTTAACACCCACCCACTTCGAGTCAAGCACAACGGCGAACGCCTGCCAAACCGATCCGTACAGGCCTGCTCTACGGAACTCCTCCTCGACTATAGCGCCTGCTTCCCGGCAGATTCGAAGCTTCTCCTCAGTCACCTCCCCCTCAATCCTGACTGCTAGGCCGGGGCCGGGGAATGGGTGCCTCTCTATTACGGAGGCTGGCAGCCCTAGGGCCTTTGCGACCTCTCTGACCTCGTCCTTGTAGAGGTCCTTTAGCGGTTCTATGAGCTGTAGGCCGAGTCGCTCGGGTAGCCCGGCGACGTTGTGGTGGCTCTTTATGAGGCTTGTCAGTGCTCCGGTCGCCCCGCTCTCCACCCTGTCCGGATATATCGTCCCCTGTGCGAGATACTTTGCACCTCCTATACTGGATGCGGCCCTCTCGAAGACCTCTATAAAGAGCCTCCCTATAATCCGCCTCTTCTCCTCGGGGTCTTTTACTCCTCGAAGGGCCATTAGAAATTCCTTGCTCGCATCGATGAAGTGCACATTCTTGATATTAAGCTGCTTCAGACTCTCAAGCACAAGCTCCCTCTCTCCCTTTCTGAGAAGCCCATGATCTATGAATATCACGTGAAGTCTGTCGCCTATTGCCCTCTGGATTATTGCCGCGGTTGTCATGGAGTCTACTCCTCCGCTGACACCGCAGATGACCTTCTCATTCTCTCCAACAGTCTCGGCGACGCTCTTCACCACCTCGTCCAGAATGTCTATTGGCCGCCAATCGCATCTACAGCCGGCCACATTCTTGAGGAAGTTTTCAAGAATCCGCCTACCAAGCGGTGTATGCTTTACCTCTACGTGAAACTGCACCGAGTATAGCCTCTTCTCCGCATTCTCCATGGCCGCGATGAGGCTGTCCTCAGAGACTGCCGTCACTTTGAAGGCCTTCGGCGGCTCTAGCACGGCGTCGCCGTGGCTCATCCACACCTCAATACGCCTGTTAAGAGATGCGAAGAGCGCCGAGTCCTCAACCACGTTAACTATCGCTCTCCCATACTCTGCCTTAGAGCCCCGCTCTACTTTGCCTCCAAACTCTTCTGCGAGGAGCTGGTGGCCATAGCATATGCCAAGTACGGGTATGCCCATTTCTAGCACTCTCTTGTCAGGGTGTGGCGCTCCCTCTTCGTAGACGCTCCTAGGTCCTCCCGACAATATCAGCGCCTTAACGTTACCATAGCGGCTTATCTCTTCGGGGGATATGTTGAAGGGCACTATCTCCGAGTAGACACCAACCTCCCTACACCTCCTAGCTATGAGGTGGGTGTATTGGCCTCCGAAGTCAAGGATAAGCACTTTCTCCCGGGCGGTCGCTCCTCCATCCCCTCTAGGTGTCATTCCCCTACAAGGGTTACGCGCAGTCTCCATGATAAAAATCGTCGGTTACCCGGGAGAAGAGGAGTGAGAAGGAGGCAGGCCTACAAGTCTGGGCTGCCTGCTGGGCTGGTTTATGGGGGTGGGGAGCTGCTTTAATACCGGTGTAGGGGTTTGTGTGTCGAGTCCATGGGCATAGAGGAGCTCAAGGCAGTCCTCCCCCTCGCAGGCTTGGGAACAAGGATGCTTCCAGCCACTAAGGAGCAGCCGAAAGAGATGCTCCCAGTCTTTGCTAGAAGTGAGAATGGGTCCCTCTGTGTGAAGCCTATTGTGCAGCTGATCTTTGAGCAGCTCTTCGACGTGGGTATTCGGGAGTTCATACTCGTGGTTGGTAGGGGGAAGAGGGCGGTGGAGGACCACTTCACACCCGACCAGGGCTATCTCGAGTTTATTAGGAGGAGTAGGAACTCTCTGTTGAGGGACTTCGAGGAATTCTATAGGAGGATTAGCGAGTCCGTCCTAGTCTGGGTTAACCAGCCCCAGCCCCTAGGATTTGGGCACGCGGTCCTGATCTGCGAGAAGACCGTGGGCGACTCGCCGTTCATCGTTCACGCTGGGGACACCTACCTAGTTAACGGCTCTCAGGCCATTGAGCGTATGTATAGACACTTCGAGACTGTAGGTGCTGAGGCTGTTCTTCTGCTGCAAGAGGTTGAGGACCCGAGACAGTACGGTGTCGCAGAGGTCTCCGAGATAGGAGGTCATTTACGGGTAACGCGGGTTGAGGAGAAGCCCAAAGAACCCCGCTCAAACCTGATGATTGTCCCCCTCTACATCTTCCGGAGCTCGATATTCAGGGCCCTCAGGTCTATTGGACGCGGTGTTGGTGGCGAGCTTCAGCTAACTGATGGGATACAGCGCCTCATTGAGTGGGGGTACAGAGTTGACGCGATCAAGCTTGAGGATGGTCTGAAGATGGATATTGGCACGCCTCAACTCTATTGGGAGGCCCTCCAGCTCTCATACAGGCTCTCAACATCAGGGTCAACGCGATAAGACCACATCCGCCTCCCAGCAAACCCTAAAACTAACTAGAGGGAGCATATTCCGGAGTATTGGCATGTTAGCAGGCGATTTGGGCAGGGGGATCGGAGTCATAGGCGCCGGATACGTGGGCCTGACACTCAGCGTATTCCTAGCCTCGAAGGGTGTGAGAACAATATGCGTGGAGAAGGACGAGGTAAAGGCTGGGAAAATTATGAGGGGTGTGTCTCCGATACATGAGCAGGGCCTCCCCGAACTTCTTCAGCGCGTTGTAAGGGATGGCATGCTGGAGGCTCGAACCGAGGTTGGAGACATGCTGGAGAGGGTTGACACTGTCTTCATAACTGTTGGAACGCCTACTGGCAGCGACGGAGCTCCAGACCTCACACAGGTCAAGGAAGCTTCAAGACAGGTAGGAGAAGCCATGTCAACCAGCAGGACCGCTACACCTCTCATAGTAGTTAAGAGTACTGTTCCGCCGGGGACGACCTGGCATGTTGTGAGGCCAATCATCGAAGAGGCTAGCGGTAGAGCCTGCGGAGATGGATTCCACCTATGCGTAAACCCTGAGTTCCTGAGGGAGGGCTCTGCACTCCAAGACACCATGAATCCAGACAGAATCATTATAGGTGCAAAGCACAGCGAGGCGGCGGAAAGACTGAAAAAATTCTACGAAGCCCTCTACCACCCCTCAAAAATCCCAACCCTAGTCACAACACCAGCCAACGCCGAACTCATAAAACTCGCAACTAACGCATACCTAGCCCTCAAGATCAGCTTCATCAACCTGATCTCACAAATCTGCGAAGCAACCGAAGACGGAGACGTGGGCGTAGTGGCGGAGGGGTTGGGTCTCGACCCAAGGATTGGGCCCCTATTCCTGAGGGCGGGTCTGGGGTTTGGGGGGAGTTGTCTCCCGAAAGACCTCCGCGCCTTGAGATGGTTTGCAGCAAGCCGCGGTCTGGACACTTCTCTCTTCGATGCGATAATCGGGATTAATCGGGCCCAGAGGCTCAGGGTTGTGGAAAAAGCTGAGTCGAAGCTGGGCGGCCTAGCGGGGAAGAGGGTTGCAGTACTGGGCTTGGCCTTCAAGCCCGGAACAGATGATGTCAGGGAGGCGGCCTCCCTCGAGATAATCCGCGAACTCCTAGCGCGTGGGGCTGAAGTGAGGGCCCATGACCCGGCCGCGCTCGACAACGCCAGACAGGTCATAGGCGAGAGCGTCATCTATTGCCATAGAGTAGAGGACTGCTTAAACGGGGCAGACTTGGCAATAATAGTCACTGAATGGCCTGAATATGCAGCACTAGACCCCTCCACCTTGAAGTCACTTATGCGAAATCCACTAATCATCGATGGGAGAAGAATCCTAAACACGCGCCGACTAATAGAAGCAGGGATAAGAATACACACTGTAGGCCTCCACAATCCCTCGGCATAGCAGTCTCGACATAGAGGAGATAAGGGTTATTTGCTACAGCACGGGTATACGGTTCTGAGGAGTGGGGCCGTGGTCTAGCGGTATGACGCCGCCCTCACACGGCGGAGGTCGCCGGTTCGAATCCGGCCGGCCCCACATTCTTAACTCTTAAAAACCCCAATACCCCATGAATGTTGAACACCATGTCCTCTTCAGAGGTTGAAGTTGTCAGAGAGTTAATAGGCTTGAAGCCTGAGGAGGCTTTTGAAGAGTGCAGAACGATTTTATCCATTCAGCCCCATCCGGATGATACTGATATAGGCGCTGGCGGCATAGTTGCCAGACTTTCTTCCCGCGGGTGTAGAGTCATATATGTGACGATGACTGACGGTGGGGCCGGGACTACAGACCCCTCTATATCATGGGAGGAGCTGACGCGTATTCGCAGGAAGGAGCAGCAGGCTGCGGCCCAGATTCTTGGCGTCTCCGAACTCATCTGGCTAGATTATAGGGACTCGGAGCTTAGACCCTCTTTGGAGCTCAGGAACAAGCTGATAACCCTGATAAGGCGCTACAGGCCCGACGTCGTCTTGACGGTCGATCCATGGCTACCCTATGAGGCCCACCCAGACCACATAGCAACCGGGCTCGCAGCCAGCGAGGCCTTCTTCTTCAGCAACCTAACGAACATCAACCGTGAAGATCTTGAAAACGGGCTCGAGCCCTATTCACCCAAGTATATAGCCTACTATTGGACTAAGAATCCGAACCTATACATCGATATCTCAGACCTGATAAGTGTTAAAAAGGCGGCCATATCGGCCCACAAGTCCCAATTCACTCCCGAGATAATTGAACTCCTCATTAAGTATGATGAGATGCTAGGTAGGAGGGCTGGCTACAAGTATGCCGAGGCCTTCAAAATACTTAACCAGCTGGCACTTCACGTTAACCCCATTTCCGATATGCTCTGAGGCCCGAGGAACCCGTACTGAAGGTTTTTATTTTGGTTAGTTGATAAGTCATCTGCAAAAACCAGAGGGAGTGAGAAGAATGTCCGCGAATGAGGTAACCGTATTGGTTGGCAAGAAGCCGGCGATGAGCTATGTTCTGGCGTGTCTGATATCGCTGCAGCAGGGGCAGAACGTAACGCTGAAGGCGAGAGGCAGGTCAATAAGCAGGGCTGTCGATGTGGTCCAGATACTGAAGAACAGGTTCTACAAGGACCTGAAGGTACAGGAGATAAAGCTGGGCACAGAGATGCTGAAGGGACAGGACAACAGGGATGTGAACGTAAGCACGATCGAGATAAAGATAGCCTCTTAGAGGCCTGCCGAGGCTAAGGAAAGTTAAAAACGGATGAGGCTGATGACGAACTTGGAGGCGGTGATTACTGAAAATACCCGTATGCGAGTTCGACCTACGGAGTGGCTCTCTTTGCCCGAGTTGTCAGAGGAAGTTAGAGAGAGGAGAGATTACGCGGCTGGATGTCGAGGTCTTAACAGCGCTAATCGACCTGAACCTGCCAATACTAGCTAAGGCAGAGTACGCCGGCTCGATACGTCAAAAAAACAAAATTTTTGTATTTCTCCGGGACGTAGAGGCGTCTGTACAAGACTTTATGGAGCTCTCACTGCAGCTCTCACGCCGTTTAAAGACTCTTGTAAGGGTGTTGAGGGATCACCGCTCATTCAATAGCTTCTTGGCCGAGCTGCTTGCACCTGCTAAGATTCTTGCGATCAACGTGGTGTGGCTACCCGATGGAACCGAGGAGACGATAATCACTGTGGATGATACGTCTAAGCTCCAGCTACAGGTGGACGAGATTGTGGACTTGGTTAAGGGCTTTAAGGGTAGGGCTATTCGGATTGAGAGGGCTTCACGCCGTTGAGGCTCCTAGTCCTTGGACAGGCATAAGGGTTTATGAATGATTTGGGAGAAGTTATCACTTAAATACGCGTCAATTTATGTTCACTTTGGTCTAAAAACTATATGGTTGGGGAAACGGGGCCGGGGTCTGGTTTTGAACAGATACGCTCTGGAATGGTTAGGCCAGAGCTTGATGGCCGGCGCGTAGTAATTCAGGGCTGGGTCCACGAGATACGCGACCTAGGATCTCTGGTCTTCATAGTCTTGAGGGATAGGTCGGGCCTCTGCCAAGTAGTGTTTAGCCGCGTAGGTGCCGATAGTGGGCTTCTGGCTGCTTTAGATGGTTTAACTCGCGAATCGGCTGTTAGGGTCTGGGGGACTGTGCGCGTTGCTCCTCAGTCAAGGATGGGTGTTGAGGTGAAAGGTGAGCGTATTGAGGTTGTTGCCAAGGCAGTGGAGAAGCTCCCCTACGATGTGACAGGCAAAGTCCCGGCGTCCATGACAACGCGTCTTAACCACAGGATACTAGACCTGAGAAAACCAGTGAATACGGCTATCTTCCTGATAGCTGACACGGTCTTTGACGCTATACGCGAATATCTCCGTGAGCAGGGATTTGTTGAGGTTAGGACTCCTAAGATAATAGCCACCGCGACTGAAGGTGGGGCTGCCCTATTCAAGGTTGACTACTTCGGGAAGGCAGCGTATCTTGCCCAGAGCCCCCAGCTCTACAAGGAAGAGCTCGTCACGGTCTTTGAACGCGTCTTTGAGATTGGGCCGTTCTTTAGAGCTGAGGCCTCGCATACGCGGAGGCATGTCAGCGAGTTCACTTCTGTCGACATAGAGGCTGCGTTCATGAACTATGAGGATGTTATGCGGGTTCTGGAGGGGATGGTTGCCCACGTCTTCAAGAGGGTCTTGGAGGAGAGGCAGAGGGAGCTCGAGCTCTTGGGGGTCTCCCTCCGACCTCCTAAAACTCCTTTCAAGCGGATAACCTATGACGAGGCCTTAAGGGAGCTCGCAGAGCTTGGGCATCAGAAGAGCTGGGGAGGAGACTTGGAGACCCCAGACCTGAGATATCTGGCCAAGAAGCACACAGGTTTCTACTTCATCACCCACTTCCCCACCGCCATAAAGCCCTTCTACATCCAGCCCGACCCCAACAACCCGCAGATATCCGAGTCATTTGACCTGATGTATCAGTGGCTCGAACTTGCTTCCGGTGGGACAAGGATATCAGACCCCGCGCTTCTCAGGCAGAGGCTGCAGGAGCAGGGGCTCAACCCGGAGAGCTTCAAACACCATGTGGCGGTATATGATTATGGCATGCCTGTCCACGCCGGCTGGGGGCTCGGGTTCGAGAGGCTGATAATGGTCATCACAAGGCGTACCAACATAAGGGACGTAATACTCTTCCCAAGGGATAGGTTCAGACTCGTGCCATGAGCGACCCGGCTGAAGAGTTTAGAGAGATCTCGAAACGGATATTTGAGAAGTATTTGACGGAGGAGGATGTGGAGGAGCTGGCGTATAGGTGGGCGGTACTGAAGGCGAGACTTGCCTCTGGCTCAGATTCCCGCGAACCCAGCGTGGAGGAGGTTGACTATTTGAAGAGGCGGATCCTCGAGCTCAGAGCCTTAGCTGGCCTCGACTGGTTTGAGAAGGTAGAGTAGCTCAGCCTCTCTCCCATAATTTTCGCGGAGGTAGATCCGACTAGTGTATAAATCGTGGTCTATAGCTGATTGACGTGTTGAGTCCAGCTGCTTTGGATACGGCGCTTTGGACGCTGGTACTCTACCTAATCCTCACAATAGTGGCCCCACCAATCTTCTACATAGTCTCGGTTCTGATAGCCCCTAAGAAGCCGTCCCGCGTCAAGAGGATGCTCTTCGAGTCCGGGCAGACTCCGATACCGGCCAGAGTGGCTCCATTCCCCATCGAATACTTCCCCTACGTTATTATCTACATAGCCTACGCCGTATTCGCAGTCATAGCCTTCATCGTCGTCTTAGACATGCTGCGGTCAAGTGAGAGCCTAGTGCGTGGATTAATTATCTTGGCCGTAATCACTGCCGGCTCGATATATGCGTCCACACAGCTCCCCGTCTTAAAACAGAGGCTCGAGAGGGGTGGTAGAGGTTGATAGACCCAGTACAAGCGTTTGTCCAAGTGTATAATTCTATGCCACCTCTAATCCAAGAGCTGATACGCTTCCTCTACAGCGAGCCATTCATCAAGGCAGCCATATTCCCCGGCGCGCTGTTCAGCACGCTGCTAGGAATGTTTGCTGTATGGTTTGAGAGGAAGCTCTTCGCCCGCGTCTCCCTCAGGGTAGGGCCACTACACGTTGGAAGAGTAGCTGGTATCCTCCAACTCATTGCAGACGCAATCAAGTTCCTATCAAAGGAGAGGATAATCCCAGAGGGTGTGAACAGGCCTCTCTTCGTCCTCATGCCCTGCCTCGCACTAATTCTCTCCCTTCTACTATACGCCTTCCTCCCCTTTGGAGCTGGCTGGATAATCTACCCATCAGATATTGGCCTACTCTTATTCTTCCTAGTCGCCGCCCTGTCCCCAATACCAATAGTGCTTGCAGGATATGCCTCGAGGAGCAAATACCCCTTCATAGGGATGTCCAGAATAGCGCTCCAGCTCTTCGGATACGAGGTGCCCCTCTTCCTAGCCTTGACAGGCGTTGTCCTGTCCACGAGGACACTTAATCTAGAGAAAATCGTTGAGGCCCAAGCGGTTGTTCCTCTCGCAGTAACCCAGATTATCGGCTTCATAGTCTTCATCATAACCTTATTGGCCGAGACTGAGAGACTCCCCTTCGACATACCGACTGCGGAGGGTGAGATCGTCTTCGGCTGGCAGACCGAGTACTCGGGCGTCTACTTCCTAATGATCCAGCTCGCCATGTTCGAGAAAGTCCTAGCCTTCTGCTTCCTCGGCGCAATACTGTATCTCGGCGGCTGGCTCGGGCCGCCAATACCCGGCCTACCCGAAAGCATCTCGGCACCCTTCTGGCTCATACTTAAGGGCCTAATACTGTTCACGTTCGTCGCGCTGCTGCGAGGCGCCTATCCGAGGCTGACGATAGAGAAGGTCCTAGACCTCGGCTGGAAATACCTAATACCCCTAGCGTTCGTGAACCTGATAATCACGGCCGGAATCTCACTAATCTCAGGGTACTCGGCCATAACGCTCTAACTCTCCGAACGAGTGCGAGGCCTACGAATCTTTTCCTCTGAATTGTTTCGGGAACTCTAGGCACCCCACTTGCTGGTGCTCCTTCTCAGCCTCCCCTAGCCCTCTTGAATCGGAACTCTAGGCCCGTCGCAAGGATGTTTGACCGAGAGATCACGTATACTGCCTGTTGTGCCAAGAGGCCGTGCTCAAGTGTTGAGAGCTTGTAGCCGCTCTTCTCTAACCTCTCCCTCATCTGTCTGAGGTTTTCCAATAGGTCTCTAACACCGCTAAGCTCTGCAACTTCCTTACTTGATGCGAGGGACTCAGCCTTCTCATGCGCCATAACCACGTATCTATAGTCGTCTGTGTCGAGGAATCCCCTGAGATCGGCTACAATCTCTCTAAAGGTCTTCCAAGCCTCGCGCAACCCTGTTCGCTGGCTGGCCGACAACGCGAAAATGGTGACGTGGCAGCTTTTAGGTATTCTCTTGGCTGATGGCTATAGCTCTAGTTTTATTCCACGCAGCTCCATATATCGCTGTAGGTTCTCCTTGGTGTAGCTGCCCCGGTAGGGTATCTTGGACTCGCCGTAAATCTCCCTTAAGTATGGGGCGACCTCCTTCCCCAGCACCCTGATGAACCCTATAGGGTCGCCGCTGACAGAGAAGGCTATGTGCCTAAACCCCAGCGCTAAATACTTCTCAAGATACTTGATGACCTCTTCAGCCTTTGTAGCCACTAGGAAGACGTCTTTAACCAACTCCTCCGAGACCCTGTTCCCATGCATCTCAATGTATTTCGGATCATAGACGTTTAGGTCGAAGAATATTGGGAGGAGCGTTCCGCGCCAGGGGAGGAGGGACTTGAGCGCCTTCTCATAGTCCTCCGCGTGGAATCCCACGTGAACGAGCAGGGACTTCTCAACATCCTCCCCTCTCCTACCCACCTCTCTCGCACCATCATCCAACGCGGGGAAAAGCTTCTGAGTATACAATGTTGGGTCGTCGACTGGCAGCGTCATGAAGGCGTCGGCAAGCATCCCAGCCAGCCTAGCTCCTCTTGTACCGCTTGATGCTATGTGTATGGGTATATCGACTGGTGGTGGGTCGTATAGCTTTGCCTTGTTGAGTCTATAGTACTTTCCGCGGTATGTCACCTGTTTTCCCTGCCAGAGAATCCTCGTTATGAAGACAGCCTCCTCAAGCCTCTCCAACCTTTCGCGGTATGGTGGCCAAGAAAATCCGCATGGGACCTCGTTTAGAGCCTCACCCGTACCCACGCCTAGGAACATCCTGCCCGGAAACAGGTTTTGCATCGTGGCGAAGGCCTGGGCTACAACTGGCGGAGGGTATCTAAAGAGTGGGCAAGTAACACTCGTGCCCATCACTATCTTCCCAGTGAGGGCGCCGACCGACGACAGCACAGACCAGATAAAGACGCCGTGGGCAGCTGTATCAAACCATGGATGGAAATGATCCGAGCCCCAAGCCGAGTCAAGCCCGTTTTTCTCAGCCTCCACTCCCTGCTTGACGAGCTCGCTGGGCGAATACTCCTCCGACGCCAAAACAATCCCGAGTCTAAGGCCGCTCAAGTAATAACCACCATCAGAAGAATCTCGCTTTGGAGGTGGCTAAATACGTAACCCTTTATCGATCGTTATAGGCTGAGCTTGGCCCTTAGCCAGCCGTAAAAGGCGTCTATCGGGTTTGTGGAGGGTGGGTTGGTGGAGATCTTGGGGCCGGCCAGCATGTAGGGATTGTAGACCAAGCCTTGGCGAGAAATGGATGAGAGCTCCACGTCTGGCGTCATCTCCAGTGCGTAGAATGGGCAGGCGTCCACGCAGAAGCCGCAGAAGACGCACCTCCCATAGTCCACCTGCGGGAAGTAGGACTTCTTGTTCTGGGGGTATTTGAGGTCGCGCTTCTGAATTATTATTTTAACATTGCATCCATTCTTGCTGGCCCCGTAAGTAATCGCGTCTGGAAACTTGTCCTCTAGTATGCTGAAGCTCCAGCCACTCTTCTCAAGCTGGATGAACTGCTCGTCGAGGTAGTTGTTGTATAGTGTGGCTGAGTTGTGCTCCCATATCGGGTCTGTATTGAGTCTTATCGACGCCTTACCATCGGTCTTAACAACCCTCTTCAAATCGACAAAATGTCCCAGTAGAGGGTGTGACCCGCCAGTCCCGGGCCCCGGCTCCACGAGGGGCTTGATGAACCCTTCAACCACACGGTCGAGAAGCTCTGAAAGCACCCCCCTCCCAGAGGCGAACTCGTTATAATCCTTCTCTTCAACCTCAATGACTACGTCAAACGCGTAGACCATCGTTATGGCTTCGGCAATGTTCTGGCAGGCTATGTCGCAGAGGCTGCAGCCGGTACACTTCTCAAGGATTAGTAAGTGCCTCCCCTTAAAGCCGGGGTAGGCGAACCCCTGCTTGGGGTCAAACCTGTAGTTCTCGCGGGGAAGGTTAGGCACTTCTTCGTATGGATACTTGTAGGTGTAAGGCTTGAAGAATACATGCCTAGCGGCTACCCAAATGGGTCTTAGAATCTCTCTGAGTAGCGTGGCTGCGGACATTTACGCCACTAGTCCGCATCAGGAGCCAAATTTAAACACTACACAGGCCCCCAAAACGAGAACTATTATCTCGCTCCTGAGTGCCTTCTGTGCAGATTGACTATCGGCGATGAGATTCTGCAGAGGCTGAGTACGCAGTACCGGATACAGGCGGAGGAGTATGTCTCGCTATACACTCATCTCCAGAGCAGAGACCCCTTCCAAGTCCTAGTAGCTACAATATTGTCGCAGAACACGACCGACAAGGCCGCCCTCAACGCTCTCAAGACGCTTGAGAGAGACGTGGGGCTTACTCCCCGCGCGATTCTAGAGGCTGGGAGGAGGCGGGTTGAGAAGGCTATACGGATGGCCGGCATGTACCGGTCTAAGGCCAGGTTCATCCTCGAGGTCTCCCGGATTGTGGTGGAGAAGTATGGCGGTGATATATGGAACATGCTTAGGGGCGATGTAGAGGATGTGAGGATGCGGCTTATGGCGCTGCCGGGTGTGGGCGGGAAGACGGCCGATGTCCTCCTAGCTACGTTGGGAATTGCGCATACCGTCCCGGTGGATACTCACGTCCGGCGGGTCTCCACCCGTCTAGGATTGGTGGAGGAGGGTGCGAGCTATGAAGCAATACGTAAGCGGCTGGAAGAAGTCTTCAGAGCCGACTCTAGACATCTAGCGCATCTTCTCTTAATAGCCCATGGACGCAGAGTCTGTAGGGCCAGAAGGCCCTTATGTGGAAACTGCGTCATAAACAGCCTCTGCAAGTATTACCAGAAATCTAAAAAGCGGCTGCCAGCGTAATAGGCATACTTATTGCATCTCGAGCCGAGAGCCGCTCCGCAGTCTTCGGACAGAAATACTTCAAGCTGGGTACAACTATAGGTTCGTTGGAGATAGCGAGGTAACTACTGAAGAGAGATCATCCACTTAGCTCCAAGACTATCTGGCCCGCTCAGTCCTATGGGAAGATTTTAGAGTAGGGACGGGGGTGGAGAGTTGCCGGCTGAAGTGGTGTCGACGTGAAGGGTGTTAGGGAGATTGTTGACCCGATGTCTCTGGCGGAGGCTATGTCTGAGAATCCGAGGTTTAAGAGAGGTGTCATAATATTATTATCAGCTCTACTCTCCCATATCGCCTCCTCTGTTTACTACGTATCAGAGAAGCTGCATGTCGATTACGCCTCATCTGGAATAGAGCTGCCCCGTCCCCCTATTACTGAGGCCCCTGAGGCCGTCTTTTTAGCCACACTATATCTGAGCATGGGGTTCCTAGCGGTTATCGGAGTATTCTCTATTACCGTTTACTTGAAGGGAAGTGAGAGGAGGAGTCTGATACCAGTTTTTAGCTCCGCTATGCACGGCTTCCTCGCCTTCACGGTGGCTACACTACTCCTACTTCCCATCCTACTTCCGGCACCCCCCACCAACGTGGCCATAACCTATGCAGAGGTCAGCGAGGTCAAGCTCGAAAATGCACGAATAGACGGGATGCTGCGGTCTAACGGTTCGGTATTGACGATTACTGCCCAGGTCTTGCGGTCTCCGCGTCTAGTATACAACGCCTCAAACCACAATCACCCCCTCCTCATAGAATCTGCAGCCGCCAGGGTCTCTGACCAGATTGTAAGCCTGGGAGACATAATGGTCGAGAGGCTCTCATGGGACCGGATAGAGTTTAGCGGTTACAGTTTTGTGAGTGAGCCTGTTTTGAGCCGCGAGCCCTGGAGCGCCTTAGCCACCGTGTTGTCTTGGTTGTGGCTGGTCTCATATGTCGGGCTGGCTTGTAAAAAATTTTACAGGCTCAGCTCTCAGACCGTTACACTCTCTATCATCATCACGATTATTGTCCTGCTTGTTTTCGGCCTGCTATGAGTCTTCCAGTTCTATCAACCTCGCCCAGTCTAACTCTCGTACTGCTGATAGGCCTACCATCCTCTGCGAGCACAAGGGGAGAGAGTTCAAGCGACACCGGTGGCAGACCTTTAGATACTCTGAGATTCACCGCCTCCTCAGCCCTGTCAAGCGTTATCGGGCCTGTAACCAACGCATTGATTCTCTCATCGGATAACAGAGGACCATAGGGGTCGTTAAGCTGAGTTATCTCAGCCCTCGATAACCATCCATACTTGTCTAGAGTTCTTTTAAGCTCCTCAACCCTCTCTCTCATCGGAGAGACTCGCCCCTCCTTTCTCAGCTTCGAGGCGAACTCGTCGCTGGTGACGCCTATTATCACCTTTTTAGAGAGTCTAAAGGCTGTGTTGAGAAGAGCGAGGTGGCCTATGTGGAGTTCGTCGAATGTGCCGCCCAAGGCTGCGACGTCGTAGATTGGTGTGAAGTTCTTGGATAGTTCTAGCTCCTCCTCCACCTCGTAGTACCAGAGCCGGTGGCTCCTCAGCAGTATCAGAGCCTCTCCCCTCAGCACCCCTAGCTGCAGTGTAAGCTCGTCAAGAGTGATCTTCGGATGCTTCACCAATATCTCTTTAACGAGTAAGTCGCGCTTGCTGCTGTAGCTTCCCATTCCTCTGACAACCTCCCAGAGCATAGGATAGAGCTCGGCTACCGTAACTTTATCCAACCCGCTTCTCAGTGTAGATTGCTATAAGTTATTAAACCATTACGCTGCTTTGGGAAAGACTTATAGCTTGAGTCGGACTTTTTTAGAGTGCATGACGGCGCTTAAGCAGATACACAGACTCTACGAGGAGCTTAAGGACACAGTAGACTTCTTCGAGGAGCAGGTCAACAGCGGCTCTCGGCTCGAGATGGTGGCAAACAACATCTCCGAGGTCATAGAGACGATAGAGAACCTGCTCCTCGACCCACGGCTCTCCCCCTCAACGATCAGCATGTTTGAGGAGCTTAGGATGCGTGCGCTTGGAATCCAGCGGAAGGTAAACAACGCGCTGAACAAGATGGAAGAAAATATTAGTAGCGAGGGTGAGGGTTTAGAAGGTAGAAGATGGCGCCGTTGGAGGACCTATTAAGTTATGCCTTAAAAACCGCGTCTAGGCTGGGAGCTTCTTACGCAGAGGCTAGGTTTGAAAACCACGTCGGCGAGACATTCGTTTTAAGGAATGGTGTTGTCGACGTATCCGCTCGGGGTGTTTCGCGGGGCATAGGCGTGCGTGTCCTATACAAGAAGGCCCTCGGCTTCAGCTCTACAGGAGACCTGACTAGGAGGGGAGTTTCTGAGGCTGTAAAGAGGGCTGTAGAGCTTGCAAAAGCCTCGGCTAGGCTGCTATCTAAGGGCGTGTCTATGTCCGACGAGGTTATGGGGAAGGAGCGGGTCATAGTTAGGCCCCGCGTTAAACACGAAAACGTCGCTACGGAGGATAAAACCGAGCTTCTCAAGATGGCTGATGGAGCGATTGTCGAGGCCGCTGAAAAAAGGGGTGTCAAGGCTGTCTCCAGAGTGTTTGAGATGACGCTTGGTCGTCTGGAGAAACATGTCCTGAACACGGACGGCGCTGACGTCTACTTGGACAAGCCCCTGTCAGCCCTCAACTGCATATTCACTATTTTCGGAGAAGGCAGGTATCTTCAGAGGTTTCTCAATCTAGGCGAGTCGAGGGGCTGGGAGGCTGTTGAGAGGTGGAGGATAGACGATATGATGGCTGAGGAGGCGGCAGCAGTCTCAGAGGCGGTTAAGAAGGCGGTTGCGCCGCCCAAAGGGAAGATGGATGTGGTTTTGGGCTCCGAGATCATCGGCCTCGTGTGTCATGAATCTGCAGGGCATCCGGGGGAGGCTGACAGGATGCTGGGGAGGGAGGCGGCGCAGGCAGGCGAGACATACATCACCCGAGAGCATCTGGGCTCGAGGATAGGCTCCGAGCTGGTTACAATCGTCGACGACCCCACACTACCAGGCTCATTTGGCTATTACCTCTATGATGACGAGGGTGTTAAGGCCTCGGAGAGGGTTCTAATCGAGCGCGGCGTGATCAAGGAGTTACTCCACAACCGTGAGACTGCTCCTGAGTTTGGTGTGAAGAGCAACGCGGCGTCCCGTGCCAACAACTATAACAGGGAGCCCATCGTCCGGATGGCAAACACGTACATGAAGCCCGGCGACCATACACTTGAGGAGCTTATCGAGGATATCCGGGAGGGCGTATACGTGAAGAGCTACATGGAGTGGAATATAGATGATAAACGATGGAATCAGAGATACGTCGGGGTCGAGGCATATCTCATCAAGAATGGAGAGCTGGGAGACATGGTCTTTCAGCCAGTAATAGAGCTGACTACACAGGCCCTCTACTCAGCCATAGACGCGCTCGGCAGGGACCTAAAATTCTACGCCGGATACTGCGGTAAGGGCGACCCTATGCAGGGCATACCAGTCTGGTTCGGAGGACCATCCGCCCGCCTCAGAAACATCAGGCTAGGCCAAACTAGCGTAGAATAAACACCGGAAACACGCTATTTCGATGATAGATCCGCCAAAGCCTCGCGAAGCCTATCCACACCTATGTCAAACAGGTAGGGTCCGAGCCTAGGTCCGCTAGGCCTCCCCAGAAGTAGGAGATAGATCTTCGAGAATAATTGTGGCGGGTTGATGCCCCTGCGCCTCGCCTCCTCGAATATTGCTGCCTGGACCTCCTCGCCGTCCGCCGCCCTACCGGCCCTCTCGATCAAGGCCTGAATAGCCTCTTTCTCACGCTCTTCCAGCTCCACTTGGACCTTGACCCGCGGGACTGCTCCGAAGTCCAAGGCATAGAGCCTCGCCTTCTCAGCCTTCTGGAGGAGATACTCGTCGACCCTGTATCCATATCTTCGGAGCCTCTTCTCCACGAACTCGCGGACATTCTCGCTGGGGGCCAGGGACGCTAGCTCCGCGAGAAGCCTGAATGGTGCATGTGCCCTTGGGCTCTGGGGAGGCCGCAGGAGGTAGATGTACTCGAAGAGTCCGCGGAGTTTTGCTCTAAGCCGCTCGTCAGATATCTTAATCCTGCCGAAGTATACGTCCTCGAGTTCTTCAACCTCGTCCCAGAGCCTGGGTATTAGTTCTGGTGTCACGATTCGGGCACCCACACTTCTCTTAAACATCAGTAGGAGGAGGGTCTCTGGTGGGGCGTATTTGAGCCACATTTGTGGGGTGAATACGTTTCCCACGGATTTTGAGAACTTCTTTCTGCTGGCGTCTATGAAGTGCTCGTACTTGACATGTAACGGTGGCTCAAAGTTTAGTATGTTTCTGGAGACCCAGTCGTTGACCTTCACACTATCTATGAGGTCTTTTCCATAGGCCTCGAATCTGATGTCGAGTAGCTTCCACCGGGCGGCGAACTCGACCTTCCACGGGAGCTTGCCGTTCCCGTCTTTTAGGCTTGACCATCCCTCGTAGCCGCATCCCCGGTGCAGCCTCTTCTTTATCTCGATGTCGCTGCACACATATTTCACCCGCCAGCCGTCACTATCGAACTCTACTGCCTTTGCCGTGTATATTCTGCCGCAAGACTCGCAGACGGGGTAGTAGGGTAGCTGCTGAGTGAATTTCTCCTGTCCGACCAGAGACTTTATCGCCTCTCCAACCCTCCCCGCATTGCTCAATATCTCCGCAGCAATCCCGGCTAGTTTTCCACTTCCATAGACCTCGTGGGCGTTATACAGCCTGTACTCTATCCCGATCTGGTCGAGGGGCTCGGTCATCATGGAGACCATGTGCTCAGCGTAGCTTTGGTGGCAGCCATATGGGTCTGGAATCCTCGAGACAGGCATGAGGAGGTGCTCCTCCAGCTCTTTCGGGAGGCCTTGGGGAATGCTTCGGAGCCCGTCCATGTCGTCGACGAATAGTATCATCTCAGAGCTGTAGCCTAGGCCGCGGAGGGCGAGGGTTACCCCGTAGGCGCGGGCGGGGTCGGATAGGTTCCCGATGTGGGGGATTCCGCTGGCCGCTACTCCGCTCTCGGTCAAGAGCAGGTCTAGGCTCCTCCCAAGCCTCCTCTCCCTCTCCACAAGCCTGTGCGCCACCCTGTCCAGCCACGTTCCTCGACCAACTATCGGCCTTGACATCGGTGCTACTCCCTCAACCACCAATAAGAACCCGACAAGTCAGCAATATAGCAATAATCCGTATACATCTTGCTAAACCTCCACCTACCCATTACGACAGGTGGCGCCAACCATTTGACTGGCATCCACTAGCACGTGGCCCTCACCGGTAGAGCCTGCTGATCTCTAGGCGCTTGAGCAGCTCTATACTTGTGAAGGTCGTAACTGCTCCCAGTGCCATCCATGCAACATCCCTGGGGCCGGGTGGCACTATGTGTAGGGCTTGGCGCGTTACGGGTATGATTGTTAGAATTGTTATCAACGTGATCTCCCAGAGTATTGTGATTAGGAGCCACTTGTGGGGGCGGAACTTGAAGATCGACTGGCTAAGGGAGACTGTGTTAAGGGCTACGGCCAGCTCGACGAATACAAACATTAGAAAGAGCCTACTGCGGGCTGCCTCTATCCCCAACGTGAGAGCGTCAATAAAGCCTAGAAGCAGGACTGGAGTCTCAACTATCAGCGCCCTGACCAAGTATTCCTTAATGTCGCGGGTAAAGACTCTCTCACCCCTCGGGCGGGGGGCTCTCCGCATTATATCAGGCTCAGGCGGAGTGAAGCCCAGGGCTATTGCGGGCAACCCATCCGTCGCGAGGTTGATGTAGAGTATCTGGACTGGGAGGAGTGGTAGAAGCTCCTCACCGCCAACGCCTAAGAAGGGCAATATTATAAGCGCCGAGATAGCGATCACAGCTATCTCGACGAAGTTCGCTTGGAGCAGATACGCTAGATACTTCTTAATGTTGTCATAGATCCATCTGCCCAGCTCGACCGCCTTGACGATGGTTGAGAAGTTGTCGTCCAGCAGGATCAGGTCCGAGGCCTCTTTTGTCACCTCTGTTCCCGTCAGCCCCATCGCGACGCCGATGTCTGCGCGCTTCAGGGCTGGTGCGTCATTTACTCCATCCCCCGTCATGGCTACTGTCTTCCCCCGCTTCTTCCAAGCCTCCACGATGCGTAGCTTATCGCTAGGAGATACGCGGGCGTAGACTGTGATCTTCTCAACCTTCTCCTCGAGCTCTTCGTCGCTCATCTTTGCAAGATCCGCGCCAGTTACCGCGATGTCACCTTCTTGATAGATGCCGACCTCTCTGGCTACGGCTAGGGCTGTTAGACGGTGGTCGCCGGTAATCATTATCGGCTTTATCTTCGCCATCCGGCACTTCTCCACCGCCTCCTTCACCTCGGGTCTCGGAGGGTCTATGATGCCCACAAGCCCAAGTAGGGTGAATCCGTGCTCTATCTCCTCCTCAGAATAGCTGGATATGGGCTCTTGTATCTCCCTCTCGGCGACGGCTAATACTCTTAGACCGCGGGCAGCCATCTGCTCGTTAGTGTTTGATAGCCTATTCCTCCACTCCTCCGTGAGCTCAACGGTGGAGCCGTCGACTATGACCCTGCTACAGAGCCCGACAACAACCTCAGGAGCCCCCTTCATGTAGGCCACGAGCCTGCCTGTCGAGGATACGATAGTGGTCATACGCTTGCGTTCGGAGGCGAAGGGTATCTCGGAAACCCGCCTATGCTTGGACCGCGCCTCGATATGATTTACCCCGAAACTCTCGGCCATCAAGACGAGAGCCGCCTCAGTTGGGTCGCCGTATATCTCGTGGCGGTCAGCAACCTTTTTGACTACGGCGTCCGAGGAGAGTACCGCGGCCAGTGCTAGTCTCTGGAGGTCATGTAGCTGCCTACTCTCTGACTTGAGCTCGGCGAGGCCTTGAGGGTTTGACAGCTCATAGAACCTCCCGCCTAGAAACACCTCCTTAACCATCATCTCGCCCTTAGTGATGGTTCCAGTCTTATCCGAGCATATCACCTCGGTTGACCCGAGCGTCTCGACGGCTGCCATGCTCCGCGCGACAGCATTCCTCTTCGCGAGCATCCACATTCCTACTGCAAGAGTGCTTGTAACTATGGCTGGGAGGGCCTCAGGTACGGCAGCTACTGCGAGGGCGACTGCGAACATGAAGACGCTTATCACTAAGTCGTAGGAGAGTGCTTTCCCCAGAACTGTAATCTCTGCCAGCTCAACGGCCGCAATCACGGCTATTATCAGCAGAATTATCTTCCCTAGGCTCCTCGCAACCTCCTCCATCCTCCGCTCAAGCGGAGTCCTCTCCTCCCGTATCTCCAAGACCTCCTTCGCAATCTTTCCAAACTCTGTCCGCATCCCAGTCGCAGTAACGACCGCCTTACCCTTACCCGCAGTTATCGTCGTCCCGGCATAGAGCATGTTCACCCTGTCAGGGAGGGGAGTGTCCTCTGGGAGCGTTGATGCGGTTTTGGCGACTGGTATCGACTCGCCGGTCAGAGCTGCCTCATAGGCCTGTAGGCCATGCGACTCCACAACCCTGGCGTCCGCTACGACCTTATCCCCTGCTTCGAGTAGAAGGATATCGCCTGGGACGACATCCTCTGCCTTGACCTTGACTCTAACGCCCTCCCTAAGGACGCTGCAGCTCGGAGCCATCATCCTCTTCAAGGCCTCTACAATCCTCTCAGAGCGGAACTCCTGCCAGAAGCCCAGAAACGCAGCCAAGAAAACTATCACAAGAATCACAACAGAGTCGACGATCTCGCCTAGGAGGGCCGATATGGCCGTTGCAACAATAAGGATTATGATCATCAGGTTTAGGAACTGTCTCAGAAGTATCCTCAAGGGAGAGACTCCCTTCCCCCGCTCAATCACATTTGGGCCGAAGGTCTTAAGCCGCTCAGCCACCTCATCCTTCCCCAGACCAGTGTCAAGATTCGAGCCCAGCAGCCTCAGACACTCAGAAGCCTCGAGGGCATGCCAGGCATACTGCTTCTCAGCCAACCTTCACATACACCCAGCGCCCCCTCCAATATATTTGGGTAATTGATTGAGACTCGGTGTTGAATTAATAGGCTGGCTAGGCGCTGAATATGCTAGTTGCCGGTCAGGATAGCTCTAGACCTTGATGGGGTGCTGTCGGACTCTATGGGGCGCTGGGTTGAGGTCTGGAACTCGAGGTATGGCCACCCTAGACTTTCAGTCGAGGATATACGTGAGTGGGATTTTTGGCGTGGCCTAGGAATCACTTTGGAGACGTTTAACGAAGTGTTTGACGAGGTTTGGAGAGAATGGGTCTACCTGAGGCCTCTGGAGGAGAATATCGGGGAAAAGGTCGCACGCCTCGCATACTTCGGCAGGGTCGACATAGTTAGTGGCCGGTCGACAAGACATCTACCATACGTGAAGAGCTGGCTCAGCCACCATAAAATAAGGTATGACACCATCTTCCTAGGCGTCTCATCTAAGAGTAGGCTAACCCACGACATTTTCATCGACGACTCGCCTGTTGAGGCTGTCCGAATAGCTGAGACAGCCAGATACGTCCTGCTCCGAGACCAGCCCTGGAACAGAAACGTCCCTAAAAGCAAATTCATCATAAGGGTGAGAAATCTCGAGGAAGCAATCAAAAAGCTGGCCGAAGAGGTTTTCCCCGGAACCCTCCCCTAAAACAGCTATTTATTATGGTTGACAGGTGGCTCGAGGTGAGCATGGAGATACAGGCTCTGAGCCCCCTTATCCTTTCCATAGCTCTTCCACTCGGTCTCTCACCTATAGCCGCCTTCTTCGGCAGAGTAATACACCCCCGCAGCGCCGGGATATTCGCTACGATCGTGCTCTTCTTCCCCATGATTTTCAGCCTCCTACTCTATCCGGCAATAAGCGGCGGCGCGGTTGTGGAGGAGAGGTTTAGCTGGATTCCAGAGCTGGGCCTCACTTTCACCCTGAGGCTTGACCAGCTGAGCTACCCGTTCTATCTCTTGATCACGCTAGTCGGCTTCCTCTCCACACTCTACTCTATACGGTATATGGAGCATGAGAGGGGGCTGGGCTCCTACTACTCCCTGACCATGATGTTTGTCGCCGGAATGATTGGAGTCGTCCTCTCGACAAACCTCTTCCTCTTCTACATTTTCTGGGAGCTGATGCTCATACCCAGCTACTTCCTCATCGCCTACTGGGGCTCCGGAAACGCGCGTATAATCGGCTTCAAGTATTTCGGTATGACGCATGTCGGGGCAATAGCCCTCCTGTCCGGAATCATCTGGCTCAACTCCCTCTATGGGAGCGTGGAGCTCGATGTCCTCCGCCTAGCTCTTGCAGGCGGATCGCCGACCATGCTGAGCATAGCCACCCTCATATTCATCGGGGCGGCTGTTAAGATGGCCCTCTTCCCACTCCACAGCTGGCTCCCCGACGCTCACGCAGAGGCGCCAACACCGATAAGCGTCCTCCTGAGCGGCGTGATGATTAAGACTGGGGTATACGCTTATGCCAGGCTCATCAACGAGCTTATGCCGGCCGCGTTTCAGCAGGCCCTGCCAGTAGTTACGCCACTGGCTGTCGTAACTGTTTTCTGGGGAGGGATGATGGCCCTAGTTCAGACAGATATCAAGAGGATACTTGCCTACAGCTCTATCAGCCAGATAGGCTACATGGTCTTCGGCCTCTCACTCCAGTCAAGCATCGGCTTAACAGGTGGACTTCTACACGTAGTTACCCACGGCCTCGCCAAGTCCCTCCTCTTCATGGCCGCAGGCAGCATAATGCACTCGACGGGGGAGAGGGACATAAACAAGCTGGGCGGGCTCATGAGGCCCATGTGGTTCACCGCGTCTGTCTTCCTCATAGGAGGCCTCTCCATAGCAGGCACACCCCCACTAGCAGGGTTTTTCAGCGAGTGGATGATCTTCACCGGCGGATTCCAGTCCAACATCATGCTCTACACGATACTGGCCATACTAGGGACGGCCCTAACCCTCGGATACTATCTCAAGGCATTCATGTATGTCTTCGCTAGGGGTGAAGCCTCCGGCAACGTTAAGGAGGCTCCCGCCAGCATGGCTGTGCCAATGGCAATACTCGCAGCCATTATACTATTGGCAGGGGTAACAACTCCGCCAATAACCGGGATCCTAAACATGGCAATAGCAAAACAATAGCAAGAACTACACCCGGACAAATTTTTATACAGCGAAGTCGCGGCCACTGTTATGCAGGAGCCCCTAGTCTACATAGACGGAGAATTCTATGCAAAATCCGCCGCTAAAATCTCTGTCTTCGACCATGGCTTCCTCTACGGGGATGGCGTCTTCGAGGGGATAAGAGTGTATGACGGCGTCATCTTCAAGCTTAAAGAACACGTGGAGAGGCTATACAGGTCCGCCAAGGCGATACGGCTCGAGATCCCCATGACGATGGAGGAGATGATCGACGCGGTTGTTAAGACCGTGAGGGTGAATGGGTCCCGTGACGCGTATATCAGGCTGGTTGTAACGCGAGGCGTCGGCGATTTAGGCTTAGATCCGCGGAAATGCGGCAAGCCCTCAGTCATTATTATTGTTGAACGGCTTGAGCCGATTCTCGGTGCGAAGGCCCGCGAGTTTGGTGTCAAGCTAATAATCAGCTCCACGCGGAGGGACCCGGTATATGCGACTTCGCACGAGGTCAAGAGCCTCAACTATCTAAACAGTATCCTAGCTAAGTTAGAGGCAATAGCGGCTGGTGCGGATGACGCGGTCATGCTTGACTCGCGGGGATTCGTCTCAGAGGCAACTGGGGCCAACCTATTCGCCGTATGGGATGAAGCCTTATACACACCGCCCGTAGCCGCAGGAATCCTGCCAGGGATAACTCGCGCAGTGGTTATGGATATAGCACGGAAGATTGGAATCTCCGTACAGGAGCGCGATATAACCCCTACAGAACTTCTAACAAGCAGTGAGGTCTTCCTAACCGGAACCGGCGCCGAGATAGTCCCTGTAGCCATGATAAGTGGAGTTAAGATAGGAAAGACAGTCCCAGGCCCTATCACGAAGAAGATAATCGAGGAGTTCGACAGAATTAAATCCGACCCAGCCAACGGTGTGAAGGCACTCTAAAAAAGTAAAGATTAGAAAAACTTAGGTACACAAAAATATTCACAAGTTTTTGGCGGACAGCAATAGGCAGGTAAGTCCTGCCCTTAGTCCGAGAAATTTAGACAAACCCGCCCTAATAGACGCAAATCGAAAATCTTTAATACACCAATTTCTCATCAACTCGTGAGAAAGACATGCCAGGAAGGAAGAAGAGTAGCACGAGAAAGAGGAAGGCTGGGAAGACTCGGAAGAAATAAGCGACCGGAAAGACTAGGGAGGAGAAGAATACTGACAGTAGAAGCCATAGCGGCCCAATAAGGTCTAGCCTAGAGTGTGAATAGAGAAAACGCTGCTAGGCCCCTTCCACGCTCGGAATTTTTGGCAGATCTCACTCACCCAAATTCGTGGCTAGCGTTGCTGAACCCGGTGGACATCTGATCTCTAGCTTCGAAATCGAGTCTGACAAGCCTTGAAGGCGGATGTGAGTTTCAAAGAGCTTCTATGCCTATTCAGCCGGCCTAGTGGTCCTACAGGCGTAGACCAAGCTTGGTCAAAAAGAGGGAGATAGCCAAAACGCCTAACAAGACAAAGACCGTCGCAGCTCCTGGAGAAATATCTAGAAAATAAGATAGCAATAGACCGAAGAAGAGTGAGGCCTCGCCAAAAGCCACTGAGAAGAGAATAGCTTTACGCATGGAAGATACAAGTACGCCCCCAGCCATCACTGGAACAACGATAAGAGCAGTAACGAGAAGTACACCCACAACCCTAACACTAACCGCTACGGCAAGCCCGGTGACAAGTGCAAACAAAGCCTCGTACAGTCCCACATTCACTCCCCTAATTCGCGCCAACTCTTCACTAACGGCATAGAGCAAAACTCCTCCAAAATTCCGCAAGACAAAAATCAGAGCGAAGGCAGAGATGAGGAGCCCCGCAACTATGTCCTCAATGCTCACTGCCAAAACACTCCCAAACAATACAGACCCCAAACTAACCCGCGCACCCCGAGAAATCGCAACCGCCGCAATAGCAGCACTCAATGACAAAAGAATAGCCAAAACCTGATCACCCGATAGGCCAAACCCCCGAACAAGTCTCAAAGCAACAAAAACACCTACAACTACAACCACGTATGCCAGGTAAACTCCAGAAATACCAAACAAAGCACCCAAAGCCACCGAGGCCAAGACAAAATGTGATGAGGAATCGCCTAGGAGGGAAAGTCTCTTAGGGACAATAAAACAGCCCACAAATGGGAGGATAAAACCGGCTACCAGGCCGGCCAGAAAAGCCCTCTGCATAAAGGGTTGGAGGAAAATCTCAAAAACCAAGGCTAATGCCCATGCTTAACCAAGTACACGTGGAATCCGTAGATGTTGCAGAGCTGCTCGGAATTAACCAGCTCGGTAATACTCCCATCGAAGAGTGCCCCGCGATTAATGCAGATCACCCGCGAAGCCAAGGTCGATAAAGCCGCGACGTCATGCGTAGCTATGATGGCCGAGAGTCCCCATTCCGTGCGAAGCCTATCCAAGAGCTGCATAAACGCGGCAACACCGTTCTGGTCAAGAAAGACTGTAGGTTCGTCGAGAAGCAGCAGCTCTGGCCTGTTGACTAGGGAGGCTGCAAGCATGACTCTTTGAAGATTACCGCCTGACAGGTCGTGAATCCTCTGCCCCAAAACCCCTTCAGGATCCTCAATACCCACTAGCTGCAGTGCCTCTATGGGATCTAGCCCCTCCCTCACAACTCGCGAGGCCCGGAGAAACTCGCTTACACTAATCGGCATCCTCTCAAAAAATGTTGTAGCATTCTGGGGAAGATAGCCCACGCGCCACCATTCCCGAAAACTCTTCACATCAACTCCAAACACCCTGACGACCCCTCTAACAGGCCTAACTAGGCCAACAATGGCTTTAAGAATCGTCGACTTACCTCCACCGTTCGGCCCCAAAAGGAATACTACCTCCCGTGGACCCAGCCTAAACGAGACATTACTAATAGCCTCGACGCCTCTGACATAGGATACGGCAACATTATCAAAGACTACAACTGGGTCAGCCACACTTGAACCCCTCCTCCAATGCCTCCAGATTCAGACGCATCAAATAGACATAACCCTTCCCCTCCCGCACATCCTCGAGTGTCAAGCCTTCCCCCGTATAAAGCATCAAGACCCTTAGACCAAACTCTCTGCTCAAAGACTCGACTATGGGGTGGATAAAATCATCCTCAGCATATATGGCGCAGACACGCTCTAGGGCCTCCCTAACCTCCATAATGTGGGAAGCGGTGGGCTCCTCCTCTTCAGGTCCCAATACAGGCAAGATTCGAAGACCATATTCCTCTGCGAGATACCTAAAAGCATTATGTTGTGTAACGATGACCCGGCCCCTATAGGGGGCCAGTATATTGTTGAAATCCTCGTGCAGCTTATCAAGCTCGCCAAGCATCGCAGCGGCATTCTCTCTAATCCTCGGAGCAAGCTCGGGAAACTCTAGAGACAGCTCGCGGGCAATATTCTCTACCAAGACTCTCACATTACGCGGACTCAGCCACAGGTGGGCATCATACCCCATACCTTCCTCCAGTCTCAGTAGAGAAATACCTTCAGAGGCCTTAAAGCTTCTGACACCTGCTGATGCTGCAATCCTTGCACCCCAGTCATCAAATCCCTCCACGGTCCATATGAGTAGTCGCGACCGGGCAACCTCTCTGACAGCCTCTGGAGTGGGCTCCCAGTCGTGAATCTCTACGGCAGGGGGAAGGAGCTGGACAACCTGAATCTCGCCACCTCCAAGCCGGTAAACAATCTCGCCGAGCAGCCCCCAAGTAACTGCTACTGAGCTCCCACGAGGAGCACTAGGGGAAAACTGGCTCCCCCCCAGCCAAAAAGAGGAAAAAATCACGGCTGCCGAAACGACGGCGAGTAAGACCACAAACCGCAACTTCATTATTGAGGCAGCACCATCGAAAAATTTAGGGTCGCCCTAAATTTAAGCATATAACAAACACACCCACAAGACCTAAGCCCCCACAACTCTCACGGAAAACTAATATAGACGTGGCGAATAGCTAGGTCTCGGAATGCCATCCCACGGCTCAATAACAAAAGCAGGCAAAGTCAGAAGCCAGACACCAAAGATAGAGCCTAGGCCACACAGGTCTCCAACGCCTAGAGAGAGGAACAGGAATAACTACATCAAGAGGGTGCTCACCGCTTCAGCGCAGCAGAGAGAATAGAATGGAGAGCCCGGTTCTCCTCACCGGAGGAGCTGGCTTCCTAGGAAGCCACATCCTAGACAGGCTTCTCAGCCAGCAAGTAGAGACAGTGGTGCTGGACAACTTCTCATCCGGCCAGCGTGAAAACATTGCACACCATAGAGGCAGTAAACTGCTCAAGATCGTGGAAGGTGACATCAGGGATAGGGAGGCGGTTGACAGGGCATTGCGGGGCTGCAGAACCATAATACATCTGGCCGCAAACCCCGAGGTCAGGATGGGGGACCCTGAAGAGCACTTGGAGCATAACATAAGAGGGACGCTAAATATTTTGGAGGCTGCTAGGCGGCTTGACATATCACTCATAGCATTCGCATCCTCCTCCACGGTCTACGGTGAGGCAAAAACACTGCCAACGCCCGAGGACTACACGCCAATGAAGCCAATCTCGACATACGGAGCCTCAAAACTTGCCTGCGAGGCATTACTCTCAGCCTACGCCCACACATACGGCCTCCCAGCAGTAGCCCTTAGATACGCTAACATTGTCGGGCCTAGGGCGAGACGTGGAGTAGTCTATGACTTCACTAGAAAGCTCATCGCGAATCCCCGCAGGCTTGAGATATTGGGGGACGGCACGCAGAAGAAGTCCTACATCTGGGTGGGAGACGCGGTAGAGGCGACGCTAAAAACGGTTGAGAGGCGGACAGGAGACTTCGAGGCCTACAATGTAGGGAGCATCGACGCCATAACTGTTAGAGAGGTCGCTGACGCTGTCTGTGAGGCCTTAAACCTCAAGGGTGTAGAGTATGTCTTCGCAGGCGGGCCCGGTGGCAGAGGCTGGCCCGGAGACGTCAAGTTTATGCACCTAGACATAAGTAGGCTGATGGCCCTGGGCTGGAGGCCAAGATACAATAGCAGAGAAGCTGTAGCTATGGCTGCGCGGGAAATAAAAAACGAACTCACGAAGTAGGTATTCTATCTACTTTCTTCTGGCTTGGTGCCACCTGCCTCTTGGGATAGCTCCTTTTCAATCTCTTCCAGCGGTTTTGGCGGAGGCGTCGTGGCGAGAGTATATCCTATCCAAGCGAGGACGCCGAGTATTGCAGCTACGCCGGCGAAGGCAGTAAGCTGTAGGACGAGAATCGCCCACTGGCTGAAGAAGACCAGCCAGCCGTAGATGATGATACCGGCGATACAGCCGACAAGTAATACCACACCCAGTTGCTGATCCCTAGGCAAGCCGAGAAGGTAACGAGTAACGCCACGATATAAGCGTTAGCTACGGGCAGCCATCAACTATGAATATAGTCGACATCCACGCAGCACTTTCCGAATTCCTAAAATCAACACACAGCGCGTCAAGTATTACGGTAAGTCCTCGGTGGAAAAACTCTTAAAAAAGCATGTATACACTCGTTTTCTCAGGTGGACTTTCTCTAATGAAGAGCGTCGAAGGGGCCGTAGCTACGCAGGCATCGCCCAGTGTGAAGGACCTAGTGCTCCTACTTTTTAAAGAGGGGCCAGAACAGGAAATTACCCCGGTCCTAGTGCCGGGCCTCGGCGTGTATTACACCTTGGCTGGATTCCAGATTCAGGCTGATAGCTTATTGACACGCTATAGGGAAGCATTCCTCGAGGTAAAGAGGTATGTTTCCTTTCCCTCATGCTCAGTCTGTGGCTCGACCTCCCTAAGGCTTGAAGTCCTATGCCCGAGCTGTAGGCAGAGCGACCTCCTCCGAATCGACCTTGTCGTTCATTACGACTGCGGATTCATGGGCGGCGTAGAGGACTTTATTCGGGATAGTCAGGGACTATTGGAAAAATGTCCAAAATGCGGTAAGCCCCTGAAAAGGGTTGGAATAGACTACGGGCGGCCGGGCCTAGGCTACAAGTGCCGATTGTGCGGAGCAATATTCCAATACCCGCTAACCCTCCTGAGATGTGATAAGGATCACCCGACGACACTCGACAAGATTGGCGTTGAGAGATACCCCGTCTTCACGGTGAGCAAGGATCTCCAAAAGGCTCGCCCAATACTTGACCTTCTCGAGAAAATCCAAGCAGAGTTAGAGCGTAGACTAAACGTAGAGGTGGAGGTCTTAAGAGTCATTAAAGGTAGGAGCAGAATGCCACATATAATTCACGCGTTAATTCGCTCTGGAGATAAAGTTGTGGCTATTGAAATCCTAGATGAGAGGTCAGATATCTCAGATGCTATGAGCGTTGTTTCGAAGGCAGTGGACCTAGGCATACACTTTATAGTCATTTTGGACGAGGAGAAGGCGTTAGAGCTTAGAAAAGTGCTTAATCCCGACTACTTCACTCTGATCCCAATGAGGGAAAGACGATTAGAGGATATCAGCGACCTGCTTTTGGAGTCGGTGTATTCTTTTGTCTTCGGGAAGAGTATCTAGCAGAAGAAGGATAGTCTTCACGATTATCTTCCTGTCACTGGTCTTATTCTCTCTAATTGCCTTCACCAGACAATCACTACTGTTTCTCGCATACTTCATTACTGTTTTCTATATCGCTTGGGGAGTTTATCACATACTATTAACTATAAAGGGCGTCGGGCCAGTCTTCAGACCACGCACACCCCCAAGCAGGTTCCCTAAGGTCTCCGTAATTGTCCCAGCCATGAACGAGCCCATTCTGCCAAGGACCATAGAGGTGCTTGTAAACCATCAGGCATACCCCGCGGGCCTCAAGGAGGTTATCGTCGTTACCGATGACCCACTTGGCGAGAGGTTATCGCTGTTCATGCAGCAAAAATACCCAGAGAATGTCAGAGCCCTAGCCCGGAGAGCCTTCTACCCCACCAAGCCGAGCGCCCTGAACGACGGCCTCAGACTCTGCTCTGGGGAGATCGTGGGTATTGTTGACGTTGAGGATATACCTGACTCAGATGTTTTCCAGAAGGCAGTTTCAGCCCTTGTGGACTACGGCTACGATGCCGTACAGGCTATACTGAGGATAAACAACGAGGAAGACTCGTGGATAACACGGGTCTTTGCATACGAGTATGCGGGCTGGTTCCGTATCTGGCTCAACGGTAGGTCTCGCCTCGGCCTATACACGCCGCTGGGCGGGACAGGCAACTACTTCTGGAAAACAGCAGCAGTACAAGTAGGTGGCTGGGACTCACTCAACGTGGCGGAGGACGCGGAGCTAGCTGTACGCATGACCCTCGCCAAGATGAAGATAGGCGTCATAGACGCTAGGCATTGGGAGGAGGCTCCTGTGACCTTCAAAAAGTGGCTAAGGCAGAGGACAAGGTGGTTTAGGGGCTGGCTTCAGAGCCTCTGGAAGTACGCGCCACTGCTTTGGCGGCCTAGCTTTGTGAAGAGGATAGGCTTCATTAAACTTCTCTCCATACTGCTAATGCTTCTCACCCCGATAGTTGTTTTATTGAACTGGGTCAGCTTCGCATTGACCGGGCTATGGATACTGGAGTTATACGGCATAACACCCCCACTCCTCAGCAACGTCTTCCCAGTATGGGCGATCCTCCCAGCCTTCTTCAACGTGATCTACATTTCAGCCTGGCTCATAGGCGGACGCCTCGAGCGGGTTAAGACACCATGGTGGTCCGTGATCCTTCCAATGCTATTTTACACATACGTGATGATGCCTATAGCCAGCCTTAGGGCGATATACCAAGAGATAACAAAGCCGGTTATCTGGGAAAAGACAGAGCACCCAGGCCGAGGTGTGGTCGGCTTTGTAGCGGAGACTGAAGCCAAGCAGCAGATTCCGGCAGCCTACCAACCATACGAATCTCAAGAACTACAACTAAACGAATACTATACAACGCCTCAGAAAACCATATCCGAGGGAGCCGCAATAGCGTTTTGGAGCTTTATACTCGCCCTCGACCTCCTATTCATCTGGCTCCTACTATCCAACCCAAGCATCCTAAGCTGAAAGTGTTATTCCTCTTTAAAATTCGCATATCCACTACAGGCACGGTGTTAAAAATGGTAGATACACTGAATAACCGAGGGCTAAGCTTATTTTCCTCCGCTAGCTTCCTCTCTGCGTGAGGGCTAGGGTTACGGGGCTGGCTGCCGCTTGGGCTGCATACTTCTTTATAGCTGCCGCGATAGGTGTGTCGCCTTGGTTCAGCATATATGACAATGCCCTTAGCGATCTTGGCAATTATGGGAGGCAGGGGTTTAAGGCTGCGATCTTTAACACGGGCCTAATGGTCTCAGGGATATTAGCAGCCGTAACTGCGGTCCTGATACTCCGCGGAAAGCGTCACCGCCTCATCATCCCATGGTCTGTCCTACTGTTTGTGGCTGGAGTGGATCTTGTGTTGGTTGGTGTTTTGTCTGAGGACTTTGGCGCGGCGCATGGTGTTGTCTCGGTGATCCTCTTCACGCTCTTTGGTCTGACCTTGCTGGTGTATGGTGTCTGTTCTCTCCTCATGAAGGATTGGGGGCCTGGTGTCTACGCTATTGCAGCATTTCTGGCGAGCCTTGCCACTTGGATGATAGATTGGCCTTGGACGGGTGTTGCTATTCAGGAGACTATAGCCTCTCTCCTCGTGTCGGTCGGACTAACCATAATGGCCATAAGGCACGGCTGATACCGGTTCATCGCCACAGATTCACCCAACCCAGGGTAGTTTACGGAAAACGGTTAGGGTCTTTCATACCTGATATATGATTGTTTAAAAGACGGTGATGCTGTCGGATTGGTGGGATGGTGGTTGTCTGCTAGGGAGACGCATCGCGGAGAAACATGGGCTTACAGGTACAGGAAGGGGGCGGTGGCTAACGGGCTCGTATCCGTTTTCTGGACACTGCTTTACGTGCTGCCGTTCGAGCCTTTCCCGATGCTGCTGAAGATAGTTGTGGCTGGTGGTCCGGGGGTGTGGTTCATGCTTGGCTACCTGCTACACATGATAGTAGGCTTCGGAGGATTTCTAGGGCTGTCATACTTATACTCTGTAGCCGAGGACTCGGGTGGTAGAAGGATCAACAATGCCCTAGCCCTTACAGGCTATGTCGCTCTATTCATCGGGTTTACCGGCACTACTTTTGGGCTGGCCGTGGCAGGGGCTGTTGGGGGCTATACGGCAGTTATACTGCATGCACCGGCTGAAAGTGTTCGCATGGTGATGGAGCCTTTCGTAAACCCTCTCAGGGTCCTATGCATAGTCGCTGTGGTAGGAGCTATCGCTGGTCTGGCGGCTCCCTACGCCTCTAAGCCCTCACCACCCACGTCTACCTAATCTTGACCGCCACCACTATGATGACGGATATGGCGAGAGCTAGTAGCAATGAGATAAGAAGGAGTGCAGTCTCGTCCGACGCCTCCCACGAGACGGGAGAGTAGGCCCACACAGCCTCACCCCGCTGAGAGAAGCTGATAGATATGAAGCTGGGGACAGGTGCTCCACCCCCCACCACGAACAGTGATTCACGGTAGAAAACTTGTCCATCGTCCACATACCAGCCGCCTACCACCCTCCGCCCATCCACAAATATTCCGTGAAGGACCATGTTCCCCATCGAGGCGAAGACCCCCTCATTAGAAGTGTATGACTCGAGTGCGATTACTTCCTGCCCTCCCGACCTAAAGGAGGCGCTCCCGTCGGCCACTATTGCGAAAACCCCCTTCTCTCCCGTCGAGTAATCGTATACTTCTCCAAACCATGTTGTATACGGGCCTTGCACTGCTGAGTAGATGGATAGTGAGAGTCTGCTTCCTGGGGCAGGGTGTGGAGCGGCCCTATAGGCGACTAGTTGGTATTCCTTTCGCGACTCATAGACGCCTGTCACATACATTACATAGGTTGACCAGTGGTTCTGTCCCGGCTCAATCCCCGCCGCAACCTGTAAAACTGTGCCTGACATCGTCATTGCGCTCACAATAACGTAGACGGTGTTATCAGTGTAGTTGATTTTCGGAATTGTGACAACTATGGTGAGGTTTCTGGATGAAGACCAGTCTAGGACCCCTCCGTCATCGAGTGGGCATCCCTCAGGCAAAGTTAAACCCAGCGCCCAAGGGCGTCTACTAACGACTCTTTCCCACTCGTCTGAGCCAGAAGCATTGGGTAGCAGTGCCAATAGAACCAGTAGGAAAAACAGAGGCGTGGCTGACCTCTGACGGTCCACTCTTACCCGATAACTTGAACAACCGCCAGATTATTATCTTAAAGCTTAGCGGCTTTCAGACTCAGGGAGTTGGTTAGGACTGAGACTGAGCTGAGGGCCATTGCTACGGCGGCAAGGATTGGGTTGAGGAATCCGAGGGCGGCTACGGGTATGAGTGCTGTGTTGTATATGAAGGCCCAGAAGAGGTTCTGCTTTATCTTCCGCATGGTTAATCGGCTGAGGGTGACAGCCCTCGCTATGTCTACCGGGTCGTCCTTAATCAGCACTATACCACCCGACTCCACCGCGATGTCTGTTCCACTACCTATCGCTATTCCAAGGTCTGCCTGTGTCAGGGCTGGTGCATCGTTGATCCCATCACCGACCATAGCCACCCTTAGGCCCTGCTGCTGAAGAGCCTTCACAACATTCAGCTTATCCTGGGGCTTCACGTTAGCTAGTACTTCGGTTATTCCAACCCTCTCGGCCACAGCCCGCGCAACCCGCTCACTATCGCCCGTAACCATTATGACTCTCAGTCCCATCCGGCGGAGCCTAGATACCGCCTCTGCAGCGCCCTCCCTCGGCTCGTCGAAGACACCTATGAGGCCAGCAAGGACACCGTTGACAGCGACAAATACCACAGTGTGGCCCATAGACTCTAGCCTCTCCACCTGAGGCTCTACCTCCTTGAAGTCTACACCCTTCTTCTCAAGAAGTGTCTTATTGCCGACCAGTACGGTACTTCCCTCGACCTCTGCAACCAACCCGTGGCCGGGCAGCTCTTCGAGGCTCCTAGGCCTGACAGGCTCTAAGCCGATCTTTTTAGCGTGCCTAACTATCGCGTCGGCGAGTGGGTGCTGCGAGCCAAGCTCCGCAGAGGCTGCCAGTCTGACAACAGTCTCCTCGTCAAACCCGTTCAGAGGCACAACCTCGGCAACCGAGGGGACGCCCCTAGTTATTGTCCCGGTCTTGTCAAGTAAGACAGCGTCGATTCTCTGGGCTCTCTCTAAGACTTCACCGCCCTTAATCAGTATTCCCCGCTCAGCTCCCTTTCCTGTCCCCACGACGATTGCTGCCGGAGTTGCAAGCCCCAGTGCACAGGGGCACGCAATTATTAGGACTGCTATAAAGGAGGTTAGGCCTCGGAGTGAGTCGCCGTTAAGCAGGGCCCAAACAGCCAGTGATGCTAATGCTACCGCAACGACCAGTGGAACGAAGATTGATGCGACCCGGTTGGCAAGCCGCTCAACCGGCGCCTGAGCAGCCTGAGCCTCCTCCACGAGCTTTATAATCTGTGAGAGCGTTGTGTCGGCACCTACCTTCGTGGCCCTCACAACAATCAATCCACCGAGGTTAATTGTTCCACCTATGACCTCTTTGCCCGGCTCCTTAGCCACAGGTATGCTCTCCCCCGTAATCATCTTCTCATCAACACTTGTTAGACCCTCGACCACCACACCGTCTACGGGAATCCTCTCGCCAGGCCTGACAACGACCAAGTCTCCAACGGCCACCTCCTCGACAGGGACCTCCATCTCTACACCATCCCTGACAACCCGCGCAGTGGATGGCTGCAACTCCATCAACTTCCTAATCGCATCCGACGCCTTCCTCCTAACGAGATGCTCAAGATACCTTCCAAGAAGTATGAAGGCTATTATGAGGGCGGCGACCTCGTAGTACAGGGCCTCTGGGAAGGCTCCGGGGATGAAAGTGACTATTGCACTATATCCCCATGCGGCCGTTGTCCCAATCGCTATTAGTGTATCCATGTTAGAGGTCCGAGCCCTGAGGGCGTGTATCATTCCCCTATAGAATCTGGAGCCCGCGATGAATTGGACGGGTGTGGCTAGGAGGAATAACAGAATGGGGGTGGGAATTGCGGGGATAGTTACAGGCATCCATGTCAAGATGAGTGTAGGGATGCCGAGGACGAAGCTCAGAACCGTCAGCCATTTAATCCGCCTAAGCTCGATCTCCGGCGCCATGAAACTTGCGAGGCACGACTCGGAGCAGAAATAGTAGGTAGTCCCCCTCACAGTGGCCTTGAGAGCGTCCTCCGACTCGGCCACGAACATTCCGCAGACAGGGTCCTTAGCCATTTGCCTTCACCCTCCTATCCACGCCCGCGACGCGGCGGGCATAAGCCCACATCCCGGCGGTGCTGCTCATTTTCCCACATATTTCGCCGGATTCTTGTCGAAACTATCCTTACACATCTTAGAGCAGAAGTAATAGGTCACGCCGCCATACTGCGAGGTATACTTGGCCGTCTTCTCATTCACATTCATGTGACAGACTGGATCGATGGCCACGCTCATCAGTACGCTGGCCGCGTATTTATGGGCTTTGCTTTAACCTGACCTCGGTCAAGCCGCAGGAAGAACACCTATAGTAGACCGAGTTTCTCTCCTCTTTCTCAGGCCTCATCTCGCCGCCACAGCAGGGACACCGAAAACCGTCATCACGCGAAGACACTCTCACTTAATCCTCCTAGCCCTAATGATCCAGAGTGATGCCCCAATCTTCTCTATCCCAAGATACTCTTGGCCGTTGTTTTTGATAGACTTGGGGACTGTCTCACAGGAAGGCGGGTTGTCTATCAGCACTTCTAGAACTGCTCCTGTCTCAATCTGGTTGAGTGCTTTCACCGTGTAGAGCTGTGGGTAGGGGCATGTATATCCACGGAGGTCTAGGCGGTATTTCTGGTCCTCAAGTTTTGTGAGGAGTGTTGGGGGTATCTGGATGTTCTGGGCCATACGGGTAGCCTTAGGGTTTGGCTTAATTTAAATCTTCCATTATTCAGAGCTAAGCTCAGAATAATAATATATAAATAAGGGCTAACCTGCTACACTGCGAGGTGTTGAGGACTGAGCCGGACCATCTACATCTCAGCCGTGCTGATAGGGCTGGTCTCAGTAGCGCTGGGATACTCGTTATACCAGGTTGCGGGTAAAGGATCTCTCTGGGGCATAACGACGGGAGAGTCGAAGCTTGGTGGATTATTCTGGAAGAGCCTAGGCCTACCTGTAGACCAGTTAAGATACTTTCAAGAGTTTAAGCTCTTAAGCCCTATCGAGGACCCGACCCAGGCCATTGTATTCGCCATACTTCTCGGTGGTTTTGCCGCAGCCCTCTTAACCAGGAGCTTCGCCATCAAACACATCCCTGACAGATGGATGCTTCTCCAAGCAGTGGTAGGTGGTGTCCTGCTGGGCTATGGATCAAGGCTGGCTCTAGGGTGCAACATTGGAAACTTTCTGTCTGCTTGGGCTGGTGGGGGGCTCCACGCAGCGATATTTACCGCGGCCCTCCTCCCAGGAACCTACCTAGGTCTTAGGGTGACTGAGAAAGTGTTTATGACTAGGGCAGCCCCGAAGAAGGTCTCATTTACTATACCACCGGTAATTCAGAGATGGATAGGTGTGGGTGTGGCGCTGGCCGCGCTTGCGGTTATACCTCTGCTTCAACCGGTGGTGGCTGTCTGGTGGGCTGCAGGAATAGCGTTCGGCGTTCTCGGATGGGTGTCGAGCATATGCTTCGCCTCATGCTACAGGGACATGGTGGCGCCTAGGTATGCAAGCGGTGTCATGGTTAAGGCTGTTGGACTAGCCATCTTGACATACAGCGCAGGTGTTTATCTTCTCCAACTAGCGGGTATACCGTTCGTGCTGAAAGTGCCTCCTATAGGTGCTTTACAGTTCTTCTTAGGAGGTCTCATTTTCGGACTCGGAATAGGTGTCGCGGGCTCCTGCATATTCAGCAGTGAGTGGAGGGCAGGAGGTGGAAGCGTCTACTCAATGATAGTGCTGCTCTCGACAATACTGGCAGGAATGCCGGTGCTCTCGCTTAACTATGAGTGGTGGCTCACAGTCCTACCACAGGAGCCAAAGCCGCTTACACTATATACCTTCGGACCCCACATCGGATTTTTAGCACCCCTAACATTCTCACTAGCAATGATCGTCTACGGAGTTTACGCAGACACCACAAGCCGCGCAGCCATAGCATCGTGGTTAGGGGCGAGGCTCTTAGGCAAGCAGACAGCACCAAGCCCACGATAGAAAATATCCACACTTACATTCGCGATTTTTCAATCATGGCTACAGAACTCCCGGTATTACGTGTAGCACCGCGCTACGGTAAGATTAATCAACAGGTAGCGGCCAAATGAGCCTCGCGTCGCCATGCCATACAGATTGCGGCGAACACCTCTGGCTCAGGCTGTTTACCAAGCCTCTCTCGACTCCCTCCGATACATAAAGCGCAGGCACAATTATAGGGGGCTAGCGGCGATACTCGGTACATCCCCATCCACCCTCTCAAGATACTTGAGTGGAAAGACACTCCCTAGCCTCAAGAGAGCCCTGACGCTGCTTGAGAAGATTGACTCCCTGATAAAATATGATGAAATTGTAGAAGAATTTTTCGGAGGAGAGCTTAACATCGAGGACGGAATCCAGATCTGCCACGACACAGACGTAATCAAGCTCCTCTCAGCCCACATTCTGCGACAATTCATAGGCAGTAAGATCGACTCTGTCTTAGCAGCTGATCTCCACGCAATCCCCATGGCTACTTGTTTCGCCTCCCTGATAAACTCGGAAGTCTATTTTACTGTGGACAGACCTGTATGGCGAGAGAGCCTCGAGATAGCCTACAGGTCGGACGCCGGAAATGTGAGGAATAGTATCTGGCTTCCGAGGAGCCTGATTAGGCGTGGAAAGAGCATACTCTTAATCGCAACCTCAGTCCTATCCCACAGCCCCTACAGGGAGATACTCGACCTGATAAGAGACAAGCGCGCTTACACCACGGGCCTGTTCACACTGGTCTCCAGACGGAGTATCTGGACCACACTTAGCGTTACACCAGGGTGCAAAAAAGTGGTTGTGAAACTATACGCTTAGGTGGCGGGAGTAAGGGTATATATTTCAAACCCTGTAAAGACGTTCGGCGCAGTTGGTTTCTCTCCTAAACGCTGCAGCCTATATTGTCCTACTCGTTTTAGCGACGGTCATTTTTGCGGAGGGGGTTGAAAAGGTTGCTGTTAGGTTGGGGCTGACCAGGTTCGCTACAGGTGCTCTCTTAACCGCGGCCCTTACAGCTCTTCCCGAGACCATCATCGCGATTCTTTCACCGTTTCAGGGAGGATTGTCTTATCTTGAGGTGGGTGCTGGAAGCGTCTTGGGTGCGCCATCAATAACTATTTTGGTTGGGGCTCCGATGGTGGTTTTAGCCCATCGTAGTCGGGCAGTTAATGTGGGCGTATCGCGGAACTACATCCTCTTTGCCGCCATCTTCTTACCATCAATTCTTGCCCTGCTTTTTCTCCGGGAGCCAGTCTTCAGATTTACTTTAGCTTTTGGGCTCATGGCTCTCTACGTGCAGTTTGCTAGGGGAATCTACCGCGAGGAAGGGGAGTTGATGGAGAGTAGATCCAGAACGGTCCTAGAACGGGTCTTACGGACCGATAGTATGGCTCTCACGCTCATGCAGGTCTCAGCATCCCTAGCCCTGATGATCTATGCCGCAGACTCTTTCATGGAGGGTGTTGTGGCGAGTGTAGATCCGTTGGCTTATTCTCTACTCTTATCGCCTCTTGGAACATGTCTGGAGGAGGTCTTGGTCGCGGCTTATTGGTCTTTGAGGCGTAAGGCCGATGTTGCGCTCAGCCTCCTCTCCGGTGAAAACCTGATACAGACTACATTTGTTTTGGGGGTCGGCATCTTCGCTACAGGCATGTACCTGCCACTTGGCACCATTGCAATAGCTCTAGTCTACACTACTGCAGCACTAGCCCTCGCAGCCATCCTGAGAGCCGGGGCAAGACCTGCAACTGGGCTACCCATCATCCTACTCTACCCACTATACATGGCCATAGCGCTCAACATGCAGCCCCCCTACTAAGAGCGCAACTACCCGAGCCGTCTCCTCCCACATTATCGCCGACTCTGTGCAGAGTATTGTATGTACGCGAGCCTCTTGTGGAGTATCGCGGCGTTGAATGCGAGAAGTGTTGCAGAGGCTAGTGCTGGGACTAGGCCTAGGCTAGATGCTAGGGACACGCCTAGTATGGCTACGGTCGGCGCCCAGCCGCAGCAAGTGTAGGTAGCGCTGGCGATGGATGAGAGAAATACGGCTAAACCGGCTCCAGATCCCCTGACTAGACAAGACCTTAACTGTCCGAGTCTCCAGAGCCTAAGAAGCATAAGCACGTTGAGTGATACAAGGACTGCGAGTAATACACCCAACAGCACCACCAGAATCCTCACCGATATCATTGATCCGCCATAGAAGAGTTGTAGGCCAGGCCCAGTATAGCTCTGCGACTCAAAGTATACAAACACGGCAGCAGGGGCTACTGCGCCAATGCCGGGGAGCCCGAAGTGTTGGATGCCACCGCTTAGATATGCGAAGAGCAGGAAGTAAGCAACACCCACCATTATTGCAATCGTCCAACCAAGCCTAAAGTGCATTGCTATGCTTCACCTCGAAAGAATGTATTTCGCAGCTTGGAGGTATTCTTCCTGGGGCATCTCGGCTGAGAGGGCAAACCTCACTATATGGTCTCTATCAGCCACGAATACGAACCCTACGTGTGTGACAAAGTATGGCTTTCCGCTCCTAGCGTACTCTGCCGGGTCTATTCTGTTGCCTTTCTCGTCAGTATATATTGCCGGAACATTATACTTCTTCCAGACGGACTCCAGCTGGTCTGGCGAGCCTGTAAGTGCTATTATCCTGTTGTCAAACCTGCCCGCCCAAGTCTTCAGAGTCTCAGGCGTGTCGCGCCACGGGTCCTGAGTGATGAAGATGAATGCTATATCGTTGGCACGGTCGCCGAGATTATTCAGCACATAGGAGTATTTGAGTAGGACGAGGGGGCAGATGTCGGGGCAGTTCGAGTATCCGAAGAACAGGAATATGGGTTTTCCCCTCACGCTACTCAGGTTGAACTCTCGCCCATACTGGTCTGTGAGTTGGAAGTCGGCTAAGGGGGTCGGGTTAAGCTCGATTTTGGGCTTGTACTGAGACACCACCAGATTCTGGTAGGTTATGATTAGAGTGGCAGCCACCAAAGCCGTCAAAGCGACGATAGCGTAGAAAAGCCGCCTCTGCATCCAACGGCCAATCCTCCCAGACAGATAATAAGGATTCCCCATCAACAACCCTCCACCAAAACAGAGTTGTTGAGGATTTGGCCAACATCAAGAGGGTCAAGACGCTCGGCCCCTCATCCAAAGACTATAGCCTACCGTCAAACACTCGGAGGCATCACAATATCTTTCCCAGCACTCAAACCCCTGTATTAAGGATGCTAGCCTTAACCAGTAGCTCAGTCCTGCTGGATTGAAAGCATAGGTACTTGGTCTCTATACCACCTCTTCCAAAAGCCTACTAGAATAACTAGTCCTATCTCTAAGGTCTCCGATATATACTCCATTAACACGCAGTATATCTCGAGCCAAAATTAGCATAGCCGATACCATGTACTCCCCCCGGGTCACTATTATTATAATAATAACATCCGACCTAACTTGTTGGAAGTGAGAGAAAAATGGAAGAGAGTTGGCCAAGGGTCACCAGGCCCGACAGTATCTAGGAACCTTGGAAAGGCCGGTGTTATTAATCCTCGGGCAGTAGAGAACTCTCTACTGCCTAATTAGTCGGGACACCGGCCCTCCAAGATTTTTCCCTACTGTCTAGGCTGGTGCTCCCAGCCTTTCCCATGGTTCCACTTCATTTACTACTGTCCAGATTCTTCGTAGTAGTCTCTCCTCGTCCTTTGCCCTGTGGTATGTGTTCTTCAGCGCTGCTGCTGTCAGCCTCGAAAGAGCACTCCTAGCCAGTTTATTATAGAACTTATCAAAGCCTTTGCGTCCAGGGAATAGTCCGAAGAATTTCCTAAGTTGTTTATATGATTTGCTTCTGTTAACGTATAGTAGCACTTCCACTAGAGCCTCCTTCGCGAATAGATGATTGTCGCCAGAGATTCCTAGAAACTCGACTACCTTGTTGTAAGCCGACATCCTTTTCTCTGCCTCTGCGACAATCAACCTAGCCATATCATTCATTGCATCTTCTGTGGCCTTGATAAGACCCATCAGAACCCTCCTCTCAGCATCCTGCAGAGCCTTAGCCCTATTCAGGAGGCCTGTATACGTCCTTAACAGGCTTCGGTACGTGGCGGCTAGTCTCCTGATCACTAGGAAGTCTTCATTGACTTCTATGAACCATTTAGGCTCTATTCTCATCATTGTTTTGATGTCGTTTCTGCCAGTCTTCGATAATCTCAACTCATTTCTTTTCCTCGCCAGCATAGTAATTCTCCTCAAATAGAAAACTCTACTACCTCTTCTCAGAACATCTATGAACTCGTCTGTGAGTTCTATGGGTATCGTGTCCACATATAGCTCGTCTCCTTCTTCAGTGGGAATCTCCGCTATAGTCCTAGCCTTGCCGAATACTTCGCCATCAACAGTGTACAAGTGATAGTTCTCATCGGTCTTAGTCTTACGACTCTTGCTGGCTAATCTATGAACATCAACGTAGAACCTTCTAACTTCTTTCCTAGGGGAATTTACCATTTCCATCATCTATTTATCTCCCCCACAATCAGCCTTAGTAATCTGATCTATGGGTGGACGTATACCCCTGCTCATGACTAGCAACGGAGTGGGGTTATGGTTATATAGCTTTTTGGACACCTCGGCGAAAGTAACAACTTCCATTTCTAACTTTCCCATTTTTCTAGACTTCAGTAATAGTCTTAAGCAGTTATATCTCTGGCAGTAATGCTTTGACTGCCTGATGAAGACAATACAGACGTGGAGAGTGCAGGAAAGAAAGTAGTAGAGATCTAAGAGAATACTAGCATTAAGGAGTCAATTACTGTTGGAGAGGGTGTTGAGGGGGATTTAGAGGTCATTGGGATGATAAGTAGTGAAGAGGGCGCCTAAAGGTTCGTCAGAGCCTATAATCATGAAGGCTTTAATCAAATGGAAGAAGTCTATACGAGATATTGAGCGGGTTACAAAGCTGAAGAAGCCGACACTAACTCTCTCACTGAACAAGATGAAAAAAGAGGGATTGACCAAGCCTCTAGGCATCAGGAGGTCAGGGAAGTGGGCGCTCACTAAGAAAGGTAGAGCAGTTGTGGTTATGAGGATTGCTACCGTGTAGATTTTAGGCGGTGGAGCCGGGGTGTCTGGAGCCCTACTACTTAATTAGTTGGCTGGTTTTTCAGGTGTTGATGAGCATCGAAGCCGCGAAGCTTATCTCAGACTTAAGGCTGAGGCCTGGCTCTAGCCTCTTGGTGGTTGGGGATGTGGGTGCGGGGACTCTTGGGGTGCTGGCGGAGGCTATGGGTGGTCTAGGGAACATAGTGCTGCTCCACAGGGAGCACGAGCCGCCTGCATGGGCTCGAAGCCTAGTTGATAAGGGATTGCAGGCGAGGAGAAGCATCGTGCTTGAGCACAACGACTTCCTAGCTACATCCAGCTTCGACGCGGTTTTAGCGCAGGATGTCTTACACAGGCTTTTGGGTAAGCGTGAATTTGTAATGGAGACTTATAGGCTGCTCAAGCCCGGCGGCCGCACATCCATAATCCAGAGGTTCTGGCCCTTCACGTCTCTGCGTAGAAGGGAGTTCAGAGCCCTCTTAGAGAAGATCAGATCCTATAATATTGTCGAGTCGAGGGTAGGCTTCTTCTCTGCCTATGTCGTTCTCGAGAGGCCTGGCAATGGTTAAAACCTCGGATAGGGAGCAGTTGGTAGGAATGCCCATAAATCTTACCGCCGAGGCCGAACAGGTTCTAAGGAAGGTCAAATCCAAGTATGGAGAACTGCACATGATAATCGGTGACACAGGCTGCTGTGGATACAGCAATGTATTCCTGACCAGCCGGAAGCCGGTGGGAGACTATGTCGCGATAGGTGAGAGGTCAGGCGTCGCAGTGTATCTGAGACCCCCGCTAGACTCCACCCTCAACCCGGGCAACGTGGTGGTAGACGTGGTTGAGGCTGTGGCGGACGATTCTCTCTCACTTGAGACGGAGCTGGGCTACCGCTTCATCCTGAGGCTGAGGCAGGGGTAGAGTCTAAAGGCTTACCGCATCCTTTAATGGTGGCTCTCGGCTGCCAGCAGATTTCTAATCCAGGGGCATCTCCGCTAAAAAGCCGCTTGGTGGAGACCGACTACGCCCTCCCTCCCCCCTCCAGATAGGGTGGCTGCGGGGCTAGGATAAGTTAAACCCTCGCCATCACATGTCTTAACGGTGATGGCGGCGGCTGATGTGCTCCTCCTAACCCTCTCCATCTTTGCCGGATTTCTACTGATTTTTGTCGGCGTGCTGCTCCTCCTCTCTGCCTCTCGAGGCGGAGGTGGTGAGGCTAAGGGCTGGGGGGTGATTCTGATAGGGCCTGTACCCATTGTCTTGAGGGGTAGTGGTGTTAGGGTGGCCGTGATGGTGGCTGCCATCTTCCTGCTGGCGGTTCTGCTCTTCCTGTGGTTTACGGGGGTGCTGAGCCTTGGCACCTAGGGCAGTCTTCGCCTACACCCTAATCGCCCTCGGACTACTACTCGTAGCCCTACCCCTCATCCTGCTCGCAACAACCGCCTCACAAGGCGAGATGAAGTCCTTTGGCATAATACTTATCGGCCCAATACCATTGATCCTGAGCAGTGAGAACCCGCTACACTTCCTCGGCTTAGTCGCGGTCTTCCTAATAGCGTTGGCCGCCATCCTTTTCTTGGCCTTTAGAGCCTACCGAAATCCGCCAGAAGAAGAGGTTGTAGGGTACAATGAATCCTCCACGTAGCGTGTTGGGGGGTGACTATAAAAAAGGTGCATCGACTGCCTTTATGCACCCTACGATGATAGCCTTTATATACACCTATCTCTCACCCCTCACAAACCTCTACAATTAGTTGATGAAAAAGAAAGAAGGTACTAGGGGAGTGTGCTAAGATGAGGGCTACTGCGAGAAGACCATTCACCTTCGTCGGCTTCCTCCTACAGGTCATAATTAGCATGTCACTCTGGCTCCTCTTGACGGCCATAATAGCCTACCTGACACTCAAGTATCTCGGCGTCGAGGTCCCGATAACCGAAGCTATTCTGGGTCTGAGCATCTCAAAACTCTATGAGCAGGAGTTAGCCGTCTAGTTCTCAGTGACGATAATCTCGGGCTTCATAGCCCTAGTAATCGTTTAGGTCCTGTTCTGGAAGGTGAGAATGTGATAGTACTTGGGGAAACGGATATATAACTATCTCGGCTAGTTAGTGCTTGGTGATAGCGAGTGCCGCGTAGAGGCTATCGGGGCAGGGATCGCGACACATATGTCCCCCTCGTATCTATCCTCATAGCCGCGATGGTCACGTCCGGCGTACTGGCATTCCTCACCAAAGACTGGATCTATGTAACCCTCTGGCAGGTGCAGACGGGGCCCTCAATAATAGCGCTCAGCCACAATGGTTCAGTGAGCTGGGACGAGTCCGTGGCCTCGAGCTCCAAGACCATAACGTTCACTGCGTCCGCGAGGCTGTCTTCAGTCGGAGACGTGGGGGTGAGCATGCTGGATCCTGTTTCCCTCAACCTAATGTACGAACCATCTACGATGGTCTTGGAGCTCCCTCTCCCGATGGCCATAGTGTACCAGCTCGGCTATCCCACAACTAAGCCCATCGAATGCACGGCCCCAGTCTACTATGTCGACGGACAACCACTCGATATATGCGAACAATACTTCACCGCCAAGAAAGTGATCACGACCACGAGAACTAGCGTAACTTTCGCGACACCCAACACCGCGAGGCTCACAATAGGAGCAGAAGATGGTTAAACACGGCTATTTTAAGAGGATGCTTGTCTATGAGCTTGTAAAACCCTTACCGAATAGCGCTAATGTAGAGGTCACGCTATATAAGCCATACCAAGTAACAAACTCGTCATATAGGATACTGGGCATTATTGCCTATACTCAGAATGGATAGATAGGTAATGTAATAGCGTCGAGACTACACGATGGCGAGGAGTGGTAGAAGCAGTGATGTAATAAGGCTAACACTTATTCCTTAAATGCAAGTCAGTCGATAATAGAGGCTGTAAAAGATGATTCTGCTAACTCTTCACACATTCATGGCTTATAGTCGTAGTGAAGAAGGTTGTAAGCGAGCGCATAAATAGAGGCTGGCTGTCTGTTATGGTAGTTGAGGAGCTGTCCATACTGCGGCTCAACACTCACCTTCGATAGGATGGAGAAGATCTACAGTTGCGGCAGATGCGGAGCTGTTCTAACTCTTCAAGAACTGGTCGAGCACAGGGAGAAAGCTAGGGCTGAGAAGGAGAGGATGCTGAAGGAGAGGAGGAGGCACGAGGAGTACCTCGAGTGGTGGCTCTCGAGCAAGAAATAGCCGCAGGCGGTAAGGCTGCCGTCAAACGTCCCCTCCTACTACTATATTTTCAACAAAGTAGCCAAGTAGATGGTCTCAGTCTGTGGCCGATTCTCCTATGCATCTCCCTGCCGGTATGCGGGAAGGGCTTTATACGCCTAACTCTTCTGGGCCTTTCCCGCCCTTTTCTTTCTACCTCCACCACACTTTCTTCTACTCGCCATATCGCGAGTAGGTAAGTTTGGAGATATTAAAAATTTGTGGGAGGGGAGGCGTGTTGGAGATATTGTGGGTCGGTTTTAAGCCGTGGCTTGGGCCCAAACTCGTTGGAACTCCTTTTCATAGTCTTCAGCTATCGACGGATCTATTATTATGATTAGGTTCTCGTCGTTTTCGTTTTCTGCTGCGCGGGACCAGTTATAGCTCCCAGTCACGACTATTATACCGTCGATAATGGCCACCTTGTGGTGCATTAGGCGCGGGTTCCCGTCTAGCTTGACCTCAATTCCTGCGCCTAGCAGTCGGCCGTATTCGCTTCCCATGACGTTTGCCTGCTGGCTCTCAATAACCACCTTGACTTCTACGCCCCTATTCTTAGCCCGTATGAGCGCGTTGGCTATCTCGTCCGAGGTGAAGCTATACATCATGATATACACGCTCTTTGACGCGCCATCAATCAGATCGATTATCAGGCTGGCACAGCTCTGAACTCTGGAGAAGCAGACAGTATCAACCTGCCTGAGAGAGACAGTCCCATAGGCAGTGACTGTGGACGTTACAGTCTCAATGGATGTGAATGTTACAGTTGTAGGCTGCTCCACCACTATTTTCAGGGTTGTAGTCGCCCAGGCCGTGGTTGTTGTAGTCGTTGCCGTTCCGGGCTGTGGCCTAACGAGAGTGAGGGTGAGAACCATGAAGAGCAGAACGACTAGGACTACCAGCCAGGACTGGCGTCTCATTCAAGGGATACTCGTGGATTTTTGGCTTTTATGTATTCTATCCGGTCTAGCCTTGACGCGGCGTTTGAAGCGCCTTAAGGGCGGGCCTGCCCTAGGTCTCGAGTTAACTTTATATAGCGTCGCGTGGTCCTGCTCAATTCGTGATATCCGGTGGTTTAGTTTGGTCGGAGTAGCCGCTTATTAGGCGAGGACGTGCCAGCTGCCGCTCTATCTGTGCGGGAATTCTTGGGGTGTTTGATGGGTTGTCTGTCCTGAAGAGTGTGTTAGCTAGGCTGGTGGAAGGGCATAGTCTCTCTGCTGAGGAGGCTGGAGAGGCTTTGAGGGAGATTGTCTCGGGCGGCGCTTCCCAGGTGTTGGTTGCCGCCTTTCTGACTGCGATGCGTGTCAAGGGTGAGGATGAGGAGGAGCTACTCGGCATGGCTAGGCTGATGAGGGAGCTCTGCGTCAAGGTTGAGCTCAAAGACCCGCGGAGCGCGGTGGACATAGTTGGGACGGGAGGTGATCAGGTTAAGACAATCAATGTTAGCACGATCTCCGCCCTAGTCGTGGCTTCTGCGGGTGTTAAGGTTGCCAAGCATGGCAACAGGGCTGCGACTGGTGTCTGTGGTAGCGCCGACCTCCTCGAGGGGCTTGGAGTCAACATTAACATGGGGCCGGAAGAGGTGAGGAGGAGTGTCGACGAATGCGGCTTCGGTTTCATGTTTGCCCCGCTTTACCACCCCGCGATGAAGAGTGTGGCCACCATAAGGAGGGAGCTTGGCTTCAGGACGTTCTTCAACCTCCTCGGACCCCTAACCAACCCCGCAGGAGTGGGCAGGATGCTGGTCGGCGTATCAGACCCCAGATACCTCTCAAAGACTGCTGGAGTCCTGTCGAAGCTTGGATTGGAGAGGGGGATGGTAGTCTGCTCAAGGGATGGGTTAGACGAGGTTTCCATCAACGGAGAGACGGAAATTGTGTGGATTGAGGGTGGGGAGACTTGGCGTGAGGTTTTGAGGCCGGAGAGCCTTGGAGTGGAGCCATCAAGCCTCGAGCCAGTCATCGTGAAGTCGCGGGAGGAGGCAATCGAGAACGCTGTAAAGATTCTACGAGGAGTCCTAAGCCCAAGCGACCCGCGAGTAAAAATGATACTGGTGAACTCTGCGGCGGCTTTGATGCTTGCAGGGGCATGCTCGAGCCTGAAGGAAGGCGTAGGAGTTGCCAGAGACCTCATATTCGAGGGTGAGGCCTTCGAGACCCTCCGTAGGGTCGTAGAGGTGAGTGGAGGTGACGGAAGGAGGCTTGAAGAGTATGTCGGGCGCCTCGCGTGATTTTTTGCGGCAGCTCTGCGAGGAGGCGCGCAGGCGCGTGGTGGAGGGCTACTACAAGGTCGAAGATGAGGTGGTGAGCCTCAAGACGGTGGGCAGTCTGAAGAGCTCAATACTTAGCTGTGAGGGAAACGCTGTGATAGCTGAGTTTAAGAGGTCCTCACCTAGTGCGGGCTCAATCTCTACGGATGCGAGGAGCGACTCAGCAGTGAGGGCTATGGAGAGGGGTGGGGCCTGTGGTATCTCCGTGCTTACTGCGAGGGAGTGGTTTGGCGGCTCCCTCGAGGACCTGAGACTGGCTAGAGCTTCCTGCGGCCTCCCCATCCTGATGAAGGATGTGGTGGTCTCTGAGGAGCAGATACGGGCTGCACACCAACTCGGCGCACAGGCCGTCCTCCTAATCCTCCGGGCTTTCAAGCGCGGATATACAGACCTGACGCTGAGCCAAGCAATCAGGACTGCTAGAGACTATTCTCTCGAGGTACTGCTCGAGGCCTGCAGCAGGGAGGAGCTTTCAGAGGCGGTGTCGACCGACGCTGATATTCTCGGCGTAAATTCGAGAGACCTCTCAACCCTCAGGGTGGATAAGAGGGTCCACGAGGAGGCGGTTGTGGGCGTGGACCTCGATGATAGGGTTCTGGTGGCTGAGAGTGGTATTGAGACGGCGGAGGATATCAGGAGGCTGAGGAGGATAGGCTATAGAGCCTTCCTAGTCGGCACCGCCATAATGAGGTCTGGCGATATTGAGGCTAAGACGAGGGAGCTGGTGATGGCCTAATGGCGAGGGTCCGGGTCAAGATATGTGGGATTAGACGGGTGGAGGATTTGAGGGCCGCTGTTGAGGAGGGCGCAGACGCTGTGGGGATGGTCGTGGGCTTTCCACTCTCACCCCGAAACCTAAGCCTATCTGAGGCGATGGAGGTTCGGAGGAGGGTGCCGGTCTTCGTCGACGCGGTACTTGTCATGAGGGCTGATAGCCCTGAAGAATTTAGTGGACTGGTGGAGGAGCTGGAACCTGACGCTATACAGCTCTACGGTCAGTTATCCTTAGCCGAGGCCAGAGACTTGGCACCTGAATGCATGCTGATAAAGCCTGTAAAGGCGGGCACAGAGCTCGGAGACATCGACCTATCCCAAGCCGATGCCATCCTCTTGGACAGCCACTCGGAAGCCCTCCCCGGCGGCACAGGCAGGACACACGACTGGCACGCTGCCCGCAGGCTCAGAGAGCAGATAAGCCTCCCCCTAATCCTAGCAGGTGGATTAAATCCATCGAACGTGTACGAGGCTGTGAGGGTTGTGCAGCCCTATGCAGTGGACGTCTCGTCGGGTGTCGAGTCAGCTCCAGGCGTCAAGAGTAGAGAGTTGATTAGGGCCTTTATCAAGGCTGCTCTGGGTGAGGAGACGTGATGGCTGGGGGTTATCATCTGCCTGACGGCCGGGGCCGCTTCGGCGCCTACGGCGGCAGATACGTTCCCGAGACTCTCATGGAGCCACTCATAGAGCTTGAAGAAGCCTACAAGAAGCTCAGGGACGACAAGTCCTTCCGCGAGGAGCTGGACATACTGCTTAGAGACTACGCGGGCAGGCCAACACCCCTATACTACGCCGAGCGGCTTACCAAAGAGCTGGGAGGCGCAAGGATCTACCTCAAGAGGGAGGACTTAGCCTTCACCGGCGCCCACAAGATCAACAACGCGTTGGGGCAGGCTCTCTTGGCTAAGAAGATGGGTAAGACGAGGCTGGTGGCTGAGACTGGTGCGGGGCAGCACGGCGTGGCTACTGCGACCGTGGCGGCCAGAATGGGGTTCAGGTGCACGATCTACATGGGTGCTGAGGACATGGCGCGGCAGGCAGTGAACGTCTACAGGATGAGGCTGCTCGGCGCGGAGGTCAGGCGAGTAGACTCCGGATCTAAGACGCTGAAGGACGCCATAAACGAGGCACTGAGAGACTGGGCAACAAACGTCAGGGACACCCACTACCTCCTAGGCTCGGCGGTCGGCCCACACCCATACCCCATGATCGTCCGCGACTTCCAGTCAGTAATCGGAAGGGAGATCAGGGCGCAGATACTGGAGAGGGAGGGTAGGCTACCAGACTTGGTTGTGGCTTGTGTGGGTGGTGGAAGCAACGCTATTGGGACATTCTACCCCTTCATAGAGGATAAGGGTGTCAAGCTGGTGGGCGTCGAGGCGGGTGGGGAGGGGCTGGAGACTGGAAGACACGCGGCAAGCCTCGCGGGCGGCTCACCCGGAATACTTCACGGCATGTACTCCTACGTCATGCAGGATGAGCACGGACAGATTAGAACGACACACAGCATATCGGCCGGCCTGGATTACCCGGGGGTGGGGCCCGAGCACGCCTTCCTGAAGGAGTCGGGCAGGGCAGAGTATGTGGCTGTAGGAGACCGCGAAGCTCTTGAAGCCTTCCTAACTCTCACACGTCTTGAGGGAATCATGCCGGCGCTAGAGCCAGCCCACGCCCTAGCCTACGTCATGAAGATTGCACCAACCATGCGTAGCGACGACATCATAGTCCTGACACTCTCAGGCCGGGGAGAAAAGGACCTAGACATTGTTAGCCGAAGTCTGGGTGGATTGTTTTGAGCAATATATCAAAGACCTTCAGAGATAGCCTATCCTCAGGCCGCGCCGCCCTCATCGGCTACCTAACGGCTGGAGACCCAAGCCTGGAGCAGACGCTGATATATGCTGAGGCGCTGGTGGAGGGAGGGGTCGACATCTTAGAGCTCGGCGTACCCTTCAGCGACCCTGTAGCCGATGGAGTAACAATCCAGGCCTCAGCCCAACGCGCACTAGCCGCAGGGACCAAGCTGCTAGATGTCATAAGACTCTCATCCACCATCAAGAAGTCCCTCGAAACACCAGTAGTAATCCTCTCCTACCTAAACCCGATATACCGCATGGGGTTCAGGAAGTTCTTCGAAGAGGCAGGCTCCTCCGGAGTTGACGGCGTGGTCGTCCCAGACCTTCCAGTCGAGGAGTCCACAGACTTCAGGGAAGAGGCGCGGAGAGCTGGCGTGGACACGATATTCCTAGCGTCGCCAACTACTTCGGACAGCAGGCTGGACCAGATACTCAGGGCCTCGGAGGGCTTCGTCTACCTAGTCTCACTCCTAGGAGTAACTGGTGTGAGGAGAGAGCTATCCCTAGAGGCCTCGAGGATACTCGAGCGGGTCAAGGCGAGGAAGGAGAGACCCTACGTAGCCGTAGGGTTCGGAGTATCATCCCCAGACCACGTCGCAGCACTCGTAAAAAGCGGCGCGGAGGGCGTCATAGTTGGGAGCGCGTTGGTAAAGATAGTCGAGGAAAACCTCAACAACCCCTCAAAATGTTTAGAACAGCTAAGGCGCTTCGCCACCAGTCTTAAAGAAGCAACCACATTATAGCATCTTTTCAGGGAATCTCGTCCAGTGGTGTCGGCGCCTCCCTCTCAATGTATGTTATGTGATGGACCTCTCCCCCCAGCCTAACCATGTGTCGCGACGACTTGGATGGAAGCTTCTTACCAGTTAATCCCGCGTTGATAACCATCTCCTTCGTAACGGGAGGCTTGTTGTCCCAAGGCAGCACTTCGATCTCAGGCCTCCAATAGTCCACGAAGTATGCGGGGATATGGGTCTTGCCAAGCCTCTTCATGCAGTTATACCTGTGATGACCGTCGAGTATCACCTTTGTCTTCGCATCGACGATTATGGGCCTCTTCAACACGCCGTCATTCTTGATCTCTGCTAAAAGCTCCTCCAGATGCGCCGGATTATACTCCTCATGCTCCCGCAGCTCCTCAAGCCTGACTAGAACCGGCTTGAGGTTTAGCAGGTCTTCACCAGCCATTCTTATTCACTCCTAAATATGCTCGTATAAAAACCCAAGCCACCCAAGAGATATCAGCCACAAGAAACAGTCTGAGAGAGGGTGGGGTTGGAGAAGGTAATTCTCGACATGGATCCTGGTATAGATGACGCCTTAGCTCTACTGCTTGCAATTAGCTCGCCCGAGTTCGCATTACAAGGAGTCACAACGGTGGCCGGTAATACGACTGTTGAGAAGACAGGTCTAAACGCGAGGCGTGTCTTAGAGTATGTGGAGCGCGGCGAGGTCCCGGTCTACTACGGCTCATCCTCACCCATGGCCCGGCCTCTCGCAACTGCTGAACACGTCCACGGCTCGGATGGGCTTGGTGAGGCTGGAATACCGATGCCCCGCCAACCACCAACTCCCGGCGGTATCCATTTCATCGCAGAGACAGTAGCGAAGAATCCCCATGATATCACAATCATAGCCACAGGCCCCTTGACCAACGTAGCGCTAGCCTTCATCCTATACCCTCGCACGCCGAGGCTTGTCAAAAGGCTCGTCATAATGGGTGGTGCGTACCATCTCACACCCTATGGGCGTGGAAACGTGACTCCCCTCTCAGAGTTCAACATCTATACCGATCCCGAAGCCGCAAACATCGTCTTCAACTCGTCAGTCCCCATAACATGTGTTGGCCTAGACATATCCACTGACCCATCAGTCAAGATCAACAGAAAGAGATACGAGGAGATAAGGGGGTTGAGGGGGAAGAAGGCGGAACTTGCCTCGAGGATCATGAAGTATCAGTTGGAGAAGTTTGGGGAGGTTGAGGTGCATGACGCTTTGGCGGTTGCAGCGGCTTTGAGGCCCGAGATCTTTCGTGCAGTCGAGATGAGGGTCCAGGTCCTGACCAATAACGACGCCTCAAGAGGAGCTACGGTAGCCGTCAAGGCGGGGGAGGGTGAGAGGGGAAACGCAAACATCTGCATAGGCGTGGATGCAGAGAAATTCTTCGAACTCTTCCTCTCCAGACTCTCAGAGCCCGGTTAGCACCATACAAGGATTTATTTCACGACTAGCGAGTGGAGGGAGGAATGAGGATCCTGAGCTCAGGATACTTCCTATCAGCATTCAACGCGCTGGTCTTCATCTTCCCCACCGTTATATTCTACCCCGTACTCGCGACCTATCCGGCCTCGATAGTACTTCGTGGGTGGGGTTGGCGCTCTCTGAGGAGCAGGCTTGGCCCATTGGGTGTCCTCTACCCCGCGATATGGGGTCTCGGCGCCCTCACATATCTCGCACTAATCCTCTCGTTCCTCGAGATATTCAGGGAGGGCATCTGGGTTGCGCTAGCGGCGTGGGTGGTGTACTCCATCCTCGAGGCCTCTCTATACCTCAGGGCCGCGGGTAAGCTCAGGATTAGGCTACTGTATGCATCACCAGTCAGCTTGGCAGGTGTTAGTGCCATAGTGGCTTCCATAGTTATGATATGGGGCTCGTCCAAATTCCCAAGCGAGATAAGATACGGAGACCTTACACCACTGTTCTTCGGAGGGGCAGCATGCCTCGTAGCATCAGCCTTGATAACCGCGGTAGCAGCCCTCCAGATAAGGGCTGAGAAACCGACTGGTGAGAGGGAGCTCGAGTCCCTACTGGTGACTCTGCCTCGATACTCGTCGGCCGCAGCCACCCAGTCGCCGCAGCCCACACAGCCCACAGCAAGGCCCAAAGGAGCACTCACTGCGGGTACTTCGCGCACAGCGCTAATAGGCTTGGAGGTTGTGAGCCGGAGCGACACACTGGTCTGTCTAAAATGTGGAGCTAGTGCACCTATAGGAGCGGTGAATTGTCCGGAGTGTGGTGAGAGGTTTAGGAAGGCCGCCTCAGGTCTAAGATGCCCTGTCTGTGAGGCGCCATTTTCAATCGCTAAACCCATCTCGGCGGGCCATTATGTCTGTGGACAATGCTTCTCGGACATCAGGGTGGTGAGGCGCGCGTCTTGAAAAAGCGTAACTCCCCTATTTAACCAAGCTTCGTAATAGTGTCGAGGCTTGGTGGGTTGTTTACCGAGGCTGAAGCCAAAACCCTCCCCACGTCATCCAGTATCAGTATCACCCTCTCCCCCCTCCTTCTCTCATTATAATCCACATACCTCACCCTCACTGAGCCGTGAACCGCGTCAACTATTGTAAGCCTGGCTCCTAACGAGGGAGCATAATGTAGCCCATGATTATTTGAAAGAGGCAACACTACATCCCAAACGCTCTCCACGCTGAAAACCCCCATGACCCGCCTCTTTCTACGCGCCTCCCACCTCAACCATATCGGGAGGGTGATCGTCGCGGGGAGTATGAGGATTGCTGCAAGGTATTTGTTGCCAGTGAAGATGTAGAGTGCTGCAGCGAGCAAGGGAAACAGAGTGAGCATCTCTACCGCAAGTATTCTCAGATATTTGTCGTGGAGGAGGAGCCTGTCAACATCACCGGCTACCGGTAGCACCTTGTGTAAACAGGTAAAAGGGTTGCTGTTAAGCGTTACCCATCTATAAGATGATAGGTTCAGGTCCCGCCGGGTTTATGGCCTTGAAGCCTGTGTTCTCGTTTATCCAAGCTGCGAATGCCTCACAGGATTCTGGGTCGCCATGTATTGTTATTGCTACTCCTGAGTCCCCGCGTTTAGATATGTATTCTCTGAGCTCTGCTTGACCCGCGTGTGCTGAGAGCTTATACTGTACGACTTTAGCGGCTGCCTTGAGCTCCGAGCTATTAAACGCGAGTTTTCCCTCGGCCAGAAGCTTGGCGCCGGGTGTGTTAGGAGCTTGGAAGCTTACAAGCAGTATAGAGGATGCAGGGTCCTCCGCAACTTTGGCGGCATAGTAGGCTGCAGGGCCGCCCTTCAGCATACCTGCCGGGCTGACCACCACTCCAGGCTCATCCAGCAGTCTCTCCCTATCCCTCTTACCTTTCACAATCCTGAGCTTCCGACTCGCCTTCGCCAAGAGGTCTACCCCGTCCACATAGGTCTCATCCTCGATGTAGAGTTCGAGAAGCTGCCTGGCCATGCCATCAATCCATACGGGCTCCTTGAAGCCATGGGCATAGAGTATGCAGGCCACCTCCTGTGCCCTGGCCACGGCAAAGGATGGCACTACTACCACACCGCCCTGGTTCACAGTCTCCCTCGCCACCTCTACGACCCTATCCTCCAGCGTCCTCCGAGGCAGATGGGCCTCACGCGCATATGTTGACTCGGTGATGACCACGTCGAACCCGGTGCCCGGGTCGTCGCAGCCATCGAGCAGCCTCGTCTTCACTGACGTGAAGTCGCCGGTATAGAGGAGCGTCTTATCTGCATTAACTATTATCTGCGCGCTTCCAGGAATGTGGCCGGCGTCGACGAACTCGATCTCAGCGTCCTTAACCCTAAACCTCTCACCATACCTCACCCTCTGAACAGTCCTGACGAACTTTGTGACCTCTGAGCCTGCGAAGGGGAGATAGTAGCCGCTGAGCTTCAACATGTCCTTCAGCAGAATCTCGGCCTGTCTGACTGTTGACTCGGTCGCATAGATTTTGGGCGTGGTGCTGACTAGCAGGAGTGGGGCTGCGCCCACGTGGTCTAGGTGGGCGTGGGATATCAGTACGGCGTCCAAGTCCTTGGGCGAGACGTGGCCGGGCAGAATTACCCGGTCATCTATCCTGACACCATAGTCTAACAATATTCTGGCCCCGCCAGCCGTCTTCACCAGTATGGCCGATCTTCCGACCTCCCTAGCCCCGCCTAAAACCTTAATCTCTATAGCCCATCACCATCTCTTCTATTCACTTTTCTTAACCCACTATTCTGACCTCCTATATGGGGAAGCAACGTTATATACCTACTCTGAGGCCTCGGGCAGCGGCGTAGGTCATGATTTTTAACTGCGGGTTTAGGGTGCGTTCTGAGGTGTGGCATGCTTAGGGCTGCGATCTATGCGGGCCACTCGGCCATCCAGCTCTCGCTAGGCCTCAGGGAGGAGGGGGTTGAGGTGGCGATCTTCGGGCCGCAGGACAGGCTGAGACTCTACTCTAGGTTTCCTACAATAAGGGCGAGGCTACTCAACTACGAGGGCCCTTCACTACTTGACAAGCTGGCCGATGAGGGCTACTTCTTGATCCTCACAGGCGGATCGGTAGAGTACCTGACGCCGAAGGTGGTTGAAGAGGCGAGGATTCCGGTGTTCGGTCTCAGGGGTCTGGTGAGGTGGGAGGCTGATTGGCGGTTAAAGATCCGCCTCTTGGAGGAGGCCGGGATTCCTGTCCCACGTATATTTAGAAGCATCGAGGAGGTTGATGGCCTAGTAATTGCGAAGCTTCCCGGAGCTAAGGGTGGGCGCGGTTATCTAGTAACGCGAAGCCCCGAGGAGATTAGGAGCTGGCTGGAAAGGGTAATCCTCCAAGGCCTCATCGCCAGCCCAGACGAGGTCTTCCTCCAAGAATACATAGTCGGCACCACGATGTATGCCCACTACTTCCAGAGCCCCATAATGGATAGGCTGGAGTTGACCGGCTTCGACATAAGGTATGAATCCAATGCCGATGGGCTTAGGCGTCTATCCCCGCGGAATATAGGGGACTTGAGGGAGGGGTTTGTGGTGACCGGAAATCTGCAGGTTTATCCTAGGGAGAGGCTTCTCGAGGACTTTATCCAGCTGGGCGAGAAGTTTGTCGAGGCCACCAAAAGGCTGATACCCCCTGGTGTGATAGGGCCTTTCTGTCTCGAAACCGTCGTTACCGAGGATTTGAAACCCATCGTCTTCGAGTTTTCAGGGAGGATAGTTGCTGGGACAAACGTATACTTGGGCGGAAGCCCCTATCTCGCATTGTACTGGGGGCGCGAGATGACTGTGGGGAGGAGGATAGCTCTAGAGGTTAAGATGGCGGAGGAGCAGGGTAGGCTCGGGGAGGTGCTGACATAGCCTTGAAGCTGAGCATCGCATGCATTGCAAGCCACTCAGCCCTCGACGTATTTGACGGAGCGAAGGATGAGGGCTTCCCCACAATAGCCATCTGTAGGAAGGGCAGGGAACGTATCTATGCAGCCGCCCGTGAGACGGTCGACAAGTGCATAGTCCTTGACAACTACAGAGACGTTATCGACCCGCAGATCCAGGAGAAGCTGATGGATGAGGGCTCGATAATCGTGCCTAACAGGAGCATGGCGGTCTACGTGGGCTACGACGAGATCGAGAAGGAGCTCAGAGTCCCCATCTTCGGAAACAAGCGGATGCTCAGGTGGGAGGAGCGTACAGGTGAGAAGAACTACTACAGGCTGCTGGATGAGGCCGGAATCAGGCACCCCTCTGTTTGGAGCATAGACGAGGTCGCGGGGCCTGTCCTCCTCAAGGTCCAAGAGGCTGGGAGGCCCCAGGAGAGGGCATTCATATTTGCATCGGGGCGTGACGATCTCTACGCAAAGATTGACGAGGCCCTCAAGAGGGGGATAATCTCGGAGGAGCAGCTGAAGAAGAGCGTGGCTGAAGAGCTCATAATAGGTGCCCACTTCAACATCAACTATTTCTACAGCGTAGCTAGGCAGAGGCTCGAGATACTAAGCGTCGATAGGCGGATCCAGAGCAACCTCGACGGGATACTTCACCTGCCCGCCAAGCAGCAGATGGAAATAAACCCACAGATAAGCATGGTCGAGGTCGGGCACATACCCGTCACCCTCAGGGAAAGCCTTCTAGAGGAGGCGTACAGCATCGGTGAGAGGTTCGTGGCCGCGACAAGGAGGTTGGAGCCGCCTGGAATAATAGGCCCCTTCACCCTACAGACACTAGTCACGCCAGAGCTCCAGCTAGTCGTCTACGACGTTGCACCACGCATAGGCGGGGGAACAAACGCCCACATGGCAATAGGAGGACAATACTCGAAGCTATTCCTCAGAAAACCAGTCTCACTGGGAAGAAGGATAGCCATAGAGATCAGGGAGATGAGCAATGAGGGAAGAACAGACGAGATAACAACCTGAACACACAAATACTCAATAGAGAAGCCAGACAGATCCAAACACGCAGAACCAGCTCTAAACGTTAAACGGTTTTGGGTATTGATGGGCTATAATTTAAATACTTTTTTAGAAAAGTTTATTACCCATTCTCGTACGGCTTGAATGAGCCATCTTTGACCAATAGCGGCTCGCCAAACTCGGGGAGAGCCTTTAGGTATGTGTTTGCAGGTGTTCTGACATTCGTGGCATCCCTCACGATAGGTAACACCCCATACCTGTTTTTCGGATATGGCATCAGCCCCCTTGGATTGCTGACAACCGGCCTCCTACTCAACCCACTGCCAGCAACCGTGATCGTCTTCGTGTCCACCACGGCCGCCATGTCTCTTATGGCTCTGACGCGTTCAGCTTTCACACTGGTTGTAGTTGCTTTCGTCCTCCTCAGGACAGTGCAGGCCTACATTCTTTCGAGACTTAAGCGACGGATTGGTGTAGCTGGGGCTTCAGTCATGACCGTACTTATTGGGACCGTCATAGCCACGCTCCTCGGCTTAGCATACTATGGAGAGGGCGCCATTGCAGTCACTATGACCTTCTTTGAGAGCATCTTCATCTTCCCAGCATACGTGTTGGTGAGGTCGATCAGCTTAAGGAGGCAGGGGTCTCTCCTCCTAGGAGGCGCCACGTTGCTGTCTACATTTGGTATATTCCTCTCGGCAAGCCCGTTCTGGACTCCTCTCCCCGCCGCTGTCAGCACAATAGTGTTTATGGTCTCCTCCATTCTAATTCTGCGGGGAGGGGCCTCAAGGATAATCTCTGTAGCCGTACTAGCTTTTGCTCTACTAGCGGTACCAGCTTCATTCACAAGCGACACTACATCCTTCTCCTACAACATGCGAAACACCTTCTACCCCCTATACCCCGACTCTCTTTCCGCATCGCAGTGGATCCAAACCAACTCGTCAGCGTCATGCCTACAGGGGAATATAGCTGGTGCTGGGACCGTTGAAAGCGGCGTCTGGGGGCCTGAGAGACTGAGGGTCTTGAACACCTGCGTTACAATAAGCGGAACAGTCGAGGGGGTAGCACCCACATATGGACCCGCATACGACGGCGACTTCATAATAGATGTCAGGCTCGACCCACAATACGAGCACATGCTATCTCTCGGCAGCATCATTCTCAGGAATGGCCTCATGCACGTCGAAGTTGTGCCGTCACAGCAGCCTATGTTAGCAGACAAGCTTTCAACCATTAAACCGGGAGACAGGGTCATCGTCACAGGTGCGTTTGTGATCGACACTGACCACGGCTTCTGGTCGGAGATTCATCCTACATGGGCCATCTCAATCATTCCTTCGGCATAGTCCAAGTATGGGTACCCACATTTGATTGAGACGTAGATGAGATTGCAACGGGAACGCATATATTCTGTGTAAGCACTAGCTTGGCTGATAAGGTATGCCTTGGGCTAAAGGTCCTCAGGCCAGAACACAGCAGCTCGAGAACCTCCTTAGGAATAAGGGACTTGACGGAGCAGTTATCTCGGGAAAGAAAGAGGTCTACTATTTCACAGGATTCATAACCACTAGGCTCATACTGCCAACCTACCTCTTCCTACGGGTGGGCCGCGAGCCAGTCTTACTCACAGGCTCTACGGATAAGGGAATAGCCTCAGCAAGCTTTGGAGGAGACATAGTGACTTTTGAGAACTATAAACTTGAGGAGCGAATGATAGCGTACCCGGGCTATGTTGCTATGGAGGCTGAAAGGCTTATCAGAGAATATTTCTCAGGGGTCAGGAGAATAGGAGCTGATGCGTGGAATCTGCCTTATTCACTCTACCAAGCCCTTGTGCGAGGGATGGGTAGTGTCGAGTTGATAGATATATCGCAGGACATATTGGCCATGAGGGCGATCAAACACCAAGACGAGCTCGAGCTAATCCAGAAGAGCTGCGAGCTCGCAGACAGGGCGTATAACATGGCCAAAACCCTAGTCACGCCTGGGAGGACAGAGGTGGAGGTCTATAGCGAGATACACAAGGAACTCAGCAGGATAGTGGGGACGTTCCAGTACTTCGCAGGCGACTTCGTCTCAGGAGAGAGGACGGTAAATATTGGAGGTCCACCTACTCCGCGAACCATCAGGGAGGGAGAGCCCTTCATCTTCGACCTATGGGTAACAACCAAGGAATACTGGTCCGATACATGTAGGACGTATGTGGTGGGCGGTAGGCCGAGCGAGGGGTTGAAGAGGCTTCACTCGATAGTTATGCGGGCTCTTGAGAGGGGGATGGAGAAGCTTAAGCCCGGAATGTCTGGGGCCCAGATCTACAGCACAATCCGCGAGACGTTCAAGGAGGCGGGCTACGCTGAATACTTCCCCCACCACGCGGGTCATGGAATTGGGCTGGACGGGCAGGAGCCGCCATTCTTCATACCTGGGTCCACTGATACCCTGAAAGCTGGAATGGTTGTTACACTGGAGCCCGGCCTCTATGTCCCAGGTGTTGGGGGAGTCAGGGTGGAGAACAACTTCTTGGTGACTGAGGAGGGGCCGAAAATACTGACTTTTGCGCCGACCGATCTGTGAAAAGACAGTTACCCACTCTTTCCGCTTATCTCCTTGAGTAGTGTCTCGTAGGCGGATTTCACCTCTTCGACCGCAGCCTCGTCCTCGAGCGTGGTAATATCTCCTATCGGCTGACCGGTTGCTAGCGCCTTCATTATACGCCTCATAATCTTTCCGCTACGGGTCTTCGGTAGTCTACTGACGATAAAGATGCTCTTCGGCTCAGCTATGGCCCCTATACGCTCCCGAACCCACTTCCTCAACTCATCTTGGACAATCTTTGCCGACGATGGAGCATCAGCCTTAAGGACGACATAGGCGATGGGTACCTCGCCCTTCACATCGTCGGGAACGCCGCACACGGCCGCCTCGGCGACATACGGATGAGAGACCAGGGCTGACTCTAGCTCGTAGGTGCCGATCCTGTGCCCGGCTACTTTCAGCACTTCGTCAGACCTTCCTAGAACCCAGATGTATCCGTCACTGTCTCTGATGGCGTAGTCGCCTGTGAAGAAGTAGCCGAACCTCGAGAAATAGACTGAATTGTACCTTTCAGGGTCGCCGTACATGCCTGTCGGCGGGCCTGGCATTCCGGGCCAGGGTCTCTTAATTATCAAGTACCCCTTCACGCCGTTTGGAACAGGTTTGCCGTTTTCATCGACGACCTCAGCCTCGATTCCCGGGAGTGGTGGCCCGTTGGTCCCAGCCTTAAGCGGGACAAGCTTCAGGCCGGGGGCATGGGAGATAAGTATTCCACCCGTCTCCGTCATCCACCAAGTGCTTCCGACAGGGCATCTACCACCCCCAATCAGCTCGAATAGCCACCTCCAAGCGGCCGGGTTAATCGGCTCGCCCACACTATGTATCAGCCTTAAGGTGGAGAGGTCGTGCTTGGTTACGTGCTCTGTACCCAGTCTCATGAACGCCCTTACAGCAGTTGGTGAAGTGTAGAAGATGGTGACACCGTACCTCTCGATGATGCTCCACCACCGGTCTGGTGCAGGATAGTCGGGGGCACCTTCATACATAACCACCGTGGCCCCCGCCATCAAGGGGCCGTAGACTATGTAGGAGTGGCCGGTAACCCACCCTATGTCGGCTGTGCACCAGTAAATGTCCTCATCCCTTATGTCGAAGACCCACTTCATGGTTGCGTGGAGGAGGACCGCGTATCCTCCTGTGTCGTGGATTATTCCTTTGGGCTTGCCGGTGGTGCCTGAAGTGTATAACACGTAAAGTATGTCTGTACTCTCCATCTCCTCGGGCTTGACATAGGTATTAGGCTTTACGTCCTTGAGGAGGTCATCCAGATATACATGCCTCTCCGGATTGACTGGGGTCTCAGTATTTCCTACTCGGCGCACCAATATTATCTTCTCAACTGTCGGGCACTCTACCACCGCCTTATCGGCGATCTCCTTTGTCCTAACTATTTTCCCTCTCCTATAGTATCCGTCGGTCGTGAAGACATATCTGGCTCCCAAGTCGCTAATCCTCGATGCTAGGGCCTCTGCGCTGAAACCGCTGAAGACCTGAGTAAACACGACACCTATACGTGATGCAGCGAGCATCAAGATGGGCAGCTCAGGTATCATGGGCATGTAGAACGCTACCCTATCACCCCTCTTCAGGTGGAGTTTCTCCTTCATGACATAGGCGACGCGATTCACATACCTCCAGAGGTCGTAGTAGGTGAAGATCTTAGTCTCGAGCGGCTCTCCATCATCCTTGACAGGCTCACCCTCCCAGATGAGGGCGACCTTATTCTTCCTCCAAGACTTTACATGACGGTCCAAGCAGAGATAGGACAGGTTGAGGCGGCCGCCAACAAACCATTTATAGACATTCGGATAATCTCCCCGCTCGACAACCTTCTCAAAGTTCTTGAACCACTCAAGCTCTCTCGCCACTCCAGCCCAGAACTCTTCAAACCTTTCAAGACTCTCCCTGTGGAAGGAGTGGTAATCGCTTATCGAGACCTGTCTATGCACCCAATTATCCAGCGTTATTCTTTCCTCGAAGTTTAGCGCCTCACGTATAGATTCCGATTGACCCATGGGTCGTCTCAAGCTTATAGGTAATTTGCCTCATTAATAAACTTCGGTTAGAGTATATCAATACTTTTCATTAAATTGTTTAAAATAATCTACATTTTCATCACATCTTACTAATATTACATGAGTTTTTATAACAGTCTCAAGTGTCGAGTCATTTTGTCAACTAAGGGTTCGGGTGCCGGTCCGACCGCGAGAGCCGTAATGGTTCCCGGCTCAACCTGAGTTAAGCCCGCGTCCTCTATCAGGGCTGTTGGTAATCCTTCCTCCTCTACTCTCAGTTTAATTGCTAGGAGTTCTTCTAGGTTTGCAACTGAAACGACGACTTTTTTCTGCCCACTTTCTAGCCATCTTGCGGCCCACTCGGGTTTGAGCCTTGCGGCTTCGAGATAGGCTGTGAGGGAGGCGTGGGCAACTTGGGCTGCCAGTTTTCCGCGGCCAAGCCTCAAATCCCGCCTGACTATGATAACCTGCTTAAACGCCTCACCACTTGGCACTGTCTCTTCTGCCATACCCGTCTTTATGAGGGATTGACGACCCTCTTAACCACTATGTTTTTTCCGTGTCTTGATAGTGCGGCTGAGACGGGCTTGATGTATTCTTGGGTGGTTATGGCTGCTATTGCTGGTCCCGTTCCAGTGACTCCGGCTCCCAGGGCTCCTGCTGACAGTGCGTCTATCATCGGCTGGATTGGCAGGTTTAGGGCCGCCGCGTGGAGTAGGCCATTGAGTGTCATTGCCTTCCAGTAGTCGCCGCGTTCTGCTATCTTGAACGCCTCCATGACCAAGTCTTTGATAGGTGTTAGGAGCTCCCTCCGGAATCCTCTGGTGTATGTTCTCTGCTCCGGTATGAGGATTACGGCCGAGAGGCCTTGGTCTACTGACTCGTGCCTAAGTATCTTTCTACCATAGTTGTCTGTGAGAACTACGCCGCCGAGCATGCATGCGGCCGCGTCGTCGATCGCCCCCGTTATTGATACGCCCGACCTCTGAGAGGCCTCCGCTACTGCTGCGAGGAATAAATCGTCGTCCACTTTCTCGCCCAGGGCGTCCAGAACTGCTAGGCCCACAGCCACTGCCGCAGAGCTCGAGCTCTTCAAACCAACCGCAATAGGAATATCTGACTGGGTTGTGACCCTGAATCCCAAGCCCTTGACCCCTACAAGCTCCGACACAGCCCTAACAACCTCTTTGACGAGCGAGTCGTCGCCGACGGTGTCCTTGTTAACAAGCACGGTCTCGCCTCCCTCAACCACCTCGACAACTGCCCGCGTGTAGAAGTCTACACCCAACGCTCCGCCAAACCCTGTGGAGATTGCATTAATTATTGAGACAGCGCCGTGGGCCTCGCCTACACCTCTCCTAGCCAATCCCGGCGTTTCCCTGTCTGGGAAAAAATATAAAAATTGTATATCAGCTACCAAGCCCTAAACACTCTACCACTCCCCGCCATTATGTAGTCTTGGCGCTATTACGTTCCCTATCTCTCCATTCTTAGTGTAGGCAGGGTTGTTTTAAGGAGTCTATGCATTGACTGGGGCTGCGGCCTCTGCTGCTTTCACATGTCTGAGTTGTGTTGCTGGGGGTTATTTTCGCCTTGGTGCATATTCCTTTATATCTGTGCAGTTTTCAGTGTTTTTGGATGGCTCCGTTGGTCTGTGGGGCTGTCTCCCCGCCAGCCGGTGAATCGATGAAGCTGGTGGCGAGAGATGGCAGGTTGAGATGGACAGGCATAGGCGGGTCTATATTCTGAAGAGGCTGAGGCCGATGCTGGAGAAGGCAAAGGAACTCCTCATAAAGAGGGAGGATGACACAGCAATGGTGAAACCCCTACAATTCTAGCCAGTTTAGCTTCCTTGGCTCAAGTTCTGCCTGGTGTGCATCAAGCTTAGTAGCATTGAAGTTATTTATCGATACCATTATATGCACATCTTCTATCCCTTTTAGATGCTTGAATCATTGAAGAGGCCTATTCACAGGCGTGAAACCCATAAGAGCGTCGAAGGGCTGAGACTTTCCAATATAGTTGAGAATGTTTCGTTGCGTGAAAAGGTAGAGAAAACTTCTAAACAGGCATTATCACGGAGATACACTATCGCGTAGGGATCTGATGTGGCTTGAGAGCTGTAATGAGTGCATGCCTAACATAGTTCAAATACCACATACGGGTACTTTAAAGATACTGGCCTTCTCCGACTACAGGATACATGAAATCGAGGAACTCTTCCACCTTCTAAGACGGCTTAATGAGAAGCCGGACTTGATAATATATGCTGGAGACGATGTAGATAGATTTGCCCCCCTGCCTAAAGAACTAGCGTCATTCTACTTTAGTGATGAAGAACTCGAGGTTGCGGGGATCTCGGATGGTAGAAGTGTATGGACGAGTGCCGAAAACGGTTTTGCCCTACGGTTACCCGCGGAGGGTGCGGATGAGAGTGTCGCTAGGAGTAGAATCCTAAAAGTTATGGAGTTTATCGAGAGGCTTTACAGGAAGCGCTCCGAGACCAAGATTCTACAGGAGGACCATCTCAAGGAACTGCTCTCAGAATATCCAACATTTCAAATCAGACGCAATATTTCTGAGTTAACGCAGATCCATGGGGACCATATAGACGTTATAGACTGCAATACGGGAAATATCGTACTCAGCTTCCACGAGTCAGATTCAGAGGGTCTTAATCCTTGCTACCGTTCGTGGTACTTTGACCTTTATCTAATGATTGAGAAGTACGGCCCCTCATCCATTAACATCAAAATGATACATAAAGACGGTAGGTTTGCTTACTTTTATATCTCGTGGTGGAAGGATAACAATCTATTCGAAGAACTGGCGAGTTATGCGAAATATGGACTTGTAGCTGTGATAGGCAACGACGATAGGTCTCCTGACAGATTAAGGATTCATGGCAGAAATGTCTACGAGGCGCATAACACATGGATCAGTTTAGGCCCACTCCTCATCATCGGGGTTGAAGGGTCTACGTGCGGCATGGGATCATCTGGTAATTATAGTGAAGGGAGTGTGAGGTTGAGGCTTGAGCTTGCCCGCGAACTTTCAGAAGTTGAAAGCAAGAAGCTCCTGATAGTTTCGCACTCTCCTCCGAGGGGAGTTCTGGATAGGGCGCTGCGCTTCGGCGACGAACCTATCGGCAGTCTAGCTCTCAGGGACTTTCTGGAGGAGTACGATAACGTCTCGCTGGTGATCTGCGGCCACGTCCATCGCTGCGGCGGGAGACATGAGAGAGTAAACTCAACGGTTGTTGTCAACGCGGGCTCACATGACGACCCATTCAGTAGGGCGAACGTTGCGTGGATAACCCTGAATCAAGACGGCCATGTGGAGGATGTGAGGTGGTTTAAGACCCCATCGCTCCTAGAGACGATTTTAACGAGGTATGAGGGTGAGGAGAGGTACAGACTCCTTAAGGAAAAAGCCGAATTTTCCGACCAGGAGGCCGTTCTATTCGTAAGCGCCTATAATAGATTTGGTGACAAGCTCTTCGAGGACCTCGATAGCCTGGCCCACATCAAGTTTAACTATGGTTTCACGTGGGATAACATGTTCCGCCTTTACGAGCGCGGCGTTACTTCCGTTGAGTCGATAACCTAGTCGGTCTTCAGAGAGGCCTTGGATGAGAGCCGCGGAATAGATAAGCTACATCTAAGGAATGCTTACGTGCGGGTCTTAAGGGAGCGGGAAGGCGGTAATATACGCCTGCTCAACTCCGTGCCCATTCCTCCCGCAGATCAGGTGGTTGTCTTCGACACAGAGTACTTGACCGACTCTGGAAGAGCGGAGGGTGTTCTTTACGGATTCTTGGACCTAGAGACCGGCGAGCTCAGGCAGTTCTGGTTCGACGAGAGGAGTGAGGCTCAGAAATACCTAGACACCAAATGTGATAAGGTCTTCGTCTTTTGGGGTGGCGCGGACAGAAAAATACTGCACGAGGAGCTTAAAATCCAAGCGCAAACGCTCAATTTGTTGGCACGCGTTCAAACGAGCCTCATCGCTCCAATATCCTCAACAGAGCTCCGCGAGGTTCACGACATACTATACGGCTCTTTAAAGGAAGAGAAGTTCTGGAAACACTCGTTCTATGAGATGGATGGAATACTGAAAGGGGCACTATGCAGAAGGATTCTAAAAAATCCGGGCGATGTGGAGGCCCGCAGAAAGCTTGCTGATGTAAATAAGGCCGACATACTTGCATTACAGCATGTAATGGAGAAGATTGTGCAGTTGCAGATTGGTGCCCAGCTCTCCCCCCACTCTCCGGCTAGAGCGGGGGAGCAGGCTCCGCAAATACCTGAACATCCCATAGTGACTAAAGATAGGTTCAGTGAGATAATTCATTCACTAATGGATAAGAGGAGAAGACTGCATAAAAAGGGAGGACCCAAATCACAGAGTCGCAAAAGAAAGCGTATGCGGCGCCGCCTCAGGGTTAATTGGCGAGGCTAAGAGTTCTTGAGGTTGACGAACCTATTTTACATTGAAAGGACTAGAATCGCAGCCTATCAAGAAAGTGGTATTGGGAAAGAAGAGATGAAGGGTCTCACCCTCTGGAGTGGTCACTACTTTTAGCCCTCTTTTTCCCGCTAATCTTCTCTACTTCTTTAGCCTTCTTGTAGAGACGGCCACCCGGAAGCCAGTCTTCAAATGTTTGGCGCTCATATTTCCATATGCGCCTAGTAACGCCAAGGCTTTGGAGAATCTTCCAGACGTCTTCCCTCACTCTATCGTCACAATATACGCACATTACGAGAGCCCCTTTGGCAAAGGGAGCAGGCTCCTTATTGTATTTCACCGAGTGGATCCTACCCTCTTCAACATAGCGATCTAGTTTTCTGGCGAGCTCCTCTAAGTACGCTCTATTTCGGCTGAAAATCAGCCATTTACCGAAATGTTGAAGATACTCCTTGATGTCTATCCCCTCAGCTTTTGGGCGCTGAGGTTTTGATGGACGAATCCAAACCCAATAATTGTCAGGATCATCTATTATCATCTATCAGCACACTTTCTGGCTTCTTCTCTATATATCACTTAATCAGCCCCTCCTAAGCCTGAATACACCCACACTATTGTAATATATCAGCAACCATAAAGATTTTAATAAATCGCTTAGATTATGTCCGATAATCTTACCCAAGTATTCTTCCTTTCCCTCCCTGAGGTACTTTTTCCATAACCACGGAACTTTCTTTGACGGAATACGTTCTAAGCCAAGATACTTCTTTGAGACTATTATAAGCTCATCAAGTTTGGGCCATTTTTCGCTCCTCTTTTCAGCTAATCCCTTCACCGGCCGGAAAAGGTCTTCCCCTCTCAATTCTATATGTAGCTTTTTGCTCAGGAATTTCTTCTCGAACTGCATGTTATACGCGTAGAACGGCCTATTCAATCCGCGGATGACTGAGCTGATGTGTGAGTAGAAGTGCTGTGGGCTCTCGGAAGTCCTTTGAATAATTATCAACCTATCCCCACTCACATAGCCGAGTGTTATTATCTCGTCCATGCTCACATCGCGTCCTGTTGTTTCTATGTCTATCAGGGTCCCCCTTAACATTTTTACTGGTAGCTTGAACGATAGAGTTTTAAATGGTCTTCTACTGCCCATGACTAGCGCCTCTTTACCTAAGTTGATAGTTATAATATTTTCACGCACCCTACCGTTATTAAATACACGCGAAAGGAGGAATAGGCATTAGAATAATTGAGGCTAAGCGCTGTTTTGACCAACTTTTTAAGATCCGACTACTTTCTCTCCATTATCCCCTATCGTCCCGAGAGGTGGTTATGCGGTGGGATTTAGAAGAGTGTTTTATGGCCTCAGTTTTTAACTGCCTCCCTCGTTATTGGGTCCTCTATCCAATAGTATCCTTCCTTCCCCTCCACTATTCATTGCCGATGTTAGATTTTTTAGGATATCGTTTAGAACCTTGCTGTTTATGTTGAGCTCCCTTTTAATATCACTCCACCTCGCACCTGTTCTAACGATTCTTAACACCTTTACGTAGAGTTCTCTCCTCCTATTTTTGAGGAAGTGGTCTAGCTCAGTTTGAATGATCTTTGAGCCCTCCCTCACGGTCTCCCTTAAGGCCTCATCATGCGGGAGCCTCCTCTCGCACCTGAAGTTCCCATAATATGTCAGCCACCCATTATCCTATCCTTCACGCGCTGGAAAGCCTCGTCCAAGACCCTGCCCCATCTTATCTGCAGGAACTTCAGGTTGAGTGTCAGCTCATCCAGTTTCAGCCCCAACCCAGCGAGAAGCCTTTTTGAAGCATCTTCAAAACTCCTCGCTCCGAGAAGATTAACATATATCCCCCTGTTCTCTTTCGCGAACGTCTTTATCAGGCTCGTCTTCCCAGTCATCCTCTTGCCCAGCACCGCGACCCAAAGCCCTGAGCCCGTTAAGCGCGAAAGCTCCCGATACTCCGCAACCCTGTCATACAGGTCTTTGAGCGATTCTTTAGGCCTTAGATCAAAGAGCAAAGTTACCTACGTAACCGGTTACCTACGTAACTATTAATCCTTTCCAACGTTTTAATCCCTTAACTTTTAGGCTAAATAAGGTGGGGGTTGCGGCTTTAAAAACCGAACGTACGTGCAGCCATATGTCCCAGTGCGCGGCCCCTATGCGGATACGCCACAATCACTACCAGCAGAGCAGGTACATGACCCCAGTCAGCATACCGAAGGAGAAGGTCAGCCCACGATCGCTAGTACTTGGCAACTCACTCCACTGCCTTCCGCGAAACAAGAGGTGAGACGAGGAGCCAAAACGAATCCGGAAAAGCTGGCCAGAATGGATCTGATACTGAGTCAAATACTCCCGCTCAAGATTTTTCCGAGACTCATTTCTCAGACCTATGCGCATAATGTTTCATAATACTCTTTAATCAACCTCTTCTGCTTTGATTAGACTTGCATCTTTACTCACATCACGGTCGCGGTGGATTTCAGCATCAGCAATAATGCTTTCTATCACCTAGAGATTATTAAGAAAAGACTCTAATTTGGAGAGGATGGGGACTACCTATCACAACCTCTGCACCCGTCCTCTTGATCGCGTTGAGTACTTTCTCGAGTGATGTGTAGATTATGTAGGCCTCCTCCAAGCTCCTTGAGTCGCGCCAGGGCTTCGCTGGCGTTCGGATCAATAGCCTGTGACCTTTAACCCTCGCCTCCCACACCAACTCTAACAGGTCTGAAGTATCGTATAGTACGTGGCCTATGTAGATGAGGTCTAGAGCTGGACCCGGCCTTCTAATCGCGAGCCTCAGCCGTTTGCCCAGTTGTTGTCTCCTCCTCGCGGCTAGGATCCTGGCAATCCCTCTCCTCCTCGTCCTCTCTAGGACTGCTACCAGCTCCCCCGACGGCTGGGGCTCTAGGAGTTCGTATATGCCCCCCATCTCCGCCTCCACCCTCTCCAACACATGTGCGAGCGCGGTTTCCAGTGTTTCCCTGGGCCCCAGCCCATCCAGATAAAGCTCCGAGCCTTCACCAGACTTGATCATCAAGCTAATCGGGGCTCCGGTTGAGGCTGCTCCGACAACGCTTGAGAGGAAGATCGCGGCTAGCTCATCCGCAGTAATGGGTCCCGGAGCCCTCTCATCATAGACTATGAGGAATGAGGACGATATTTCTTCTAGATACTCTTTCACCATGAGCTTTGAGTGGCGGGCGGTCGCCTTCCACTCCACCAGCCTTAACGAGTCTCCAGGGATATACTCTCTTATACCATAGTACTCGTCTCCCCAGCCTGTCCTCCTCCCGGGGGCTATACCTTGCCAAGCCAAGCCTGTCCCCAGCATCCTCGCTATTTCCAGAATCCAAGGAAACACTCTCGGATAGGCCTTAACCTCTATCCTCACGGGGAGGCTCGCGCTGGCTTTCATCAGGCGCAGCCTTCCCTCGACCTTGGCCCTCAGACTCTCCAGCACGTATACCCCGCTGAGCTGAGGTTTGACTTCGACCACTATGAGGCTTTTTGAGGGGAGATATGAGGCGGAATACCAATCCCCACCCTCCAGCTCCATCTCGACTGGGCCCAGGGCCTCTATCTCAATGGTCCTTGATTCTCCTGTCTGGACCCTTAGACTGATCGCGGAGGGGTTCAGGTATGTCTCTAAGAGCCTCCTAGACCTTAACAGGGCTGAGACCGTGTCTAGGGCCATGGCTGTAAGGAGGGCGGCGGTAACGGCTGCTAGCGTGGGATCCCAGAACAGGACTGAGAGCATGGCCGTGGCCGCCGCGGCCGCTACCAGCCTTGCCCCGCGCTGGGTGGGCCTCAAGCCTTCGGCACCTCTACCGTCTCTAAGGCCCGCTTTATCAGCGTCTCAGGAAGGACCCCGTCGGCCTCGTACTCAGGCTTGATTCTGATTCTGTGCTCTAGGACCGGCCTAGCCAGTGCCTTGATGTCGTCAGGAATCACGTAGCTTCTCCCCTCTATGTAAGCCAAGGCCCTCCCACCTTTGTAGAGCCAGATACTGGCCCTCGGGCTAGGCCCTAGCCTGACCTCCTTCATAGACCTGATAGTGTTGACGAGGTCTAGGATGTATCGCTTGACGGCGTCCGAGACGCGTACCTTCTTCACACTCTCCACTAGGGCCGTAACCTCTTCCGGGGTCAACACCTGCCGTATCTCAGGTCTCTCGAGCTCATCTATCCTCGTAATTATCTCCAGCTCCTCAGCAACGGTCGGGTACTCCACTCTCACCTTGTAAGCGAACCTGTCAACGAAGACATCCGTCAGGGGATAGGTTCCCTCACCGCCGTAAGGTGTCTGCGTCGCAAGTACTATGAAGGGCTTCGGTAGAGGTATAGTCATCCCCTCAATCGTGACTTGATGTTCCTGCATCGCCTCCAAGAGCGCCGACTGCGTCTTCGGCGTAGCCCTGTTAAGCTCGTCAGCCAAGACCACGTTGGCGAATATCGGGCCATACTTGATGCCCCAGCTACCCTCACTCAGCCTGTAATAGGTCGTCCCTATCAGGTCTGCGGGGAGGAGATCCGGGGTCATCTGAATCCTCTTAAAGTCTCCACCTATCGTCTGAGCTAAGCTCTTAGCTATCATGGTCTTTCCCACGCCCGGAGGCCCCTCGAGAAGCACGTGCCCCTCACTCAGCAAGGCCACCCACAGCATCTTGAGGATATCTCTCTTCCCCACGATGATTCTTGAGACCTCCTCCAAGACCCTGAAGGGTCTAGGCCTAAATCCCATGCCGCAGGTCCTCCTCCAGCATCTCCAGTATCTTTCTATCCCAGTCTGGGTGCCTCTTTAAAATATCCTCCACTCCACTCCTCTTAACCCTCACCTGCTTATACCTAATCCTCAAAACCACCGCAGTTGTCACAAGGACCATGGAGTACTTGACCTCGGGTATTGAGGCGAGGTGGAAGACGGCTGCGAGGGCCTCCTTAGCCCTAGACAACGTGCCTACTCGCCAATGAGATATGTCGAGCAGTGGCCGACGCCCATCTAGTATCCGCGCCGCGAGCTCGGCATTCCCCTCAGACTCAAACATACTGTTTATCATGAAGCTGGAGTCCGAGACAACTATGACTCTCCCCCCACCGAAGTTTGTTTCGGCGGCCACTGAGAAGGGTCCTCTGGGCTCGCCTTCATCCCATTCCATATTGCCATTCAGGTCTAGAAAGCTGAAGGAACTTGAGCTGGCCAGCGTCTTGAAGCCGTGCCCAGTTACTATTGTGGCGTAATTGAATGTGGGGCCCACTGCCTCCAGCCCCGCGATGCGAATTATCTTCGGCAGTTGCCTGGACTTCAGCTTGAAGTGGGGGTCTAGCAGAAGTGAGCCATCAAGCCTGATGTCTAGGCCGAGCATCTCAAGAAGTTCATTACCCGTCCCGAAGTCGTCTGCCAAGATGAGGAGACCTCCCTCCACGAGGAATCTCCTTATCGCCTCAGCCTCTTCGTACGTGAAGGGGATCGAGGGCCCAAGGATTAAGAGGACATGCTCGCGGGCCTTCCCCGAACCCGTATAGACCCCCAGCCTCCTCAGATCCTCTAAGGGGCTTAGCCCAAGGGCTTCACTCGCCCGCGAGAGGCCGTTCCAGAACGGGTTCGCAGGGTTGAAATCGTCTATAGGAGGCATATAGTGGATCGTCAATACCAAGACGACTATTGCTGAGGTGAGACCCAGTGCTACTGGTCTCTTCACAGCTCTACAACCCCCAGAGTGCTCCGAAGTTTTTCTAGGAGGGTGAGAGCCTCTGAGACGTCCTGCATCACACCTCCGTAAACCTCCTCCTCAAGCATAAAGCTCAGCCTCTCGAAGGATTCTACACTCCTTCCAAGCTTGGGCCTCACCCTATCAAGATATCCCCTCACGGTGTCGCTAGCCCTAAGTTCCTCGCCAGTCACCACAGCCACGATCTCAGCAGCCTTAAGGTATATCAATGATAATTGGCTGATCTCCCCGGCCGCGGGTTCTGGTGCTTCAGGCAGAGCATCCTCAGACACCACTGCATGAGGCTTAGTCCTCCGCAGAGAGAAGAGATTATTCGTTAGAAACGCGGCTAGGCCCAGCGGGATTATCAGGAGGTAGGGATTGAGGATGAGTGAGGCCACGTTAATGCCAGTAGTCTTGTAGTATGGCTCTGAGGGATTCACTAGGATCGTTACTTGGTGCCAGCCCGAGGAGTGGGTTAGCGGGACCAATAGCTGGGCCTCGAAGCGTCCCTCACCATCCGTCTCCACTACGCTGACAGCTCCGAAACCCTCAACCCTAACCACAGCACCCTCAACACCATCCATGGGTCCTCGTAGGAGACCCCTCACCACAGAGGGGAGGCCTGCCAAGGACAGAGGAGGCACCTCTACCTCCAGTTCTAGGGGGATTCTATAGACCTCGACTCTCACAGCCGCCGTGGCTGGTGCGTAAACGTGTCTAGCCGATGTGCGTATCTTCAGGGTTTGGGGGCCCTCGGCAGCGTCTGGAGGGACAGTAAATGTGAATCTGAAGCCGCCTCTCTCATCGACGATGCCTCTCAAGGTTCTATTAAGCCCCTCTAACCAGACCTCCAGCCCCGGAACATCCACTAGGCCAGTGACTGTTAGGCTCTCGGTGGGCAGGACCCTCTCCCTATCCAGCCACACCTCTAGGCGCGGGGCTAGGTACAGGAGATTCACCTCCACCTCATTTGACTTGGAGGCGGCCAAGGCTCCGACGTCTGCGCCAGAGGGCTTAAACAATGCTTGAACAGAAATCTTGGGCTTGTAGATGTATGGGATTCTCAAGGTGGTCCTGAAAACTCCTCCCCGGCCCGTCACAGCCTCGGCTGCAGGGGCCCCATCTATCGTTATTGTGACCAGCCGGCCCTCCAGCGGTGTACCATCTTCTAAGGATAGTGCTCCAATGACGGCGACATCGGAGCCAACCCAGGCCTCGGCCTCCTCAACAGATATCGTTAGGCTGGTATGGGCTGGCTGGATTCCTTTGAGCATCTCGGCCAGCTCATCTATATCCAACCCGTAGGCCTCTATAAGGAGGGCTAGTGTTCTTAGCTGGCCTCCGAGGGGCATTGGTATTGCTCTAGTCAGTTCTCGGGAGGCCGCCTCGAGCTCTGTGTGTATGATTCTTGCCTTGGCTAGGGCGGTAGATGCTTCTTGGAGGTGTTTTGAGGCATTCCTCGTGAACCCCTGCTCTATGAAGATTCTAGCCAGCTCTATCTGGACGTCCGTCTGATTCAGGAGGCTTACCTCGTCGCTGAGGAGCTCGTGGAACCTGTTTATGATGAATCTGAGGGGCTCGGGGGCGTAGACTCTGTAGGCCTCCTTCAGCCTCGAGACGGCCTCCGTGTAGTTTCCTTTACTCGCCGCGTCTACAACTCCTCCGTAGATCGTGACGAGGAGTAGGTCCGGGGGGGCCTCCTCAGTTATCTCCGCCGGGTTTACATGCCTCGGATACGTGGTCTGGGCTATCGAGTAGCCCATAATAGCCATAGCCGACAGGCCTATCACTATCGATAGGAGGACCAGTCTTAACCCGCTCATCCCGCCAGAACCTCCGCCACCCTAAGCGCCACTATCATGGCGAAGACTGCGAGTAGTGCTATGGCTATGACGTCTAAGAACCTGCGCCTCGGCCTAAAGATGGCCAGCGCCGCGAAGTACTCAACGGTGAACATGCTTACGTAGACGTCGAGTCTTGACTCTCCCAGGGCTGATAGAGCCGTGACCGTTATGACAATCATCACGCCCAGTACAATATTAAAGGCCATGTTCTTGTCCAAGCTCATTCAAGGACCTCCAAAACGATCGTCCTCACCCTTACCTCATCCCTCTCAAGAGCCACCCTCACAGGCCTCTTGAGAATCGCTGCCGCGACACAGGCTGCGACAGAAGCCTCGAGGGAACCCATCACCCTGATGAATCTCCCAGCGCCGATCAACCCCCTCGCACCCCTCACCTCCAAGACGATGCAATCCCCACGATGCACCGTTGTGACCGACTCGCAGAGCTCTGTCTGGTCGACTAGAACCTCTGAGAGGGCGGCCTCGAGCCCCTCGGGGAGTTCTCCGAGTCTTACCAGCTCGGAGCCCGGGGGTAGGACGATGAGGTAGGGCTCCCCCTGCCACTCGGCTATCAACCGCCCTGCCTGGAGGCCAGGCGGCATGGGCCCCTTATCCGACACCAGCGGGACGTGCGTGTAGACCCTCCCGTCATCGTGCTGGACATAATAGGCTTTGTGCTGGGCGTCAACCTCCTCTAGCAGGGCCTCCAGGCCCAGCGTCGAGCCTTCTAGGAGGGCCCTCACGGTCCTACGCGGCATCGGCTCAGTCGGCGTCAAGAGGATTGAGAGGCCTAGGATGAGGAGGCCTATCCCCAGCGCAGTCATGGGTGTACTGGATATCAATAGGTAAGAGTATAGGGCTAGGGCGGCTCCGAAGGACGCGAGTGAGGCCCCGAAGGCGTGGAACCCATCCAACACTCAATCCTCCCCGGCTTTCAGATCCATATGGGCGTGGAGCCTCGATGCTCTGCAGCTGTGATGCGGGTGATGACCAGCAGCGGGTGTGAGGTGGTGAGTATGGTTATAAAGTAAGCCTAAATCATGCATCGACTCTCATTAACTGTTAAGCAATTTATATGCATTACCGCTTCAACACATAGTCCCCATGTTGCCTCAAATCTGTGGTAGAGCTGGCGCCACATCACTCTTAATACTCGTGTAGGCGGCCATCTTTGAGTATGTAGTCCTTGTCTGCCGGTATTTCTTCGTGGAGGTCCGTAGTCGTTAGAACCACCGTCACCCCGCCCTCCCTGTTTATCCTGCCCAGAAGCTCCATCACCATGCTAGAGTTCTCGTCGTCAAGGCTCGATGTAGGCTCGTCTGCGACTATTATCCTCGGACTGTTCACCAGGGCCCTTATAATGGCTACTCGCTGCCTCTCTCCACCGCTCAGTGTGTCTGGAAACCTCTCCGCTAGGCCCTGAAGGTCGAAGTATCTCAAGAGCTCTAGAGCCCTCTCCCTCCTACTCCGCCCATCCACCCCCGCGAGCGCCAGTGGAAGCTCAATGTTCTCCAGGACAGTCAGCGATGGGATCAGGTTGAAGAACTGGAAGACGAAGCCTATACCGTGAAGCCTCAGCCTCGACCTCTCATCGTCGCCCAGTCCATCGACCCGTCTGCCGAAGAGCCTGACCTCCCCGCTGTCCGGCCGCTCTAGGAGGCCAATGATCTTGAGGAGTGTTGTCTTGCCGGCGCCCGATTTGCCCCTGATCGAGACGAATTCGCCCCCATCGACCCTCAGGCTCAGGTTCTTCAGGACCCCTGTAGCCCCGTATGACTTCCAGATGTTGGATAGCTCTATCAAGCGCCTCTACTCCCCACGACTTTTACGAAACCGTTCGAGTATATGGTATTCAGATCATACGTTTTCTCCATCCAACCCAGAGGCAGGTCTACACTATAGCCCCCATACAATACATATCCTTTCTCGAGCATCTGATCGTAGATGTATAGGGTTTTCGGCTCCGACCGGGTTTTTCCGGTCAAGTATCGGAGCCCCTGAAGCACGTCAACGCTCACGTTAAAGTATCCCTGGAGGAGGTAGGATGTCTTCACGTCTGCTGAAACAACCTGGCCCCCGCCTACCGTTGAGATCCATGCCGATGCCTCGTATTCCTGGGGCCTGAAGAGCCAGAAGTAAGTCATATACCGCTCTTGAAGGGAGACAGATGCATACAGGCTGTAGGAGCCCATAGCCGCGATCAGGAGAAGCGCAGTAGCTGTAAACGTCTTTTTCAGCCTCCGCTTATGCTTGCATCCTACCGCTAGGCCTGTTCCATGGAATCCGACCGCGCATAGAAAAGCCAGCGGGGGCCAGAGGAAGTTTAGCGTCCTAAATGCTAAGCTCAGGCCTATGGGTGAGTTGCCGAAAACTGCATAGCATGCGGCTCCGAGGATCGTGGCGGCCCAGAAGACCGGCACCATTCTCCACTCGCTCATTATGCTTCGTGGCTCCCAAAACCCTAACGTAGCTAATGGGGCGGATAGAATGAACGGCATTGCATAGATCATGTAGTGGTTGGGAAAAATCGGCGCGTCCGGAAATATTGGTGTCTTAGTGCTTATAAACGCTATCATGGATGCCGTCGCGACAGCGGCGCATGTGAGGCTCGCTTTAACTAGCGGATGTGCGTGGGGCTTGAAAGCAGAGTGTAGAGCTAGTGTGAAGGCGGCTGCCTGATACGAAGCTGCCGAAATAAGATCACTAGCTGTTATGGCTATCTTGAATCCTTTATACGCGAAGAAAATGAAGTACAGGGCGGTAGCTGTCGCCAAGATCGAAACGTTCAGGACGCCAGTCTTCTCTAAACCTATGCCCTGTCTAAACCTCGTAAGGGACTTGGCTAATGTTATGGCGGCTAGAGCGGCTATTGTTATTATGGCTGTAAGATGATGAGATGAGGCCAGGGCTATAGAGGCTATCGTGAAGAGGAGTGTTTTCCTCCATCCTCCCCGCGCCAAGAATATGAAGATGCTTAGCATGTATATGGGGTTGGCGAAAGTCTCCTTCGTAACACCTGCAGTGAACATGACATGTGGATAGCCCGTAGCTAGAAGTAGGGCAGCTATAAACGCAATCACATGATTTCCGCTGAGGGCTCTAACTAGGGCATACAGGATAAGTATGGTTATGGCCCCCGCCAGCGGTATGCCCACCGCCATTGCCTCCAAGGGCTTGAGGCCTGTTATCTGGGTGAGGACTGCTCCGAAGATGCTGCTCGCGGGCCAGTAGTTGTTGTAGCCGTCGAACACTGCGTCGTCAAGGCTTATGGGAGTGTTTTCTATGAGCAGCTCCGTGTTCCTTATGATGGGCCAGCCGTCTGTCGAGTACGGTAGCCCGCTCAGGAGAGTTGGGTAGAGCCTCAACGCGACAGCAATGAAGAAGGGTATGACCGAGTAAAGGGTCGCCCTCATCCCAGCTCCGAGCGTATAACGCCCAGAGCGACTAGGACGATCGAGAGTATGAAGTTGATGGCTATGATTAGGGGGTCGGGCTGGAACTGGACCGTGTGTGACAGGACCTGCAGGTAGCCGTTTTCATGGATAAAGACCATGACCACTGAAGCCGCGGTCACTCCAGCAGACGATGAGACTATAGACCACGGTAAGAGCTTGACTAGCAGGTCTCTCTTTACCAGTTTTTTGGAGGCTCCTATCGACCTTAATACTTCTATCTCGCCCCTATGCTGTGCTACTATGCTTCTGGATGCAGCCACTATGCTCGTGCCGGAGAATAGGAAGACCAGCGCTGAGAGGGTGATCAGGGCCTCCCTAGTCACTCCATACCTCTCCATGTAGCTTTTCATGAACCTCTGCGCCTCCTCAACCCCTATCCTCTCTACAGTGAAGCGCGCAGTGATCCTTGGTATGATCGGCTGGCCTGGCGGCTGCTGCTGGCTAGGCTCCCCCCGGCCTGGGGCTGGCTCTTCGGCCTCCTTGGCAACCTCATCAAAGATTCGGACAGGACTTATGGCGCCTTTGTCTATTCTGAATCTTATGAGGGTTACGTGGCCGTAGTCGGCTCCCCTGAGCCATTGACCCACGTACAAGGGCGCGAGGGCCTCATCATCCATGACCGAGCCCGACTCGTAGACTCCCTTAACATGCAGCTCCACATACTGGTCTCTTAAAACGCTGAAGACCAGTACTTTATCGCCGGGCTTAAGGCCCAGAGTCCTTGCCAAGCGCTTCCCAACAATCATTGAGTATGTGTCGTTGAGCTGAAGCATCTCCCCATCCATTATCTTTAGCTTGGTTAGCTTGGCGAACTCCTTCGGGACCACCCCCCTGACGAATACGGCCCTACCGTCTATGATGCATGGTGCTATCGCCTCTGGACTGCTGGCCAGGACACCTTCAAGGACTCCTATCCTCTCGGCCAAATAGGCTGGAACCAGTCCTGTGAAGGGTGTGCTGCTCCCCTTATCATATAGCACCACAATGTCTTCTCCACCGCCCATATAAGCTATGAAGCCACCATAGAACCCCACCAAGCTGAAGGCCATCATCGAGAAGAGCGCCGAAGCTAGGGTCAGTATCAGGACTAGGGTCGTGATGCGTCTCCGCTTCAGGTATCTGAAGCCCGCGAGCCCACTCATAGCGGCTGCTCCACGTACCTCACACGGGCCGTCTTAAACGCCGGATACAAGCATCCAAGAACCGACGAAGCAAGCGCGAGAAATACTATCTGAAGCGCCTGCCTAGGCTCCATAAATGGACTAAGCTCTATTCCTCGATGTATCCATCTAAGGATTGTTGAGACTACTTGGGCTCCGGCTGTGCCTAGGGCTATTCCCAGGATTGAGCCCAGGAGGGCTGTTGCCATGGTGTAGGCTAAGACTGTTGTATAGATGTGGTGTTTTCTGGCTCCCAAGGCCCTCAGCATGGCTAGCTCGTAGCTTGACTCTGTTATGAGCTTCATGACGGCTATGTGGGAGGCTGCGGCGACCGCGGCGTAGACGGCTAGGGACCACACGTTCAGGAAGACCAGGGTTTGGGTATTCATTTGCTGTGTGAACTCTCTCAGCTGTTGGGGCTGGACCAGCTTGACGTTCTCTGGCAGTAGCTTCGTGATCTGGCTCAGGGCCTCATGGCTGTCCACGCCCTCTTTGAGAGATAGCTCGATCAGCGATACTGTGTGATTGTTCGCGGCGAGGATGTTTGCTGTCTCGATGGGGACTAGGAGCTCTGCGTCGCTCTGCGTCTGGCTTCTATAAACGCCAACCACTTTAACCCTGACTTGCCTGTCACCTACTGCCAAGTCTACCTCGTCTTGGAGGCCTATTGAGAGTGCCCTCGCCAATATCTCACCTATGTTTGCCTCCGCCCAGCCTTTTGCAATCGCCCCATTCAGATAGGCCCTCCTAGTCTTAAGGAAGCTGCCGACATCTTCTACGCCTCTAATATAGGCTGTGTAGCTGCCTGAGCCTGTAGCTAGGTCTGCAACAAGCACCCTCTGTGGGAGTACATAGTCTATGGAGCCGAGGCCGACGAACCTGCTGGCTAGAATCCTCTCCACTTGGCTATCCGTCAGGGCCCTAGAGTCTGCGCTCAGTATCAGATAGGTCCTGCCCAGATTTACAAGTTCTCCAATGACCTGGGTTTGATAGCTTATGGAATTGTATATGGAGTTCGTGGACGCTGGGATGGCTATGAGAAGTGCTACGGCTGAGATGAAAGCTGCTGTTCCTCCCCTCCGGAATAGCATTTTACAGCCTAGGACGAGCGCCAACTCTCAAAACAAAATAATGAATGGGCTACTCTTTCCCTTCCTCCTTCCTCATTTCCTCCTCCATCTTCTTCATCTCCTCTTCGATCTCTTTCTCGATATCCTCAATAGGCTTCGGTGGAGGTGTTGTCGCAAGTGTGTAGCCTATCCAGCCCAGAATCCCGAATACGCCCGCTATCGCTACGGCCCCTGTCAACTTGAGTAAGAGTAAGTCTACGCCTGTTATCGGTGGGAAGAAGACGAGCCAGATGTAGGCTATTACTATTGCGGCCGAGACAAGCAGTAGGGCCGCACCTATTACTCTGTCCCTGCTCATTAGTATAGCATGGGTTTAAAACCGAATATAAGCCTTATTAGATAGACGGCTTGTTTGTGAGCTTCTTAACGGTCTTTTCAATTGTCGTAGCCGTCCACCGAGGCTTTTACGCATTCCTCGGCGGACCTATAGAGCTCCTCAAGTGATCTGGTAGCATCACCCCCTTGCTGGGTAGTCATCAGTCTCACTGAGCAAATGATCGATAAGCTTCATCTTTCTGGAGGCAGGTGTGGATGGACGGACAGGTTTCCGCACTCCCATACGAGTCTTCATGCTAATTATTGTTAAGCACGTGGCTCCTTAGAGTGAGTCTCGAGAACTGCTTCTCTATAGCTCTCCACTTCAACTCGTTAAGGATAGAATGCGCTTTTCGAAGGATAGGGCTATCTTTGATAGCTTGGATATTGGCTTAATGTCCTCTGTGATTAGATTTAGGTTGTTTATGTCCTCGGGCTTTATAGCGCCTATAAGCGGGGCCAGAATCAAGTAAGCTAGGAGGAAGGTTGCTGCGGAGAGCATGAGTTTGACTAGGTGTGATGAAGGAAGATACGAGGCTATGGCAAGTATTGGCGTCGAGGATATGAGGCCTGCCGCGCAGATCCGCACGATGCCGTCTAAGTTGAATTTTAGGCCGTATTTGCTGTGGGCTGTCAGCGCCAGATAGGCTAGAGGCGGCGCACCTGAGATTATCAGCGCGGCTATGAAGCCGGGGACCCTGTAAAGCCACGTCAGGACGGGCGTCAGCAGGAGTACGGCTGGAAGCTGGATCAATGTCGCTTTGAGCGATATGTCTGTCCTCCCTATGCCGTTGAAGAAGCTTCCCAAAACCAGTGAGAATCCGGTGTATATGAATGTGGTCGAGTACAGCGTCAGGTATAGAGGCGCCTCAACGTAGCTTGAGCCGTAAAAGACCGAGACGAGCTCCCTAGAGCTGACGGCTATGAATATGGATGCCGGGATGACGAGGAGAAGAGTGTACTTCAACGTGTTTGTGAAGAGGCTTTGCAAGTCGCGCGTCTCGCTATCAGGGTCAAGCTTCGAGAATGCTGGGAAGAGGGCCGTCGATATAGGAGTTGTGAGAATGGCGATTGCGGCTGAGAACACTGTGGCTACATAGTAGTTTCCTATTTCCATGTTTGACGTGAACCATGCGAGGTTTAGGGACTGATACTGGCCCAGCAGGCTGGCTATCAAGGCTGACGCGTAGAGGGGTATGCCGTATCTGATCATTGGGGTTAGGCTCTGGATGATGCCTTGGTCTTCGTTTAAGCTGAATCTTGGAAGCTTAGACATCCTCGCGATCATTATAGCTCCAACCACACCTGCAACCACATAGCCTAGGACATGGCCTGCAAGCGCTCCGAAGACGCTGAGCCCCACTACTATGAGGATAGGGGCCGATACTGCCTTAACAGATGCTTGAATAACTGAGAGTAACGCCGTCTTATCCATTTTATCCAAGCCATTGAAGACACTGCTCGCTGTACCAACGAGCATGCCTCCAACTATTACTATGGAGGCCAGGCGGATAAGGGAGCCTGCTTCCGGCCTCTTAAGGAGATGAGTTGCAAACTCATCAGCAAACAGAAACGTCAATAGAAACATTAGGAATGACATTGCAAGTCGGAAGAGGAGACCTGCCCCTACAAAGCTTCCAATGGACCCGCTTTTACCCACAGATCTGAGCTTGGCTGTGAACCTCACGAGGGCCGAGTCCACACCGAAATCCGTAAATAGGAGCATTAGGGACGGCGCTATAAGCGCTACCGAATAAAGCCCGTAGTTTGATGGTCCAAGCAGCCTAGCTACAATTATTGAAGCTATTGCGAGGATCGCTGTTGACGAGGTGTTTCCCACGAATATGTGGAGGCTTCCCCTAGCCGCCTCCTTCGCAACCCTCGCAACCTTCGGTAATTCTGGGTTTTGCCCTCCCGGCATAGCAGACTACCAGCTTTAGGCTGCGCGCCGATATGAACTCTTCATTTGGAGAATGAGCTACGACTAAGAGTAGGCTCAGAGATCAGGGAAATAGACAGATAACTGTTCTGCGCTCAAACGCTTCGTCTAAGCCTCTACAAACCCTTACTATCGGTGACATTTTTGCCGCCGACCACCTTCAAGTAGAAGACCGAGAAAAACTGGTTGCTGTATACCTCCTTGACTGTGGCCTTTAGGCTTGGCGCTGAGCTTGAGAGGAAGGCTTGCAGGTTCTCGTCGAACTTCTTAAGCGGTGTGAACGCGAGTAGCACGTAAGCGCTCGACTTGTTGCGTGTGGTGATCACCTGCAATATGTCATGTGGTGTCGGCGTACTAAGAACGAATGCTAATTCAGATGTGCTGGGATTCCTTAGCTCGAGATGCACGAATCTACCCCAGCTCAGCCCGGTAATTAGCGGGGATTCCTTCAAGTCTAGACCTTGGACGAACTCTGCGGCCTCGAGGGCGCTATCGAAGACCGCTGCATAGGGTGGTGAGGGAACCATTCCATAAGGGATTCTGTAGAGGGGTGAGAACAGGAGCTGGTTGTAGTAGTGGTAGGAGGGGTGCATTGTGGCGTAGAAGCCAGGTGCTATGAGGAGAGCCACTGTGAGGACCGCGAGCTGCTTGCGCTTGATCTCTCCTAGCTGAGGTAGTGCTATTGGGAGCGCCAGCACCGCCGCAGTCATTAGGATCCTGTCCCACTCAGCAGGTGCTACATATGGCGCGAGCCACGGGAGAACGGATAGGAACAGTAGCACGGCAACCATGTAGACTGTGTATCTAACCCTGCCCGCATATCTGTCAAACCCCATCGCGAGCAGAGGTGCGAGCGGTCCAAACGTGATAAACACGTAAGCAAATGTTCCAGACTCCCACCCAGTCCCTCCGCCAACAGCTGGCGGGGATACCCCTACCACGGGATGCTCGGCTACTGGTTTTCCAACATACCACGTTATCAACGCGTACGAGACAGACGCCAATAGGAGGTACAGCACTGCCACCGGCAGTTTTTTCTCCCTGACGATCACGTAGGCGGATAGGATTATTGTAAAGGCCGCTCCAAGCTCCGATGCCAGGGAGGATAAAAAGAGGAGAACTGCGGCTACCACGTGCTTCCTAGAGTTAGCGCCCGCCTCCAAGACTATTAGCGCGCATAGGAGTAGGATCGTCGCCAAGAACTGCTTGTGGAGGTCCCACGCCATCCTGAGCAGGAGGATGCTGAAGGGTGCTACAAGGGCTACTAGGAGGGAGCGCCTAGTGCTGATGCCTAGAACTCTTATCGAGAAGGTTGTCATCAACATCGCGAGGAGGCCGTAGGCAACCGGTGGATAGAGCTTGAATATGTACCAAGGGTCTACCAGTAAAGCGAGCGGGTAGAGGAACCAGTCAATCAGCGGGGGGATGTTTCTGGGCCCTCCCATCCAGTAATAAGACCCGAAGATAGACGGCCTATCTACAAAGTCCCTCAGATGGGCTACGTACTCGACCGTGTCGTACCCGATCGGTCGAGGCCACCAGTAGACCTCCGGCAGAAGTCTCACAGTGAAGCCTAGAAGAAAGGCTATAATCTCGCTGCGGTCGAGAACCGCGCCAGCGCGGAGTGAGAGCGAGCGACAGAGCTCCCCGAGGGTGATCCCCTTCGAGAAGACGTAGGGTCCTCCATGGAGCCTGTTAACGAGCATCGAGCCCACGCCGAGAACGCCCGCCGAGAACATAGTGGGATAGACGTATACCAGCACCTGAGGACCAGCCACTCCGCAGCCAATACACAGGTAGCCCGGCTCGATCAACAACGCACTATGAACAAGCGAGGCCGCACGGACGAAGGAAACTAGCACGAATCCCATGACCTCTAAGAGCAGGGTCGAGTACAAGCTAGCCCCGCTGTACTCCCTGAGGTCATAATACATTGCAGCCAGAAGAAGAATCGTAGAAGACCAGAAGGTGTAGTCCACTCTTACGAAGAAGTAGAAGTCAGCGCTCCCAGAGGTGATGAGTGGTAAAGTCAGTACGGCTAAGCCTAGTAAACCGAGGAGCAGCCTATGCCTACTCACGATTCCACTATCGTCCAACGCACTTATGGCCGAAGAAGACTAGATACGCCGTTCTAACGGCAAAATATAGCTTCTAACATGACATAATGTAATTGATGTAGTGGTTATAAATATGTCCGCCTAGCCAGCCTCGATAACACAAATCTACCGATGCGTGACTCCCGCACCGTCTTCAATAAGATAGTGGATGTTGTTCTTGTGAAGAGTCTTCGAAGGTTTAAGTAATACATGAAAAAATCTGGTAACATTACCCACTTCTTAAAAGTTGATCGGGATCATTTTTGATGAGTGGTGGCATTTTCTTCGATTTTATAACGCATATATATCCGAAATATCGTAATGGTGTTCTTGAAAGGAGGGCGTTATCTAAGACCTCAAGGAGCGGAAGTAACGGTTTCAATAATCTTTTTATTAGTGGCTTGTAACAAATGTGACCAGGAAGTATACATGCTCCTCTAGCATCTACTATTTTAAGACCAAGTCTTCGGAGCTCACTTTTTAATGTCCAATAACTTTTCCATTGATCGTATGGATGTTTCGCTTTACTTTTCCGCTCAAGGTAGATCTTCTGAGGAAAGTATAGGCTTAATACGTTAGGTGTTGACACTATGAGAACTCCATACATCCTTAGTACACGATGAAGCTCTTTAAGAGCTTCTTTCCAATCTGGAATGTGCTCTAACACCTCGCTACATACTATTTGGTTAAAAATTTCATCTCTAAATGGAAGATGTGTTAAGCTAGCTGCAATCACACAAATTCGTGACTCATGTCGCTTCAATGCTTCGAATAAGCTCCGAATAGATATATCCACTCCTACATAGACTCCACGTGTGACGTTCATGATCATCTGCGCATCCCTCCCAACGCCGCATCCGGCATCTAGCACCATACCACTCCTAGGTTCGAGTAGATCGGCAATCTGGGACCTACGGACTCTTTGCTCGTAGCGAGAATAGGATCAACTTCAACAGCTCGACTCGAAGCAAGATCGTCAAACCATCTCGCTATCTTTTCATACAAACGGCTACTCTTGCTCAATTTAACTTTCTGCTAAAACACTTTCGTAGACTTTTCTATATTGGGCGGCGATGACGCCCCAGTCAAAGAGTTTAGCGTATTCTCTCGCTCTCGAAGAATAGAAATCATAGTTGTCCATAATTTGATCCACTGCTGTAGCTACTTCTCGCGGGTTCTCTCCTTGAACTAGAACACCAGCCCTAGAGTTTAAAACATGTTCTCGCATGGCATACCCGTTTCTCGCTATTACAGGCTTACCGCATGCCATACCCTCTAAAATAGGTAGACCAAAGCTGTGACAATAATCGACTGCCAAAACTATATCCGCCGCATTATAGTATAGTGGCATTATTTCATGAGGAACCCATCCAATGAAATGTATGACGCGATCAAGTCTTAGAGCCTTAACCTTGGCTCTGTAATAAGCTAAATCTCTTCCCGTGCCGATGAATACTAAACGTGCCTCCGGGAATTTTTTAAGTATGAAAGGCATTGATGCTATATGATAATCTATTGCTTTATGCATCTCTATCAATCCGACCTTTAACAACATCGGGTTTCCACACTTCAGCTTTAGAATCTTTTCAGGTTCACTGATAGGTCTAAACTTTTCAGTATCAATGCCATTCGGAATTTTTACGACACTTTGACACCCAATTTGCCTTAATTCATCAACTATGTAATCGCTTATCCCTACAGTTAAATCTGCTCTAGGTGAAAAGAGTCTACAAAAATGAGCGAAAAGCGTACCTGGTATACTCGCTATTCGCGAATACTTCATAGGTACTATACCGTGATCTGTATATATTATCCTAGCTTTACGCTTTCTTCTCAACAATCCGGGCAAAGTATATACATCATGAGTATGAACGATGTCAAACTGATCAACTGTTTTCCCTAACATTTTCCAGAGCTCTAAAGTGGTTTTAGGTCTTAACTCTATTATCTCTACGCCTTCTTCAACTTTCCGCACAATCCTACGACAAATTAAAGTAATATCAAAGGTTTCTCTAAGCTTAATTGCCAATTGAACCGCTACTTGAGTTATACCAGCATAATTATATTCTCCAAAAAGTATAGCGAGGAAACGTTTTGGCATCTTAATTAACACCCTAAATTATGACAACCAAAAGCGTAATTGAATCCCGTGTAATATATTTTGTTAAATTTTATATCCATTGCAAACGTTAACTTATAGAACTCCTTTTCCCCAATTGAGCTCTGCATCTGCTTAGATAATACCACGTATTGTATACCCGCTGGATTTGTGAACCTGTATGATTCGTATTCATATGGTGTCACCAAAATAACATTGTTCCGTTGATAAAATGGGTCTCTGAATGATATGAGCGCATTAGTATACATTGTGATTAATTTAACCGGACCTCTCTCTATGAGGAAGTCAGCCGTCGTTAATTCGCTGGTTAGAACGATCGTATCCAAACTAGTGTCATACATAATATAAGTATTGACAAGGAGGAAGATCGAACTCATAAGTAGGAGGAATCCTTTAACCCTCTTACTGCTAGCATGAATAGCATAGGCCCCACTTAATGCTATAGGTAATGAGCCATAAAGCAAAGTCCTTTCCCATAACATGCCTCTAACTGCTATTAAAAGGAAAGCAAAGAACAAGGCTATACCAAGCGCGTAAGAGAGTACCACCAGAAAAGACGAATCTCGCTTTCTAAACATATAATAGAACCCGTAAAGGCCCAAGCTGAAGAAGAATGAATGCTTAGCTACGGAAAGATGACTTAGCAAAAGGTTTTGTGGGGTTCCGATAGCAAGGTAGTCCGCTGCTTCCAGACCTTTAATAAAAAAGTCTAAGAAGGCCATAATAAATCCTCTTCCCATTTCTGTGACTTGATACGCTCCGTAAATATTCCACAAAAGGAATACGGCTATAATCGTTATGATGAACAATAAATGCGGAGTCTTAGGAAAATAGCTTCGGAACCACTTCATTTTTGTGAGACTTAAGGTTAATAGAAAAAGGACAGTGAACAAGGATGAGACTGGATGTGTGATCGTGAGCGCCGCGAATAAAAGGACACATAGTAATATACAGGGGGTGGATTTAGAGTTGTACCACCCTAGTAGCTCTCCAATAAAGTATATAACCATCAAAAAGCCCAAAGCCTGCGGCGAAAAGTGAGTTTGCAACGAATTGTTCTCAGCTATGAATATTAATGAAGTTGTCATAACAAAGATGGTCATAGTCGCGATCTTCTTTGAAATTTTACTAAACATTCTGGCAAGCATAAAAAGTCCAATAACCATCTCGACAAGAACTATGACAGGGAAAAAATACATGAAAAATTCCCCATGTAAACCGGAAATAAACAAAAATATTGATGCGAATATGAAAGCCCCTGGCCAACTATGATATCCAAATGTTGCAGGGTCTGTATGACTTGTCCACATTATTGCATTAGCCATACCCATATGCGTAAAGCTATCGTAAATCCTAGCGTTTTCTTGTACTAGAGTTGGAGTAAAATGAATTATGATTGTAATGAGAACAAGATACATCAAAAGCTTATTATCATCTCCCCCCATTAGTAAAGATGTTATTAGAGGCATGGTTGCAAGAGGTATCGCTAGCCAAAAGAGTGGAGGTAATATAGTAGCCGGAGATCTGTGAGGGAAAAAGACCAGAAGTTCATCAAAATTCACTCTTGCCAACACGGACGATGCTATCCATAAACCAAGCGCTCCCATAATCATTAACAACTTTAATCTACCTAGCATACTCGGACGGATGAGTGGGAATGCTACTTTACCCTCTCTTATTCTCGTGTCGCGCTGGTCTTATCTGGCAATCTCTGTACTATACTTTGTTACGCTCTTGCAGTCTCCATCCCAAAGCTCGCCCAAGTTACTCTTTGATCCTTCAAACACGTGACTTAGTGGCCTCTATAAGTAGTTTTAATAGTATACACACATAACGTTTCAAGTCGAGCTCCTTTACGGCTCTTTCATAAGCTTTCTTTTCCAAGTACCTATACTCCTCGAGGTTACTCAACACATGGCATAACTTTTCTGCCAGCGCGTGTGGATCATTGGGCTTAATAAGTACAGCGGCGTCTCCTACAATAGTCGGGATTCCCCCTGCATACGTTGCCACCAGTACAGAGCCAGAGGCTAAAGCCTCAATAGCTACGTTAGGTGATCTATCGCTGCTAGCATACTCCAAGAACCTTGAAGGGAGTACCACTACGTCGCTAGCTCTATAGAGGAGCGGAATATCTTCGTGCCTCAAGTAGCTGTACAATGCAACCATACCTCTTGCCACATACCTTGCTAGCTTCTTTTTGTACGTATTCTTCAGTTCAACCTTATCATGTAGAAGTCTCGATATAGGTAAGAGAAAGACTACATTCACTTCATTGCAAATTTCTTGTATAATTTCGATCGCATCCAGAAGTACATCCGCACCCTTGCAGTATGAAAGCTCCTCTATAAACACGCACCATTTCTTATTTAAGAGGCCCTCCCATAGACCCAAGACTTTCAGCATATTTTTCTTAGCATGTTCTCTTGGCATGGAGATAAGCCTGCTAAACCTCTTTATATTTACGCCATGTACAAGAACTACCGGCGGCGTTTTACGCCTGATGTTTAATATTTCAAGTACATATCTTTTAGAAGCGAATGACTCACATACTAAAACATGGGAGTGATTGTAGACTAGTTTTATAACGCCTATCTTTATTCTCTGAAGCAGTCTTAAGAAAGAATTGTTGAGACGAGTTATATTATTCTCTTCAACTACAACTAGAGTCTTCGCTCCTAATAGTCTTGAGACGAAGTAGATAATCAATCCAGCCATGCCTTCTATCCCAAATATTATAACAGCGTGAGGTCTATAGCGTATATACCTAATTAATTCGAGCAATCCTATGGCCTTGTGGCTAGCTATAGTTACAGGGATAGGCTTTAATACCTCCGCTTGCTTCAACAAATCTTTGAAAGGGTAGTTACCATATACCTCACAAGTAAACAGCTTTGCCTCAACCATGTCATTTATAATTGTCAGCATATCCGCGTGAAACGGGTAAATGAAGGGTGTAAATATCGCTATTCTCAACGTCTTACAGCGCTATCAAATTTCTACTTAAGTTTTTTCTGATGTGTCTTGGACAAATTTGTTTTTGTTGGTTTATGCATATCTTTTGAGGAAAGAATCATAGTGTAGAATATCTCAGGCTTTTAACATATGATCTTATAACGTGTTTAACCCTCGTATTTCCGCACTTCCTTTGAGACGGATCTAACATTCACTCGCTCTACGAGGATTTCCAGTATGATTTTAAACGCTCCGGAAGGCGTATCGAAAAGGAGGCCTTTTAGCCAGTGTGAGATCTATAGGTTAATAGCCTAGATATTGCTCGTAACCATCGCCAAATTTACATCCTAGTATGTCTTGCAAACTCGCTAGCGGATGTATATCCGCAAAGTCTGTGTCGCCGGTTACAGAGGCGATGCGTGCGCGAATCATTTTTCATCAATACAGCATGGAATTATGGTAGAGATCCAGCGAAATGCGGGCTATCTCGTCCCAAGTTATAAGCTTTTCTCTGCCTCTAGCGCCTAGGTCTTTAGCTAGCACTCTATCTTCCAGCAGTGTCAATATAGCATCAGCCAATGCCCTAGCGTCTCTGGGAGGCACTATGATTCCATCTACCAAGTGCTTGACCCTGTACGGCACCTCACCCACGCTAGAGGCTATAACAGCCTTACCCCTAGCCCACGCTTCACTTATTACCAAAGAGTATACCTCTGCATAGTTGCATACGCTAGGCAATATAAGGCATGTTGAAGCGTCTATTGCTGCTACCTTTACTCGTTCATCAACAGGACCTAAGAATAATGTCTTGTCTCTTATTCTCAATTTTTCTGCCACATCCACATACCTCTTAACATCACCGGGACCTACAAACACAAACACAACGTCATGTACTGCTTTTAAAACATAGGATGCAGCTTCCAATAGCACGCTCACACCTTTGAGGGGGTGAAGCCTCCCGACATAAAGTATTACATTGTTGAATAGACCATATCTGACCCTAAACTCTTCCTCAAGGCTTGGCAACTCGAGGAGTTCCCTGTCTATTCCATCAGGCACGTAGTGTAAGTGTTTGGCACCATATCTTCTCTCGAGGATCTTCATGTCCCTTAGGCTTTTCACAAGCTTTAGATCAGCTACACTTAGAGCCCTCAAGGTAGTCCACCTTCCGTAGAATCTTCCAACAGTCCTAACTATTGTATCAGGGTGGTCTGACAGCGCATCTACAGCCATGAAGTGGACGGCTATCTTGGCACCTAGGCTCTTGGCCCTCTCTGCAATCGTCATGTTGAAGAGAGAGTTTTGGGAGTGAACATGAACTACATCGGCATCCTTAAACAACTTCTTGTCGAGCTCGCTGGGTACCGTAAGGTCAGGATAATGCAGTCTCAAAGCCTTAACTCTGTGTACGTAAACTCCGTTCAGCACCCCTTCAACGTAGACGCCACTACTCACTATGTTGCTAGTAACCACATGCACTTCATGATCTAACCTCGCTTGCTCTTCTGCTAACTTCTGTACGACTTTCTCAATACCTCCAGGGGTTGGATAGTAGCTATGATGGACGTGTACTATGCGCATAGCTGCTTATAGACTTCCTCGTATTTTGGAAGTATCTTTGACCATGAATGCTGAAGAGCCCACTCTCTCGCATTAATGCTAAGTTTTTTGTAAAGTTTTTTGTCTATTAGCAACGTTACTATTTTCTCTCCGAAGTCATTTGGGCTCGGCTTCGCGTAGAGACTCGTCTTTCTTGGAGGTGCTGTATATAGTTGTCCCCCATTCCCGGTTATAACGCAAGGCTTTCCGAACGCTTGAGCCTCAAGAAGAGCTATGCCGAACGGCTCATAAAGTGCCGGATGAGCGAAGACTAAGCACCCAGAGTATAGCCTGCTTTTTTCGTCCTCTGATACTATGCCTAGGTACTCAAAGTCTATACCGCGCTTCTGCCCATAGCTCTTCAGCTTCATCACCAGCCCCTCGTTGGGGCCAGCTAGCATCAGCCTCGCAGCTGGAACCTCTTTCTTCACATGCATCATAGCCTTGACTAGTAAATCAACATTTTTTGATCGGCTGATCCTACCCAAATACAGCACTATTGGACTCTTTTCTTCGCTCTGGGCCGAAGCGACGAGTCTGTCATCTATGCCATTAGGTACGATGACCACCTTCTCATCCTTAGCATGTAGCTCTTTCACAAGCACTCTTCTTTCCTGCGGCGTCAGTGCTATTACTTTGTCATAGCTGTTCACGACGTTTTTCATAAACAAGTCCACGGTTTGATGGTAAAGCCAAGTCATCAATACAAGCTGGCCGAGTATGTGGAAAGGTGCATGAGCATGAAGTACTGCTCTGAAGTTAAACCTTGCCTTGAGCTTTGCCACCTGAAACACATGGGGATGCCTCCACACGTGAACATGAACTAGATCTGGTCTAAGTTTTCTCAGCACTTCAGGTAGCTCAGTGCTGTATGTCCCGTGGCTCCAGATGACGTTAGGTTTCAACCTGACTACATGGACATTGTTGATGGTCTCTTCCTTAGATAGAGAACCCTCGCCACCAACTCTTAACCTATTATAAGTTACGACGTAAAGCTCGTTACCCTTAGAGGCCATGTATTCCGCTACCCTCTTAACAACCTCCTCAACACCACCAATGACGGGATAGTAAAATGGAGCTATGTGAACTATTCTCATCGTTAAGGCTTTACTGCTAAGACTATTAACCTTCTAGCTAAGGATGCTTTCAGTGAGAAGAAATTATCTAATAGTCTGAAGAAAATATTCTTAGGGTGAATGTCGGAGGCTCTGGCGACCTTTACCACTTTGAAACCATGATACTCTAAAATCTCTTTCAAGGCTCTTAGTGTGAAAGCCCTTATGTGCCCTGAAGGCATGCCGAAGATCCCCTCTCTGTAGGGGACACCAACTATGGTCTCCATTGAGACCTCGACATTATAAGGTTGGTAGCCGAGAAGGAAGACTACCCTATTGACCCAGCTAGCCAGGTTCGGCGTCGAGATAAGCAAGGTATCACCTCTTCTGAGGACTCTGCAAGCCTCCTTCAGCATATGGTCAGGATTAGTCAAATGCTCTATCACCTCAAATGAAGATACTACATCAAAAAACTCGTCCGGGAAGGAGGGGCTCTCGATGTTTAGATCCAGCCTGTAGGCTTTTATCCCTCGATGATTGGCTCTCGAGACGGCCCCCTCCCTGACATCAATCCCATAGATCTCCCTCGCTTGTAGTCTCTCTCCTAGGAGTAGGGATATTTCGCCATCACCGCAACCCAAGTCAAGAAGTCTTTCCACTTTGCCAACAATGCTAGTTACCAACTCTAGAGCCACTTTAACCCTTGGCAAAAGTTCTGCAGACATTATTCCTTGGACTCCTTCCGCCATACTATCTCCCTCGTCCATAGGTTCCTTAAAACTCCTACCGCTAAAAAGAATTGCTGAACTATCCATGTTCTATACTGTTTTATACTCAATAGAGCGAGTCCTAGTATCAGGATTGCTAGGGCTGTTGGAGAATATGCGACTAGTGCGCTTATCATTAGCAAGATTGCTACTGCGAGTAGCAATGATGGGTTTACTAGGTGCAGGAATGACTCTATGAGCAGTATTTTCTTGAACTCTCTCGGCGCCCGCTTTACCATTTTTAGCGTTTTGGCGAAGTGCTGTATTAGGTGCTGAGCTCTTCTAACCCTTCACCAGAAGTAGTCCTTATTGGGGACGGCTTCTTCCACCCAGATGTCTTCTGGCGTTATTGCTCTGAAACCGATTAGCGCCATCCTAGTTGCAGTGTGGCTGTCGTCTGCGCCGATATCTGTGGGGAAGCCGCCCAGCTTTTCTATGAGGTCTCTCCTGAAGGCCGCTAGTTCTCCATGGAATATTGGCGTGGCATAGGCCTTGCTCTCGGCGACTCTTAAGATATTGTAGTAATGTCTGTAGTCTTCCTCGACACCTTTAACCCCGTCTCCCACAGGCTTCTTCAGGCATGATATGGCCCCGATCTCTGGGTCTGCGAACCACTTTAAAGCCTCTGGAAGTGCTTTGTTAGGCCATGAAGCGTCAACATCGGCCAGAACTATAATCTCGCCGTTAGCATGTTTTAGTGCATTGTTAAGTGCGTAGGCCTTCCCCCTCCTATAAGCCTCCCTGACCAGCTTGAGACTCACGTCTCCATGCTTAGAAGCCCATTCTTCAACGAGCTCGGCTGTACCATCATCGCTTGCACTATCAACGACTATTATCTCCATGAGTTCTTTCGGATAGTCTTGGGAGTAAATATTGTCGAGCCTGCTCCAGATCAGCTTGGCCTCCCTATATGTAGGCACTATAATCGATGCTCTGGGCTTATACTCTTCGTCAACTTTAACATTCCAAGGCCTCGGCAGCCACTTCGCTTTAGCATACTGGTAGTAGATTAGCGGTACACCGAAGTGAATCCCGGCCAGCATCAAGGCTAAAAGGTCTAACATGTTTTCTCTAAAAAAGCTGGGACGTTCGGCAATAGCTCCGTTGCCTAAAGCTCACATCTAGGAAAGTTGCTGGTGTAGCAGTGATTTAGCACAGTGAAAATGCTTAGCTTAGATCCTATGAAGACGAAGTGTGTGAATTTAGGATTCTGCGTCATGGTTTGTTGATTATTTCTACTTTCTGCAGGCGGTATTTCCTGTATGCTGAGGCTGAGAGTAGTCCGAGAGTTAGGAGTGAGAGTGAGACCATTATAGGGTTGAGCCTTATGCCCCATGGCGTATAGTTAAGGACGAGACCTACTAGTGGGACGAGTGCCAAGCTCAGGCCTATGGAGAGTGCAAGCCTTTCCAGGGGACTTAGCTCCTCTCCGCGCGGGTAGAGTGCCTCGACCAGCGAGTATCCTGGGAGGAAGAGCACGAATAGCGAGCCCAAAGCCATACGCATGATAGAGAGTGCTGGATGGATGTTTGATAGGTAGACTGTTAGGATGCTTAGGATTACTAGGCCTGCCGAGACCATGAAGCCTATGTTGTGTCTTGAAACCATGTAGATTACGAAGGTTTGTGGAGGGTTTGGGTCCACGAGCTTTAGGGCGCCTCGGCGGATCAGGTTGAAGACGGCCTTTGCCATCTTGCTCGTTGTGTACCCTGTGCTACCTGAAAAGACTAGGTTCTCTAGGCTGAGGGGGTTTTGAGACTTCACTAGTCTTCGGACTGTCTTCTCTACGTCGCTTAGGCCTTCGTCGCCACCTTCTCTCCATACAAGCCTCCAATTCCTATAGAACTTGGCTAGGTTAATCCATAGCCTCTCCCGAAGATAGATGTAGCCACCGACACCTGCGGTGGCTGCAGCTGCTAGCCCGCCTATGCCAGTGAAAAGCCTGAGCCTCGCGGCCTCGATGCCCTGCCTCGAGACTTCAGGCTCCATGGAGACTACCTTCAAGGCTAGATCGCTTGCTTCAGTCGCGTTTCCAGCCATGGCGCTGGACAGAGCCTTTCTGAGGAGCCCTACCATCTTCGATATGTCTCCGCCGTTTGACTCAGCCCTTCTCACCGCAAGATATCCGTCTAGGATTGGCTTCTCCAGCTCAGGATTTAGGAAGGACGCCATGGAGACTGTCCGCTCGGCACCGCTCGTCACGTTGAGCCAGAGCTGGTTCCATCTGCCGTGGTATGTGAATTGTCCTAGCGTCTCATTGTAAGTCCACATCTCGAATACGAGTCTCACATTATCGCCCGGAGTATTCAACACTATATCTACTGGGATGGTGTCGGAGGAGTTATGCGCTAGTATGGTCCTGACCTCCATTATAGGCTCAGCCGCTAAAGGCACAGTGGCGTTAACTGTGGAATTTCTGTCACCTACCTTAACGAGGACCTGGTAATACATCACGCGGCCCTCGTGGTTCCCAACGTAGACATTGAGTCTGAAGGGCTGCCCAGCCATGACTACCCTCGGGTAATCGGCTATCTTCCCCTTCGGCCCCAGGAGACCTAGCTCGGAGAAGGGTTCTACTACGCGCCCAGCATTCAAAACTTGAACCGCGGCGAAGACTCCTGAAATCAAAAGTATGGCGGCTATCACAGCCAAAACTTCGTCGTTGAAGACCCAGCTCATCAGGCACCAGCCCCACTTTTAAGGGCCAGCTCACCCTCCAGCCTGATTGTGTCGCAACTGTGTAAATCTTTCAAAGCCGATATAGCTTGAGGTCTCAAGTTAGCCTGACTTCCCGCCGACAGCCCTGAAGATCCTTCTCTCAACCCTCTTTAGGAGCAGTGATATGGTGGCTAGTGTGAATCCCTGGAGACCGATTACGAGGAGGACGAGGCCGAGCCAGGCCCAGCCCAGCGACCATCTTTCAGCCCCGAAAACATAGCGGATGTATAGCTGCCATATCAAGATGAGCGCGCCTGGAACTGCTAGGAGCGCGGCTATGGCGGAGAGGAGGAAGACTGGGTTGTAAAGCCAAGCCATCTTGAAGACCGTTACCAGAATGTTAAACCCATCCTTCCAGCTCTGGAGCTTTCTACGCTCAATCCTTCTCCTGTAGCTTATTGGTATCTCAGCCACCTTGCCGAGGTTGGAGAGTTGGGCCGCGATTTCAGCCTCAACAGCGAAGCCCTTGGATGTGAGTTCCAAATTTCTAACACTATCTGTCTTTAAGACATACATACCGCTGCATGGGTCGTTTAGCCTGCGACCCATAAGCAGGCTCAAGGCCGTGCTGATAATACGGTTCCCAAGTCTATGAAGAGGTGGGATGTTGTGCCTATCCATCCTGAGGCCTATAACCTCATCATATTCTGGGGCGATGCTCAGCAGCCTTTTAATGTCCCTTGCATCATAGGTGCCGTCGCCATCCATCAGGACCATGAAGGGTGTATCAACGACTTCTATTGCGGTTCTAATGGCTCCGGCCTTACCGGCTCCACGCTGATAAATGACCTTAACACCTCTTTCCCTAGCAATCTCCACGGTTTTATCAGTCGAGTATCCGTCCACAACGAGAATATTGTCGTAGCCCTCACTTTTAAGCTCATCTATGACCGTCCCTATGGCCTCAGCCTCATTCAGCGTAGGTATAACAATGGTCACATGTTCCGGCGATACGTTCCCACCTCTCAGGGCGGGCATCTGAGCAGGGCCTTCAGGATCAGCCACTCTATTTGGGCCCGTAACAATGTTAGGAGGCGTGAGTGTTACTGTGCTCCCACGGCGCATTACAATGCCCAGCAACATTGCCGTAAGCAATGTGAGGGAGATGACCAGTCCTTCGCCGGTGAGGAGTGGGGCGTCGAAGCTTTTGAGGGCTTGGAAGGTTGTGGGCTCTGTAGCCAGCGCTAGGGTTGGGATGAGGTTGATGGAGCTGCCGATGTGAAATGTCAGGTCCGTCTCAATCCACAGAGACTCCCTATAGACGGGCCAGAACAGTGGCGTGGCTCCTGAGAAGGTGTCGAGCAGCGTATGTGAGGCTAGCGCGGAGAAGGCTAGGACGCATGTGCGCATCCCTCTCTTCATAACGTGGGCCATTATGGTGGGAGGGAGGAAGACTGCCGCATAAACGGGAATAGAGTGGGATAGCGACCTGTGCACGAGAAAGAGGACGTCAAAGTCGGGGGCTAACGCAAGAAGCGCTAGGGGTAAAGCCTTTTTAGGGCTTAGGCCCAGGAGAACAAGCATAACGAATGGGACGGTGAAGTGTATCAGAGGCTCCATGCAGACTTAACCGCAATCCTCACTGGCATCCTTGGAGGGAGCTAAAATCCCAAAATCAAAGTCTAACGTTCTAGCCGGTGCTTTTGGATTGAGGCTTTGGCAGCCTCTCTACGACCTCCCTTAGCGTTTTCATCGTCTCGTTGAGCATCTCTCTGGTCTCCTTAGACTCTTTGACTAGGGTTTCAAGTATTATGGTCAGCTTTTCAGATATCTCGCCATACTTATCTGATATTAGCTTGAAGTTTTCATCTGTTCTTTTAGCGAAATCTCTAAACTCTTCTACATAGCTGCGGAATTCCTGCCTGTAGTCCCTGAACTCTTCCCTGAAGTCCCTGAACTCATTTCTGAAGTCTCTGAACTCCCCCCTATAGTCCCTGAACTCCGACCAGTAATCCATGAATATCGCCTGCATCGCTCCAAAGCCTTCCTGAAGCTCGTCCCCCAGCTCGCCATAAATAATCTTGAACTCCCTGACTTCAGGGCTCACCGAGGCCTTCTCCTCCTTGACCTCTCTAATCTTAGCAGGGGACGGGGGCTCTCTAACCATTCTAAGGAAGCTTGAGAGCTGCTCCCTCCCACCCTGCACAAATATTTCGACCGACCCGTCAGGCATGTTTTTAACATATCCAGCCAGACCCAGCTCCTGGGCTAAGTCCAAGACATATCTCCTGAACCCGACCCTCTGAACCCTCCCATAAAACCTCAGGACGTATGCCTCCAACTCTACGTCTCCACTCAATTTATCAGTCCTCCAAGCATACCACTATAGTCAAGCATCGGCCCGGCTTTTAGGCTTCCCAAGCACGTCATTCACAGCCTACTCCTTTCGCCAAACCCTAATATCAGCCATGCACCCGCATCTAAAAAGACCAGGTGTGACCGATGTGTCGATGCCGAAGCCAACTACCCCTGAGACTTCTCAGCACTCATCCTACCATGTATAGCCTTGGCTAGAGCTGAGATGGCCCCGGCTGTTAGAGCTATCCAGTAGTCGTCAGTGAGGCTGGCTACTGCAGGTGTCAGCACGTTTATGCTGAGCCCTCCGTATGGTACTGCGTATCTCATCTCGAATTTTCCAGTCAATGGAAGATCTATGCCGAGATAGGACCCGGCTACCTTCAGACCTATGAAGAGTCCCAGCAGGAATGTGACTGGGAGTGCTAGGCCGGTCATGCTTATCATAGGCTTGGACCACGGCTTTCTCACCAGAACGGATCCAACAAGTATCGCGATTGCTGCAAGTAGGATGCTGAGGCGGGCGGCCAGGGTCAGGTAAGGTATTATAGGCACGTTCACGGGCCTGCCCAGTATCTCCACGGCTATGGCGAAGGGTGAGATGTTTGCAGAAAAGGTGCATTGGTCCTCGATACACCCATGCATCCTCCACCAAGGCCGATTAGAAGATACCGTGTAGAGAAGTAGTAAGGTTGCAGCAATCCCCGGCAGGTTCACCCTACCGTTCAGCGATAGAGCATCAACAAGCATCATGGGCACTCCAGGCCTAGTGCCTTAACATCCTCCCGGCTAAGCCGGAAAGACGTCGTTAACGGCACAGTCACAACAGATCCGAAAACCTTTACGAATACTTCACCCTTAACCTCTATGTCTACATAGCCCCGGTCTCTAAAGTATGGCAACAGTCTGGTAACCGAGCCCTCGCTAAGACTGATGTCTAGGACCACTTCTTTTACAGAGCCAGGGGATGAGGTGACCGGGTGGGCCAAAGTTACAGGAGCAACCGCCTCCCCACTAGGTCCATAGGCTGTAGCGTTTAGACCCACTAGTTCAAGCCCAATCTCACCCAAGTTAGTTAGCCTAAGAACAGCCTTAGGCTCCTTATCTATAACTCTAAAGCCAGTAAACTCCATGCGGAAATCCACTTTTGGAGGTGAATACGATGGCGTGATCAATGGAGTGATGTTCCAGCCGTACTGGTTCAGCGCGAAAACTATTGGGCCCAGCCCAACTCCTATTGACAACGAGATCATGACGATCCTGACTACACTAACCATATTCAAATATAGGCCGTCTCAAGGGTTTCAGCCACATCTCTGGGAAGCATATGAGGCCTAGATCGCTGAATACACATGTATATTACTTATCATCCCATTTATGCCGTGGCCACAAACACACCAATACATCCTCATCTGCCTAGAAGCTCCAACTACTAGTTTTAGCCCTGCTAGGAGAGCCTCTCGACGGCTTCTCTGAGAAGCTTTAACGTCTCACTCACCAATAGGATGACCACACCTATGACTTGGTCCCTACTCATCCACTAAGCACCTACGCTCCATTAGATCGACTCTATGACCCCTATACCATAGAACCTACTCAACAGTTTTAGGGTTACCGCGTTGTAGATTATGAATGCGGTGTCGTTCCTCCACTCATCTGCTGTTGGGTGGCCCCAGCTCGAGGCAAGCATGCTGAGCCTCCAGGCATGCCTGACCCCGGCCCTGAGCGGTATATACCGCTCCATGGCCAGCTCCCTAAGCTCCATAATCGTCCTTACAACTAGTCTAATCAACTCCATACTCCTGACCCTGGTCAGCCTCAGCTTGAGGAAGGCCCTGATGAAGGCCTTACGCAAGGCACTAACTAAATGCCACTTCCTAGCTCTCTTAACCCGCTCAACAGAGTCAGCCAGTCCCTCGTGGAGAAGCCTAGCCACGCCGTCAACCCCACCCGGGTAATCCGGTGATATGCCAAGGGTATCATGGTTAAGCATACTCATACTCAGGCTTGGGGTAAACTTAGAAAAGGGTACATATATCCTTTTTCAGAGAAGAGATTTTTGTCTAAAGTTTAGAATCACAAAAGCTATATATAGATAGACGTAGGAGATCTATTAATCTCCCGTCGTTGGTTTTCATGACGCTAGGTCTTCCCCGTTTTTATGGAGGTTGGGAGTTAACGGATCAAAGTGTAACATTTTCCTCGGTAATAGATGATGTGAGCTTGGCATAGCTTATGTGACCGTTATCCCATGATAGAACTACTAGATACGCTCAGCCCTATAAGCCACTTCTTTTTCTTGGGATGAATAGTGCTAGGGCTGTGAGTAGGGATGCTATTAGGAGGCCTTCCGCTGTGAATATTGGGGCATCTAGGCTTGCTATTACTCCATAGTTATAGGGTTCCTCGAGGATTCTGAATGCCAGATATATTGCAGGCTGGCTCTCTACATGCAGCCTGGACTCAAATACCAGTCTGTAGGAGTTTTGTGAGAGGGGCCAGAGTATGGGTGTGTATCCCTCCATGAAGTCTATGAATGTGTGGGAGGCCCATCCTAGGGCTGAGAGCCGGAGAATAGAGCCCAGCAGGACAGCCCTTGGTAGGAGTGATATTAGGGCAAGTATTATGGAGGGGGTGATCGAGTGGGTTATAGATCTGTGCATGAGGAGTAGGACGTCTAGGTCTGGTAGGATGCCTATGACGCCGAGTAGGAGGCTCCGTCGTAGCCCCAGCCGGAGAATAGAGCCAATGGCGAAAGGAATTGCGAAGTGTAGCACGGGTTCCATACACTATCAGCCCCTCGGTAAGCCGCTACCGCCGGGCCGAAGACTTGGTTCCCGCCTCTCCTTAAAGGTCATTTGCCCGCGCTTTATGAAGCCTATCACTACTATATACGATTGAAGACGCGATCGCTTCTAGTGGCCTCTCTATGGCTGGTGTGGGTGGATTCATGCTTCTTCGAGAAAGGCTTTAGGCTATACCGATACACCCCCCGGGGTGAGCGTAAGTGCTTTCCCATTGTTCTTTAAACTTCACGGTCACGAGTTTTTATGAGACTATCCTACTACTGGGGCAACATACCCTCAAAATACTTTTCAATAGCTTCGCCGCGTAGTTTTTCATAGCTCTCTATGCTTCCCACATCGCACCAGAATGCGTCTGTTATGTAGGCGTGGACAGGCTCACCTTTCATGACAAGATGTGGGAGCAAGTGGGACATTATGTCTAGCCTCCTAGTCTTCTCGCCGAGATGCCGGAGCTCCTCCAACGCCCTCTCTTCTAGTGCCAGTATACCGATGCCCACCAGCATATCTAGCTGGGGCTTCTCCCTAACCCCCACTATCCTCGTCCCCTGGACCTCAACCACGCCAACCGGGAGCTGGTATTTCGCGGACACCGCTAGCGTCGCGGTGGCCCGCGTCTCCCCGTGTTGCCGGAGCATATCAGTCAAGTCAATGTTTGAGAGTATGTCGCCGTAATAGATAAGGATGGTGTTTTGGCTCAACATTCCCTGTAGATATGCGTTGAGGAGTGCTCCACCAGTTCCCGCGAAATCGGGGCTATCGCGCACATAGCTGATCTTTACGCCGAAGCGACTTCCGTCATCGAAGTAGTTCTCGATCTGCTCATGCTTGTATCCTACAAGCAGAGTTATGTCTTTTACGCCATGGCGGTGTAGGAGCCGGATAATGTATTCGAGGAGAGGTTTCTGTCTTCTGCCGATCGGGATCATACCCTTCTGAAAATAGTATGTTAGGGGGCGTAGCCTAGTACCCTCTCCGCCGCAAAGAACCACACCTTGAACTCCACCAGCAGACAATCTTTATCCCCCCAAGACAGGAATGAGCCGTTATGAGTGTTTTATTTTTATTGTCCGTGTCATAAAAATATTGCTACCATATAGCTCTCCTGATGTTGGGGCTGGGTGAGACACTCCATCAGCGTGTCGCGCAACTGTTAATTTTTATAGACGCTATAACCGGGCTTTTATCTCAGCCCGGATGCGATGATTAGTGCAGCCGTGGAGAGCGTCGACGATATAATATGAGGTCGGCTTATGCTTAGGAAGATTCTTCAGCAGATCAACAACATAGGAGCGAAACATACCAAGGAAAAGGGCTCATAGACATAGATAGAATAACGAGAATATACCCAGCTCACCTCCCGCTAGACCGCATCAGCGACACACCCCTTTACTAACGCTATGATGTTGGAGGACCAGATGCTGAATCTGCCCAAAAAATCTCTATGGGGTGACGATTTCGCGTGTGTCCTACCCAAGCCCACCGTCTATTATCTCTTCCGAGATCTTCCAGCCCCTTTCTTTCTGGTTCTAACTTTCTTCCTCCTCGACATGTTTCCTCGTTAGATATAGAGTTTGGATGTATAAAATATTATTGATTTAGAATCGTTGTGAGGGTTACATATATCAGACACTACGCCTCTACGCTGGTATGCAATCTTCTTCAGGTCTCAACTCCACAGGTAATTACTCGTGCATGTTGGACTCTAGGTTATGCGGAGTCTGTGGAGTTATTCTGGAACATCTAATCGCTCTTGGTAGACTACTCTCTGATCCCCAAGCTCCTGCGAAGTGAGAGTGACATAGTCTTCAATCTATCCTCATCTCCCGCCAGGTGCGCTGAGAGTGCTTCCACGATCATCTTGACATCCTTTTTGTCAAGCTCCTTCTTCTTTAGGAACTTGGAGACCCCCTTCCAACCTTTCTTTGCTATGGTTCGTGTGAGGCCTGGCATTAGGGCCTCGGACACAGCCAGTCTCAGGGCTTGGTCGCGGTGGATGTGCTGTGAAGCCCTCTCGACAGCTGCTCTCAAGTCCAAGCGGACCTTGACCGGTTTGAACCTATTCTTAACAGACTCTGGGAGGGCATCGTATATCGACCTATGTGTCAGAAGTGCTGTTTGATAGGGTAGCCCCGCGGCCTCGCTGAACTCGATGAACCCTTATGGTTCCTCTCCACGCCCACCCTCCGAATCCTACTCGGACGGACAGCCCTAGTGAGGATTAGGAGCGGAACTCTGTCTAGTAGGCCCAGCTCAAGCCGTATCTCCTCGCAGCGTGTGGTCTCCATGTTATACACCTTGCAGTTCCTCCAAGGTAGGCTGGCCGGGATTGCTGAGGGTAGGCCGGGGGCCGAGACCACCTCTTCGTCCAGCAGATAGGCGACTCCAGGCTCAGGCCCCCTCTCGACCAGCTCATCCAGGAAGATTTCCTCATATAGAGGAGTCTCGACCGCTTGGCCGACGCCATGCTGGTGCTGGCTCATTCTCAGGAAGTCCTCTAGCACAGTGGACATGTTGATTATGAAGGCTTCCCTCTCCGTCTCATTAGCGAAGCTGAACCTCTCCGAGAGTATTACTGAAGCCAAGTATGCTGTAAGCTCTGTACCGTTCTCCCTGACCACCCTGACAGCCGCTAGGACTTCTTCAACTGTTAGACCCATGCCCTTAACAATCCTGGAGAACCAGTCAGGAACTCTAGAAGTGGCAACATCTTCCCGCCCTGATGGTTCAGCCCCGCCAGCAGACCCGTGCCGGCTTTCCTCGATCTCGTTGAGAGCCCTCATCAAGCCGGAAGGGACTATCCGCCCCGTCCGCGAGGTCGAGGCAGGCCGCCCTCTAGACCTCCACCAACCCCCAACAAAAATATGTGTAGTCGCGATGAACAGCACTATGGAAACAGCTATGATCAGGAGGACAACTAGCCAGTCCCAGGAACTATCGGGAGGCTCCTCTCCCGACAATAGCCAGACAGGCTCGGAGCCTCCAACAGCGGCCAGTAGTATGGGGGTTTGAGCGAGCCCAGCAATTATGAGGGCGGCGAGTATTGAGACCCATGCCATTAGCCTGTCCCCACCTCGTGCTATCTATTATCACACTACAGAGTCGCTGAGGATGGATAAAAAAGGTTAGAGCCTATACGCGCTCAGCCATGTCAGGTCTTGAGGCTACCCCACCCCTACATACTCTTTGCACAACCCGTGTCACAATCCGCGTCACATTTTGTGTCACAACTGCTTAAATCTGAGTCTCCGCGTGTCTCTCTCGGACAGTCCTCCAATGGGTCTCCGATGAGGAGGGCGTCCCCCCAGTCGGGCGATCGATCCAATGAGGCAGGGGATAGCCGAGGCGCCTCCTCCAGGGGCGGTGGAGGAGGCGTAAAGGAGCGGTCGCCCGATAGCAGAAGAGTCCGCGAAGGCATGGTGCAGTCCCACGCCTCTCGCGGGACGGGCCTCCGCCGCCGGGCTGAGGCCGCGCGCCCATAGAAGACGCGGCTATAGGTCTGGACAGAGAATATAGACGATGACCATAACCACATCCTTCTCCCCCGATTCTCACCCTAGTATGGGTGACCACCCCATACTCTCGTCATGGGTGGGGTGGCGGGGGGAGGGGTTTGGCTGGGCTCTGGGCCTTGGGACGGCCGCGTGGCTGACCACGCACCCGGACAGCCGCGTGGTTGACGGGTGTGACCCCGAAGCCATGCATGCCGGGACCGCCACTCCTGGGCAGGACAGCCGCGTGGCTGACGGACGCGTGGAAGGGGACGAGGGATGCCAAATAATTGCCGAAGATATCGGATGAGCCTTGATGTTTCTGAATGACTGTTCCCTGTGCCACGCTAGCTCCGAGAACTCAGAAGAACTCAGGTTCTCAGGAGATTACTGACGACCGGGGCGGCAACACCTGATCCGAGGGCGGGTCCGAGGGGGCGTGGAGGCTTCCCGGCTGTTGCCGGCCTCCCCAATATGTCTATGGGGAGGAGAAAATGGTCTCCCGTCCCTCATCGGACCCGCGCCCCGGGGTTGCAGGGGGGCCTGGTCCCGGGCCTAAGCACGACCCCCCTTCGGGGTCTCGACGCAGGGACCCGCGGACAATCCGCGGAGCCAGCCGCCAAATCAAAGTGGAAGAACTCGAGGATTAATGGGAGGATGACGAATAGGTGATGGGGATGATGCAGACCTCCGTGAGAGCTGTTAGAAGATTCTACATCGACATACACAGACTAGCTAATAAGAATAGAAAGAATAAGACTGAGGAGAGCTATCACATATACACCATTGATGGTGAGATGTTCGGCAAGGCGAGGACCTTGATGGATATTACAGCCAAAGAGGGAGACGAGCTCTACGTAGATACAATCCCGATAGAGCTCACAGACGAGTTCATTGAGATGCTGAGGAGAGGTGTTAGGGTCTTCTATTTGAGAAGACCAACATTGATAGCGAGGAAGAGAAAGGAGTTGGGATTGTCTAAGACTAGTAGAAACGATCTCAGAGCTATGATGACGCTAGAGCCTAAATGGTTCATAGAAGTCGGTGAAGACTTTCTGGTGATTAGAAGGCTAGCTGCCACGTTCAGAAGTCTATTAAAGACTCATGTGAGCCTTTTGAATAGGGCTAAGGCCCTACAGGAGGCTGAGAGGAAGATTCTGATAGATTCTGTCAAGTCCCTCGAGAAATCTATGAGTGATATGGCTATGTTGATTGTCGCAGAGGCGGAGAAGAGGATGCCAGCCTACCGTAAAGTGGTCGAAGCTCTAGGAATCTCCGGCGACAACTATCTATTTGCTAAGGAGGCTCTAGCAGAAATCATGCCATACATTGACAGAAGCACATCGTGTAGAAGGATTATGAAGTTATTAGGCCTCTATAGAGGACATAGAGGTGTTGACAAGTTCTACAATAAACCGGCTAGGAGCGCTCTTTCCAGACTGACAGCAGCGTTACTGAACAATACATATCACAGAGCAAAGGACGAGGAGAAAATACTGCGAAGAATATGGACAACAATAAAACAATCGGAGCCCCAGGAAAGGCTGGGGGCACCGGCCTAGACAGCAGGGAAAAACCCTAGACGGCCGGTGCCCGAAAAGATATAGGTGGTAGAGAAACTCTCTACCGCCCCCTCAATTTATAGCCCGGTCGTCCTTTCCTAGGGGTTCCTAGGTGCTGTCTGGCAGGCCTGCCCCCAGCCAAACCCTCCCCTATCTCTCCCTCCCAATTCTTGCCTCACACCAGTATAGGATTCCTTCTCGAGCTTAGCTACTAAGAGAGTATAATCCTACCCACGAGACCCGGTTAGCTACCCTGCGAGTTTTAGTCTCGCTGAGAAGCCACTGAATTACGCCTAGTCTGTGTCACCTATCAACAACTATTACAGGCTTACCATCACAAATGTCTAGTACCCTTCTTAAGAATGTTAGGGCAGTGACGATGGGTCTACTCCTGGATGCGTATATGTGTATATAGCTGTTATCTCTCTAAATCCACACCTATTGCAGACCAACATGTATACTATGCTGCCGTAGACCTTCTCTACAGTCTCGTCTACGACACCCATCCTCCTAGGCCTCCTCTTCGGCCCTGAATAAAATCCTCAGTCTATGAACCATCTCTAATACTCTCTCTAGCAGCATAATTTCAGAAAATATCTCTCACATATATCCCCAAGGCTAAGATCAGCTATAACAGAACAACAGCATACAACCTCTCAGAAGGACTATACCTATTGGTTCAGAACAGTTTGAGAAAGACTATACTACATGGTTCGTTCAAAGATATGCATAACAAAGTGAGACAACTACAAGGCCTTGAACTGTCTCTAAAAATCTTAAATAAAAGTTGACAGCACCCTGCAAACCATCCGTTAAATATAAATTGAGCGGGCTTCCTTTTTCAGCCCGCATGAGTAGGGGGAGGGGCGTAGGTCGTAGCTACTTAACACCTCTATGGGGTACTACGACCTATGCCTATTTCTTTGGACCGATTGACTAGTAGGTCCTCTTCTCCCCCCTCCCCCCTGCTCTGCGGATGTGTGGTGTATGTACCATGTCTAGGTTAGGTGTAGCTATACTCGGAGCGACGGGGATGGTTGGCCAAATATACGTGCAGATGCTGAGCAAGCATCCATGGTTTGAGATTAGGGCTGTGACGGGGAACTCGACGGTGGGCAAGACGCTCAGAGAGGCTTACCGAGGCAGGGGCCATGTGCCGGAGAAGTATGCCGACATGGAGGTTCTGCCCTCAGACCCATCTAAGATAGACGCCGACCTGGTCTTCAGCTGTCTTCCAACAAAATCTGCCAGAGAGGTTGAGCCCAAGTTCGCAGCTGCCGGCTTCCCGGTTGTAAGCGACTCGTCAGCCCACAGATACCTGCCCGACGTTCCTCTAATCATACCGGAGGTAAACCCAGAGCATCTTGACTTGATAGATGCCCAGAAGAGGAGGCGCGGCTGGGACGGCTTCATAGTAACAACTCCCAACTGCACTACCGTCGGATTCGCGACCCCCCTCAAACCACTAGCCGATGACTTCGGCCTCAGATACGTCAACGTTGTGACGATGCAGGCGGTCTCGGGGGCGGGCTACAACGGCGTGCCGTCGATGGCTATCTTGGGAAACATTATCCCCTATATTGAGGGGGAGGAGGCGAAAGTCTCTGAAGAGCCTAGAAAGATTCTGGGCAGGCTGGTTGACGGTGAGGTTCAGCCCATGGATATTCCAATTGATGCGACCTGTATGAGGGTGCCGACGATTGTAGGCCACCTCGAATCAGTCCAGGTTGAGCTTGGCAGGGACGCCTCCGTGGAGGAGGTTGTAGACTCGCTGGCGGGATTTATCGGGCTGCCTCAGAAGCTGGAGCTACCGACCGCGCCTAGACGCCCGATAAATGTTCTCACTGATGAGGAGAGGCCTCAGCCTCGGCTGGACGCGGATGCAGGCGAGGTACCGGGGATGGTTATCTCTGTCGGCAGGGTTAGAAAGGGTAGAAAGCCGGGCACGGTGATGTTCGTCACGTTGAGCCATAACCTTATAAGAGGCGCTGCCGGCGGCGCTATATTGACCGCTGAGCTGCTCTACGCTTTGAGGAGGTTGGATTAGTGATGGTGTCGGGTAAGAAGGTCAGGCTTTCGAGACTGACAGAGCGTGGGAGGATGCTCTGCATTCCCATGGACCACGGAATAACCGTCGGGCCAATGAAAGGGCTTGACACAATATACAAGACGATCCGCGAGGTGGAGAAGGGTGGGGCTACAGCGTTCCTTGTCCAGAAGGGGATAGTGAAGCACATGCCTGAGCCTCCGCAGATCGGGTTCATAATCCATGTATCGGGAAGCACCTCGCTGGGCCCAGACCCCAACTGGAAGGTTCGCGTCGGAGGAGTGAAGACCGCACTCCTGCTGGGTGCCGATGGCCTCTCAGTTCACATAAACATAGGCAGCAAGGCTGAGCCCGAGATGCTGAAGAAGCTCGGAGAGGTGGCGGACGAGTGCGAGTCTTGGGGTGTCCCGCTGATAGCTATGATGTATCCGAGGGGTGAGGGAATCAAGGATCCGAACGACCCGAACGTGCTGATGCATGTCGCGAGGGTTGGTGCTGAGCTGGGGGCTGACATAGTTAAGGTGCCCTACAGCGGGAGCGTGGATACGTTTAGACGGGTTGTTGAGGCCTGTCCTGCGCCGGTCGTCATGGCAGGAGGTCCAAAGATGGATGACGACTTGGCGGTCTTGAGGATGGCTCGCGAGGCTATGGATGCTGGCGCGATGGGGGTAACCATAGGTAGGAACGTCTTCATGCATGAGAGACCGGCGGCAATCGTCAGGGCGCTACGCGCAATAGTAATCGAGGACAGGAGCGTAGAGGATGCCCAGAGCCTGCTTGGGCGTGAGCTTAGGGCTTGAATTCAAGCGGGTCTAAAGAGATAGTCATAGAAGTCTCTGACGAAGAGGAGGCTGAGGAAGCTGTAGCGGCCGGTGCCCCCATACTACTCTATACGGAGGGCGAGACGCCGGCAAACCTGAAAGTCCGTGCAAAGATATACTCTCTCGGCAGGGAGATTGTTCCAGTCAAGGTATCCAAGCCCAGCGACATTGATGAGATTGTTAGGCTGGCTCGGACGGGGGTTGGGTCAATACTGGTGGAGACCGCTGACATTAAGATTATTCCGTTGGAGAACATATTGGCCAGTCTTCAAGGGTCTGGGACGAAGGTTTTCGTGAGGGTTGGGAGTGTCGAAGAGGCTGAAGCCATGCTAGGAGTGCTTGAGAGAGGCGTTGACGGGGTTGTCTACCGGCCATCCAGCCCGAGCGAGATTGGTCTTCTCCTCGATATTGTGAGGCAGGTGAGGAGGGTCGAGCTGAGGGCTGCTAGGGTGTCCGACGTCTTCGACGTTGGTATGGGTGAGAGGGCGTGCGTTGACACGACATCGATGCTCAGGTATGGTGAGGGGATGCTTGTTGGCAGTATGGCTAGGATGCTCTTCCTCATACACAACGAGTCAGTGGGCTCAAAGTTCACTCCACCTAGACCCTTCAGGGTAAACGCGGGCGCGGTCCACCTCTACACTCTAGGCCCGACCGGTAAGACACTATACCTCTCTGAGCTCAAGTCGGGTATGCGGATCCTAATGGTGTCCAAGGATGGGTCTGCGAGAGTTGTCACTGTGGGTAGGGTGAAGATTGAGAGGAGGCCGATGGTGCAGGTCAACGCTGAGATAGACGGGGTCTTCGGCTCAGTAACGCTTCAGAAGGCTGAGACGATAAGGCTTCTGACAGCTAAGGGCGAGATAGTAGATGTCACCTCACTCGCTCGGGGAGAGGAGATATTGGTCTGGCTCTCAAGTAAGGCTGCACGACACATGGGAATGGAGGTAGACGAGTTCATAGATGAGGTCTAGCCTAGCCGAGAAGGTCTGCGTCTCGATAATGCCCAGGAATATCGGAGAATTCGGACAGCTGTGCGAGAGGGCCTTAGAGCTTGGAGCTAGGCTGGTCGAGCTACGCCTAGACGGTCTACAGGAGGGTGAGATCGGTGGGGCGGCAAGACTGGTCCAAGACATGAGCATTAAAAAGATCATCACACTTCGGCCAAGCTGGGAGGGTGGACTCTACGCTGGGGACGAGCAGAAGAGATTGGAGCTTTTGAGACGGGTATCAGTGGATGCAGAGTATGTTGATCTTGAGCGCAGGACTGTAGATGCTAATCCTAGGCTTGTGGAGGAGCTGCGAAATGTGGGGGTCAAGGTAATCTCCTCCAAGCACTATTTCGGCGAGGCTCCGTCTAGCCTTGAGCTGCGGAGGGTTGTTGCGGAGGGGTTGGGGATGGCGGATATAGTCAAGGTGGTTAATAATCCGGGGAAAGTGTCGGAGGCTATGGATATTCTCGCGCTCTACTCTGAGGCCTCTTTCAGGGGTAGGGTTATCTCGTTCAGTATGGGTGAGAGATGGTGCCTCACGCGGGTGCTCAGCGTCCTGCTTGGGGCGCCCTTCACATACGCATCTCTACCCGGCCAGCCCGTGGCTCCAGGCCAGCCCAGCTTCCCCGATACTCTAGAGGCCTTGGAGGTGTTCCTGAAGAGTTGGCCCTCTTGGCAGTTATAGGCTACCCGATATCTCACTCGGCCTCGCCGGTCATGCATAATGCAGCCCTCCGAGCCCTTAACATGCCTAACCGCTACATCGCAATAGAAGCCCGCCCAGAGAAGCTGCACGAGACCTTGAAGACACTCCACAGACTCGGCTTCAAAGGACTTAACATAACCATCCCACACAAAGAAGCAGCGGCCCAGGTCGCTGTCGTGCTCTCGGAGGAGGCCGAGACGATAGGCGCCGTAAACACGCTCAAGAGAGTGGAGGATGGCTGGACCGGATACAATACCGACGTCGAAGGCGTCGTGAGGTGCCTATCCACCCATGTTGAGGGACGTCCCGACCATGTGCTGGTCCTAGGAGCCGGTGGTGCGGCGGCAGCCGCCCTCTATGCCCTGTGGAGAATGGGTGCTGAGAGGGTGGTTATAGCCAACAGGAGCCGGGGGCGGGCCGAGGTGTTGGCCGGGCGATTCAGGAATAGGTTGGGGCTTAACATCAAAGTAATAGCGCTAGAGGGTGCCGGACGCGAGGCACGCAGCGCAGAGGTCATAATAAACGCGACACCCCTCGGCCTCACCTACCACGAAAGCCCTATAAGTCCAGGCGACATAACCGGGCGCCACATAGTCCTCGACATGGTTTACTCTCCTGTGCCGACGCCACTCCAGAGGGCTGCCGCCAGAGCAGGCGCCCAGTATATTGACGGTGTGAAGATGCTTGTTGAGCAGGGGGCCAGGGCGTTCGAGATTTTCCACGGTGTCGAGCCTGACAGGTCTTTGATGGAGAGGGCTGTGAGAGCTTGGCTTGAGCGGCGCGGTGGGCCGGGATGATCGTGAGTGTCAGGGCTGAGAGGGTTTCCGGAGAGGTTAGGGCGCCGCCAAGCAAAAGCTACACTCACAGGGCAATCGCGGCGGCACTCCTAGCACCCGGAAAATCTCGCATATTCAACCCGCTATACTCTCGCGACACAGAAGCGACAATCAACGCCGCAAGACTCTTCGGCGCGATACTCCAGCCCCAAAGGGATGGGATCGAGATAGAGGGTGTGGAGCGTCCCAAGACACCCGAGAACGTCATAGACGCGATGAACTCCGGCACTACGCTCAGAATAATGACATGCATCGCAGGCCTTACCGAGAGGGGATACACCGTCCTGACCGGTGATGAGAGCCTCCGTAAAAGGCCGATGCAGCCTCTCCTAGACGCCCTCGGCCAACTGGGCATCAGGTCGTGGTCAGCGAAGCTCGACGGCACAGCACCAATAATCGTTGAGGGCGGAGAGATGGGGGGAGAGTGCAGTATCCGGGGGGATATTAGCAGCCAGTTCGTCTCAGGCCTCCTCATAGCAGGACCAGCAGCCGAGAGGCCTATAGCCATCAACATTCAGGGAGACCTAGTCTCAAAACCCTACGTCGACTCCACGATAGCGGTCCTCAGACTCTATGGCGCCAAGGTTGAGAGGGAGGGATACAGCCACTTCTACACAGAGCCCGGCGGCTACAGGCCAGCAGCCTTCACTGTTCCAGGCGACTATGGCCTGGCCGGCTTCATCTTGGCCGCTCCGCTGATGGTGGGTGGGCGGGTCAGGGTGGCTGGTCTTGACCCTGGTCTTCCGCAGGCCGACTACAGGCTGGTCGAGGTGCTGCGGGCTATGGGTGCAGATGTAAGGGAGGGGGATGGATTCGTCGAGGTGGGTGAGGCGTCTCTAAAGGGTGTAGACGTAGACCTGAAGGACTCCCCAGACCTCCTACCCATAGTCGCGGCCTTGGCGGCAGTTGCAGAAGGCGAGACAAGAATCCACGGCGTAAAGCATGCGAGGTTCAAGGAAAGCGATAGAATCCACGTAATAGCCACCGAGCTAGCCAAGACATCAATCCGCGTGGAAGAGGCACCAGACGGGATGGTCATAAGGGGTGGCAGGCTGAGAGGTGCCCGGCTGGACCCGCGCGGAGACCACAGACTCTTCATGGCATTCACCCTACTCTCACTGGCCACGCAGGGGCTCATCGAAGTCTTAGACCCAGAGTCAGCAGCAGTCTCCTACCCCAACTTCCTAGACGACCTCAAACTACTAGGGTGCGAGGTTGAGAAGTCATGAGTGGAAACATTCTGGGTAAGAGGTTCGTGGTCGTGAGCTTCGGCGAAAGCCACGGCCGATGCGTCGGAGCGGTAGTGGACGGCTGCCCAGCGGGCCTAAGGCTCTCCGAACAGGACATACAGACCCTCTTAGACCTGAGGAGGCCTGGACAATCAATCGTCACCACGCAGAGAAGGGAGGAGGACAAGGTGGAGATTTTGAGCGGAGTCTTTAACGGCTACACCACCGGCGCACCTATCGCCATGCTAGTCTGGAACAAGGATGTGGTCTCCAGAGACTACGACAAGGTGTTGGAGACGCCGAGGCCGGGTCACGCAGACTACTTTGCGAGGCTGAAGTACGGGGGCTTCAACGACCACCGGGGCGGCGGAAGGTTCTCGGGGAGGATAACTGCGGGCTTTGTTATGGCTGGAGCCATAGCCCTGAAGCTGCTGAAGCAGGCACTAGGGGTCGAAGTACTTGCTTACACTAAGCGTATAGCGGGCATCGAGGCTAAGCCCCTCCCCATAGAGACTATCAGGGAGAAGAGGTGGCTTAACGAGGTAAGATGCCCAGACGAAAAGGCCGCAGAGGCCATGAAACGCGCAATCCTCGAGGCCAGGTCCTCAGGAGACTCTGTGGGCGGAGTCATAGAGTGCGTAGCCCTAAACGTCCCGCCATGCCTCGGCGAGCCCGTCTTCGACTCACTGGACGCAGACCTCTCAAAGGCGCTGTTCAGCATACCCGCAGTGAAGGGTGTAGAGTTCGGAGCAGGGTTCAGGGCGGCGGATATGAAGGGGTCGGAGCACAACGACCCACTCGGAGTAATAGGCGGAGAGGTCAGGCCCTTGACCAACAACGCGGGCGGGATAGTCGGCGGCCTCTCAACAGGCAGGGAGATAGTCGTCAGAGTAGCGTTCAAGCCGGCAGCCTCTATATCTAAGCCCCAACACACACTCAACGTTAAGAAGAGGGAGGTGGAGGAGGTGGTCGTGACCGGGAGACACGATCCATGCGTCGTGCCGAGGGCAGTCCCAATCGTGGAATCGGTCGTCGGCATCGTCCTAGCTGACCACGCCCTCCGTGCAGGCCTCATACCACCAGTACTAAGAGGTGTAGAGTAGTTGGGTAGGGATGAGATCGAGCGCTTGAGAGAGGAGATAAGGGCGGTGACAGAGGAGATTATTCGAGCCATAGCCAAGAGGAGGCAGCTGGCGGAAAGGCTAGGCGAGATAAAGAGAGAGCTGGGATTAGAGCCCGTCGACCTTGACGCGGAGTCGGAACTCAGAGCACAGGTAGCCAAGGCTGCAAAAGAGAGTGGCTTAGACTTGGAGACCGCCCAGAGGATGCTCAGCCTCCTCATACAAGACGCGATACTCGTCCAGCAGCCACAGAGCAAGCCCAAGATCACCCACATGGACGTCTTCAGGAGGGCCAAGCAGCTGGAAATGAGCGGCGAGAAAGTATACCACCTCGAAGTCGGTGAGCCGGACCTCGGGGCTCCAAGCCGTGTCGCGGAAGCCCTAAGCTGGGCGGCCATGAACGGCTTCGCAGCCTATGGTGAGGCTAAGGGTAGGCCGGAGCTGCGGAGGGCGATTAAAGACCTTCTCCGCGAGAGGCTTGGCGTAGACGTTTCGGAGGACCAGATAGTGGTCACGCCGGGAGGGAGATTCGCGGTATACTTGGCTGCCGCCTCCACGCTGAGGCCAGGCGACCAGGCTGTAATCATAGACCCCTCATGGCCCCTTTACAAGCAAGTCGTCGAGATGATGCACTCTAGGAGCCTAGCAATACACACCACGCTGGAGGATGGCTGGCGCCCCAGGCAGGATGTGCTGGAGAAAATCCTTAGACAGAGGCCGCGGACGGTATTCCTAAACTACCCGAATAATCCCACAGGTGTAACGCTCAGACGCAACGAGTTAGAGGAGCTTGTCGACGAGGTAAGACGCGCAGGCGCATACCTAGTCAGCGACGAGGTCTACATGGACTACTGCTTCACAGACTTCACTTCAGCCCTCCAGACAGGGTACGAGAAGACCATAATGATAAACTCGTTCTCGAAGAGCTGGGGGATGACAGGCTACAGGATAGGATACCTCGTGGCGAGCAGGGAGATAGCGGATAGGGCTGCCAGAATACTGTCCCAGCTAATAACCTGCGTCCCCGAGTTCATACAGATGGCCTCGATAAAGGCTATCGAGGATAGGGAGACACCTAGGAGATATGGCGAGATAATGAAGCGGCGGATAGAAATGGTGTGCAAGGAACTCGACAGAATCGGCGCAACATACGTAAAGCCTAACGGAGGCATGTACGTCTTCCCCAAGATCGGGGACGAAGGCTTCGACTCGGCAGAGTTCGCCCTAAACCTCCTAGAGACTGCCAAGGTCGCAGTTGCCCCAGGCACAGCATTCGGCGACTATCCAGAATACATCAGAATATCTGTGGGGCTAGGCGACGAAGACCTTAGGAAAGGATTACAAGTGCTAGCTGAAAACCTCCAGAAAACCCGATAACAGAGCGGGAGCTAGACCAGCAGCTGCTCTGTCTTCCCATCGTATATGTGTATCTTACTCTCCTCAAACCCGACCCAGACTTTCTGACCAATCTGCAGCGGTAGAGGAGATGTAACCGCCTTGATAATCTCCGAGTCAATCTTAAGGTCTACAACTAAGTTTGCACCCTGATGCTCGACCACGTAAACCTCGCTCTGGAAGACTGAAGAGCTGACCCTCTCGAAAGTTATCCGTATATCCTCGGGCCTAACTCCTAAGAAAGCCTCACTAGACTGCGCCCCCCTCAATATGGCTTCGGAATATTCTGGAGAGAGTGTGTAGCTGAAAGAGCCCGCATCGAGAACTACACTACCTCCCACCTGCTTTATGACTGCCTTTATCATGTTCATCGGTGGGCTTCCGATGAATGTTGCGACGAAGGCGTTCGCGGGCCTATTATAGATCGTGTTAGGGTCGTCGTACTGCTGCACCTTACCCCTGTTCATGACTGCAATCTTATCGGCCATAGCCATAGCCTCGGCCTGATCATGGGTCACGTATACAGTGGTAGTCTTCAACTCCCTCTGAAGCCTCTTAAGCTCGGCTCTCATGAAGAGCCTCAGCTTAGCATCTAGGTTACTGAGCGGCTCGTCCATGAGGAATACTCGAGGCCTCCTGATAATCGCCCTCCCGAGGGCGACACGCTGCTGCTCACCTCCGCTAAGCTGCCTAGGCTTCCTATCAAGGAGGTGCGAAATCCCTAGAAGATCCGCAACCTCTTTAACCCGCCGGTCGATCTCCGCCTTTTCAACCTTCCTCATCTTCAGCGGGAAGGCCAAGTTATCGTAGACCTTCATGTGAGGATAGAGCGCATAATTCTGGAAGACCATCGCTACGTCCCTGTCTTTTGGCGGGAGGTCATTCACTATGCTATCGCCTATCCATATCTCACCCGCGTCGGGGGTCTCTAAGCCGGCGATACAGCGGAGGGTAGTTGTCTTTCCACACCCTGAAGGCCCCAGCAAGACCACGAAGTCTCCGTCAGGAATTTCCAGTGTGACACCATCAACCGCCACCACCCTGTCAAACTTCTTGTAAAGGTTCACCAGTCTGACAGAGGCCATCCGAGAATCCACTCCTGAGACGCTTTAATAAGTTTTTTGAGCCTGAAAATCAGGCTCGCAAAGTATTCAGGGATGTTAGAATGGATAGTGCGTCGCGGGTTGTTAGGTGATATATCCGCTTGTTCGCCAGCTCTTGTGGCGGCTCATACCCCATCCTCCTCAATACTTTCCCCACCACATGCCTTCTGTCTGTGAATATTTGTTTTAGGAGTCTGAGCTGGGTGGCTTCGAGTGGTGTTTGATCGTTTCTCAGCAGCCTTACTATGCTGGAAGCAACCCTTGGTCTTGGCCTAAAGGCGGATGGGGGTATCGTGTCTAGGACCTCAACCTTGTAGAAGAGCTGAGAGAGCAGGCTGATGTATAGATAATCTCTATAGCCGGGCGGGGAGGATAGTTTCCTAGCAAACTCTCTCTGAAGCGTCATGACCACCAAGCGTGGCGTTGGTCTCGAGGCTATCCATTCGATGAGTGGTCTGGATATGTGGTAGGGGGGATTGCCGACGATCATTGTGAAATTTTCGGGGTTGAGCTGTAGGACGTCACCCGTGACTACCTCGACGTTAGGCCAGCCCCTCAGCCTCTGCCGCGCCTCCGCCGCGAGCCTAGGGTCTATCTCCACTGCTAGGACTCTGCATCCCCGCTCAGCTAGGAGCTCGGTAAGCCTTCCATCTCCACAGCCAGGCTCAAGTACTATGTCGTTTGCGGTAGGGTTGGCGAGTTCGACGAGCCTTTCGAGCACTCGTCTGCTTATGGTGAGGTGTTGGCTCAGTCTTGTCATATGCTCTGATGCGCTGGGGGTCGGGTGAATAGCCAGTGCTTAGTGTTGGGGTCGGATAGTTCTTGAATTATTCTCCTAATTATTATCTTGTCTACGTTCTGTATTCCTACCCTCTTCTCTATGTCTTCGAAGCTTTTGAACGGCTCTTTGTTTCTCTCCTCGATAATGCGCATGGAGAGTTTTCTGCCTATTCCGGGGAGGGCCTCTAGTGCATGCAGCCTCGGGGTTAGTGGTCCACAGGTATTGATGAACTGGACGATCCTCTCTTCCCTCGACTTGACAAGCTCCTCGACTGCTCTCTCCAACTCGTATTTAGCGTTCTCTGTCAGCTCATGGTAGCCTATCCGCCTAACTATCCTGATAAGGGGGCGAGGCACATCTTTCCCAATGTATATCCGCATTCCCGGCCTTGGGTTTAGACTCTGATTGATAGCCGCCTCTAAGAGTGTGAAGTGTTCCACACCCAGTACCTGCGCCAGAAGCATGCCCTTCTCTATGTGCGAAGCCCTCTCAAGCCTCGTCGGTGGAAGTATATCAAGGACAATTGCCTCATCCTCGTAAAGTTTTGGCTTGGCACTCCTCATGACTCTTCCTATTCTTGGACTTGCTCTGCGTCAACACCCTCGCGGAGGTAAGACTCGATTGTCTGGACTATCTCGGAGAGTTTCTGGTCCGAAAAAAGGATGCTTGAGATGAGCCGCTTATAGCCTGAGAGGACAGCCCTAAGCTCGTTAACATCTCTAGGGCATATGTTCACTACTTGGCAGGCCTCCTCCGGCTCAAGCCCGAACTTCTCCTGAAGCTCCTGCACAAGCTTTTTAGCCCTCTCGGCGGGGAGCTTCGAAAACGTTGTGACATAGCTGTAGACCCTAAGCTGGAGGGGTGTGAGCTCATCTTTCTTGACGGAGAGTAGCTCCGCGACCTCTGGAATGGTTATGGGTGTGTAGGATAATATTTTCCTAGGCACCTCGCGCTCACCCTGTGGATAAAGGTTTAATATGCTCAGGCAGAACGTGTAGCTTCTTCAACTTACCTCCCAGCTCGACCTCTACCACATACCCTCTACCTCTCCGCTCCACGACACGACCTACCCTCCCTTGGTATCGCCTATGCGGCATCCCCTTATGAGTTGACGGGTCAATATCTATGGCAACGGCCTGACCTATCTCGTACTCTTGGAGGTATACCTCTGGCCTCGGCCCACTTCTCGCACCTACCTCCCTAGTAAAGAGCCTCCTAGTCCTATGTCTATATCCGCTATGCCTAGTCAACCCTCCTCCTCTACCCATGTAGCAGATGAAGCCCTATATAAACAAGGAGGACTTGTAATAGGGCCAAGGTGCAAAATCCTATTTTAGACCCAACTATGTTTGGGTTGTCTCAGCATTAGTAAGACCGATAGATGCTGGCTATTTTGAATGGTGTAGCGTCTTGAGTACGCCGAGGAATTTGAGCCTTATGCTGGTGGGTGGGTTATCTAGTATCTCTGCTATGCTGGGCCTGGTTCTGCCAGAGTCTCCGTGTATGAGTTCCTTAACGTATAGTCCGCCGTCAGCTTCAACGTAGAACTCGACCGTGTATGAGTCTATGAGCCTTGACTCTATGTTGAGGATCCTCTTTCTCCTTAACTTCTCTCCCCTTCTCTTCAGGACTCGGGTGGGTGTTTGCTGCTCTATAACAGCTCCTCTGAGGGAGGCTTCAAGCCTAGCTAGGTCCTCACGGCTCACCGGCTTAGAAAACTGGACGGTGGCCATGTAACGCTTGGTAGACCCCTCTATCGCCTCCTTAAGCATCTTTAGGTCGTTGTGTGTGGCGGGCTTAAGTCCCTCAACCTCCACCCGCCCCTCCGAGTAACTCTTTACCGCCTCTTTCAGGGCTTCGAGGGATACCTTCCTCCTCCGAGGCATTATCAACTCGACTATGAATGGGCGTCCCGTACCCTCTACTGTCACGTCAACATCCTCTCTCCCAGCGGCATGGAACTTGTATCCAATGGCGCCTGCCAGCCGCATGGCAGGCTCACCAACATACTCGGCCACCGAGTCCGGATACACTCTTCCGCGGCCTCCGCACCTATCACACCCAGCTCCCCAGCAGGCCGAGCAGTACCAAGGTGTCTGTGGGATGTCTGCCCTGCTCTTGAAGTAATGACCATAGATGTACAGTGGAGCGGGCTTGGCCTCGGCTGTCCCCGTAAATATGTCGACTAGTATGAGCATCTCAGGTGAGGTGAAGTTGGCCGGCTTCCCCAGCGCCACCTCCAGCTTCTTCCCCACCTCTCTCGCAACCTCTTTCCTCAGAGTCTCCGACTCGGTGAGACCGAACTCCGAGAATATCCGCTCCTCGATCGCGGCTATGTATTTGGGTACATATGCGCCGACAAGGAAGTCCTCAAACTCATAGCCTGAGACCTTCCTGACCGCCTCTGCCACGACTGTCTCGACCACCTCGTCTGTAAGCCTGTCTAAGCAGATTGGACATGTTTTCTTCTCGACCTCTAGTCCTCGGCCAAGCGCGACATCCAGCGCCGGCCCATACCCTGACTCTGATAGGGCTTTAACAAGAGTCTCGGCTTCTTCTGGGTTCTGGTCTAGCAGGGAGCGAGCCTCCTCCAAGAGCGCCGCCTTAATATCTTCACCTGTGTTGAGAAGTTCGGAGCTGGGCCGGTTTGAGGATAGGAGCCTACCTAGACATTTGCTGCAAAGCCGGTATTTTAGAAGGATCTGCTTAGCCTTTGAGAGCGTCTCGTTCAAATTCTTTACGCCCCAGCCCAAGGAGGAGGTCCCGCGGCATCCTGCCGGCGCTACGCTTCAGCGTCTTCATCAGCCGCCTAGTCTCGTTATACCTCTTGATTAGTTGTTTAACATCCCTTTCAGTCACGCCTGCGCCCCTCGCGATTCTTCTGGCCCTCGACGAGTCTATTATTGCAGGGTCTCGCCTCTCCTCGGGTGTCATAGAATTCACCACTGCCTCCCACTTCTTCACCTGCTCCTCAAGCCCCTCAATGTCTATCGACTTGGCCTTGGGGAGTGGGAGCATTGAGAGGAGTTTGTCGAGAGGCCCCATCTTGGCGACCTCTTTCAACTGGTTTATCATGTCGGTGAGCGTGAATCGCCCACTCATCATCTTCTCCGCCGCGTCCTCGGATATACTCACCTCTGCGAGCTTCACCCTCTCAACGAGGCCGGCTATGTCGGGCATGCCGAGGAGCCGCGCCAAATATCTGTCGGCTGAGAATGTCTCTATGTCTTCTAGGTGCTCTCCTGTCCCTATGAAGCGGATGGGTGCGCCTGTTGCAGCCACTGCCGAGAGCGCGCCGCCCGCCCTAGCTGATGTGTCCATCTTCGTTAGCATAACCCAGCCAATCTTGGCTACGCGGTTGAACGCTTCGGCTTGGCTCCTCGCCCTCTGTCCGATGGTTGCGTCCAGTACGAGGACAACCTCATCCGGACTCAGTACCTTTAGTATCTCTTCCATCTCCTTCATCAGCGAGTCTTGGTCTTTATGCCTGCCCGCCGTGTCGACTATTATTACGTCCAGACCCATTGACTTTAGTTTCTCTATGCCCCGCCTCGCTATCGCGGTGGGGTCTGAGGAGTCTGCCTCCCCATAAACGGGGATGCCCTTGTCTTGGAGGAGTTGTTGGAGCTGTATGAAGGCTGCGGGCCTATAGGTGTCTGCGCAGACAACCCCTACCTTATACCCGTGCTTTGCCAAGTAGTATGAGAGCTTGGCGACGCTGGTTGTCTTCCCAGAGCCCTGTATGCCGACCGTCACCAGTACGTGCGGCTTGCCCCTAGGCTTGTAGGGGGGCTGGACACCCCCTAGAAGCCTCACTAGCTCTTCATAGAGTATCTTGAAGATGTGGTCCCTTCTTGAGACTCCCGGTGGCGGCCTAGTCTCGGCTGCTTTTCTCCTAATATTCTCCGAGAGCTCCATGACCAGCTCAACACTCACGTCTGCGGAGAGCAGAGCCCTCTGAATATCCCTGATAAGCTCCTCGAGGGCCTCCTTATCATGTGAAGCCTGACCCATGAAACGGGAGACCGCCTTTCTGAGAGCCTCACCTATATCCATCCCGCAGCCCCCACCCTACAAACTCAAGCCCCCACCCAGATTATAAAGCCAAACAACCCACACAGCGCGCCACCACCAGCCAATAAACACGATGAGCTTTATCTCGGAGCACGTTAACTCATAAGACTAGGCGATGATGTGGGACTCAGGAAGGATAATACCTGATGAATTCTCCTGGGGTATCTGAGCCCTTTTGGGATTAGTTCTCTTTTTCTCCATTATTATGAAGACATAAATAATATGGGACTGGGTTATTGGTATGCGGCCCCAGTTATTGCTGGTTGTTGGCTTGGTTGTCGGATTGCTTATTGGAGGGGCGGCGGGTGTAGGTGCGGGCGCTTCTAGGGCGACCACTGTTTTGAGCACAGTCGAGGTTGTTAAGACCCAGCCAATCACATTGACGACTGAGGTTGTCCGCATCTCTACGGTTTCTACAGAGGTTTTGAGGCCGACAACCATTCTAAGCACAGTAGTCCAGCAGACAACGGTTGTAAAGACTACCACTATCGGGGTAGTGGTCATAGGTGGGAAACCCGTGGACTTGGTGGCGAGGGCCTATCATGTGGTTGATGGGGATACTTTTGACACATTTCCATCCGGCCGGGTTAGGCTGGCTGATATAAACACTCCTGAACGGGGTCAGCCAGGATACTCGGAGGCCACCAATGCCCTGCGCATACTTGTCTTAGATAAGACCGTCTACCTCGACGTAGATAATGTAGAAGTTATGGACAGCTACAATAGGCTCGTGGCCCTCGTATATGTTGACTACAACTCAACACACGTCTTAAACGTAAACCTTTGGCTGGTTGTCAATGGGTATGCCGTATTCGCCGATTTCGCGAATGAGTTTAATCCGCAGGAGTGGAGCCTCTACGTGAGAAAAGACTAGCCCTATTTCTTTAACAACTTCTGCAATAGCTCTGCAAGTCTCTCTCAGCCTTTATTTCGCTTGATAGCTCGCTTACCTGGGTTAAGGTTTCCCTTATGTCGACCAATATGTTGCGCCTCTCAGCTCCTCGTAGAGCTTATTCAATTCGTCCTCGTTCACTATTAGGCTGGCTTGAATCAATATTCTCCCGCTTAAGACTGAGGGCCTCTCCCACCCTCAGCCCCGTCACAGCAAAAAAAAACAGACCAAGATCTTCATCCTACCCTTAGCCGCTATAACCATTCTCTTAAGCTCTTGGACTGACAGGGCCCTGTCAACTTTCGTCGCACGCCGACGAGGAATATCGACTTTAAGCTTGATACGCCTCCAATCAAAAGCCACGCCATAAAATAGTAGCAGATGCTTCAGGGTTGAGAGATAGGTGTTACTAGTCGCCGAAGAGCGGCCCCCACCCCTCTTAACCCGACCGACAACCACCTCAACGTCATCAACCTCCAACAACCAAAGCAACTTCCTGAGGGTTGGTCTCCTAGTCGCGTGTAGTCTCTCATCAAATTCCACACACCTACCACTGCGAAATCTTGGGCAAATCTCTGGGTAGGCCTGGGGTATCTGAGTCCTTCTCTAGGGGACCCTCTGCCTATCTCGCTTTTACTGGGATCTTCCTCTCAGGCATCGCTGGCGGTTTGAGCAAGAGGTTTGAGACGGCTAGACCGAGGACGCTGAGAGCAGCTACTGTCATGAAGACTGGTGAATAGTGTCCAAGTAGTTCCCATAGGGATGCCGACAGTGTTGGGCCGGCTAGTGCTGAGGCGCCATAGGCTGTGAAGACGATCCCATAGTTTACCGACAGGTTTTGTATGCCGAAGAAGAGTGATGTGGCTTTGGGTGCTAGGGCGAGCCATCCGCCGAAGACGAGCCAGAGAATCGAGTAGGAGATGAGATAGATGGGGAGAGTGCTTGCCTGTGTCGCCAGCAGAGCCGCCACTATGGACAGTAGGAAGGATATGCTTGAGACGATGTTTATCTTCATCCTGTCGGCGAGGTATCCGAACAAGGGCCTCCCAAGCCCGTTGAATACCGCAAAGACTCCTGTGGCCGCAGCTGCCAGCTCAGGGCTTAGCCTAACAACCTCCTGCCCAAACTTGGCCGCTTGGCTTATCGCAATAAATCCTCCCAGAGTTCCTAGCGCGTATGCGAGCCAGAGTCCCACAAAACTGCTCGTCCTCACCATTATGCCCGGTGTGAACTCTCTCGGCCCTACCGGCTGCTGTGTGCTGCCTCTCATCTGACCCCCACCCGTCTCGACCCTCGGAAGCATCATCAGTGGCGAGAGTGCTAGAAGTATGAGCCCATAGACTCCTCCAAGTATGATGAATGAGTTCTTCACACCTTGGCTGGCTATCAGATAATTCGCGAGTGGGGCTGTTACGAGGGGTGAGATGCCGAAGCCCAAGACAGTCAAGCCTACCGCCAACCCTCTTCTCTCAGGGATCCAGTGGCTCGATACAGTGATCGTCGAGTTATAAATCAGCGCAACCCCAGACCCCGCCATGACACCATAGAAGAGAATGACGTACAGCAACGGTGATTGCGTCTCCAGAGCAAAACCGGATAAAATCCAACCTCCACCCACTAGCAGTGCACCCAACAACGCGACACGCCTCGAACTATAGGCCCTCAAAACCCTTCCACCAAGCGGCATGCAGGCCGCAAAGAAAAGGAGAAAGATAGAGAATGGTATGCCTGACTCGAAACTACCCCATCCGAGAAGAACCTCGAGTGGCTTCCTAAAGACACTCCAGCTATATATCGTCCCCAAAAGCAGATTGGCAACAAGACCCGCAAAGACGTAGACCCACCTATTCACCATTCGAGAACACCAGAACTTGTTGGCTGTAGTTTATATTTTAACTGTCTTTAAAAAATGCATACTATACTATAACCATGAATAATAAATAATGAAGATGAATACGATGCATCTCTTCCCAAAGATATGTTCTCAATCAGCAAAATGGTCAGCTTGAGATGACTTTTAAACAGTGTTAAGGAGTGGCTAACGGGGAAACCATCTGAATGTCCGCTTCAAATTGTGTGTGAGGCAGTGGTTAGACGCGGAGAGGGTTCTGTGAGCGGTTCCCCGCTCCTCCGGCCCAGAATCCCACTCAATTTGGATAATAACGGCGATAATAGGCCCTCTCACTTTCACCTAAGTCTACCAAAAGAAATATAAACCATTCATATACGAACACGGCAATAGGTGTGATTAATTGAGTAGCAGCAACCACATATTATTGGTCCACACAGGATATCTTACTTACGCCGGAAAGTTGAAGGCTCTCCGGCAGGGGGAATCATTACACCTGCCGGGGAGTTGCGCCACCTTTAGAGAAACCGGGAGCCTCCCGGAAAGGCCATGTCACGGGATGTGGCATCTAGGGTTCCCCAGCAGATTGCTGAGGCGGCTTGCTCCTTGGTCGCTACACCTATAGTTGGGCAGGGGGCGGGCGGAGGTCTGCAGCTGTCTCCATCCGATAAGGCCACTTGGCTGCAGGGGGAAGGTGGGGTAAAGAAAACTCAGCGAAGACTAACACTAGAGGAGAAGGCTAAAGTCTTAGAAGCCATTAAAATTGGAGTTGAGAGGGGCTATGGGTACGGACGGATTTGGAAGACGTTGAAGGCGAGTGGGATGGATGTATCGAAGAGGACTGTCGAGTACTGGTATTACAAGAAATATCGGGGAAAGGTTGGAAGAAGAGGAGAATATCTCCCAAGAGAGCTGAGAATCAGGTTATATGAAGAAGCCCTGAAGATGAGAAAGGCAGGTCTTGGATACAAGAGGATTAGGAAGAGGATTGAAGAGCTGCATGGAGTCAAGCTTAGTCCTGCCGTGATTGCTGACTGGTGCAGTGGAGCACACAGCCCATACAACGGTGCAAGGATCCCCACGATAGACCATCTAAAACCATCCCCGGAGCTCGCCTACGTAATAGGCGTGGTCGCCGGTGATGGGTGGGCGGTCAAAACCAACGCAAGGAGTGGAGAGTATAGGGTCGGAGCTAGGGCAAAGGACATTGAATTCATAGAGGAGTTCGCGAGATGCTTGGGAAAAGTTCTCGGCAGAGAGCCGCCGAGGCCGGTACCAGTGGAAGATGGGTTGCTTTTAGTATATGTTAGATCGAGGGCGCTGTACCAACTTTTACAGAAACCCATAGACATAGACAGGATAAGACGCTTCATAGAGCACTGCGAAGACTGCAAAAGAAGTTTTCTTAGAGGATTCTATGATAGCGAGGGATCTGTAGATAATGAGGGGAAGATTCGCTGCTTAAATACAGATACTAGACTTCTCAGATATGTACAGAAACTTCTGAAGCTTCTAGGCATAGAGACAACAGGGCCAAAAATCAGTGCGAGGAAGGGAACCCTCCTATTCGACAAAAAGTTGGGGGAGGCATACAAAAAGAGAAAGAATGTATACTACATCTATGTCAAAGCGCGGGATAAATTGAAATTCTACAAACTAGTAGGGTTCACCATAAGGCGAAAGCAACAACGCCTCGAAGAATATGTAAGATGTCACGGACTTCTAGAGGACGAGCCACCCAACCAACTCTTCCCCAATTCTCTCTTCCATTCAATTCGCTCACATTAACAGTGGGCCCGGAGGGATTCGAACCCTCGACCTTCCGGTCTCTCCCGCCATACCTGTTATCAGCCGGACGCTCCAGCCAGGCTGAGCTACGGGCCCCTACGATATCCCACGTAATATGGGCGCTATTTAGTATTTAATTTCTTTGTCCTTGAAGTAGATCTGCCCTAGATTGCGGCCTTCTTGGGTTCTCTGCTGGAAATTTACTGTTATGGGATGACTTGGGGGGAGGCTGGTTATTTGATTTGATGCGAGATGAATAGGTGGGTTCTGAAGGAAAGTGGAGGATTGGCAAACCAATGTTTTTTACAATGGCATTTGCCTTATCTCTGGGTGCCGGTCTTCAGGCTGGCGACGAGGTTAATACATATAGGATAAAGAGTAGGCATGTTTTTGCGGGAAATGTCTGATGTTGACCGTCTTGTCGGCGATGTTATAGCTGGAGATACCAGATCGCTTGCAAAGGCTATCAGTATTGTAGAGGCGGGTAGTAGTGAAGCAGGACATATACTGTCAAGGCTCGCGAAACATGTTAGGGGCAGGCCCGTCATAGGATTCTCCGGGCCACCGGGGTCGGGTAAAAGCACTCTCATAGGCAAATTTGGCGAGTATCTGAAAGGTAATGGTTTGAAGGTCGCTGTCTTGGCGATAGACCCTTCAAGCCCCTTCACAGGTGGAGCGGTTTTAGGCGATAGGGTTAGGATGGTGTCTATCGCGTCAGCGCCGGGTGTGTTCATCAGGAGTATGGCTACTCGCGGTGCGAGGGGTGGGGTTGTAGCCTATGTGAGGTCTGTTCTTCGCGTCCTCGATGCAGCTGGTTTTGACTTTATATTGGTGGAGACCGCAGGTGCTGGACAGACTGATGTATCCATCAACGATGTCGCAGATGTGGTGGCTATAGTTGTTACGCCCGACATGGGTGATAGCATCCAGGCCATAAAAGCAGGTCTTCTCGAGATAGGAGACGTCTATGTCGTTAACAAGGCGGACGACTCTAGAAGCTCGTATATTGCCTCGATGCTCGAGGCCATGCTTAGTAGGGGAGGGGCCAAGCCTGTTGTCTTGAAGACGGTTGCAACGAGGGGGGAGGGCGTGGTCGAACTGGCTGAAACATTGTTGAGGAAATGGGAGCAGCTTAAAACCGACGGCGAACTTCAAGCCAGGAGGAGGCGGCAGACCATCGCAGAGGTTGTGGCCCTAATCATGGAAGACTTTAGAACAGCGATAGAGAGATTCTCCTCAGATAAGGAGTTTATAGCGGAGGTTGAGAGGCTGACAGCAGAGGGCCTCGACCCCAAGTCTGTCGCCCGGGAAATGAGGAGCAGGGTGCTGGAATGGGTGAATAGGCTATAGTGTTTATATGCGTCTGAGCAGTATATGGATTCGTGGTAGGAATATCTGAGCGCCTCAGCGAGTTTAGCGCGAGGCGCCTCCCCTACTGGAGGGATAAGCTTGAAGCCCTCAGCAAGAGGCGCCAGGCCTCTCCGATGTATAGGGCTGACTTTTTGGAGAGGCTTGAACAGAGTTTTAAGGATTGGAGTAGGCGGTATGCTGAGGCAGCGGCAACCGGTGAGCGGAAGGCATTCTTTAAGACGACCTCAGGGTTTGAGGTCAAGCCCCTATACACCCCACTCGACGTTAAATGGCTCGACTATGAAAGTGACTTAGGATTTTCTGGCCAGTATCCATTCACACGCGGCGTCTACACCACAATGTATAGGGGCAAGCTATGGACTATGAGGCAGTTCGCAGGCTTTGGAACACCAGAGGACACTAACAGGCGTTTCCGCTTCCTCTTAGAGCATGGTGAGACCGGGCTAAGCATCGCCTTCGACACACCCACCCTCTATGGCTACGACCCCGACAACCCGAGATGTGAAGGAGAGGTTGGGAAGTGCGGAGTCTCTGTCGCCACTGTCAGGGACATGGAGATAATTTTCGATGGGATTCCGCTGGACAAGGTGAGTGTATCGATGACGATAAACGCGCCCGCTGCTGTGCTTTTGGCCATGCTGATAGTTGTCGCCGAGAAGCAGGGGGTTCCCATGAGGCTGCTCAGGGGGACAACCCAGACAGACATCCTAAAGGAGTTCATAGCACAGAAGGAGTGGGCCTTTACACCTGAGGCACATCTCCGCATAATAAGAGACATGATGGAGTTTTGCACCCAGAACATGCCATACTGGCACTACATCAGCATCAGCGGCTACCACATCCGCGAGGCAGGGGCGACTGCATTGCAGGAACTCGCATTCACACTCATGGATGGATTCACCTACGTCGACCTAGGAGTCAGCTCTGGAATGAGTGTCGACCAGTTTGCCCCGCGATTCTCATTCTTCTTCAACTCGACGATCAACTTCTTCGAGGAGATAGCGAAGTTCAGGGCGGCGAGGAAGATATGGGCGACGGTTTTGAAGGAGTTTTACGGCGCGAAAGACCCTAGGTCTATGACGCTCAGGTTCCACACACAGACCTCTGGAGCATCGCTAACATGGCAGCAGCCACTCAACAACATAGTCAGGACAACTATAGAGGCGCTTGCGGCAGTGCTTGGGGGGACACAGTCGCTACACACAAACTCTTACGATGAGGCTTGGGCCCTTCCCACAGAGGAGGCGGTCCTCGTGGCTCTCAGAACACAGCAGATAATCGCTGAAGAGACTGGTGTTGCTGACACGATAGACCCGCTCGCTGGATCATACTATGTTGAGTGGCTGACTGAGCAGTTGGTGGAGGGCGCGCTGAAGTATTTCGAGAGGATTGACGAGCTTGGGGGAATGCTTGAGGCCATAAAGGCCGGTTACCCCCAGAGGGAGATACATGAGTCGGCCTACAGGACCCAGCTGGCCTTCGAGAGGGGAGAGGAGGTGCTGGTTGGCGTCAACAAATACACCATCCCCGACGAAAAGCCGATAAGGTATCTGGTAGTGGATGAAAAAGTTGTTAAACAGCAGGTTGAGAGGCTTCAGCAAGTGAAGAGGGAGAGAGACAATGAGAAGGTTCGAAAGGCTCTCGAAAACCTTCGGAGAGCATTTGAGGACGAAAGCGTCAACGTCATGCCCTACATAATAGAAGCAGTCAAGAGCTACGCAACGCTAGAGGAGATAATGAACGTTGGACGAGAAGTATTCGGGACCTGGAGCGAGCCCGTGATAATCTAGCCGCCCCTCACACCGCCTCCTTCCACCTCTCCTTCCTCACCCTCTCGACGATATGGTCTATTATTGTTTGGAGAGGTGTGCCTGGTCCAAAGTTTCCCGTAATGCCCTCCTTCTCCAAGATTGGTTTATGCTCCGGCGGTATAATGCCTCCCCCCACGACCAGTATGTCACCGGCATTCCTCTCCCTCAGGAGCCTAGCCACCTTAATGAAGTTCGGAATATGGTCTGCATTGTGAAGGCTAAGAGCCACCACATCAACATCCTCTTGGATTGCTGTCTCAACTACCTCTTCAGGACTCCTCAAAATCCCGCCATAAACCACCTCAAACCCCGCATCCCTGAACGCCCTAGCAAGAATTAAGAGGCCCCGGTCATGCCCGTCCAGCCCGGGCTTAGCAAGCAAAATACGAATCTTCCTGTGACGCGTGGTCTGGCCCGCCACATATTATAAAATGCCTGCAGATGTAATTAAATTTTGGCTCTCACAATATTGTCGAAGATTGGCTCACCCTTTCTGCGTGTATCACCGAAATTAACGATGATGTTCGGACAGGAGGCATATTTAAAGGCTGGGGGCTTTAGCAATCCACTTGGATAAGCTCATGAAATTATAATCCGGACAACTGGCGAAATAAGATAAATCATCCATATCCATCATTCTCCAACAACAGCTGTCTTTATTTCCAACTAGACTGGCTGGATTTTACTCATCATTCTCCTTCTTGACTTCTCCCCTTATCATTGAAAGTACAATAGCAGCAAACAGGATTGAGAATATAATTGATATTGACAACCATACTGGTATTTGGATGAACCGTGCTATGAGTATTTTTATTCCCAAGAAGAATAATATGCCAGCTAGGGCGGGCTCAACATACTTGAATCTAAACATTGTAATAGCTATTAGAGAGTAAAGGGCTCTCAGCCCCAGTATTGCGGAGATATTTGAAGTGTATGCGAGGAAGAAGTTCGATGTAATAGCTATAACGGCGGGGATAGAATCGAACGCGAATATTATGTCTGATGTTTCAATTGCAAGTAGGGCTAGGAGGAGTGGAGTAAACATTAACCTATTATCCCCTTTTGAACGAACTATAAACTTGGCACCCTCATAATAGTCAGCTATTGGAAGAACCCTCTGAGCCATTTTTACTACAGGGTTTCTTGAGGGATCTACTTTTACCTCTCCCACCCTCAGTAACTTATATCCCGCATACATCAATACAGCACCGAAGATGTATACGGTCCAGTGGAATTGCTCTATCAGCCAAAGTCCTCCGGCTATGAATCCGGCTCTTAAGACGATTGCCGTAACTATTCCCGCATACAATACGATCGGCTGTACGCGTGGGAGGACTGAGAAATAGCTGAAGATTAGTGCGAAGACAAACAGGTTATCCATGCTTAAACTCTTCTCTACTACGAATGCCGCATAGTACAATCCTAGAGAATGCAGCTTATCTTCTGGGGCTGCAAACCAGTATACAAACACGCCCCACATCAGGCCTACCGCTATCCATAAAGCAGACCAAGCTCCAGCCTCCTTATACGTCATCGCATGCTTTCTTCTAACACCTATAATCAGATCTATTGCTATGAAGACTAGTATGACTATGTGATATAGTTCCCAGAACCACGTGGGAACTTCTATCTGCACCTGGGTTTGAAGCTCAGCGGGATCTAAGCCCATATATTGTCAGCGGGGATGGTATGCTTTTAATTAATTTAAAAACCATTCTTAATGGGCCCTAAAGTATTCTGATATATTCCCTGCCAGCCCCCTCATATGAGCCTATAAGTATCTGTCTCCAAGCCTCCTCACCATTCCTCCGCGCCACCTCCAGCTTCCCATAAGCCTCGACAAGGTCACCCTCCCTCAAAACACCTGCCAACATCATGTCATAACACACAATCCTATCAATACTCCCACCCTCATCCTCCACGAAATACACCGCCGGCGTAAAGAGCGACTCCCGCACATCAACCACTCTGCCCCTCACCTTGGCCATCCCTAGAGTGGAGTAGACCACCTCGCCATACTTGTACACTGGAGCCTCGCGTACACCATGTACTGAGAAGGGCACTCCACTGAATACTCCCTTGTTTATGACGTTGGATGCGAGTCTGCGCAGGTCATGCGTTGATACCGGGTATCTTGACGAGGCCCGGATAACCCATCCCTCAGGATCGCTACCACCCAGTAAAGCCACCTCGCCCTCACGGTGCAGCTCCTTAAGCGCTTCAAGAACCCGCCACAAATTATCCGTGCCATAGACCACCAAATCTATATCTGAATCCTGATGATGGATTGCGGGAAGGATCGACCCAGTAACGCCGAAGTGGTCTATAGGGACGCCGGAAACCTCTGTAAGCCTCTCAACGAGTGAGACTAGAAGTCTTTCAAGTCGATTGTTGGTGGGTCTGCTCAATAGCTCTTTGAGCCGCCTCTTAGAGCTGTATACTCTGGTAATGCTGCTGATGGGTGGTGCTATGACCTTAGCGCCGACGGTAGGATCGTGGAACACGTAGCCGGGCTGCCTCTCTTCTACGAAGTTGATTATTTTTAGAAGCTCTGAAACCGTGTACTGTCGTATTACCCTGATGAATTTTTTCTCACCATTCCCCCAGATGCCATTACCTGGTACGTATTTGAGCAGGCTCCAAACCCGTCCCGCTGGATGAACGTCGCCTAAAACTAGGAAAATCCAGCCGTCAGTCGTCTCGAAATAGTCGTGGTCCCTTACTGACCCGTCGTGGCCTTCACTCTCCTGCATTCCTCCTTAAAACAGCTATCTTGGCGGAGTTATAACTGTATTTTACGCATAGCGTTTTCGGAGACGATATAATCGTCGGGTGTATTTCCGATGAATATTCTGAGCCTTCTCGTGACTAGGTCTATCTCTAGCCTTCCCCTCGCGGTGAAGCGTTCTCCAGCAAAAACCTGTTCTGCAAACCTCGACCGGTAGGACACCGCTTCTCCACACTTGTAGGCCTCTTCACCACCCTCAAGCACCTCTTCGACAGTGACCCGCAGCTTCATAGGCGTATAACAGCCGAGTGAGTCTTCCTCCACCACACCCCTCACCTTGACATATCCCAGCTCCCTCCACTTAGCCGTCCCCCATGGTTCCCAGAAATCCTCGGGCCGCTTCACAATCTTGGCCGAATAGACCACTCCCCTGAAAAGACCGTACGTGGACTTCCTACCCTCGTGCACTAGCCAGACGTCGAGGCCAAGCTTAGAGTCTCTACGCTTTAAGGCCAGGTCTTGAGTGTGTTCCCGCGTCACGGCCCCTGTAACGCCACGGTCCCTGAGCTCTCTCAAGGCCTCTATGGCCCGAAGCCCCCTCGGCTCCACCACGACTATGTCAATATCAGACCACCTCTTATGCGCCTTCAAGAGAATGGAGCCAGAGATTCCTATCGACTCGAGGGGAAGGCCACCTTCCTCCGAGAGGAGCCTCCCAAACTCCAAGGCCATGCTGGTCAACCGGTCAATTGGCTGAAGGTTTCTGAACCCCTCAAGCGAGGAGAGATACCTCTCCACACTCTCAACAGGGATCTGGGGCAAAACCTGCCCCGAGTGGTCGTCGAAGATTAGCCAGCCCCGAACCCTGTCCTCTATGTAGGCATACACCTCCTCCAGAGTGGCCGCCCGTCCTAGACGGGGAAAAGCAACAACCTTTCCTGGAGGGTGTGAAACACCTTTAACAGCCATAAACCCCAGCTCGCCGACATAGATGTAGTCGCCTTCAATCAAGCCCAAATCCCATGATAGTGATGGGTTTTAAAAGAGATAGTGTCGGAGCAATCACTCTATCCGCCCTCCTATCTTCTCAGCTCCCTCTCCACTGACCTAAACATCCAGACCTGTGTCCAGATGGGTGTCCAAGGAAGCATGGTGAGCTGGTACTTGCTATCCAGGGCTCCCTCAACGACCTCGGGCCTGCCCTTCGACAGATAACCCTTAGCAATTAGTGATGCATACCTCTCGGCATCTTCGGGGTCGAGATAGTGCCCCATATAGAGTATCAGTTCGGAGAGGTCCCAAGACTTGTTGCCCTTAAGAGAGGCCTGTTCTAAATCCACCAGCCACGTCTCGGATAAGGGCTGCGCAATCATGAAATTGTCGGGTTTACAGTCTCCAACCACTACATCTCGCTCATGCACCTCAGCCAGCATTCTACCGACACCTATCGTTATCTCTTCTAGCCGTCTGTCTCCAATCCTTCCACGCTCACGAGTCCACGCCTCCGTCAAATTATATCCTCTGATTGCATTCTCAACTAGCACTTTATCACCCCAAGAGAGGTAAACAACACGTGGAACACGAAGCCCCTTCTCAGCCAAGTAGCTCAGGAAGAAGACCTCGTTACTCATCCTAGTCCCCGGTGAGAAGTAGAAGTTTCTCAGAGGCATGGCCCAAAGCTTGGCGGCGACCCATTTAATATCAGTCCAAGAGAAGTATCTCTTAACGAATAGAGCCTCTTTCGGGCTGCCGTCCACATATATTCGGAGGAGATAAGTCGAGTTTAGTATGGAGCCTTTCCTATCCAGCTTGACTTCGGCGTCCTCCAGTGAGAGGTGCTTTTTAATTGCCTCGATAAGCGGCTCGTCGCTTGAGATTGGTTGGAGGCCGTGGAAGGTCTTGATAAAGGCCCACTCCTCAGGCTCCATCTCAGCCAAGCTTGCAGGCGACTTTGGATAGGCCTCTGCGAGTAATAGCCTGAGCGCCCCGATCGCCACAGCAGGCTCCCTCACAACTCTTGTGACCTGGGGGTTGAATGGGAGCTTGAGTCTAGGCCTACTCCCGCCTAGGTGTCCCCGCATGACCTTTGAAGGGTTTAGGGCGTATAATTCGCCGTCTTTCTGTAAGACCCCATCCTCCTCTCGGGATGACTCATCTAGGGCTGTCCTCAGCCGAGATATGACCGTGGATAGGTGTTTTTCGCGGAGGCCATTCTCGGCGTTTAGCCACCAGAAGAGCCGGGTCAGGCTCGGCATGAGCGCTAGTTTGGGTTTGATCCACCTCAACAGGAAGTAGAGGGGGTGTAGCCTCACGTGGATGGCGGCGAGCTCGTAGCTCTCGATGACTGTTTCTGTTACGCGCTTGATTACTCGCTTCAAGTAGTGGGACTGTAACTGGCTAATGACCTCTCCTCCTTGGACTACCTCGAAGGGTGTTAGGAGCCGTATCGCTAGGCTGTCGCCCAAGATGGAGGAGGAGACGTCTCTCTTCACAAACCCGAGTGGCGCTACTATCTCTCTGCGGCCGTCATCTACTGAGACTTCCAGTCCACGTCTCTCATCGCCGCTCATCGCCAACCGCTCAGCGATCACCGAGCCGTCGCTCTTGACAGGATATTCAAGCACCGCGACTATTTTTTCTCCGGCAGAGCCTTCCCTTCTCCGCCGCGCCTCGCCATCCCGTTCCAGCATCTTGCTATATCCATCAATAGGGCTGCCGCATTACTAAATAAAGAGTCGCCGGCTCGTTAGCCTCTGTGGGGAGCGATTCTTTTTAATCTGGGCTGCTGGGATTTAGGGTGTATGGTGGGGGCGCGGCGAGTGGCTTTAGAGGCTTTGAGAACGGCGAAGAGGCTGGGGGCTACTGACGCGGCGGTTGACTTGGCGGACGTGACCATCTACATGATACGCTTCTCAAATAATGAGATAACGGTCTCGAAGGTGTTTGACGAGTATGAGGTCTCGGTTTATCTGGCTATAGGTGAGAGGCGGGGGGTGGCCTCAACCTCTGTCCGCAGCCTCTCTGAGATAAAGAGGTTGATTGCGGGTTTGGCGGAGACTACTCGGCTGGCGGGGCCGAGTGATGTCTATGCGCCGCTTCCAAGGGGGCCGTTCAAGTATGATAGGGGGCTTCTCTCGCGGGGGAGGAGGGCTCCTCCACCGGAAGACGTTGTTGGGTGGGTTGAGGAGGCTGTTTCGGGGGCTAGGAATAGTGGTGCTGTTCGGGTTGCAGGGTCCCTCATAGTGAGTGAGGTTCGTAGGACTCTCTACACCTCTGGTGGGGTTAGGGTAGAGTCTAGCAGTGAGAGGATTGAGCTGTCGGTTAGGGCTTTTCTAAATGGGGCGTCGAGTGGGCAGTTCTCTACTGCCACGGCTAGTAGGGAGGAGTTTAACCCCTATAAGACTGGGGAGATGGCGGGTGAGGTTGCGCGTCTGGCGAAGAACCCGGTGAGCGGTGAGCCGGGCGTGTATGACGCTATACTAGGCCCCATGACCTTCGCCAACATTTTAGAGGAGGTGGGGAGGGCGGCTTCAGCCTACAGCGTTCTCACGGGGCTCTCATTCCTAGAGGGCAAGATTGGTGAGTTGGTTGCGTCTAAAATCCTCACGCTCATAGACGACCCTACACTACCCACCGCGTATGGCTCAGAGGCCTTTGATGATGAGGGGCTTCCGACCAAGCGTAAGGCGATAATAGAGTCTGGGGAGCTTAAGACCTATCTACACAATAGTGCGACGGCGAAGAAGTTTGAGACTGAGAGCACGGCTAATGCTGGATGGATATCCCCCGAGCCTTTCAACCTAGTCGTGGAGGGTGGAAGCGCCACGCTTAACCAGCTGTTATCAAAGGTTGATAGGGGGATCTTCGTTACCAATGACTGGTACCTTAGGTATAGGAACTTCAGGACTGGAGACTTCTCGACTATTCCGCGCGACGGTCTCTTCCTAGTTAAGAATGGGAGTATTGAGGCTGCGTTGAAGGATCTGAGGCTGAGTGATAATATTTTGAGGATTATGAGGAATTTGGAGGAGATGACGGCGGATAAATACTGGATAAAGTGGTGGGAGGTGGAGGTCCCGGTGAGGGCGCCTTATGCTCTTGTGAGGAATGTGAACTTCACGAAGTCCACTATTTAGCTGGGGTGCTTTTTCTCAGTTGGTTTAGAATTTGTAGCCTATTTTTCGGAGGAACTCTCTCCGCTCGCGTATGTTTTGCTCGTTCTCGATTCCTTTGGGCTTGTAGCCGTCAACGACGCCTATTATTCCGCGGCCTTGGTCGGTCTCCGCTACTATTACTTGGAGTGGGTTTGCGGTTGCGCATAAGATGGTGCATACTTCGGGGACTTCTTTGAGTCTTCCAAGTATGTTGATTGGGTAGAGGTTGCGTGTGAATATTAGGAATGTGTGGCCGCATCCTATTTTGAGGAGGGTTTCGGCTGCGAGTTTTCTTAGTTCTTCGTCGGTTCCTTCGTGTCTGATGAGGCATGGGCCGCTGGCTTCGCTGAAGGCGAGGCCGAATTTTGCGCCGGGGACTGTGTTGACTATTGCTTCGTAGATGTCTTCGACGCTTTTTATGAAGTGGGTGATTCCGAGTATTGCGTTGCACCCCTCGGGAGTCTCGACTTTTATGACCTCGAGTTTGACGGTGCTCACGGGGCTAGTAGTGTTGGGGGATTCTAAATAATCATTTGCGCCGGGGAGGGGCGGGGGTAGGGGTGTTAGCGGGATAGTAGGATGACTGCGCCTATGGCCATTGCTATTCCGAGGATTTTTGTCCAGGTGATTGATTCGCCTAGGAAGAGGAGGCTGAGGAAGGCGGCTAGTGCTAGGCCGAGTCTTGAGATGGGGATGATGGTGCTGCCTTCGCCTATTCGGAGGGCTGTCATGAGGGCTATTAGTGCTATGGAGATGGTTACTCCTGAGATGAGGGCGTAGGGGATTAGTCTGGGGCCCATTTCTGGCATGTGGCCTTCGATTAGTAGGGCTGCTACTGGGAGGATTGCCAGCAGGGTGAGGGTTTCTAGGAGGAGGTATCCTGTTGGTGAGCCGCCCTCAATCATTCCTTTCCGTCTGATGAAGTCTGTTAGTCCTAGGCAGAGGAAGGCGACGAGTGCTAGGGCTATGTCTAGTCTTGCTGCTTCTGCTGTCATGGGGTTTATTGTAGCTGTTCGGTGTCTTAAAGGCTTGTGCTGGGGGTGTCTTGGCCTTTGGGGTGTTTTGCTGGGTGGTTTGGGGGTTTATATAGTGTTGTTTTTCGGGGTTTTGGCGGGTTTCTGCGGGTTGTTCTAGGGTTTGGAGTTGTCCTAGAATGGATGGGTCTTTATGGTTGGGTTTGGGTTGTTTGGGCTGCGTGATTGGGAAATGCCCGATAATAGTGGGCATAGTAAGTTAGGTGCGTTGAATGCGGCGAAGGTTGCTCTGCTGGTAGCGATGCTGATAGTGCCTGCTGTGCTGGTTGCAGTGCCAGTGATTCAGGCACAGACAACATACTCGGCCTGGCTGAAGCTGGTGACGACAAGCTGGAACGGACAGCCCTGTATAGCTGGCGGTACTCCTGCATGTGTTGGTGCGACTACTGGTTTTGCCGACAGGTATAATCTGACGGCGAATTGGTATTGGGTTGAGGTGTATCATGAGAGGGGAGCGCCGTTTAACGATGTTGTCTTTGCTGGGAAGTTCTATCCGAACGGTACAGGCTTTGTGCTGATTAGCTGGCCTGTGGATTGGCCTAACGTTACTGTTGTTGTGAAGGCTAAGAGCTATGATGGGACAGAGATCGGTGCAGGGACACTCTACGATGGAATAATCGTGTACATGCTAGTGATCAACCCGACAGATGTCTATCTGAATGCGAAAACAGGATCAGGCTGGGGTGGCTCCTATTCGATAATCATTGACATGACAGGTACTATCACTTCCTCCTACCCCTTCTATAGGCCGACTGCTGCTGGCCCGGTTAACTTTGTGAGGATCTGGCCAAAAAGCTTCGCAGGGAATCATAGCCACCCTACCGCTGCCGATGCTTGGGTCGCTAACTCTTCAGTCATCTTCAAGCCCTTCCACGTTCACACATGGTACAGCGTCCTTGACAACCTGAGCTACGCCCAGGTAAAGATCTATGATATTAACCACACGGCCGCCGATAGTAGCGCCTCACTGCTCAGGGCGTTCGTTACTAAGGGTGATGGTAGCGGAAATAGCTTATACGACCCGAGGACTACTGGCGAGATGTTCCCGGTCTACGGGACTAGGTGGAGGGATAACGAGCTCGTACCAATACCACTCCAAGCAATAAACCTCAACGCCAAGAGACCCTACAGTCAGAATTTACCAAGAGGTGGTGTAACTACTTATGCCCACCTTAACGCCACTGTAAGAGTGTGGTGGGAATCAGTACTGGTAAACACGACATTCTACGTAGGGCCAGACCTAGCACAACCCAACCAGCTGGTAACTGTCAACTCAGGGCCGTCTCCAGTGGTCTATCCAGGTAACGACTTCCAATCAGCACAATTACCAACTATGCAGTCCCTCAGCATATATTACAACCACACTATACCAGTAAATCCTGCGGCTAGGCTGTATGACTATCTTAACGCCACCGTCTTCTACTGGAGGTGCGGCGCACGGGACGACGACCTACTCGTAAACGGCACCGACACATCCATTGGATGGGTCGGTTCCGCCCTATTCGACGCCCAGTGCATCGTCAACCTCAGAGACAAGAACTCGAATGTCTATCACACGCTACATGAGAGGGGTTCAACAGGACAAAGATGGGAAGTATCATCCACGCAGCTCACAGACTACTATGCCTTATCTGATGATCCGCACGATTGGTCCGGATATCTCTCAGCATTTAGAGGATATCTTAGGGCTCCAAACGCTACTATGTGGACAGGCCTTTACACCAAGTTCGCTGGAGTTACGATTGATGGGACAAGCGCGGCGGGCCTCATCTATGTCTCCAAATACTACAGCGGTACAGCCGACCTCACCCAAGACCCATCACTAGTAGCCGTCAACGACTACCTCAAGACTAGGAGTATTGCAGACGACCCAGGCCCCTACAGGGGCATAAGACTCGAAGTCCAGTACGCAGGAGGCTACAAGAACCTTTACGGAGGCCTCAAACAAACAGTAGGAGTCTACACACTACAAAACATATACCTAATTGCACTAAAGGATACTACACCTGCACCCGGTTGGGTAGACCCATTCGCCACAGCCATATCAGGCAACTACCCAGAAATACTCACGCTCTCTCCACTACTACAGATTAGGCTGGGTACCTCCGAGAACGGTGGGCCAATAGCCGGAATAGTCGATAGCAATACAGTAGAAAATGTTCCTAACCCCCCCGGTTCAAATAGGACCTTCGAGCGGGATGGTAAGCTGCTTGTCGTTGCTAATGCGAGTGATATCGTCTTCGCGGTATATGATAACCAGGGCTCACTACTCACACCGCCACAAACAGACATATGGCTACTCAGAGAGAACGGAGTACCAGTACAACTAGCATGGTATAGATTTTATGATACACCATCTGCAGGTATTGCACGATATGTTCGCGAGAGCGAATTCGTCCCATTCCTCCAGTTCATAAACGTGTCCACCAGCCTATTCTCAGGGCCTCCGCCCTCCCACATCGCGGTCGCATACCAAGTACCAGAGAACCTCATGTACGGTGTTATAGTCAAGTTTGAAGGCGTATCAGTCTACCAGAACGAGGGAGAAATACCCAAGCTCATCAAGACGGTCTACAAGCAGCTCACAGTAAGTGTCTTCAAGCTTAAGGTAGTCTTCGTGGACTGCCAGGACAGGCCGCTAACCAACACACCCGCTTGGGTGATTGACCCAATACTCGGTACAGAGGTCAGGTTCAACACAGGCCCAGACGGTGCAAGAGACTTCATCGTCCCAGCAGACAGCATAACATTCACCAGACTCTACTGGAAAGGAGTAGACGTACCGCTACTAGAGGCAATACTACCCAACGGCACAAAGATACAAGCAGAAGGCGGCAAGGTAACAATACCCGCAACCGCTGACATCTACGCCCCAATCAAGATCAAGGTCTTAGTCGACGACTTCGTCTTCAAGACATGGGACTTCCAAGGCACAACAGCCATACCCAGACTAAACATAACAATATGGTGGACAGGCTACAACATAAGCGACCCCACCAAGTCCCCATGGACATTCCTAGAAACCATGGATCCGAGGGGCTACGGCGTATCCGATGACACACTAGCCCAGAGGCTCGGAGACCCAAGAATCGAGCTACCATTTGACGCCGACAGGTGGAACACAAGCGTCAGGGTAGCACAGTTCTTCGCCTACGTAATCTTCTACGACAACAGGACCAACGAATACACATTCTACCAGATGCCACCAGCAATATACAACATAATCGTAACAACAGTAGTCCCGATACCTGGCTTCAGCGCTTCAGCATCACCAGGTGTAGGATTCTGGCCAGGAGAGACACAGGACAGAGCATACGAGTCAGTCATAGTCTGGAAACCAGGCGCCGAGTCCGTCACACCCGAAGAAGTACACGAGGGAGCCAAGACTAGAGTCGTCCTAAGAGAGTTCAACAAAGACCTGAGATACACTTCCTGCGGCGTACAGAACGTAGACCTGAAGACGTGGGCACTCCACTGGTTCCTCGAGATGATTGACAGCGACCTGCCGATAGGCGATGTAAGATTCGACATAGTCAACGACAACTTCCTGTCAATGACACTCGACCTAGGCAACTCCACCAAGTGGGACAAGCTCACACTCGAATACAAGACAATCATATACGGAACGAACAAGCGCGGTCCACAGGACTACTCGTACATCTGGTGGAACGGAAGCTACAGGCTAGAGGACGTCAGACTCGTCACCAACATGAGCTTCACAGTCGACAAGTTCTACAACGCCACTGCACCCAACAAGGTCTGGCCGACGCTAAACTTCACGCTACAGCCCAACGCAGAACTACACGCCCAGCAGGCACTATACAGTGACTGGCTAGACCTTCAAGAGGACTTCGGCTACAAGATAATAATCTATGACAAGGAGACACTAAGAGCACCACTACCAGTAACACTCATCAAGCCCAGAGCAATAGACAAGGGAGGAGCACCACTAGAAAACGCACTAATCGAACTATGGATACTTGACGTAAACAAAGCATCAAAGATAGATATAACAGACCCTGATGGAGACGATACCATCACTGTATGGGACACCACATATACAGAGGGTCAGTGCCGACCATCCTCCCACATAGTGTCTATATCGTGGGTGTGGGAGACAAAGAGAGTAGCAGACAGAGACACACCACAACACTTCGAAGAGGTAACATGGGACAGGCTGAATCTAACAATAGATGGCGATAAGATGTTCTTACAGGTCCCGCCATACCCGGCTAAGCTCTACTTAAGAGATATAGGTGTTGGTGATGATGATAACTTTGTTGTGACTGCCAAGGAGATCTACTGGTTAGTCGACAACGAGGGTTGCCCGATCGACAACAACGACGAGGATGAGGGTGGAGCCGATACGCCTATGACATACGATGACGGACTGCTCAAGTATGCTAGGTGGAAGACGCAGGCAGACGGCACAATCAAGAGCTTCACAATACCCGGCTACGAGGGACTACTACTAGTCCCAACCAGCGGCTGGCTGAACGAGACATTCAGCGCAGAGGGAGCGACTGGCGAGGACCTTGAGGAGGAGTTCCACTACCAGTTCAACGTCGTATGGAAGAGCGCAGTCGTCTACAGCGACAACTTCGTCCTAGACAAGGGACCAGTAATAGAGTTCGGAGCCTCAGAAGTCTACGACGTCAGATTCATGTTCACACTCAGCAACTCCACCAACCCAGCTGACGCAGTAAGAAACCTCAACCTATGGATCTACTACCCCAACGTAACAACATGGCATGAAGCGAAACTATGGAGCAAGCCGATACCTCCGCCGCAGGACTACGCGGCCTGTGAGGAGAGCTATTTCACATGCGATCTGAGGGTCACCTTGATCAGCAGCGCTGACGCTGACGGCGTAGTAGAGTTCAGCAAGATACCCGGACCAAGATTCATGAACACCACTTGGAAATACGTCTTCAGCGCCAACCACTCAGCAATAACATGGCTAACAGACCTGGTCGCAACACAGTTCGTACTCAACAACGAGACCTTCGGAGATGGCCCACTCAAGAAAGTAACTAAGAGCGGGATAGATGTCCCAATAATGCTCAACGCAGCCCACCAGCTACAATTCCTAGTACTAGGTTGGAGAGACGAACAAGGCATACCCACAGCCTACCCACTCGAAGGCTTCAACGTCAAATACGAAATACGCAACCTAGAAGCCAAGATAACGGCTGCATCCGGAACAGCTGTCTCAGACACCAACGGCCTAGCAACAGTCGCAAGTGACCCAAGAGACCCAACCAAAGTCCTATGGGCAGGACTAACAGTCAGATACAGGGTCGAACCACCATCATGGCTCATCAACGTCAACGATGCCAGGTGGAGTCAGCTGCTCGGAGCCAGAGGCGTAGAAGTCGTATCATACACAGGCTACACACCAGACCCGAGACCCAGCGTAGGCGCTTACTTCCCAGACGAAGTCCCAACACACTGGGCAATAACAACGATCTCAACGTGGTTCAGTGAGGATGACTACTGCTTCGGCCTATGCACCGCCTACTTCCCAGAAGAGGGCAGGACTAGAAGCAAGCCATACATAATCAACGTCGACTACACAATCGTCACTGTCAGGGCGCTAGACTTCAACGGCAGACCACTGAGAGGAGCATTCGTAGAGATTGTCGAGAGGGCCAGCGGCAGAGTAGCCGGCTGGAGCTACACCTTCGGCTCAACATGGACAAGACAGCCCATCGACCTACAACAGCTATACGACTACCACAGAGTATCACTACTACCAGCTAGGATAGTGGGAGGCGACGGATACACAGAATTCATACCAGTAGCCGTAGGCCCATGGAACTATGACGCAAACAACGACGACAAGATAGACGTACGCGGCGAATGGAAGGAGGGTGCAAGAGGAGACGACCCCAGAACATCGGACCGTGAAGGAACTGCACTCGCATACATAGTCAGAGTCTACTGGGCTGCAACTGACCCAAGCCCAGACAACGCTAACGGAGACCTAAGGGCAATCTGGCCGTTCATCGATCCGCAGAAGCCATTCACAACAACAGAGGCCGGCCAGTCAGTCAGGAAGTACCACGTCAAGGTCTATGACAGCGACTTCGACGAGACTGACGAGGCGGCAAAGACACTCATAGTACCCATCGACACCTCAGTCGAGGTCAGGAAGCCGAGTGACGAGATATTCAAGTATGACGGTAAGCACAGAGACGTAACAACAGCAGTCTTTGACCTCAAACTACTCCTCAACTACGAGGGCAAGACACTGCCAGACAGCATTAAGAACAGCATCGAGGTGTGGGTATTCAGGAAGACAGGCGCAGTAACTGAGCTAGCCCTCAGGTTCAGAGGCGGACCCACAATAGACACGGTCACTGTCAACCGGCTGCCCAGAGGAGTCTACGAGGCGCGTGTTGTCTTCGTACCGACAGGCGCAACAATCTTCACTAGGACCTTCGACATCAGCGTAGTCAACGTCGGCACAGTGCAGGCCGAGGCCTCGCTACCATTCACAGACCTGTCATTCGAGGTGACAGACCTTCGCGGAAGACCGCTACCGATCAGTGAAGGCGGAGTCACGGTAGAGCCAACACAGCTCTACAGCAGAGTATCAGTAGCAGGCAACGTTGTGACGATAACAGCACTATACACAGGCGCCCCAGTCACTGTGACGGTCAAGTACTCGAGCCCAGTCTACGGTACCACTGCAGACACTAGGATAACTGACTCAGCCGAGGGCTTCAGAACCAGGCTACTGGGCGGCAGGACACTACAGCTACCAGTGGACGACGTGACAGTAACGGTGGTTGACAGGCAGGGAAGACCGATGGGTGGCGCGGTGGTCAAGCTAGGCCAGGCGCCAGCCAAGTCCACCGGCGGTGACGGCAAGGCAGTCTTCGAGAGCGTCCCGCTAGAGTCAGCAGGCAGAGGAATAACATACTCACTATCAGTCACGGTCGGCGGCGTAGAGGTCACACCGGCAGACGCTAGGAGCGTAGAGCTCTCAACCGCTAGGACATCGATAACGGTGATCGGTGAGCTGTTCTCGCTGCCGGTCAGGGTGATCGGGCAGCTAGGACAGGGACTAGAAGGCGCTAACGTCAGGGTGGTCAAGGGCGCTGTAACAGTTGCTTCGTCCTCGACAGACCAAGGCGGGTTCGCCCAGTTCGACAGACTAGTGCTAGACACCTACACGGTCGTCGCCAACTACAAGGGCTACAGCCAGGAGGTAACCGTTTCGAGCGCTGACCTCCAGGCTGGCAGGGTGGTCGAGATAACGCTGCCAATCTACACCGAGCTACTAGGCATACCGATGCCGCTCTCGACACTCCTAGCTCTGATAATCGGTCTGATACTTCTGGTCGTGGTCCTCGCGATAATCGTCAGCGAGTACAGATGGTGGAGAGGCAGAAGGCTGGGCGTCTACCCACCAGCACCACCGAAGGCACCGAAATAAACCAGTAAAAACCCTCCAAATTTATTTCCCCATTTTTTATATCATCAATCACCTATTCTCAGGCTAATCTATATCAGGCTCACCGTCATTAGGTCCTCTGGCAGCTGTCAAAACCCGGCCTATGTATTACAACTCTACATCGTGTAGCGGCTACGCGGGGAAATATTTTTCACCTAGGCTTTGGCTTCTTAAGCCAGGTTGAGGAGGCTATTAATCGCCACAATACTAGTTGCAGCCATCCTAGCGTCAATCCATGTCCCGGCTATTGGGCAGGAGTGTATCCGAGACCTCACACCGGGTGAGGGGGTTGAGGGCGAGCTCCGTGGGCCCGAGAACAGCGGAGAGACTCACACCTACTGTGTAAGGGTGGAGGAGGGGTCATGGGTATCGGTCTCGGTCGAGATGTATCATAAGGAGCTGCTCACCTCTAGGATAATAACGGGTATAGCCCAGGAGGGTGGTGGCTTCCTACTTTATAGGGACGAGGTCCTTCCAACGGGCGGATCCAAGGCCTACAGCTACAACTGGTATGTATCGGGCTCCGACACAAATCTTAGGGTTATCCTCACCAGCGTTGCAAACCGCTTGGCGCCGTCAGTAGTGGGGTATAGAGTCTCAGTAAGCGTAAGTAAAGCAGTGGACGCGGGCAGAGTCGTCGTTAAGTCAGGTCCAGGCATGGAAGAGTCCTTCACTCTCAACATCGGAGACGCGCCGGGCGACGTCTACTCGGCTGAAGCACTGCCTGAGCTCCCAAAGATAAGTCAGGGGCAGTCTCTCGGTTTTGCCGGACACCTCTCGGCCAACATCGTCAAGGAGACTGAGAAGGGGGCTGAGCTCTATGGTGGAAGGGACACGTCAGACATCTACGCCCTCCCGGTCGAGGCTCCGGCGAACAGCCGCATAAACATAACCGTAACACCGCCCAAGGGCGCCACACTGCTGGTCGTCCTGAGGTCTGAGGACGGCGCAGCCCTCGTCTCAGCAGCATCGAGAAAGGCCGGTGAGCCAGCCACAATCTCGACCAGCTTCAGCAAAGCAGTCAAGGATGGGAGACTGCTGATCGACGTACAGCTCTTGAGATCCGATGTGCCAGACGTATCATATACTGTGGATGTTGTTTTGAGCGAGCCGCCCAAGCCCGAGACGCAGGTTGAGTTTAAGCCCCCGTTCCCAGAGTCTCAGGCGAGGACGATAGTGATAGGCTTCTCTGCCACCGTTATCGCCGTGACTATCGCCTCGGTCGTTATCGGCTGGTTCAGGAGGAGGCCGGAGAGGCAGCCAGCCTACTACTGGTAGAGGGATGCAGCCTATACAGACCCTCAGGGAGCTCTCACTAGCCCTAGGTACGGGCAGGCTCACCTGCGAGGAAATAGTCACGCACATGCTCAAGCGCATCGGCGAGCTTAACCCAACACTAAGGGCGTACATAACAGTCTCAGATGAGGCGGCCCTAGCCTCGGCGAGGGAGGCGGACGCAGAGCTCAAGAGGCGAGGCCCCAGGTCCACCCTACACGGAGCACCACTGGCGGTCAAGGACATGATCGCTGTCGAGGGCCTACCCATGACAGCCGGCTCCAAGGTCCTCGGCGCCAAGAAGGCGAAGCGTGACGCAGAGTGTGTCCACAGGGCCCGCACGGCCGGAATGATAGTCCTAGGCACAACAAACCTACACGAGTTCGCCGCAGGCACCACAAATCTAAACATCCACTATGGCCACGTGAGGAATCCCTGGAACACCGAGCTTATATCCGGGGGCTCAAGCGGAGGTTCGGCCGCGGCAGTCGCAGCCGGGCTCGCAGGAATAGCACTGGGCACCGATACGGGCGGCTCTGTAAGGATACCCGCAGCCCTCTGCGGGGTCCTAGGCCTCAAGCCCAGCAGAGGTCTCATAAGCACTACGGGCGTCTTCCCCCTCTCATGGAGCCTAGACGAGGTCGGAATCCTCGCTAGAAGCGCCTGGGACGCCTCAGCAGCCCTCCTAGCCCTAGCCAAGCCCCAGGCACCAGCCCCACCCCGAATCCCCCCACCAGCACCCACCAGGCCCAGGATAGGCGTCCCCTGGAACCTCTTCGAAGAAAACCTCGAACCCCCGGTCTCCCAGGCCTTCAACTCCTTCCTCCAGACCCTCGAAAACCTCGACGCAGAGATCCTAGACTTGGAGCTTCCGTGGGTGCAGCCATCCCTCCGCCACTGGAGAACTATACGAGGCGCCGAGGCTGCCGCCGTCCATAAGAACTGGCTGGAGACGAGGCCCCATCTCTACTCCGAGGAGGTTAGGGAGAACCTGGCATCCGGCCTAGGAGTCACGGCCGTCGAATATATAACCGCCCTCCGGGAGAGGGACAAGATATCAGCCAAGGCCGCAGCCCTCTTCACAAGCCTAGACGCTATAGCCACCCCCACCCTACCCATAGCCGCACCCAAGATCTCGCTGGTCGAGGGGATGTCCCTCCAGGAGCGGGCAGAGCTCAGGGCAAAAATGATCTCCCTAACATTCCTGGCAAACCTAGCCGGTCTCCCAGCCATCTCAATACCCGTCAAGCCAGCCGGAGGGGGGCCTGTCCACGGCGCCCAGCTCATCGGACCGCCTGGGAGCGACTATACGCTCCTCGGGATAGCCTGGGAGTACGAGTTCACCGTTAACGGGTTCAGCTTCCCAGCCCCATTATATTGATACCAGGGGCTCCTCCGCGGAGACGATACGTGCTTATAGTTTAATTATGAGTATGGTTGATTGGTTTTCAACGGTGAGGGGATGGAGAGGAGTTATCAGGTGGCTGAGGACTGCCTCTACACGAAGGATCACAGCTGGGTGAGGCTTGAGGGGAAGAAATACGCCGTGATAGGAATAACCGACTACGCCCAGAGGAAGCTGAGGGAGATAATCTACGTCGAGCTCCCCAACATTAACACAAGGGTCCAGAAGAGGCAGCCCCTAGCCACGCTGGAATCCGTAAAGGCCAGCACAAGCCTATACTCGCCCATTTCAGGCCGCGTAGTGGAAGTAAACACGGAGCTCCTAGACAATCCGGAGGTCATAAACGAGTCGCCCTACAGGGAGGGATGGATCGTAAAGCTCGAGTTCCAGAACAAGGAAGAGCTGGAGAGCCTCCTAACACCCGACGAGTATCAGAGATACGTAGAGGAGCTCGAGGAGATTGGTGAGGAGGCGGAGGAATGAGGGTAAGAGCCAAATGATGTTTCCTACCTCGGCTCGGCCGCAATATCACTACCTCAAACTATCGGCCGGTCTGATCTTAACCCACTTAGATTCTTCCACCGGGAGTATTACAGCCTGAGGTTTTCAACCACACCCCCTCATATCCCTCCCTCCACAATCAGTCTCAGAAACTCCAGCACAGCTTCTTCTATTTCAATCCCCAAATAAATCAGGCTCGCTTGGTCATGCCACACGACTTTTTGCGAGGGAATTTGACCAATGCAGGCCAATCTATACCGTGCAGGTTCTTTGATACTTTCGGCGAGGTCTCTTAAAAATTATAAACCGCTCGGCAGTGGGTTCGCTAGTCATGCAAGAGGCTTTATATGCGTCCGGGATAGCAGTCAGAAGATATTTTGTGGACGTCCACATAGACACAAAGAGGAGACACCACGTAGTATACGACGGCCAAGGAATTAGGAGGCTCGGTAGTTTAACGGATATTCCGGCTGAGAAAGGAGATGAGGTCTACGTAGACACTCTATTTGGAGCAATCTACGACGAAGTTCAAGAACTTTTGAAGAGAGGGGTAAGGGTGTTCGTCTTAAAGAGGACAGATATCCTTCCTCGGCTGAGAAGAGCAAACAACATTGAAAAGAGTCATGAAAATGATGCGAAGATTTTGTCAATGATAGACAGCACCTATTACCATGAGATATGCGAAGATGAAATAAAACTAAGGGAACTAATAGTTGAATATAACAAATGTTTGAAGCTTCTGAAAATGATGCAGCAATTAAATGGAAAGTCTAAAGCCTTCAAGGAAGCTCAACTTATTATACGGAGAGAGAAAGCACGGCTCGCCAGAAGAATAAATAAGGTAGCTGAGAAAGCAATATCAAGCTATAATAAAGTTTGCGACGCCCTCAAACTCTCCTACGGTAGTTTTTATGGGAGGGCAGCTCTCGCAGATATTCTGTTACACATTGACTTCGGTAGAGGTCTTCGTAAGATCTTAAGCTATTTGGGTCGTCATCAGCACAATCGAGGCCACTATAATGGGAGGCTGAAAAAAGTGTTGGAAAGCTTATCGATAAGCGTCTACAAAAAACAGAAGATTAGAGCACGAGAACAGGTCGAGATTCTAAAGACTATCAGGAGGATCTTGGCTGGCGGTCCGGCTTGATGGAGGGAAAAGAGCCGTATGAATGCCGGCACCGAGACCCTTATCGCTGAGAGCCATAGGCTCAAGGCGCCTACGGGTCTATTGCTAAGGCTTCATATGGCTCTCCCAGATATTGTCAGGCTGGTAACCGCCAGTCAACTCTCGAGATCCCTCAATTATTTCTAATTAATTCTATCTGGCAGGGTTAAAGTTAGTGTAAAGGTTTATACGTATCAGATCAGAGTACGTAGTGGTGACCGGACTGCGACCTTCCGCGACCAGTTATGGGGGAAATAGGGGTGAGAATAGCTAGTTGAAAGTGCGAGTATACAGGGTCTCCTCCTACACCGACCCCGAGACCGGGAGGCCCGGCAAGATAATAGAGCTGGTGGAGGTCAGGAGGATCCAGCAGGCCAGCGCCCTAGGCACCGGTCCGGAGGAATATATAATGGCTCAGAGGCTACTCCAGAGCCTCATGGCGCAGCTCCAGAGCATGGGCTTAGTGCCACCTCAAAGGGACATAATCCTCCCAAAGCTAACCCTGATTCTGACCGAGGAGGAGTACGACCTGCTAGGTGTCAAGCTCGAGGTGAATGAGGAGTTCGACCTAGAGTTCAGGGACGGGAAGATAACGTTCAAGCCAGTGTAACCTACCGCGGGTGCCTATGCCTAGGATATTTTTCAAGTGTATAATCTGCCGCGAGGAGAGGGAGGCGGTGATCGTCTTCGAGAAGGGCGAGTATCTACAGGTCACGTGTGAGAGGGGGCATACACAGTTCATAAACAAGAAGGAGGCGCGCATCACCGGTGGGTGAAGATGTATAGGCCTGGTCCATCCTTCACACAGTAGCCGAAGCGCTCAAACTGGACGACAGTTCCCAAGGCTATCTTGGTCTCGTATGGCTCGACGAGTCCTTCAACGGTCTTCAGGCTCTCGGTGTTCAGCTCCTCTCCGCGGAAGAGCTGGTCCGGAATAAGCACCCTCAGCTTTGACGCGCCCTCGGGAACCCACTGGATCACTTGAAGCCCAGGCTCGGGGCCTCCCTCCTCGGCCTCGCAGATAAGGGCATCACCGTCCAAGCCTAGGACCTTGAGGTTTACAAAGTATTTGAGCCTGAACCTGTCGCCGGGTTTGAGGTTCTCGGCGTCGCTGCCCGGAATGTACACGGTCTCGCCAACCTCGATGGTCCTGCTCCCCATATCCGTGGACGGGTGGAGCGGTGCTGTAACGAGTCTCCTATGAGCCTCCCTGATGATTACCTTACGCGGGCTCGGTGTGAAGAAGAGCCTAGGTGTTTTCGGGTCCAGTATCTTCCTGTTGATTGCGTAGAGTAGCTCCCATGAGTAGAGCTTCCTGCTGGGAGTGAGGGCGACGTAGGACTTGACGAACTCCTTTAATGCCTCTGGCGATATGCCCCTCCTCCTGGCCGAAGTTACTGTGCCTAGCCTCGGGTCATCCCAGCCCTCCACGACCCCGCGCTCAATCAGCTCCCTAATCTTCCTCCTAGAGAGTGGTGTGCCCTCGAACTCGAACCTAGAGTACTCTACGTAGACAGGGTTCTTCAGCCCCAATCTCTCGCGTATGGCGTCTTGGAGGGCGTCCCGGAACATGAACTCTGACGTCCTTAAGACGTGTGTGACTCCGCAGACAGCGTCTTGGATTGCGACGGCGAAGTCGTAGGTGGGCCAGACGATGTATCTATCACCCTTAAGGGGGTGTGGGTGGTCGACTATTCTGAATAGGACTGGATCTCTGAGGGCGGTGTTCTGGCTCTGAGGGTCTCCCGCGAACCTCACAACTGCCTCGCCCTCTGACATTGCGCCTGAGAGCATCTCATCCCACTTATCTAGGTGCCATGAAGTGTCCATTGAGCGGTGGCTACAGGCCACTCCCTTAGACCTCTGCTTCGCCATCTCCTCCTTGCTGCAGCTGCAGACGTAGAGGTGTCCACCCTCAAACAGCCGCCTAGCGTACTCGTAGTAGAGCTCCATGTCGTCGCTGTTGTTTTTCTCCGCATCCCACTTGACGCCACACCACCTATACCCTTCCCTGTAGGAGTCGTAGTATTCGGCCCTCACCTTCCTAGGGTTGGTGTCCTCAAACCTGAGCCAGAGGAATCCGCGATATCTCTCCCTGTAGAGGTAGTTTATGATTCCGTGGAATGCGTGTCCCAGGTGCATGTAGCCGCTCGGCTCAGGCGGTAGGCGTAGAACCACTGCACCCTCAATAGCGGCTGGAAGGTCAGGTAGCTGTCTCTCCACTTCCCTCCTAGGCTTCTCTGCTAGGAGGTGTGGAGCTATCTCGGACAGCGAGACCTCGATGGTCTGTAAATCCAGCGAGTTTACCCATGCAACAGCCTCCTTAACGGCCTCGACTACTTGGCTCACGACGCTCTTGGCGGCCGGTATTTCTGCAATAACCTTAGACACGACAGGTCCGACTTGTGCCTTCCCATCGTGATCGAAGGCGTTTTTAAGAGCCCATTTTAGAGCTGCCCGCTTGACCTCTTCGAGGCTAACCGTGCCCATGAGCCATCGCGGACTGTATCTTCACCACGTCCCTATCCTTCAGCCTATAGTCTGCGGGGAGTCTGAGACCTGTCCTCGCGTCTATGGCGTAGAGGAGGCCCTTGGCCAGGTCCTTGTGAATCCTCTCGGCTAGGTCCCTGACAGTCGAGTTGGGTGGCATGAGTATAGCATCTGGCAGAACGTTCCCCCGCGTATCGGCATACTTCGTGATGTCCGCGACTGGGTAAACCACATTCATCCCCAAGAGCTTGAATACCGCGGTGTTGATGGCGAACTGTACGCCAGTCCTCATATACCTCCCCAGTATCCGCTCGTTAATCATCTCCAAGGCCCAGAGCTGCTGCTGTGTCAGCATAGACCTGTTTACTATCTGGAACTTCTCCTCGCCGGGGAGGTACTTGATCAACCCCTTCTGCTCAGCCCGCCTCAGTATGAGCTCCGCCTCCGCGCTGCACGGCACGACTATCTTGTCAGGAAACCTCTCCTGAAGCTCTCTGTAAAACTTCTCCGACCCCTCAATATCCATCTTGTTGGCAATGATTATTGTGGGCTTGGACACCTCCCTAAGCGTCTCGCTGAACTTCCTATCATCCATCATGCTCCAGTTGTCAAACTCCTTTTCCTTGAGCCCGCTCCTCGCAAGGGCCTCCTCGACGTGCTGCTGTGTAATCTTCATACCTTTGAGCGGCTCAGAGAGGGCCTCAGCCAGGCTCTTCCCAGTCTTAATTGTCTTTGAGATCCTATCCTGATTCCGCTCTATAATCTTCATCAGCCAAATCACTATTTCCTCCTCTATGTCGAAAACATCGGCCACCGGGTTACCTTTACCCGGCTCTGTGAGCCTTCCCTCCTCGTCAACACTTCCAGACGCGTCCACTACGTGGAGGAGGGCGTCGGCCTGTGCGGCGACTGAGAGGAACTGGTTCCCAAGCCCCTTCCCAGCCCACGCACCCTTAATCAGGCCCGGAAGGTCAACTATCTCGATAGGAATATGCCTCCACCCCTCTCTACAATACGAGTTCCTAGGATTACACTTCACCCCCAACTCAACATCCACGCAAGGAGTAACAGCGTAGCACGAGCCTACGTTAGGAGCCTTAGTGGTAAATGGATATGTTGAGATCTCTGCGGAGAGCAGGGTGGCCGCGTTGAAGAACGTCGTCTTACCAGTGTTTGTCTTACCTATCAGCCCAATCTTAATCAACCGAATACCCCTTACCACCAGATTGTCGCCGCTGAGAGAAAAACCTTCCCCGCCACTTCACCGCTTCAAGCCCCTTAGATGAGCTGGTTGGACCAGGCCTCGGCGTGTGTGGATTCAAGTCCTCCAAAATAATCTCTTTGAAAACCCATAAATACGGCTACAAATATAAAGTTGTTGAGAATGCCCACTATCAGCCCATTCATCATCTACATACTCAGAAAGGGCTTATTCATCATAGCCACCTTCTTCGCCTTCCTCTTGGTGATATTTGCGCTGCCGAGGGCTATTCCTGGCAACCCAGTCGCAGCACTACTCACGCAGATATTCCAGCAGGCTCAAGCGAACCCCGATACGGTCAAGGCAGTCTACCGGAAATTCATGGAGGAGTTTGGACTGTATAAACCGCTGCATGAGCAGCTCTTCGACTTCCTCTCCCGCTTGATGGTGGGAGATCTGGGAACTTCAATCGCGTTCTATCCGAGAAAGGTTGCTGATCTTGTAGCGTCTTATCTTCCTTGGACGCTTGGTCTTTTAATCCCTGCTATTCTTGTTGCTTGGGTTCTTGGGAACCTGTTGGGCGCGTGGGCCGCATACCGGAGGAGGACGAGGGTTGATAATGCCCTCCTCCCGGTCTTTCTCGTGCTTTCACAGGTCCCATACTACTGGCTCGCCATGATTCTACTGTATACATTCGCGGTAACGGCGCGCATATTCCCTGTAGCGGGGGCATATCCGCCGGCAATGCAACCATCTCTCACACCAGCCTTCATACTTGCAATGCTACACCACTATACGCTGCCGTTCCTATCAATCGTTGTCGTGGCTATCGGTGGCTGGGCGATAGGGATGAGGGTCTTGGTAATATATGAGCTCAGGTCAGACTATGTTGAGTACAGCGAGCTTCTCGGCCTCAGCGACAAGAAAATACTGGGTTACGTGTTTAGGAACTCCATCCTCCCGCAGATTACTGGTCTCGCCCTCTCGATGGGTACGGTTATGGGTGGGGCGCTGATAACTGAGCTCGTCTTCTCATACCCGGGCACCGGTTACCTATTGTTTAGGGCCCTCTCCACACTGGACTATCCCCTGATTCAGGGAACTTTCATAATCCTTGTCTCAACACTGCTCGCGGCCAACCTGATAGTGGACATCCTCTACGCATACATTGACCCGAGAATCAGGGTCAGCTACGTGGGTGACTGAGAAGGATGCTCCGAAGCGTATCCAAGATTATCACACCCGAGCTCTTCACCATAAAGAAACTCGACGCCAGCCTCGCAGTCCTCTTGACAGTCTTTGCCCTAGGCTTTGTAGGTCCGACAGTTTATACGGTCCAGCCCACTGCGGTGGTTGGGCCTCTAGAATCACCGCCCTCAAGTCTATATCCACTCGGGACCGATGCATACGGCAAGGATGTCCTCGCCCAGCTCATGGCAGGTATTAGGGGCTCTCTCCAGATAGGTGCTACCGCTGCGGCGATAGCGCTCCTCATAGGCGTTCTGATCGGATTGATGGCGGGCTATAAGGGTAAGATTATCGATAACCTCTTGATGATGCTGACCGATATAGTGCTCCTTCTCCCCTCGATATTGTTGATGATCTTGGTTGCTGCGTACTTCAAGTGGAGAGATCCTCTGCTTGTCTCCATTATTATCGGGGTTACTTCTTGGCCTTGGGTTGCTAGGGCGGTTAGGTCTCAGACACTCAGCCTCAAGAATAGAGAGTTTGTCAACCTCTCGAAGATGGCGGGTCTAAGCGACTTCCAGATAGTCATCAGGGACATACTCCCAAACATCGCGTCCTACATCTTCATGGCCTATGTACTCTTGATGTCGGGCGCCATGATAGCTGAGACTGGCTTAAGCATGATAGGTCTCGGAACCACCCAGGGCGTTACGCTTGGAAACATACTTTTCTGGGCCCAGGTCTTGGAGGCTGTGAGGAGGGGGCTCTGGTGGTGGTTCATCCCGCCTGGAGCAACGTTGGTGGCCTTGGCTGCTTCCCTCCTGATGATAGCTACTGCGTTGGACGAGTACTTCAACCCGAGACTGCGAGGGAGCTAGATGTCGGAGCCCTTGCTCCTAGGCCTCGGTCTCCGAGCGTCGTATTTTCTGCGGCTAGGGGAGGTTAGGGCGGTAGATGGCGTCGACATAGAAGTTCCCCGGGACGCCGTGGTGGGTCTGGCGGGAGAGTCGGGGTGCGGTAAGTCCACGCTCGTCAATGTACTGCTAGCCAATATTAGGCCGCCGCTGCGGGTGAAGTCAGGCAAAGTACTACTAGATGGTGTCGACCTCCTATCGGTAAGTAGGGAGGAGGTTAGAAAGAAGATTTGGGGGGTGAAAGTCTCCTACGTCCCACAATCTGCTCTAAACGCCCTCAACCCCACCAAGCGCATAATCGAGCTGGTCAAGGACGCCATAACACAGCATACACCCGCGACCGATCAAGAGGTTGTCTCCCTATGCAAGAGGAGGCTTGAAGAACTGAACCTCCCAACCGACAGCATCCACAAGTATCCACACGAGCTTTCAGGGGGCATGAGGCAGAGGGTCATAATAGCTATATCGACGCTCCTAAACCCAAGGCTGCTTATCGTCGATGAGCCTACCTCGGCGCTTGACGTCTCGACCCAGAAGCAGGTATTGAAAATGATGCTGGATATGAAGAGGAACAGGATAATCGATAGTATATTGTTTGTTACGCATGAGCTTCCAGTCTTAAGGCAGGTGGCCTCCCACGTCTACATAATGTATGCTGGCAAGATAGTAGAATATGGGCCCGCCGACTCCGTCTTCTTCAATCCTCTCCACCCATACACCAAGGCCCTGATGTACTCTGTGATGACTCCTGAGCCAGAGAGCCGCGAGAGGGGGCTTGTAACAATTCCGGGCGAACCTCCCAGCCTGATAATGCCACCTCAGGGCTGCAGATTCCATCCCCGCTGCCCATACGTAATGGATATTTGCAGGAGGAGTGAGCCGAGGCTTGTACCTCTTGGTGAGGGGCGGGGAGTTGCGTGCTTCCTACACCACTCGGAGGTGGCTGGCTGAGAGATGCTAGAGGTCAAGAATCTGAGTAAGGTCTTCACAGTAGGGCTCTTCAGCAGACACAGGATAGAGGCTGTGAAGAATGTTTCAATGAGGGTTGACAGGGGTGAGATAGTCTCGCTTGTCGGCGAGAGCGGCTCAGGGAAGACGACGCTCTGCCGAATGATTCTCAGACTCCTAGAACCAACATCCGGCTCCATCATATACGACGGCGTTGACGTCACTAGGCTGAAGGGGAAGAA
>WUQR01000069.1 GCA_009889515.1 Nitrososphaerota archaeon
CAAGTGCAGTACCACTTCCCCTCCCTCTGGGAGAGCCACACTTGATACAACGGCTTCCAGTCGCCCAGCTCCCTCCTTCCCTCAACGAGGTAGAGGTCGTCGCGCACTTCCTTCACGTCGCCGAGCCTCAGCAAAGCCCGTTTAATCCACGAGTAAGACTTGCCGGGGAAGTCAGCCCTCAGCTTCTCCACGGCCTCCTTGAGCGGATCACGGCGCATATGGGGGCACGGTCATTCTGAACTGCCCCCACGTCCCCCGTAACGGTATGTACTTGCCCAACGCCTCCATAGAGCGGAGCGATGCCGCCCTGATGGTGACTAACGCCTCAGACGGCTGTAGCGGCGTAGTCCTCGACTCGTCTAAATCCCAGTCTGGGAAGCGGATTATAAGCTTGATGTAGCCGAGGTGGCGCGTGAATTCGCGGTAGCTGTGGGAGACTAACACGAAAAAGCGGCCCAGCGCTCTGCCAGTTCTCAGGTGGTCTGTAAGCAGAGAGTAGCGAGAGGCAAAGGCAAGAAACCTATGCGCCTCGTCTATGACATATATGACGTTCTTCGCCGTTCTCGTAAGTTCAAGATGCGTTAAGACGTAGGCCAGCCTCCCCACTCTGTCGAGGCCGGAGATATCTATACAGGTGGAGCGGCCGTGTTTAATGGGGATATCGGTCCTCTCGAATTGCGGCCCGTCGAAGTGGACGAGCCTACGGCGTACTGCATACGCCGTGTCCATCTCGTGCGATTCGGCAATTTCTACAATGCGCTGTCTAATCTCGCCCAGCGTGGAGAAGCCCTTCTCAATTGCCCTAAACAATAACTCGGCCATTGCGGGAGTGAGCAAATATGGATACTCGCCGTATGTGGCCGCGAGGCTCTCCTCCAGTATCTCCACCACACGAGCTGAAGGGAGATCTAGGGGATTTACCGGGTATTTGTCGGCGTAGTCGCACAAGCCATGGGTCTGGAAGTCCCCCGCCGTGTCGTACACAATAACGGCGAAGTCAGGCGGAATGTCCCGGAGAGACCACTTGATCAACGAGGTCTTCCCCGTCCCCGGCAGGCCGGTGATAAGGGCGTTTCCCTCGACGGAGATGAGGAGGAAAAAAAGCCTGTTGTACATTAACTCTCTTCGTAAATCATCCGCGCCATTTGAATTGTGGGGAGGACGTACTCGGGGCCTAGACACTCTTCAACGTCAGCGGCTAACTTTTTGAGATCGGCAATTTTCAAAGGCGGCTTTTCTACTGCCAGTTCTTGCTCCACTTTCTTAGCGATTTCCTCATCGTTTATACTTCCCTTTAAGTAATCCTCTAGTAAGAGACCTAAGTCGTCGTCTATGTTATCGACAACTCTTATGGCGTATTCTAATCTCATCGCCTTTGCAGCCACGTTTGCCACGTCGTATAAGACAGAGCCAGAGTACGTTGTCATTTCCCAGGCAATGCTCCTAAATTTCGAGGCGGCTTGCCACGCCTTGAAGTACGCCTCAGGCCTTGGGCTGAGCGGGTGTAGCTTTAACGCCTCATTTAAGCCGTATTTCATGAGGGCAATGCGGTAGTACAGCTCAAAGGCGTATTCCGCCGTGCTCGCCGCGAATTCCCCCAGCCTCTCTATACACGCGAAGTCCACTTGGCCAACGGTTTTCGCCCTTGCCCTGGCCAGCTCTA
>WUQR01000070.1 GCA_009889515.1 Nitrososphaerota archaeon
CGGTCTTGCGTTAAGCACTTCCACCCCCCTCACAGAGACATAGGACTCCGTATCGCCAACCCTCTCCAATAACCATAAGGCCTTCTCAAGCCTACCTATGTGCGCCTCGGCGCTGGGCACCACAAGGACTGCTTTTTCCGCTACGTAAGCGTATTCTCTAACCATGGCATCAAAATAACCTCCTAACTCCTCGCCAGACAGCGGTAGCTTCCCTTCCTCCAGCACCCCCCTAGCCCTTTTTAACACCACCGGGAACTTGACCGTGGGCGCCGCCACGTCCCTTGCCTTATAGATCCAGCCGCGTACCTCCGCGAGACAATCCCCCTCACAGAGCCCTCCACGGGCGGCGGCTTGGACAAGCGCCCCCACCACTGTGGACGGCGGAATGAATGGAAGCGTAGCGGCGACTTGATACGTCTCGTAATGCTTAATTGAAAACAAAGGCAACCTTAACTTCACCAGCAAGATATTCATCTAATCCAGCTCTGCACGTCATTAATAACGGCGTCTATCAATTCATGTAATGAACCCACCTTCTTAAAGTTTATTTTATTGCCGACCTTGTCAGCGTTACACCTACCTCCATAGTAGTAGAATTTGGCTGTGTTGCCTATCCCATTTAAGTAGGCGCCCACTGTGTCGATAGATGTCTCACAGTAATCCGGATACACTGCGTGGATTAAGTTAGGCATAGGCTTCTCGGATACAGCGACCAAAACTTCCCTAACTGCCACTATAGGCAGAGCCCTCGCTTGTTTCGAGCCCGCGCCTGTCAGCAAGGGTAATAATGCCAAGACAGACGCCTTTGCTCTCCTCTTCCGTTCATCTGACTGGAACTCTGCATTGCATTCATCGAAAAGGGGATTCCCTATATGGGCCAAGTCCATCCTCAGGGCGAATGCATAGAGGCCAGTGCCGTATTCCTGTTTAAACAACATCATGCCCTCACCCTCCTTCTGCTTCACGTTGACAGTAGGGGGCACCACGCGGTTGTGCTGTACTGCGAACTTAGCCACTGCCTTGAGGTTCTCCTCCTCGAGCACCGGCACAGCGAAAGAGATCTTCACCAAAGAGTCGCGCTTTACGGGTTTCTTCTCTTGCGGGGAAAAGAAGCCGTGAAGATCATTGCAGAAGTCCTTCAGCGCTTCGCACTCGTCCGTTACTGGTTTGGGATTTTTTAGCGTGGAATTGACAGTGAATCCTCTGAGCCCAATCCCCCTCTTGCACAGCTCGTTGAGCATATTCCCCCCTAAAGCTTGATAGGCCTCTACGGCATATACGGCGTGCCAATGCTTCAAGGCGTTGCCCGTGATCACCGGCACTTCATACAAGGCGCCGTTGTGGAGGATTCTCGCGGTTGCCACCTGGTTGTAATTGCCGATAGCGCCAAGACCGGACAACGCGCTAACTTGCACCTCCACCCGGGCCGTCACTCTGACGTAGACCATGGCCTAACGCCCGGCCCCCTTTCTCTCCATTATTTGCTTGGCCCTTATCGCGCGATAGCTCGGCGCCACTGCGAGCGCGGCAAACCTTTTCACCTCGCCCCTAAGGGCTTCCTTATTGATTAGATATTTAATAAACTCTTCCTGGGCAAGCGCCCAGTTCTCTAGGCTACGCCTTACGCCCTCCAAGGTAGACTGATCCTCTTCACTTAAGCCCCCCTCGTCTAGTCGCTTCTGGACGTCGTTGAGAACCTTTGCCGCTAGACGCGAGAGTTTGTATATCGATTCTATATAGCGCTCGGGTGAGCTAGCCAGCTCGTCGACTATGTCGTATGCCATTTCCAAGTGGACGACGTAACGCGCCTTATCGGCGAATCGGGCCACTACGTCTTCGCTCGTCTCCTCTGGGGTTTTCGCGGACATAGCAAACAGCTTACCCCAGCTTATATATCTTAACCCCTGCAGGTAAGATAAGGTTAACTGCAAGTTTTCTGAAAGATTAATAATAAATACAGTGCGACTAAACTGGAGAAACTCAGATATAACAGTGGTGGGGATCTGCGAATCAACTCGTCGTAGCATTTTAACGGTTAGTTGCCGTAATTAATCAAGATCTTTCGACGCTGAGAAATCGAAGTTGACTTAATGCACAGACTGTCTTGAATTTTGCGTGAGTTTTGTACAACATTGACAGAATGTTGATGTATCATGCAACTATGTAGAGGAGAGCGTGAGAGTAGTGCCGATTACGTAGCAAGAAAGACGCTAAAAGCGCAATGTTAGGCATGTTGCTTATGGCAGTAAACACTTTATAGATAGGCTTGTTGAGTGCTGTGTCCGTCGTCGTGGTGCGGGGAAGGTCGCCCGAGGCGATTCCTCTGCTGGGCTTCACGGGGACTGTAGTGGAGTCGCTTGTAGTATCTCTCCTCGGCCGTGAGCTTCACGACGCCAAGCCGAAGCCGTTTTCAGTAACGCCATTCTTCGTAGGGGGGAGGCCCGCGGTTGACAAAGCCATGGTCGCTCCCGGAGACTTGTTGGAGTTCCGCGTGTCTTTCGCCGGGAGGGAGCTTGCGGAGAAGTTCATAGCAAAAATCATGCAAGGCTATACGCTATTCGGCAGGCGCGTTGTGGTGGAGGAGCTGGAGTTCTACGACGTTTTCTCTCAGCCCACCCCCCAGACGGGGTGTTTCAAGCTTGAGTTCCTCACACCGCTAAGATTCGCCGTGAAGCCCTTGTACAAGAGAAAACGCGCTATATTTGACTTCTTGCCGCGCCCCCTCTCCGTCTTTAAATCGGCTGTTAAATACGGCAGAGAGCTGGGCCTCTTGAGGCTTGGGGCGCCTTTCCTCCGCTGGGTCCACACCTATGTGGCTCTCACGGATTTTGGATGCCCCGGGAGGTGCATCATAACCGTACGGCTCCCAAACGGGGGGATCGCGAGGGGCTTCGTCGGCTGGGCGTTATACCGCGCCTTCGGGAAGAGGCGACTAGCAGATATGTGGAAAACGCTACGCTTTGCCGAGGCTTTTAATATCGGTTCTGGTCGCGGGATGGGGCTAGGAGTGGTTAGGGCGACCCCCCTCGAGTGCCCCAGCTGATACCTCAAACATGCCGACATGTATAAGCGATTTGTGCGCTCTATGCTTTAGCGCTATTAACAAGTTGGCACGAATAGAGGGCAGAGTGAATGTGGTATTTTCAACTATCAGCGCTTTTAAATTCTCGCAACGCCTAGCCAATAGCGCGACTACTGTCCATTGCTCGTCATAAGCTCGCAGTGGTCTTCCCAAGCCTCAAATAGAGAGATTTAAACCTGCGCCGTGGGCTTATCCGCGTTTGTATCAACGCCTGGACGTGGTATAAATCCGCCGGCGCCTCCCCCTTTATGTGCCTGGCGAATATGGCGTATTTCACCTCCCAGCCTGGGGGGATTAAGTGGCGCGCGGCCTCCTTCAGCTTGGGGAGCACCTCCCCCGGGTTTACCTCTGCCCACATGGCCTCTGCAATCACCGCGAATTTTTTCTCTTCGTTTAGAGCCAGGGCATCGACCCCGCGTTGTATTCTCGCGCCGCCTTGCCTGACATAGTAGACAGCTTTAACGGCTTTCTGCACTGGGTAGAGCCTGTTGCCGTAGAGTACAGCCATTAGAGAAAATGACAAGGCGGGCGGAATACCACAGAGCGAAGCTTGGAAAAAGTACGGCGGAAAAAGGGGAGTTTAAGAGGACAGGACTCTCGTCAATATGTCTGCAAATATGTCCGGCATTGGGAGACTGGTCGTCACGTTTGCCGGCTGTAGTCCGTTCCCGGCTACTCTGAACACGACGATGTTTACTCTCCTGTTTGCCAAGTCGGGGGCTATGCCTTTAATATTCCTCCCGGCGAGCCACTGGGA
>WUQR01000071.1 GCA_009889515.1 Nitrososphaerota archaeon
GGCGATTAAAATCGGCAGGCCTATAAACTGGCCCAAGGCGCTGAGGGCCGTGAAGGAGTCAGGCGGCTTTTTCGTAAAAGTGTCTGACGGTGAGATATTAAAGGCGCAGAGGCTCTTGGCATCTCGCGACGGCATAGGGGCAGAGCCCGCAGGCGCCGCCTCGATAGCCGCGGCGATTAAGTTAAATATAAGGGGAATTGCCGTGGCCGTGGTAACAGGCCATGCGCTGAAAGACCCCGACGTTATAGAAATAGCGGCTAAGGAGGTGAGAAACGCAGACGAGCTGATAGAGCTCTTAGAAAAATGAAACTAGTTGTTAAAATAGGCGGCTCTCTCCTGCGCTCCGCCGCTGATTTCGCGCAGGCCGCTCGCTTTATAGCCGCTTACAGCGAGCCACCTGTGGTGGTGGTATCTGCGGTAAAGGGCGTTACAGACTTGTTGTTGCAACTGGAAAAGACCAGGAGCTTTTTGCTATACGAGGAGCTGGCGCACAGGCACATCTCCATCGCCAGGGTGCTGGGCGTGGAGGAGAGGATCGCCCCCATTTTGAGAGAGCTGGAGCATGCCTTAAGGCTTCCACACACGCCGTGGTCTGCGGATTACTTCGCGTCGTTTGGCGAGAGGCTCTCCGCTACAATACTGCACGCAGTTCTTGAGAAAATGGGGATTAAGGCCCAGCTCTTCATCGCGCCGGTGCTCACAGACAGCAATTACGGAAACGCCGAGCCAATTGCACTGGAGCATAAGGAGGAGATGTCACAATCCGGCGCAGTTGCCGTTGTCACTGGCTTTATTGGGAGGGATAAAGAAGGCAGGTTCACCACAGTGGGGAGGGGCGGCAGCGACTACACGGCCACTTATATAGGCAAAGAGCTGGGGGCTAGGAAAGTGGTATTAGTCACAGACTCCCCAGGCGTAATGACGGCAGATCCCAGGGAGGTGCAAGAGGCCTATGTATTGCCGCTGTTGTCCGTGCAGGAGGCAGTTGAGGCGGCTAAAGTGGGGGCTAAGAACTTCCACCCCAGGACTTTCATCCCAGTGATGGAGGCGGGGCGGATGGCCGTGGAGGTCAAGAGTTACCACAGCCGGGGAACGTTAATAGCTCACATATATCCCCCTCCGCCGTATAAAATCGTAGTTAGATGCGGACAGGGCAGTTGCGTCGTCGGGCTAGCCGCGTACGAGCTGACTAAACTCGGCGGCACGCCGATGGGCCAGTATTCGGTTAAGCTTAACATACCGCCGCGACAAGTACACGAACACCTAATCCTCCCCTACATTAAATATATAAACACATAGGAGGGGCTACGTATGGATCGCTATAAGGTATA
>WUQR01000072.1 GCA_009889515.1 Nitrososphaerota archaeon
AACAGCCCTCTTGCCGGGCCCTTCACGAAAGCTATCAGTTTTTCGCAATACCCTAAGCAGAGAGGAGGCCGCGTTGTAGAGCCTCGCGGCAGAGCTAACAACCGTGCTGGGCCTCACCAAGCGGCCGAAGGCCCAGTGAAGCGCTAGGTAGTACACGAAGTAGAGAGGCGCGTGGGCGGGGTCGGGCACCTCCTCCCTCTCCACCACGAAGGGCATAAACAACGAGGCCAGCGTCAGCGCGTTGGTCAACAAGAAGTAGAGGACTAAATATAGAAATGGGGAAAGGAGCCTCCGCTTGCCGCTTCCCAACGCCAGCGCCACGAAAAAGCCCCCCACAAAAGCTAAAAAGACGCCAAGCGCCGGGTGGACTAGCGCCGCCAGTACGAAAGATCCAACATATAAGGCCCACCCCCAGAGTGTATAGAGGCCGAAAAACGCCGTGTGATACGAAGCCGCGCCTAGAGAGAAAAGCGGGGGATAAAAAAGGGGATTGGAGAAGAAAAGAGGTAAGTTCAATAAGTACAGCAATACGGTCGACGCCCCAGCTCTACCTATATGTAGACGCATCACACACCGTACCTGGAGAAATATCCTGATACAGACAGTACCACGTGCGATAGATGTCTACGCCTTGTATAAACCCTATAGAATAGGCATTTGATGAGGCAAACAGATTGTTTGAAATAGTAGTATACGGCGACTTAAACCAGCCGATATCTGTCTTTAGATCACTTCTCGCAATCATAGAATATCTTATGGATACGATGACAGCGTTTTTTGTCTCCTCCCACCCCACGTTTATCCGGACGTAATTCGGGTAGACCTCTACTTTAGTCTTAGCTGAAGAGAGAGCTTGTTCTGTGACTCTGCCGGCGAAAGTCACCACCTTATACGCCACTTTTTTAGGCGCATCTTGCACCGTCCTGTCTATTACAAAACCCAACGCGGATAAGATGGCGTTTATCCGTCGCACTATTGGCAATAGCTTATCGACTAGTGTCTCCTGCCTGCCCTCAACGGCATCGCTCTTGTCTGGTTGAGATAAGCCAGTTGCGTAGATGTAGTAATGAATTATATGCTCGCCAGGCGATAACGGCACTACGCCATTTGGCGTTACTATGGGCGAGAGAGCTAGTCTTATATATACATCGGTGAACTGCCCCGTCCTCAGATTAGTATAAATATAAGTTTCCGCCTTCAACACGCTATTTATCACAAATGTCCCGTCTAGCCAAGTGGAGTCGTAAATAGCTGGCGACCACGGCCTGTTGAATTCCGGCCTTCTGTAGCCCTCGACGTATAGCTCGTATACAGTCACCCGGGCCCCTGCGGGGAGGGGCCCTATGGCTAAGTCAGTAGTGCCTAGTAACAAATAGGGCATTGGGAGGAAGCCAGTGTAAGTGCCCTGGGCTGTGTTATACACGGCACATCCCCACGAGTCGCGGTAG
>WUQR01000073.1 GCA_009889515.1 Nitrososphaerota archaeon
GCAGGAGGCTAGGGGCAGAGACGCGTCTGGCATATTCGCGCTACTGCATGACGGCAGAGTGCTCTATGCAAAGGCCCCAATAAGAGCTACTGAGTTTGTTCCAGCAATAAAAGACTACGTGGACAGACACTCTTTGCGCATAATGTATGCGCTGGGCCACGCTAGGGCCGCCACGCATGGCTCACCATCAATCAACCGCAACAACCACCCGATAGTGCGCGTGCAAGACGGCATAACTCACGTAGTGGTACACAACGGAATAGTGCACTCATCGCTGTGCACAACTAAGCTAACTCAGACAGACACAGAGGAAATACTGTGCGCTCTGATGCCGGTGTATAAGTCGCCGACAGCAGAAGTCGCAAACGCCCTGTCTAAAGTATACGGCTCGTTTGCAATAGGCTATTTCGCAGTGGGCAGTTCAGGCATTGAGAGGTTTATAATTGCGCGTCAGCACTCACCGCTGTACAGGCAGAGCATAGACGGCGCATACATATACGCCTCATACTTCACTAACTCAACTACTGTTGGGAAGGTTGAAGAAGTCAGAAACGGCTTAGTCATTGACGTATTTACAGGAGAGGAGGTCGCGTTGCAAATACAGCCTTACGGCTACTACTACGTTCCCGGCGACAGCAGAACTGATTATTTGTTGCGCCATACTGGCTACATTGATAAAAAGCACATAAAGGCGAACATAAAGGGAGTTAAATTCGAAGGTACTGCTTATTTCTACGACGAATACATCTCAATAGAGGCTGTGGCTAAATACAACGGCTGTTCATATGATGTTTACGCATACGCATACTACAACGGAGAAGTTGAAGTACTAGACCTGTCATCGCAAGAGTGCAGAAAAACACCCGCTAAAGTAATCCGCACCGCTGAGAAGCTCAGCAAGCGATTGCTGTCATTAATCGAAACTGAGTAGCAACTCTCCGAAAAATTTAAAAACCCCTTTTTCCCCTTTTTCCCCATGAAACCGAAAAAAATAACGGTCAAAACGAAAAACGCAGAGTACAGCTTGACGTCAGGAGTTTCAGTTGTGCCGTCGCACGTCGCGTACTCAGTTCTCTACTCGCTGTTCTACGACGTTCCCTATCCCGACGTGTTTGACTCTTTCAGCGATATAGAGCGCATAACTATTGAGATGGCAGACAGCGTGTATGATATTACCAACAGCATGCTGTACGTGCCCGAGTCTATGCCACGCATACAGCACTCGCTTTCAGCGCTACTAATTACGCCGTTAGACTACGCCGTAATTAAAGACGGTAAGTGGAGCCAAGCGCCGATATGCAGTATTATGACCTACTCCTCCCCAAATGCAAGATATGAGCACATACTGCGCACTTATATTGACCAAGTCGATGTTGCGTTTATAATCGGCGTTAAGGTGTCATCTACTCTCGCAGTTAAAAACGACAAGATGGTAATTGTCGGGGAATAATGCTGTACTCAGCGCTGTACAAGTTCAAGCCCACGTCTGTTATATCGGCGCTAATAAGACAGGTTCTGATTAACGTGGCTAAGAACGGCTACATTGAAGTCAGAGAGCACATAAGTAGCGAGTACGAAAAAACAGACATATATGAGCTGAAAGTAGCGCCGTGCATCAGACACAACTGTCCATCACGTGACAAGTATGACTTCTCAATAATTGTCAACAGATACAGAGGCAGAGTGTCAGTCAGCCTTGACTCAGACTGCGTTGAGTTCACTAAGACAAGCTTACTGTCCACTCTGTGCATTGGAGGAGTAAAGCTTACTGTCGGCAACGACATTAGACACGCCTTCTTGGTAGACATAGCGCCGTATACTAAGTCTGTTGTCTACAGGCTTGACAACATAACAGGATATGAGCTAGAGCCTCGCGACAGAAGCACAGTTCTGTACTACACTCCCAACTATATAACAAAACTAGAGCCGCTGTTGAGGAAGGCTAAGTATGAAGTAGTGTCAGACATAGAAGTGCCGATGCTGGGCGTTGTTAAGCTCTTCATGCTCTCTCCGCTTGATGACCCGCGCACAGCCGTCTACCTGCCGGCAATTCCGCTTCGCGTAGAGCTCTATACGCCATACACGCACACTCTGACAAGCTGGGTTGAGTATGATGCATCTGCCTATGACAGAGAATCATCTCGCCCACGTGCAGTATTCATACCAGAGATGATAAAGTACAACGTAGTGTATACGCTTGTATGGCTTACTAACTTTGGCTACATATACCGCAATATCATGAACTACAAATTCGAGAACATTCAGAGGAGGCTTGAAGACCTAGTGAGGCTACCATGATAGTCATTGACACCTGCCCTCCTAGAAGCAAACTACTGCGCAAGTATACTGTTTATGAGGGCGACCGCCTGCACTTCTTCTCGGGAATAGCCTCAATTTCGTGCGACAGAGTCAAGTATGCAGTTTACTTGTACAGAGACAGAACAGTGCAAATAACTCAGCTAGTCGAATTGGGCAGTGACGGCAGTGCTTACAGCGTCTACCTCCCAGTATTCGGCGTTAACTCGCTGTCAGCACTAGGCGAGAGGATTAGAGTACTGCGCGTAAGAGACGTCAAGCATCTAGACGGTGCTGTATTCGGCAATGTAGGCTACGTGTACTACCTCAACAGGCGCGTCGGATATATGCTGATACCGATTACACAAGACAGCACGTCTCTCTTGTCTTCACTGCGTGCGCTCTTATTCTCTAACAACGTTGTAGTTGAGCTCAACGGAATGGTGCTGTCTGAATCTCTCACTCGCGTTAACTACCGCATAGACTACGCTAAGCTTGTTCATAAGTTCGGAGCAGTGCCGTACGGAAACTCAAGCAGAGTGAGCGTCAGAATAGACAACAATGCAGTAGTCGGGGCAGTGCTCTACAGAGACCTAAATGACGTAGACATTGCACATGATAACTACGGCAGTGCTGTTATACTGCTAATCAAGAAGCTGAATATTGCGCTGTTTATTCGCGCACAAACCATACAGCACGACGAGCAAATAAAAAGCGTTTTGGAGTGGTAGTATGCCGCTACTAGACGTAGTAGCTCAAGCCGAAAGGGCGGTTGAGCTGATTCGCCAAGGCAGTATTCAAGAGCTGTTGCAACTGTCGCTGAGACATCTGTCTTTAAGCGACATAACTTTTGAGCTGTTGTTTAGAGACAGCGACAGACTCGCCGAACTCTTTGTGAGAGCCGTCGCAGAGCTCTGCAGTAATGTACAAGACAGAAGCGTATTGAGACATTTAGCGTATGTGTACGCCCTTACTGAATGCGCCAGACAAGACAGCGAGAGCGCCAGGGAGAGCGATACTTACGCGGCCACGTATATGGCCACTATCCGCGGATTTGTAATACCAGCTGTTGCAGTAGTAGGCAGAGTTTCTGCAAATACGTTTATTGCAAACATGTTTGAGTACAAACAAATTTCGCTGACTGTTGCCGAATCATACAGCAACGTGATTAGCAAGTACTCGGGCCATCTGCCGTTCATACGCCTAGCTGAAGACGCCAGGAGGCAGTACGTAGTTCTGCGCAACAGAAGAGACTTAAACGAGCTAGCCCTAGCGTTTTCACAGCTGTTTACCAACATGCTTCAAGCCAGCAGAGAATGCGCCGACTGTGCCCGCGACTTATACTCAATTATTGACAACTATTTTGACGACGGTATTGGCGTCAACACTAAAATAGTCTGTACTGCAGACAGCAAGGCCATAGTCTGCACTATATCGTGATAATTCGCCGAAAAATTTAAAAACCCCTTTTTCCCCTTTTTCACCATGAAA
>WUQR01000074.1 GCA_009889515.1 Nitrososphaerota archaeon
GGTTTACCACCACTAAGGAGGAGTAGGCCATGTAGCGGCGGTACTGCTCCGCCTTGACGTCAGATATGCGGGAGATAAAACGGCGGTCGGCGACAAAGACGTTATAGGCGCCGATTTTCTGCAACTTCGCCAGTAGGTCTAGCCGCAACGCGGCAGTGGTGTCGACAATTATAGTGTCCACAGGTATTCTAAGGCGCTGTATCAACAAGGGCAAGTGCTCCACAAAATCCAACATCACCTCCTCCGCCTCCTTGGCGAAGTCCTCTCCGTGCTTCATATAAAGCTCCGAGGCCTCGTAGCCCGGGATTATATACAGCATGGGATTAACGCGGTGGACATAGGGCATCCCCAAGTCTAAGTAAGGGGCAAGCCACCCCGGCTTTTTAGGCGCTCTGAAAAGCTGTGACAGCTCCGCCTTTTCCCAATCGGCGTCTATCAACAAGGTGTAGCCTTTCGCGACGCCGAGCACTGCAGATAGCGTAGTCTTGCCGACCCCGCCGTCTAAAGACGAATGTACTATGATTTTTACAGGCCTCATGGTTGCGACCGACGCCAAGGCGGAAAAGGCTTGCCCTCCCTTATGGCGACCATGTAGTCCAGCAGGGAGTAAATTATCCAATTACCCCTCGGCTTGTTTGTCGACTTGTAGTACGCCTTCTGCATGCTGAAACGCCAAGCTGGCCTTATCAAGCGGAATTCCTCCTTAGTGAGGCCCGTATCAGAAATCCATTCCTCCAACGTGTAGTACTTGTCTGGGTTTGTGCGGATAAGCGCCTTGAATGCGGCGCACAGACGGGAATCCCCCCTGCCCGAAAGACATTCCTCCTCCACTTTGCGCAAAAACCCGTAGCGGTCTCTGACGCGGCGGCAGAGCTCCTCCTCTAACCACTTCCAGTCGATCATCGACAGCCAAAGAGTCTGCATATTTGTCTTGACACCGCCTCTTCGGCTAATTGTAACATATACACCACGGCGTTTTCCCAAAGCGCGGTGGGGCCGAATCTCTGCTGTAGGCGGAATAGAAACGGCACGTGTCTAGGCCCCAGCCCCAGCTTCTCGGCGGACAGCGGCACCTCGCCCTTTTCCCTATAACGCCATATGGCGAACAGCACTTCAATAGCAGTGCAACCGGGCCCCCTCCAGCCTATCCTCTGGCATGTTTCGATAAACGCCTTGACTGAGAACACATACGACGTTATCACATCTTTACACAACATTGAGATTATTCTCTCGGCCATAGGAGGCAGAGAACGGGAGCGGATATACCTTACTCAAGCCCCCTCGCCAAAGGCCATAAAACGGCAGTACATAAAGGCGCCCGCGGCGTATAGGCTCTACATATTATATATTTTACGCCTCTCCGCCCTCTAATAATTTATACCTACTTATTAGGCGGAAGCCTATGGCTCTGCAGAAGGCACACGCCGCGAAGGCGGCGAGGGCGGCCTTGGGCACAGTCTTGCCGTTGAGCTCGCCGACTACCACCTCGTAGACCATTGGGTGTATCTTAAAGCCGATTAGTTGCTCCACAGCCTCTTTTGTCACTGTAATGGACTCCATTCCTCTGTAAAAGCCCTCCACGTTAATACACGCCGCAACGCAAGTTATACTGTTGCCGTCTCCCCTACACTTCTGACACCACTCGAATACGGATTCAATAAGCGCGCAGGCCATTGCCGGGGGTAGATAGAAAGATATTAATAGAGCGCCAGCTCTTTTAAAAACGCCTTAACTGACCTTATCACTAAAGCCCTCACAGAGACGTATTTCCCCTTGCCGGCCAGCTTGGCAGCTTCTTTAATCACTGCCGCGATTTTCGGCCTCGGCTTTACTCTAACCCAGTAGTTATGCCTAACTACACCTCCGCATTCTCGCAACGCCGCGACCATGGCCGCGGCGCACAGCCTAGGATACGCACTCGCGAAAGATGGCTTTTGGCACATTCTCCACACCTCTTCCATATACAAAAGTATTTCTTGATAGGCGGGAGCCCACTTGCTGGGGTGACAACCGTCAGTCATGCGTACAGTGTTTGCAACAGCACCGGGTTGTCCTTGGCCTTTAGTAGATATTTATACACCACGTCGGCGCCGTAAGACTCGCTTAATATTCTGGCTACCCGACATACCTCCTCGATAGTTATACTCCCGCCGGCCGCAGTTGTCTCCTCTTCAATTCCGCCCGCTTTTTCGCCGTGAGAGGTGGATGCTGTGGCGGCTGTCTCTTCTGATTTAACCGCTTCACTGCCGTCCTCCGGCATGGCGGGCGTGGAGGCGGCCGCCGGCTCTCCCGACGCCCTCTTTAGATATTTAATCCTTTCCTCCAAATTCTTAACATACACAATGCCCAGCTCAAGCTCTAGACGGGCTGCCAGCTTGGGGTTTATCCACTCCTCTCTGCCCGTCTCTTCTAAATATTTAATGAAGTCGTAGGCAACTTTCTTGGCGTTTGGCACGCGGTAAATAATAGTATTGATAGCCCCGGGCACTCTAGCAGTGTAGGCCTCCACGCCGTCCGTTATCACTACGTTTTGTTCAACACTCGCTCCGTAGACGTTTAACCACTTCATCAGCGCCTCGACCACCTCTCTGTCCTCTACAGCCAGTAGTGACTGCTCGGAGGCGAAAGATATATAACCCCTCACAGTACAAACCTCAACTCCCTTTTCCTCTATTTTTTTACACTCCATAGCCCTTTACAAACTCACTCGAAAAAAAAGGCATTCTTTTTTTTTCGACTAACTTTGTAAAGCATCTGCGCTTCATTCCTGCCAGTTAACATGTCCTCCACAGACTTTATGGCCTTGTGTTGCGCCCAGTATATAAGAGAGGCGAGGCCGTGGAGGCCGCAATTCGCGGCGTCTATATAGCTAATAGGCCTGTAGCGGAAGATGAGCTCCAATAGGTCCACCGGCGCCACTACAGGCTTGGCGTACACCCTCTTCCTGCTAGTATACCGCCAAAGCTCCACTCCCAACTCCCTCGCCCTTTTAGTAACAGAAAGACACTCCCTCAAACAGCGATAGGCATCCCGGGGATCTCTCAAGAAGGCCCCGGGGCCGCAAGGACAGCGCTCGTACAAGCCCGGGCAGGGGCCGCGACGGGGCCAGTGTTCAAAGGAAGCCGGCAGACACCCCCTCTTATAACACTCCCATATATGCCTCATAGGGCCTTCGAATTCAACGTCGTTTAAGTAGTCTACTGCCACTTGAGGCATAGTGTAGAGGACTGTCTTGGCCGGGAGGCCGCTCCTCTCCTCTATTATTTCACACACTCTGTCCAAATAGGCGCAAGACTGGTCGAACTGGGAGTAGTGCAAGAGGTGATAAGGCGTGCCCTCCGGGCGGAGGACGACGGCCATACACTGCCGTGCGTGTGGGTAGAAAAATTTTTCGTACGCCGTATTGATATCATTATAGTTAATTACATTAATATTGTCAAAATTTCACTTGGTTTTTATTGAGATGTAATTTATATATATTTATAGGGCGTCAATATTTTGATATTATTTAAATTATATCTTATCTATACAAAGTCACTGTTATAAATAGTACTGGGGAGAGAGTTTTCTGAAAGTTTTAAAGTATTCACATGCTGTAGAGCGTAGTCAACGCCCGCTTTAAGAGATCTGGCGACTTTTATCGAGGCACTGATCTCGGCGACTTCTTTGAAAAACGCCCCAATGACGCGTCTTCTCGATTAGTCCCCGGGATAACTCTATAACCGGTTTTTACCGAGGCTTTTCCCCACGCCGTATTTTATATACGCCGTTGCAATAACTTTATATACTGGCCGTCAGCGTGTAACGTGTATCTAGGCAGAGAGGGGGCGTGGCAGTACTGGGCGCTGGGGAGAGTGGACATGGAGGGACGGCTGGTATTCTACTTGTACAGAAAGGGGCCGGGTAGCCGGTGGAAGACGCAGTATCTCGGCGCCTTTGAGCCCCAGCAGTTAACGCTACACTTAAAGCGCCTCGGCCTCTGGGCCGGGGTGAGGGCCTTGGCCTCTGTCTTCTCCCGATTGTTGAGGTTAACGAAGAGGAAGGCAGTTTACCTGGACAAAAGCACGATAGAGGAGGCGCGGAGCGAGTTGAGAAAAGACATGGAAAAGGCGAGGGAGGAGCTAGAGGAGCGGGTTAGGAAGTACGTCAGACGCAACGAGTTGGCGCTACAAGACCTCGCCGCAATGGCGCAGATGAGAGGCGAAGACCCCTACGAGGCGGTATTCCGCAGAGTGTTGGAATACGCCCTTGAGGCCGCGGAGGAACTAGGCCTCGGGGAGGAGGAGGCGGAGAGGGCAGTGGAGAGGGCGCTGAGCCGGTTTTGGTAGTGGAAAGAGTATTGAGGTGGGCTTAAGGCGGCGTTGACTCCGTAGCCCCAGCCGCGCCGGCGTTTAAAAATCGCCGTGTACAACTCTCTTTACAAAAATCTATATTTCAACTGTCTTTCCGCGTTAAAAATTGTAAAGTGGGGATCCAATTTATAAAACGTCATGTAACAGCCCGGCGCCTCCCGGCGCCGAGAGGGGGAAAAACGCTTTTCAACCCCCGGGGGCAAAATCCAGCCGCGGACTAACAGACACAAACCCCTAAAAAAGCCACAAGAAAAACCGCCTCCCATGACAAAACAGAGAAAGAAAAACTTAAAAACCCACAAAAACACAAATCAAGAACCCCCAGAATCTCAAAAAGAGGATTGAAAGTAGAAATTCCCACTGGCATGGCAACGGGTTATGGCGGCTTACCCGAATCTCAAAAAGAGGATTGAAAGACTGGTGCAGCGGCCCTCTTACATATGTTACGTCCCCGACGCGGAATCTCAAAAAGAGGATTGAAAGCCAATCGCTTAGTTCAAGGGGGTACGTGGCGCCGCCTGAGTGAAGAATCTCAAAAAGAGGATTGAAAGATTGTTATCTTA
>WUQR01000075.1 GCA_009889515.1 Nitrososphaerota archaeon
ACACATGGGCTTATAACCACTTCCACCAGAAATCAAAAGATAGTTGAAACGGTAACTACTATCCACCATCTGCCATCGCCAACTTGCACAATTTCCCAGAAATCAAAAGATAGTTGAAACGAGATGCGTCTAACTACGGCACTACTCTCGCTTACTCTATTGGCCAGAAATCAAAAGATAGTTGAAACGTTGACTATGAACGGTATCATGTAGGGTAATTACGGAAAAAAATAACCAGAAATCAAAAGATAGTTGAAACACTATAGGAAAATGAGGGCTGTGCTCGGCGAGCGGATAGTGCCCAGAAATCAAAAGATAGTTGAAACATTACAGCTCGAAGAATGTTAACCCGTTTGAATACAGCACCATTTTCCAGAAATCAAAAGATAGTTGAAACACTGCGGCGTACCAGTATATGTATTTCGACATCCAGTACTTTCCGCCAGAAATCAAAAGATAGTTGAAACGTGAGCGTAGCTACTTCACTCCTTACTTGCTCAAGTCTCTTCTGCCAGAAATCAAAAGATAGTTGAAACACAGTGAGACAGTTCCAGCGGTCGTGGAGTGGGGCGGACGGTACCAGAAATCAAAAGATAGTTGAAACGCAGAAAGTCTAATTGTTGAAAACAGCGTATGGAAGTGAGTCACCAGAAATCAAAAGATAGTTGAAACCTTGGGGTAGTGTTGCGCAACAAGCCACATCCTGTTTGCGTCCCAGAAATCAAAAGATAGTTGAAACCCGCGATGCGGAATACTGGCAAATACAGCCCTCCAATGCGCCCAGAAATCAAAAGATAGTTGAAACTCTATGAATTCGCGTAGCGAGATTAAACGGCTCCATGGCCAGAAATCAAAAGATAGTTGAAACCTTTGGCTCTCCCACCATTTGTCGGGCGAAATTATGTAGTCTTGCCAGAAATCAAAAGATAGTTGAAACATAGCCGGCTATTTGGCCCATGAACTTAAGGCCATAGTATTGTCGGCCCCAGAAATCAAAAGATAGTTCTAGACAGTACCCCCTCAAACTTTTTAAGTAATATCATTTTTAACCTGATGAAAGCAATTCACTATAAATACAATGATGAAAAAATTTTACTTGGTGAATATACTGTTAAGCCCCCGCTGGTAAAGCCGTCAAGGCTAAGCGCCAATGGCGCTGGCAAGGCCCTCAGTGACGGCTGGGCGGTCAACTTCGCGGCTGGTTGCCTTCACGGGTGCCCCTTCTGCTACGTGGACTCCATCCACAGGAACTTCAACCCGTACAGGTTGCCGAGGGAAGTCGTCGAGAGGCCGTGGGGCTCGTACCTCCTAGTGCCCGCCAACATAGACGAGGCGATTAGCAAAACGCCCTGGGGGCTGTGGAGGGGGCAACTGATCCTCATGTCCTCAATGCACGACCCCTACCTCCCGCATCTGTACCCCATACCGAGGCGGATACTTGAGGCTGCGCTACCCCAAGGGGTGCGCTTCCTGATACAGACTAGGTCGGCCCTCGTGTTAAGGGACCTGGACCTGCTCGGGAAGTACAGGGATCAGGTCATAGTGCAAGTGTCGATAGCCACGTTGGACGAAAGGCTAGCCTCCGTCATAGAGCCGGGCGTCCCCCCGCCCAGAGTTAGGCTGGAGGTGCTCAGGAGGGCCAAGGAGGCGGGAGTGAGGGTGGGGGCAATCGTCGCGCCAGTAGTGCCGCCAAACAGACTGAGACCGGACGTAGAGGCCGACCTGGAGGCGGTAGTAAGAGAGCTGGCAAGGATCGGCGCGGATCAGGTCTTTGGGGAGATGCTACACGCCAGAGGGGACAACTTGGCACGGCTGAGAGGAGTAATGGGCGACTTGAAAATAGACGCGGAAACTGACTGGAAACTCGGCGAGCTCTTCACAAGGCTATTGAGGAAGTATGGCCTGAGGGGGCAGTGGTGGTATGAGTACAAGCCTAGATAACCGGCCCGCCGAACTTAGCTGAAGTGCTATATCTCCTAAGAACCTCCTCCGGCTTGTCAATAATATCACTAAGAAGGCCAGGTAACTTGCCTGTTTCCATATATTCAATTGCTAAATCCATAAAGTTACTATAGCCTGTGTCCCTAGCTGGATACTCTACAACTTCTTTTATGTAGTTAAGAGCGGCAATATAGGGATTATCCCTCTTTGTCTTCTTAGTGGCGTATATCAAGTTGAACTCCCTCTCTTGGCGGGGACTCTTCACTCTTCCTATTAGACTTAGCTTTATAATCACGGTCTTATATCCGTATTCTTCAATCATTTTGGCGTAGTATTCAGTTAGTATGTCGTCTAGCTCATCAACTGTTAATTGTTCTAATGTTTTCCCCCTCTGTTTGGCTTGCTCTTCTATGTAGTTATAGTACTCCTCGCCCAGATGTTTACGAATTGCTTCGTCCGAATAATCGTAGTTGATATGATTATGTACTTGCAGTGCTACGCCGTAAGAGTTGAATAATATCATTAAGTCGCTTCTAACATTAGAACTCAAAATTCTTCTAAGAGATTTAAACTCCAATTCCAATCCCTCTGGATCTATAAAGGCATATATATGACAGCCTTTCTTTGTCCTCTTATATATCTCCTCATGTCTTTCTTCTATTTCTTTCATTATTCTTTCAATAGCTATATTAGCATCTTGAAAAGAAAACTTAATATATTGTGTATTTATTGTATCTAGTGGAAAGCCGTACTCTTTACGTTTTTCATGTGGTATATTTGCTAATATATCTATTCTCTTCCTTAAAAGCTCAATTCTTTCTTGCTCTTTGTCATTTAAATATACCCTAGTAAATTGCGGCTTGGCAAATGACAAAGCTATTAATGCAGAGCCGGCAATTCTAATACGCCTATTATCTCTTTCTAAATAGCCCATCCCGCTACCTGCGAAAAGATCAATATAGTAATGTTCTTTGAAATAATTCTTGATTATTGATGTATAGAGAGGAACATATAGCAAGTGTGCAATAAGCTTGAACAAAGTCCATTCTCTATATTTAACATCGCTTCCCTTTATATCAACTTTTTTGCCCCCTATTTCTACTATAACATCTGCAATATTTTTTATTTCTTTTATCTTCACCAAGTTTCTTATCACGCCACGAATACCAAGTTGTCCCCTTCCCATGATAAGTATTGAATATATTACTTATATGTCCAACAGGTAATAATTTACGCTACTAACGTCCAGATATACATTAGTATTGAATGGCGGCGCATTTCTCCTTTACCACACTCTTTTCGCCAAGGCCGTTTTAGGAGTTTTTGTAATACGATTTCTTGCCACTACAGCAATTTTTAACAACACCTCAAATACTATATGAAAACGCTACTGGAAGCCGGACTGCCTATTGAAACTATTAACGAGTACAGCTCTGTGGAGAAGGGCCCTGGCAGGCCGCCGCATTGGGAGATGGTGTTTTGGTGGACTAGGAAGCCTCTTGCCGGGGCGCGGGCGGTGATAGCCGCGGCGTTGTTAGAGGCCGACGCCTATCAAAGCGCCGACCAGTTCCTCAACGACCTCTTCCCCTGCCGCCGGGAGAGGAAGACCGTCCACGCCTGCAACCCCTCTAAGCGCCTCGTGGAGAGGCTCAGGGGCAAGAGGCTGTTAGACCCCTTCGCGGGCTTCGGCTCAATACCGTTAGAGGCCCTCCGCCTGGGCCTAGACGCCGTGGCTGTTGAGCTCCTCCCCACTGCATACGTCTTCTTAAAGGCCGTGCTGGAATACCCCAGGAAATACGGCGGACTTACCGTCGAGGTAAGCGCGGAGGAGCTTAAGTCGTTGGGCCTGGAGGGGGCGAGTAGAGGTAGGGGCCCGGCTAAAATTCCCATGTTGATCTACGACTTGGCCCGCTGGGGGAGGTGGGCAGTGGAACAACTCAAGCAGGATCAAGAGGTGGCCGAGCTCTACGGCGACGGAGCCGCTGTATACATCGGCACGTGGGAGGTGAAGTGCCCGGCCTGCGGGAGGTATACGCCGCTGGTGGGCAACTGGTGGCTTGCCAGAGTTAAAGACGGCAGTGCCTACAGCCGCCTCGCCTGGATGGAGTGGAGAGACGGCATAACAATCATAGATCT
>WUQR01000076.1 GCA_009889515.1 Nitrososphaerota archaeon
AGTACCAACGCCGCCAGTAGTAGTAGTGCCAGCGCCAAGGCGTGGGTTGGGCGCATGTCCTGTGTAGAGTTTTTCCAATTTTGAAAAAAGGGGAGTGTTTTTCGTTTCTGCCGGGTTTTACCTCCTCCTGGCCAGCCAGACTGCGGCCGCGACGGCTAGAGCCGACACGGCACTGAGGGCGGCCACAGCGCCCCAGTCCACCTCCCTGCGGACGGCGGTCTCTGTTACCCTCTCCACGGCGGTTTCCCGTACCGTTGTAGTCACCACGGCGGTTTCGGTGTAGGTGATCGGCTGGGCGATGGTCTGCGTAATGACCTGTGTGGCGGTGTGCGTCACGGTCTGGGTTACGTTGACATAGACCGGCACTCTCTCCTCTCTAACAACGGCGAAGAACCTCGGTAGTTCTGGCCTGGGCGCCTCCACATAGGTGGTGTTGGCTAGACGTAACTGGTATATATCTCTTTCTCCCATGCCAACTGCCGTCCCGTTTTTCAGCCTCACGACGAAATAGCAAGGGTGATTCCACGCGATATACTCGTAATCAGTTATGCCAAGCCTGCCCAACATATACCTCAGATTCTCCTCCTCCGGCACTCCGCCTCTCTCTATACAGAAGTGGTCGGAGATCTTTCTCACCGCCCTGTATATATCCAGCCTCCTCTCCCCCGGGGTGTACACGGCATAGCCGATGAACACACCACCTCTGCCAAACAGAGGACTTATGAAGGCCATGCCGTACGTTGTATTAACTAGTTCGAAGGTAATGAAATATGGACCGCGGTCGGGCACAGCCTTTTCCAACGCCTCTGCTATGGCGGCCGCGTAGAGGGCCGCCTCGAGCTCCTTTTCCAAATACACGCCGTACGGCTTGCTACCGGCTAGGTAGACGAAGAGAGGTTCGTAGAATGATTCTGTCCGACTTATGGCGATTCGCAACTCGGGCTCAGTGGGGTAGCCCCTCACCGTGTACCCCGGCTTGAAGTTGCCGTCTTCGCCTACTACCAGCGCGTAGCTTTCGTAAAAGAAGAGCCTTGTATTGTTCCACAAGGCTACTGGGAAGATCCACGAAACGTATGAGATGCAGACGTTGGGTGCTAGGCACAGCGGATTCGCCCCGCCGGTGAGGTAGAGGCCGTGTCCCCATGGGGCGAGGGCGCCGTAGGCTATCCTAGGCCTCTCCCCGGGTATTATGAAGTGGTAGTAGAGGACGTGGTCGCCTTTAATAGTGACTCTG
>WUQR01000077.1 GCA_009889515.1 Nitrososphaerota archaeon
CTGGCGCCGAATACCTCCGCAACCACTTCCCGCAACCTGTCCACCTCGCGCCTAGCCGCTGGAGGCTCGGGCGCAGGCGGCGGAGGCGGCTGGCCCCGCTCATCCGTTAGAGCCAGTTGCGGCTGGGGCTGCGGCGGCGGGTGCGGAGGAGGCGGTGGTGGAGGAGGCGCTGTCTGTTGTTGTTGTTGCCTCCGGACTTTTTGACATATGTATGACTCCGGCATGTGGCTAGAAATGGGGCTGTTACACACATGTTCAAGTGAGAATATCGCAGCTGCCTGTGAAACAGACGGTAGGCGCGATGTGAGTTGAAAGTACGCATAGGTCCACACCTCAAACATAATCTCCCGCGGCGCTTCTATTACAATTACAGTGGCTTCTTCGCGCTTGCAAATCTCTTTATACAACTCCAGTGCAGCCGGCGTATAAACTTTCCCGTTGTTATCAATTAAGATGATTGCAAACGGCTGAATGACGAGATTCCGCGGTATGACAAAAGGTATTGATATAGTTGACATGTATACCAATTCGCCGCACTTCACTATTTTTATTTTCGCAATTTTCTCAAGAGTCTGCATGTAAAAATTCAACAACGCAGACGGTCTTTGAGCGCCTGCTCCGCGTGTTTTACAACGTCGACGGTCAGCCACTTGTAGCCTAGATACACCAGTGTTAGAAATACCGCCTCTGGCGTCAAGCGGTAGAAGAGCGGAGGCCTCTTCTCGCCTAATTCATCTGCAATTTCCAACACCCGTTCTTCTAGCGGTAGCTCCTCTCCCTCTACGAGGTTTTTCAGCGCTTCGAGCGGCGCCTTCAGCTGTTGTTTAATTATCAGCGCCTCTATGTCTTGTAGCTTTTGGAAGAAGTCCCTGGCCCTGACTCCCAAGGCCGTGCAGTGGGCGAATGGCGGCGGCAGAGTGTAGCCGACTGAGATGAGCTCTCTTGCGAAGATCTCCCCCAGCGTCTGCACTGCGTCGTAGAGGTCTTCAAACTCTTTCTTCGACTTGAGCGCGGAAGTTATGCGCTCAACTGGCTTCTTAGCCGCCGGCACCAGAGCGGCGATTTTCTCCAGAGTCTGGGAGTGTATGTACACCAACAACGACGCGGCTACTCTAGTGGAGAGGGCTGAGATGACGCGGGCGGGCATAAACGGCAGGGCCATCCACAGGGGGAACGCCGCCGTGCCGAAGCCGGCGTAGTGCTTCCGCTCGGGCGAGGGGAGGGGCCGGCCGTGGAGCATCATCACGAGGGCGCGGGAGGTGGCGGAGGTTGTAAACTGGGAGGTGAAAGTGGGCAGCAGAACCGACTCCACGTGGAACGGCGGGGCGCACCACTGGGAGATACAGACCCGCGGCGTGGTGACGATGTTAAGCGTCGAGAGGGGCTTTTTAGCTTGGAACATAGACGTCAGCGGCCTCGTGGAGAACAACACAGAGACGAGCTCTCCCCAGTTGAGCTTCATAATGACTTGAGATGGCAGTGGGACTTGAACGCCGTAACGGTCAGTAAAGTGTTGCGGCACTTGCACGCCGGAGAAGGCAACGCCGACGAGGGCGTTTTCAAGCAATTGGTTCAAGTAAATTGTCAAATAGCCGGGGCGCGTCTCCCCCTCCGGCTCGACTAGAGGAGACGTGGCGTCCCACGTGGCGTCCCCTTCTTTGACTTCCGCAAGCGATATGAGGTACAGTGGCTGGATGTGCACTGGCACTGGGACGAGGATGTACTCCGCGGCTATTTGGTCGAAAATAACCTTTACCTCTACGCCCATTGGCATAAATTAACAACGGCAATTTATAAATTACGCCCCAGGGCGCGGTTCAGACAACACGCACGCCAGCCGAGAGAATTAAACGCCGTGTTAAGGCGACGAGAGAGTAGAAAGCCGTGTCTTACGCCGTATTAAGGCACCGAGACAATTGAAAGCTGTCAGACGCGCCGTTTAAGGCAGCGAATGTGAAAAAGTCTGCTAGTTGTAGAAGCGAGGCGGTTCTGAAGCTGGCTAGAAGGGGAGGACAGCGCCGCGTCTGCCAACGAGGTGTAAAACTCCAGTGCAACCGCCGATTTAAGGCGTCGAGAGAGCTGAAAGCCGCTTTGTTAAAGTAGTGAGAGAGTAGAAAGTCGACAGACCCGCCGTGTTAAGGCGACGAGAGAGTAGAAACGCGTAATATACGCCGATTTAAGGCGCTGAAGATGTAAAAAACGTCGAGAGAATTGAATGCCTTGATAGACGCTAAGAAGAAGTCCCGGCGCAACGGCGCGTCCGCTTAAGATCTTCTTAGCGGCTTTTACGGCGTTTAATTCTCTCGACGGGAGGCAGAATGTAGCGTCTAGCGGTTTGGAAAAAAGAAGAGGAGAGTTATACGCGGATTTTCAAAGACGCCTTTTCTGCCAACTGTGGGTTCTTCAGCTTTATGTCAACAACTTCGCCTGCGAATTGTAACTGCTCTGTAACTCTTAAGCACGAATCTCCGTTGCTCGGGCTCTCCACATCGACTACGAGGTAGTCGCCGCTCTTGTCGAATTTTATTTCCACCACTTCATTTCCAACGTCTGCGTAAATTCTGCCGCCGCTGGCGAACACACTATACGACTGGGCAATTGCGGCCAAGGCAACAGCCTCCTCCGGCTTCAATACGACGTCTTGAAAGAGCAACTGGCGGCTCCCCTCGACCCGTAGATCCCGTAGGTATTGTTTGGCGTATAAATAAGCGGCGTAGACCTCCAGCTCGCGTAGATACATAGAGTCCACCGTAACTTGGTCTCCGGAGACTCTAATCTGTATGCCCAGCTCTCTCGCCGCGTGGACGTAATACTCGATTGGTATCTTCACCTTGACTGTTACGTAGTTTGACATGGAAAATTTGGCATGGAGATAGAAAAAATCCTTGAAGAGTTTAGAAAGGCTTCCGAGCAAGACGTCCAGCGCATTGTCTCAAGACTGCCGCCGGTTATCGGCCCTCTGCTGAAAGTGCATATTGCGCCTGAGCTTCTGCCGGCTTTGGCCAGGGCGCTGGCCCAGAGGTTTTCCAGAGTTATCATAATATCGCCTCTAGTGCCGGAGGGTATTATTATTGAGCGTGGCGAGGGGGGCAAGCCGACGGTGAGGGTTGAGCGCGTTGAGCCGGCGTATAGATACGCCCTGCGGGATCTCCTACAAGGCCAGCCTGACGGCACCGCTGTTATTATAAGCGCATACGGCGTTGAGCAGATGGTGCGCGCCGCAGTCATACCGTTCGCCACGCGGGCTAGGCTCGGCTACACGCCTATTATTATTGCGTGGCAGCTGGACGACGCAGACGTCTACATACACACGCCTATTGTACACCGCCACTTGGCAGTTGCGTGGAGCGTGCTACCGCCTCAGGAGCGCGAGGCTAGGCAAATACAGTACGTCATAGATGCGCTGGGGCGCCGCGGCTTTTCTGTACAGAGGCCAATTGAGTTGAGAGGAGGGAAAAATTTAGAGATGCTCTCAATTTTGAAGAAATACGCCAGAGCAGCGCCGCTGTTGTTAATAGGGCCAGCCGGCGTGGGGAAGAGCTTCCTGCCGCGGGCTCTGTCTAATTCGCCAGTCGTTGTACTCACAAGCGCCGCGGTTAGATCGCCGTACCACGGCGAAAGCGAGAGGATAATTAGAGACGTGTTTGAAATTATACTCAGTAGCGATGTGCAACTGAGTATCCACATTGACGAGCTGAGTTCAATCGTTGTGCCGAGGGACACTCAATACAGCGTCGACGTGTCGATCAGAGGCGTGTTTAACTACTACCTCCAGCGTTTTATAGACGAGGGAATGCCTACAGTTATCACAGCGGCGGACAATTACTA
>WUQR01000078.1 GCA_009889515.1 Nitrososphaerota archaeon
ACCGCAAGTTTGAGAAATTCCTAGAGCAGTACAGAGAGGTGTTGGGAGACCCAGATGACAGCATGCTTAAAACCCTTGGGAAGAAGTTTATAGAAGCTCTGCGCGCGTCTGACTGCGAACTCGTAGCACGGCTCATCGAAGCGGTTTGTAAATGAGCTGTGAAAAAGCGCTGGCAAAACTTCCGAGGAACCTCCGCGCGTATATATGCTCACAGTACGTACAGTTCCCCGACCTGCCCTTGCGGGACTACGTACGCGGCATTGCAATTCTATTGCGACACGGCTACCTCCCCAATGAGTCTGATTTTAAAGCCATGGCCGAGGTCTACAAGCGAAACCCCTGGGGGAAGGACACGTGGAAGACTATAATTAAACGGCTCCAGTTCGAGACTAAGTCGACGCCCAGCGTAGATGCGAAAGTGTTGTTCAATGCGCTGAAGGAATCCGTGAAGCGCAGTAAGTTATGGTAGTCGTAGGGATTACCAAGGTTAACAACGGTGTCGGCGCCACTACTTTCGCCAGAGTGCTGGCCGCCACGCTGTCCTCTAGATACCCCGACGTGTACTACATCGACGCCGACTTCCGCAACCCGAGGATGTCTGTAAACTACTGCCGTAGCAACGAAGCGGGCTGGCTCACGCTCGGCTTCTCATTGCTACGCTCTTCAGTGAGCCTCCGCAGGAGGTGGAAGTGTGGAGGCGACGTTGGGATTAGAGACGTGGGGTTTAAACTTATATGCGGCTACGACGCCCACCGTGTGTACACAGACGCGTGTCCAAACCCGCTCAACCTGCCCGTGCTGGACTCTCTATACGCGGGGCTGGCCGCGCTTTTAGAAGAAATGCGTAACGCCACGGTGGTGGTAGACCTCGGCTTCACCTCTTTGAAGCACTTGGCTCTCTTCGCCAAGAGCTACACGCTGGTCTACATAGACGACGACAGGATATACAACCCGGGGGAGGCGCAGAAGAGCGTAATGGACATAGCCCACTACATAGTTGCGAATAAAATCACCCGCAGAGAGCCGCCGCCGAGGGCGTCGGTAGTTATCAAACTGGCGCAAACCCCCGAGCAGGTCGTCCAAGAAGGCGTGAAGAGGCTCCTCTCCCTCATGTCCCTATGACGTACATAGAGCCGATTTACTTTACTCTTTACAGCGTCGCAGGTGGCGTGGGGAAGACTACGCTTTCAGTTGCGCTGACCTATCATTTTGTCAAATACTGCGAACGGGCGGGATGCGCTGTACTATTGTGGGGCGCGGACTATGAGAAAGACGACACAATTACGAGGTACTTTGGCGGGTCGGCGCCGAGCGATAGCTACGACTGGGCCCTCCTAGAGCGGCCGCATAGATACAGCCGCACGCTCTACCTATACTCAAGCCCCTACGCGAGAAAGCTTTACGAGACGGGGAAAGTCGAAGAGGCGCTTAAAAGATTGCTAATGGCCATAGCTAAGCTGCCGAGTTATCTAAAGGACATGCGGGCGCCTGTTGCAATCGTAGTACTGGATCTGCCGAAGTATATCAAGCCAGTAATTGAAGTCAACGGGAGCCGTATAGAAGTTTTAGACCTCTTGAGAGAGATGACAAACATGGTCTTCGTAGCGACGATGGAGGAGAGCAGTAGCTTCGACACAGACGCTTACAAATACGCCCTTCAATACGCCGACTCAATTGTGGTGAATAAAGCAACAGATTTTAAACACCTCACAGTAAGCGGGTACAAGACTATTATTAGATACGACAGGCGCCTCGCGTCAAGCCCAGACGCGCGGGTCACCTACAGCGTGTTGCGCAAGGCAGGAGTTTCCGTAGACCACAGCGGGAAGAAGACCGACATATTCACCGCCTTTTCACGCCTAGTCTTATAAGCTGGGTCAAAAATTCTATATCCACCCCCGCTTCTCCTGTGGCGTGAATCTTATCGTAGTAGCCCCGTGGAAGCCTGGCAAGAGGCGGTTTGTCGGCAACGTGTTGCAGGCCGTATACGGCGGCTCTACTGTGGCAACTAAGGTGTACCTAGGCGAAGACGGCGTTGTCTACTTCAAAGATCCCTACACAGTCGGCCACGAATCTAGGCCTATGAGCGAGACGATGTGGAACGTCATCACCGCGCTGAACTTCACCCCGCCGCCCCCCGACCTAACCCAGTATGAGAAGTACTTCAAAA
>WUQR01000079.1 GCA_009889515.1 Nitrososphaerota archaeon
AGCCTACGAGACGTTAGAAAAACTGGAAAGGGCTGTGGAGAGCAGAAGATTTGCCCTCAGCGACGTGATAAGCGATCTCAACGTATTGGCAGAGGCCGAGAAAAGGGCGAGGGAAATTGCCAACGAGCTGGACAGAATTGCATATAGGCTGGAGAGAGCTGGTTACAGCGGTATTGCCGAAAGGCTGAGAGTGACTACGGAAAATGTAACAGCGCTGGTGGAAGCAACGCAAGACGACCTTTCCGCCGTAGACGCCACTAGGGGCGAAAGAGCAGTGACCACGTTGTTATCACTTGTAACCGGCGGCATTTTCGGCATCACTGTGGAGAGGGCGCTGGCGGAGAGGGGCAGAAAAACAGTCGGCGCCTTAAGCGTTGTATCGGCCGTCAGAAGCACGCCAATAAGCTTCTACATAGTGTTTATATCAGCCAGCGGCGAGGAAGGGCTGTCGGAAGGTAAAAGGCTGGCTCTTCGCATTGCCTCTCTGCTGGCGGATCCCCGAGTGGGGACAACACTGATCAGCAAGCAAAATGTGGAAGTGATAATAGAGGAGAAAACAGAAAACGGGAAGAGGTACATCTACGTCCTGTTTGTAGACAAAGAAAGCCGCAAGCTCCTCAAGGCAGTATGGGAGGCTGGCAAGCGATTAAAGCCGCTTTGGGTTGAGGGAGAGGCGGTAAAGCCGTTTGAAGAGATTCCCGGCTTGGTGGAGGCCGCCTCCTCCGGCTCTAAACCGCTGATAGGGCTTGACGAGGAGACGTGGAAGAGGGCGGTGGAGGCTATGAGTAAGACGAAAGAGATTGTTAAGAAAACGGCCAGGGCTATTGCAATTGGCGCATTGCCCACAGATGCTGTCCTGTACCCTGGATATAAGCACGTTTACGGTGATTCTTCATACCTTTCACAAGCCTTTACCTACTGGGCATTGGCAGAGGGCGGAATAGGCCTCGAACGGGTATACCCCTCAGAGGAGGGGTTAAAGCCGATGTGGCGCGTTGATGGCAAGTATACAGAGACCGTAAGCAAGATCTTGAATAAGGGTCGCGCCGTACTTAACGAGCTGTTGGAGAGCGGCGTTGATCTAAGGGCGGCTCTCACAGAGATTAAAATGAATGATGAATTAAGAGTCGCTTTGGAGGGAGTAGCTGGCGAATTCTGGAGGCGCATTGAGGAGCTGTTAGCGCAGTGGAAGCAACTGGAAGGGGAGGCGAACAAGAAAGAGGGCAAAGAGAGAGTAAAGGTGATAAAAGAGATAAACAGTCTGGGCAAATACCTCCGCGTCCTCCTACCACTGACATACGCCGTAAAGGCATACGAAAAAAGAGAGCTGTCAAGAGAAGAAGCAGTGTTGGCAGTAATATTCGCCATTTTGTACGACGGAATTATGTATAGGGACAAAATTTGGCTTGCAGTGGGTGGTCCCGAACATGAGGAGAAGCCCCTAATGATCCACAACCACTTCACCGCGTTTTGGCTCTGGGCGCTTAAAGAGCTGGGTCTTAAACCAAGCGCGGTATATCCTGACAGAGGCGCGCACCGCATTGTCTTCAAAGGCGCCGAGCTGAGCGAATTGCTGAAGGCGCTGGCTCCAGTGCTACCCACGCTATACGAACTGAGGGATGCCTTGACAGAATTCGCAGATGCATTTAAAGCCGTCACCAACGAGGTGATCAAAGCGAAGTACGGAGTGGACTGGGCCTACGACGTAAGAGAAGAAGACTTTTTCAAAAAACTGAATGAAATTATTGCAATGGTTGAGGATTACCTACGCAGAAACACCGCCGTTGAGAAGGGACCATTGGATACAAGCGGCAATCTGCCGAAGGCCGTCATTCGCTTCAAGCTGGGCGCGGAGGAAGTGGCACACATTAACATGTACTGGACTGGCGAAGCGCTACAAGCCAAGTTCGTCGGCTCTCGCGAAAACGTCGAACATCTGGCCTCTATCATCAGGGCACTTGGAGGTAAGGCGGAGATCAAACGCATGGGTAACGGATGGGGAGTTGAGCTCACCACAGACGACATAATTGCCATTCGCCACAACGGTTGGCTGAATGCGGTGAGGAGCTTTGTGGAGGATCTTCGCGAGTACGGGAAGCGTCACGGCAAAGAGCTGATTAACAAGGAGAGGTATGAAAAGATAATTAAAGACATAGAGGCCGG
>WUQR01000080.1 GCA_009889515.1 Nitrososphaerota archaeon
GCGCCGGCTTGCTGGTGTGGAACTACGCGAGGGCAGTTCCCCAGGCCGTGCTGAGCGAGGCAGAGCGCGGGTGGGCCGACGGATACAAGGGAAGCGCCACAGTGGAACAGGCCAGGAAGGCGGCTCGCATAGCTGCCGCCGGCGCTGCTGGCGCTCTCGCAGTACACGACGGGCTGTACTCTACGGCCGTAGTATCGGCGACAGCAACGGCTGTAATACTGGCGAGAGAGGGGGCCTTTGAGAGGGCGGTGGAGTACGTCAAAAAGGCGGCTGAGGCGGCATATGAGGCGGCCCGCGAAATATTCGAAAAGGCGAGAATAACGCTACAACGGCTGTACCAGCTGTTTGTAGAGGCAGTGGCGAGAGTCCTTGACTACGTAAAGGCTCATTGGTTCTTGCTGGCCGCAACTGCGGCCGGCCTAATCGCTTGGGCTGTTGCACAACAGCTTGACTTCACGTTGTGGCAAGACCACGTCGCCTTAAACGCCGGGGCGATAGCGGGACTGGTAGCCGGCATTGGCGAGAAGTGGAAAGAGGTGAGAGACGCAATTCTGACGAGGACAGCCGCCGAGAAAGAGGTTGTAGAACTCGCCGTCCGGTTAGGCCTCGACAAGGGCGTTGTGGAGAAGGCGATAGGCGCATCCTCAACACTGAGACACACGATGGATGAGGAGCAAGTGAAGAACGTAGTGTTGGAGTTAAGGCGCCTGGCTAGTTACGTGCAGGAGATGAAGGCAGACAACTACAAAAGGATCCTTGAGGAGGCCTCAAAGGCGTGGTATGAGCAAAGAAACCCGGCGGCGCTTTGGGCGCTGACAGTGTTGGGGGCGAGGGAGACTGGAAGAGCAGGAGTATATGTATTTGAAGATGATGACGACAGAGTAGCTTATCTAATTGCCTCTTTCGTCTTGTTGAGCCGTTTAAGAGAGTTTGTAGAGCTGAGGGATAAAGTATATAGAGCGCTTGATAAGCTGGAGGGGGCTGTGAATAGCGGTAAATTCGCCCTAAGCGACGTGTGGAGCGACTTGAACGCGTTAGCAAAGACCGAGGAGAGGGCGAGGAAAGTTGCCAACGAGCTGAACGCAATAGCGAATAGGCTGGAGATGGCTGGTTACAGCGGTATTGCCGAAAGGCTGGAAGTGACCATGGAGAACGTAATGGCGCTGGCGGAGGCCGCCGCATACGATCTCCGCTCCACAAACGCCACTAGGGGCGAAAGGGCTGTGGCTGCGTTGTTATCGCTTATAACAAGCGGCCTTTTCGGCGTCACTGTGGAAAGGGCTCTGGCGGATAGGGGCGAAAAAATAGCCGGCGCCTTAAGCGTTGTGTCGGCCGTCAGAAGCACGCCGAGGAGCTTCTACGAAGCGTTTAGTTCAGTCAGCGGCGATGAGAAGCCGTCAGAGGCCAAAAAACTGGCCTTCCGCATTGCCGCTCTGCTGGCCGATCCCACAATGAGGACAATACTGGCCGGCAGGCAGGGCGTGGAAGTACGCGTAGAGGAGAGGATAGAAAACGGCAAGAGGTACATATACGCCACGTTTGTGGAAAACGGCCGCGAGCTCCTCAAAGCGGTGTGGGAGGTTGGCAAACGGTTAATACCGCTTTGGGCTGAGGGAGAGGCGGTAAAGCCGATAAAGGAAATTGCTGGCTTGGTTGAAGCCACACTCTCCGGCTCCAAGCCTCTGGCGGAGCTGGACGAGGAGGAGTGGAAGAGAGTGGTAGAATCAGCGGAAAGGGTGAAGGAGGCAGTTGAAACAACGGCCAAGGCCGTTGCAATAGGCGCCTTGCCCACAGACGCCGTCCTAAATCCCAGACGTGAGTACGTCTTCGGCCACTCCTCTTACCTCTCACAGGCATTTACCTACTTGGCGCTGGCTGGGGGCGAGATAAGCCTCGAACGGGTATACCCCTCTGAGGAGGGGCTAAAGCCAATGTGGTACGTTGTGGGTAAGTACACTGAGATGGTGGACAAGGTGCTGATAGTTGGCCGCGCCGTGTTTGAAAATCTATTGACACTTAACCAGCAGTTGAAAAGCGGCGTGGATCTTAGGACGGCCCTGGCTGACGTTAAAATGAACGATAAGTTAAAAGCCGATTTAGAACAGGCGGCCGGCGAGTTCTGGGGGCGCGTTAATGAGCTGTTTTCGCGGTGGAAACAGCTAGAAAGGGAGGTAAACGAGAAAGAAGGCGAAGAGAGGGAAAAGGTGATAAGGGAGATAGACAAGCTGGGCAAATACCTCCGCGTCCTCCTTCCGCTGGCATATGCCGTAGAGGCGTACAGAGGGGGAGGGCTGTCTAGAGAGGAGGTAGCCCTTGCGGTTATATTCGCCGTTTTGTACGACGGGAGTGTGTATAGGGGCGAAATTCAGCTTGCCGTTGGCGGCCCCGAGCAAGAGGAAAGCCTGATTATGACTCGCGACCACTTCACCGTCTTTTGGCTCTGGGCGCTTAGGGAGCTTGGCCTTAAGCCAAGTGCGGTATATCCTGGCAGAAATGCGCACTATATTATCTTCAGAGACGACGAGCTGAACGAACTACTGAAGACGGTAACGCCGGTGTTGCCCACATTGCACAAGCTTAGAGGCGCCCTGACAGAATTCGCCGACGCGTTTAAAGTCGTTACCCGCGAGGTGGTTAAAAGGAAATTCGGCATTGACTGGGCATAC
>WUQR01000081.1 GCA_009889515.1 Nitrososphaerota archaeon
CTCCACCTTAAAGCTAATTTTCCTTAACGGCTCGGCTGTTAGCTCAGGCGTCAGAGAGGCCCCTGTCCTCAAATCGAATTTACACCAGTGGCATGTGCATATGATGTAATCCCCCTCCAACTGACCAGAGGTAGTGAAGTTGCAATAGGCGTGGGGACACTCGTCTTTATAGACGTATATCTCTCCGCCCCTCTTTACGGCAAATGCCCCCAGTTCTGGGAGCGGGGTTATGGCGTTTTCTGCCAGATCTTTTATCTTTATCCTCACGCCCCCACCTCGAATAGATTTTTTATGTTAATCGGCCTCTAGCCTCGCCTCAACCACGGCCACCCCTACTGTTATAGTTACTGCGGCGAACGCCGCAATTGCGAGAAGGGCCTTTATATCAGGCGGCATCCCGTACACTAGCGCATTTCTGCCAAGCTCTGTAATATAAGTCAGAGGGTTGAAGTCGCTAATTACCCTGAGCCACTGGGGGAAGAACTCCTTGGGGAAGAGAGCCGTTGAGGTGAACATTAGGGGCATGGTGATGAAGTTGTTAATAACGCCTGGGGCGTGCACGTCTGAGGTATTCACAGTGAAAATAGTGAAAAGCGCGGAGAAGCCGAGGCCCGCGAGGACGAGGCCTAAAGCCCACATGGCCATGGAGGCCGGGTTTACTCTATAGCCAACCCCTAGGACGGCCCCCACGGCTAATATCACGGGAACCATTAACAGCCCTCTGGTCATGGCCCCGGCAGCCTTGGCTAAAAACACAGCGGATTTGGGAGTGGGCGTGGTCAACACCCTTTTTAAGTACCCAAGCCTTTTGTCAAATACTAGGCTCATGGAGGCGAACATGCCCATGGTCATGACTGAGATGGAAATCATACCGGGTATCATATAGGCTAAGTAGTTCTCCACGCCGAAGTACTGCGCCAAAAAGCCGCGGGGGAGCCCCGCTAAGCTGTTGCCGAAAAACACAATCCACATCAACGGCTGGGCTACTAACATGAGCCACATGTACTTACTCCTAAACAGCTCAACACCTCCCGTTTGTACAAGGCGTATGTCTGCGAGATCATCGCCTAGCCCACCTCACCCTTGCGTAAAGCCTCTTAATGTCTGCGTGTTCCCCCTCTATAGAAGCGCCTGTGAGGTTGATAAATACGGTGTCTAAACTGGCCTTTTTGACTCTAACGCTTTTAATCCCGTCGACGGCCTTTACGATATCGGCCAGCTTCTCCTCAGCCCTTTGAGTTTTCACAACCACCCGCCCGTCTAATACCACTACTTCCCCAAAAGGCGATAGCTTGGAGGGATCGACGGGCTTGGATACCTCCAGCTCCACCACGTCCACTCCGTACTTGGCCTTTAACTCCCCGGGAGTTCCCACTGCCACAAGCCTCCCCTTGTTTATAATCGCTATTCTCCCGCAGAGCTCCTCCGCCTCCTCCATGTAGTGAGTAGTCAAGAGCACAGTGACGCCGAAGTCTTTATTAATCTGCCGAATTACCTCCCAGAGCCCCATTCTGGCCCCCACGTCTAGGCCCACAGTGGGCTCGTCCATAAAGAGTATCTCGGGGCCGTGGAGAAGCGCCATGGCCACCTCAAGCCTCTTCCTCATGCCGGTGCTGTATTTGCCCACAAGGCGGTTTGCCGCCTCTGCGAGGCCGAAGTATCTGAGCAACTCCGCCGCCCTCTCCCGCCAGTTTTTCACCCCGGCCAGCCTTGCCTGTATCTCCAAGTTCTCCCAGCCCGTTAATTCGTCGTCTACAATGACCTCCGAGGCGATCCAGCCGATACTCCTCTTCACCTCGGCGGCTTCCTTTACAACGTCAAAACCTGCCACTATTGCCCGACCCGATGTGGGCTTTGTAAGCCCCGTGAGGATTTTAATGGTAGTGGTCTTCCCCGCGCCGTTTGGGCCTAATAGGCCGAACACCTCGCCTCTAGACACCTCAAAGGAAATTCCCCTCAACGCCTCCACGTCTCCATAGCGCTTGGCCAAGTTCTCCACTACAATTGCGCTCATAGTGTATCGATAGATCGGTATATATAAATAATATGGGGGAGAACTTATGAGTTAAACCGCGTCTAAAGGCTTGTATATTATCACGACGTGCTCTTCGCGGCTTTAATATCCTCCGTACTTGTTAATTTCGCCTTGTCTTTAGCGGCCATTGTGGGCGTGGTAACTGCGGCAATCTCGCCGGCCTTATTGACGCTGGGCATTCTCATGCTCCTCTACATATACAAAGTGTACAAGGCGGCAAGGGTAAGAGATACAACAGCTCTAAAGTCTCGAAACTTCATTGGCTGGGTAATCATTGCGCTGTTCCTCGGAATAGTGCCCGGCGTTATGTTACTCTTGACATGCAGCTCTGTTGAAAAATAGCCATTACGCCATATTTAAATGTAGAAAATCAAGGCAGCATTGAGCATCAATTCTAGCTATTCTACGAAGGTTCTATTTTCGTATTTTTCTCACAATTAGAAGGACTCTATGAGGTTTCCACGAAAAGAGGTTATGGAAATTGGAAAAATCAAATCCCTTTCTTTGCCTTGACTAGTTTTATGAATTCCCTCATCCAAGCGGGGTTGTCGGGCCAAGCCCTTGACGTAACGAGGTTCCCATCCACTACAACTTCTTGATCCACCCAGATGCCGCCGCTGTTCTCTACCTCGGGCTTCACTGCTATGTAGCTCGTCATCCTCCTCCCATTCACGACGCCTACTGCCGCAAGTATCTGAGGTGCGTGGCATATAGCCGCGACGGGCTTGCCCGCCTCGAAGAAATGCCTCACGATCCTTTTTACGTCTTCAGAGGCAACGACTCTCACGTATTCGGGCATTCTTCCGCCCGGTATAACCAAGCCATCGTATTCCTCGGGCTTCACCTCAGCCGACGTCTTGGTGACCCATTTGAAGAGATATCCCGGTTTTTCACTGTAGGTTTCCCAGCCCGGCTCGAAGTCGTGAACCACAGTCCTTAAGTCTTTCTTCGTGGGGGCCGCCACGTCTACATCCCAGCCTTCCTCCTTCAGTCTAAAGTATGGGTAGAAGATCTCAAGGGCTTCAACCGCGTCGCCGGCTATTATCAATATCTTGACTCTAGCTATAAGCGTTGTAAACACGTCATTATTTAAGCTTTTCCATTATGTCAATACGAGAAGTACGTACGGCTCATCACCTGTCAAAGCGGTAATTAAAGGGAAGGCAGTGGATATCTTCTATATCCCTCATTTTCTCGGCGTATCTGCCCGATAATTTGGCGAAAGGCTAAGCCCTAGCCTTACAATCATTATCAATACTGCTGTTCTTGATGAAACACCAGCTAGGATCTAAAGGAGGGCTTCGGCTGAAGGCTTGAAGCCGGTTAAAATCATTTCACAAAAAGGGGATTTAGGAGGCGCAGATCTGGCCGTTCCCTCCGCCCACATTGACCCAGTAGATCCCGCCGGTGTGATATATCTTGAAGACGTATCGAACTCCTGAATCCGGCAGGGTTATATTGGCTTCATAAAGCGTGTAGCCGTTGTGAGTGCCTATGGGCTTGGCTAAAATGTCGTTTACTGGCCACCACCAGTTGCCATAGCCGTAATGTAACACGGGGTAGACAGTCCCGGTGGATCTCACTGCAACCACAACGCCGACTGTAGAGCCCTTTGGGGCGTAAACACAATTAGGCGCGGCGGCGGGGCTATAGGCCGTATAACCGCTGCCGGAGTATACCCGTATCTGGTAGACATAGGCATCTTGCACCGCGCAGTACCTGCAAGCAATTACCCCCGGCTTGCACCTCTTCGCATTAGGAAGATCTAAACTCCTGGAATTGCTACGGCTCAGACGGCGGCTGGCTCTGCACAATGATCGCAACATCAGCAGTATCACTTCAAGGAGATTGACGCAAGTCGCCTAGAGATTGAGAGCAAGTTAATTTGTACGACGGGCGAGAGCGTGGCCCTATAGCTCTTGTAGATACGGGGGCTATTTTTCTGTTGTGCCTGCCCCATTCTGGAAGCTTTGGCTCCCCAGCGTCACGTTGAGAAGAGTCAAGACGGCGAGCGGAGTGCAAGAGCTACCCGAGCCGTATTTAATCACTGAATCGCTTGGCGAGAGAACTATAACACTTGTTCACAATAGCGATGGACAGAGTCCTCATCGGTGTCCTTGCTCTAGAAACTCTCGCGCTGACGGCGGATCCAGCTACTGGGAGAATCGAAAGACGGATCTCCCTCAACGGTCCGCACTAGGGAAGCCTTAGATCATCGGCGTAACCGCACAGCCCGGTTCACGCCATTTTATCTGCCAGCGCTATATTCCCTTACCCTTTTTAGTAGAAGACAGGCGTTTTTTCTTTGGCTTTTTCTCCGCCGCTTTGAAGTATAGGTAAAAGGCGTATGTAACAGCGCCGAATATGAACAGCCTTCCAAGCCAAGC
>WUQR01000082.1 GCA_009889515.1 Nitrososphaerota archaeon
GGGAATCGCCACAGTGGAACAGGCGGTAAAGACGGCGGTTATAGCCGCCGCCGGCGTTGCGGGCGCTCTCGTAGTACACGATGGTCTGTATTCGGCCGCGGTAGTGTCGGCAACTGCGGCCGCCGTAATACTGGCGAGGGATGGAGCATTTGAGAGGGCGGTGGAGTACGTAAGAAGGGCCGCCGAGGCGGCGTATGAAGCCGCGAGGGAGATATTCGAAAAGGCGAAAGTGACGTTGCAAAGGCTGTATCAGCTGTTTGTTGAGGCGGTGGCGAGGGCCCTTGACTACGTAAAGGCGCATTGGTTCATAATAGCGGCAAGGGCGGCTGGCCTAATCGGCTGGGCCGTTGCACAACAGCTTGACTTCACGTTGTGGCAAGACCACATAGCGCTATACGCCGGGGCGATAGCCGGCCTGCCATTCGGCGTTGGCGAGAAGTGGAAAGAGATAAGGGACGCAATATTGACAAAAACAGCAAGTGAGAAAGAGGTTGTAGAGCGCATCGCCCAGTTAGGCCTCGACAAGGGCGTTGTGGAGAAGGCAATAAACGCCTTCCCAACGCTGAGAGATGCGATGGATGAGAAGCAAATAGAAAACGCCGTGTTAGAACTAAAGCACCTGGCTAGTTACGTGCAGGAGATGAAGGCAGACAATTACAAAAGGATCCTTGAGGAGGCCTCAAGGGCGTGGTATGAGCAAAGAAACCCAGCGGCGCTTTGGGCGCTGGCAGTGCTAGGGGCGAGGGAGACTGGAAGAGCAGGAGTATATGTATTTGAAGATGAGGACGACAGATTGGCGTATTTAATAGCCTCCTTCACGTTATTGAGCCGTTTAAGAGAGTTTGTAGAGCTGAGGGATAAAGTATATAGAGCGTTTGAAAGACTGGAAAAGGCCGTGGAGAAGGGCAGATTTGTCCTTAGCGACGTGTGGAGCGACCTCAACGTGTTGACAGAGGCCAATGAGAGGGCGAGGGAAGTTGCCAACGAGTTGAACGCAATAGCGTACAAGTTGGAGAGAGCTGGCCTTGGCAAAATTGCCGAAGGGCTGAAAGCGGCTATGGAGAATGCAACAACGCTGGTGGAGGTCACGCAAGACGACCTTCCCGCCGTAAACGCCACTAGGGGCGAGAGGGCAGTGGCCGCGTTACTATCGCTTGTAACAGGCGGTCTCTTCGGCGTCACTGTGGAGAGGGCGCTGGCGGAGAAGGGGAAGTGGACAGTAGGCGCTCTCAGCATTGCGTCAGCAGTTAGAAGTATGCCCCTCGGCTTCTACGATAAGTTTAAATCAGTCGGCGGCGGGGAGGCGCCGTCAGATACCAAAAAGCTGGCCTTCCGCATTGCTTCTCTGCTGGCGGATCCCCTAGTGAGGGTAACGCTAACTGGCAGGCAGGGCGTGGAAGTACGCGTAGAGGAGAGGATAGAAAACGGCAAGAGGTACATATACGTCACATTTGCAGAAGAGGGCAACCGTGAGCTCCTCAAAGCCGCTTGGGAGGCTGACAAGCGGTTAATGCCGCTTTGGGCGGAGGGGGAGGCGGTAAA
>WUQR01000083.1 GCA_009889515.1 Nitrososphaerota archaeon
AGGGATGCAAGGGGTTGTAGTGTATAGAGGGGTTCAATGATGCCGCCAAATATCCAAGATTGCGATCAATGGATGAATGTTAAGCCGCCAGTCACCAAAACCAAGGCGGCTTTTCTGTGGTTAGGGGTGTGGGTGAGCGATCGCCACACTTCCTTTCCTTGATATATAAGGGATAACTTTCGGGTAGGGGAATCAGGGCGAAGCCCCACAGGGCGAGGGTTTCAGGCCAGTACCCCTATAAAGAAAGCTTGGAAAAAGGCGCAAACAAAAAGCTGGCTTTCAAGCGACGCGGCAAAATCGCCCTACTGACCAGCCGACAACTAGAGCTAATATGCAACCGACAACTCCCGAAGGCGGGGCGTCATCGTTTGCGCCTTTGATCCTACGCGATAATGCCCTTAATAATCAATTCCAAGGATGGACAAATCGCAAGAAACGGCAAGATCCTGTCATTGGAATGTATAGAGAGCTTTGTTTCGACAAAAAGGCGGATCGCATGGAGCAGTGCGCCGATATCCTGTTGATCGATGCGAAAAGAGGCGATGAGGATAATTTAGAAGTATACTTCCACAGCCCGCAATACTGCCGAGATAGGCACTGCTCAGTATGCCAAAGACAGAGATCCATGAAATGGCTAGCGATATTCCATGATGCAATCCCTGAGTTAATCGCCGACAATCCTTCGCTAAGGGCGATATTCCTAACGCTAACGGTTCGGAACTGCCCTGTCGAACAACTGCGAGAGACTCTTATAGGGATGTCGCAAGGTTTCTCTCGAATGACTAGGCGCAAAGACTGGCCAGCTAAGGCGTGGGTTAAGGCTGTCGAGATAACGCGTGGCCAAGATGGAACAGCTCACCCACATTTGCATGTGGTGATGTTTTTAGAACCGAAGTATTTTAGCGGGCGGGATTATATCAAGCATGAGAGATGGCGTGAGCTGTGGCGTGATTGTCTAGGCGTTGACTACTTGCCGATGGTAAATGTTCAAACCGTCAAGCCTAGGAAAACGGACAACAAAGGAATCGCTAACTGCGAGGAAGTGATCCAGTACGCGGTGAAGTATGGCCTTAAGCAAGG
>WUQR01000084.1 GCA_009889515.1 Nitrososphaerota archaeon
CTGCGGCTGCGGTCGGCCGAATTGCGGCCACGTGAGGAGGCTGTGGCGCTGGCTGAAGGCCAGGGGGCTAGTGGTCTACGTCCACGAGGCCTCCGGCCAGGTGAGGCCATTGACGCCCTACGTAGAGGCGGAGGGGCGGGTTCTCATGTACTCCACACGGCCGGAGATACGCTACGTAGAGTTCACCCCCCAGGGGCCGGCGATACGCGTGGCCAGAGGCAGGCCGGTCCCCCTCGCCGCCCTCGCCGCGTCAGTTCCCATTTCCTGAAATTTGTCCTGAACGCCGAACTTTTCGCCTTCCTGATCCTGAAAATTTCAGGAAACTCTCGGCGTAAAACCCGCCATTCAGGAACTTTTTCAGGACGGCGGGGGGTGTTTCAAAATCGGGTACTTCTCCGGCGTTGATATGCTTAAACTAAAGCGGATAGAGCCGAAGATCCCCGTCTTGCTCCAAAGCCGTTATGAAACGACGGGGGCGGCGGTTGAGAGCGAGGAGGTGCAGTACTACTCCCTCACATCGTATGTTATGTACGACGGCTATATACTCGCAATCCACGACGACGCGCCTTGGTTCCCCCGCTACGCCTGGCCTAAGGTATCCGATGTGTTAGTCTCGGCAATGGAGGACGCCATTAAACACGGCTACGGCGTCATGTCTAATGAATACGTGGAGCTAATTGCAAAACACTTGAGGAGGGCCCTCCGCAAGGGGGACAGGGGCTACGCCGACGTCTACGCCTCCCTAGTACACCGCCTTGTCTACGCGTACGGCGTCATAACCCCCCTCCTCCTCACACGGGGACTCGGCATCACGGACGTAACCCTGCATGTAAACGCACCACTATCGGTAGAGTCGTATAAACTGGGCTCGGTGGCTACCAACATCGAGGTCCCCGAGGAGGAGCGGAGGAGGTGGTTGCTAAAGGTCATCTCCCGCTGGGCGGCGCCTGTCAGCTCCTACATGCCCTTTGCCTCGCAGGTGGACCAGCGGTTTAACATACGCGTCACCGCCTCCACCCACCCCATCTCCCCCCAGACCACAATCGCCTTCCGCGTCTTCGGCGTGGAGAGCTGGACCCCGCCGCGTTACGTCCACATGGGCGGCGCAGCGCCACACGAGCTTGCCCTCCTCTGGCACATCTGGGTCCACGGCATGCCCGGGGCAGGCGGCGCGGTGCCCATATTCGTCATAGGCAAGCCGGGGACGGGGAAGACAACGCTGGTAGACGCCATAATAGCCACAACGCCGCCAGATCAACCCCTGGCGGTTGTAGAAAGCGTGCAGGAGATCAAGGCGCCGCAGGCCAGGGTGAGGCTGGTGGAGAGGCAGTCCTTCACATCTGACATACCCTCCGTCCGCATGGCCCGCCTCATACAGCTGGCTTTACGTATGTCAGTGCCCTACGTCGCCACAAACGAGGTGTTAGGCCCGGCCGACGCGAAGGCGTTGTTACAAGCGGCTACTATCGGCATGAGGACGATAACGACGCTACACGCGGCTACGCCCAGGGATTTGGTAGAGAGGCTAAAAGCCCTGGGAGTTCCCAAGACGGCGTTGGACTACCTTACAAGGCGCATGTTGGTTGTGCTAATGGAGAAGGAGGGCGTCAAGAGGAGGGTATCCGCCATGTGGCTGATTAGAGACGGCAGGGAGGAGGAGGTGCCAAAGGAGTGGTTCTACCTCCCCGAGATCCAAGTCAAGGCCAAGATACTGCACGTCCTCGCAGAGCGGCAGGCGCTGTGGGAGCCGGAGAACTGGGTGTTGTTCCTACGCGATTTCTACGCCGACCCCCAGAAGGCGCTGGCCGCGGTCGCCCAGTACGAGTAGTTTTCAATATCGCCTAGGCGGAGTATAGGCGCCATGTGGAGGGATGTGATAAACGCGGTTCTATTCGCCGTGAGGTGGCGTCACGAGATTACAGAGGCGGCGCTTTCCAACATCGCCGAAGACGCCGCGGATAGAAAAGACGTCCAAAGGACGCTGTCAGCCCTCCAGCTCGAGTCCGAGTGGAAGTTAAAAACACTCTTATCGCAACTGGCCGCCTACGGCAGGGATTTAGACGGCTCGGGCCTCCAGCGGAAAACTGCTGCGCATCTCATGAAGCTCTACGTGAGGACGGCTGTCGACGACGCCATATCCCGCACGGCGAGGTCTCTCATGGGATACTTTGAGATATTATTCGCCCTGGTGGTCACCACGGGGCTGATGTCCGGCTTCCTAGCCGCCTTCAGTGGCCCCGACGCCCTCCTCATGTACCTTATAGCCATAGCCGTGGCCAACAGCCTCACGCCGATAATCGATAGATACGTCCCCCAGCTCGGCCCCTACGACTACCGCCTCGCCCCCCTCGCCGCCGTCGGCGCCGCGGTGGGGTACCTCCTCGGAGGAGTAGACGGCTTCGTAGCAGGCCTGGCCCTAGGCGCGGCGCCCCACACAGCCCTGTGGTTTGCGAAGTGGAGGCGGTACGAGGGGGAGCTGGCTAAATTCGGCTTCATCCTATCCGCCGCCAGAGAGGGGGACGCCGTGGGGAGGACGGTGCTGGCGGAGGTGGCGAGGAAGATATACGACCACGTACGCACCTCGGGCTCCTTCGACCTAGAGTCATTCGCCAGAGACGTCCTAGCCCTCACGGCTCGTTTCTTCACCGTCGTGAGGTCGGAGGCTAGGAAGTACGCAATTGCCACCCTAGCCCTCATGGCTGTGACCTCCGTCACCATAGCCTTCTCCATATCCTACATATACACGATTCAGAGGGGAGTCCAGCTACCTCAGATAGGCGAGGTCCAGCCCGTGGACCTCTCACCCATTGTAATAGCCTCGGCCCTCGCCGGGATATTCGTCGGGAGGCTGTTCGACTCCTACGCCGCGGCCCCCCTCTTCTCCGCGGTAATAGCCGCGGTGGCGAGAGCCGCCATAGCACTGTTTTAATCAATATCAACACAGCCGGGAAAGGGGCCATGGCCAAAAAGGCCAAGATGAGAGGCCTAAGCGGGGTGGTGGTGGCGATACTGCTGACAATAGTGTCCATCGTGGCAGTGGCGTTCTTCTGGGCCGGCTTCCAAGGCAAGTTCCTAACGCCGCTACAATCGGCCGATATCCAGCCCGACTACCAGAACACGGTGCTCACGGGCAAATACGGCAACATAGTGTTTAAAATCGCCGCCTCCGGCTACACCGTCACCGTTCAGTCTATCTCCGTCATAGACCCTAGGACGGGTCAACAGGCTGATTGTCAAATAACCTCCGGGTCTAAGAACCTACCCAGCGGCAGTGTTGTATCGGCCAGATGTAACCCGCCGGGCGATTACTTCGTGGCTGGGCAGAAGTACGTCGTCCAGGTAACGCTTGTAAACGACAACACCGGCCAACAATTCGTGAAGTCGTTTGACGTAACGGCGACTTAAATCAATATCTTTTTTCCCTCCGCTTTCTCCCCATGAGCCCAGTGGTGGCAGGCGTTATAGTACTGTCCTTGATAGTAATTACCGTACTGGCCTATTTATACGCCGCCTCTCTACAGTCGCAGATATCAGCCCTAAATGATCGTCTTAACAGGGAGAACCAGAGGGATCTCTACGCCTGTCTAAACGCCCACATAGACGGGGACAAGGTGAAATTCCCCGCCACAGTGCCGCTGTACATCCGCCAGGGCAACGAGATTAGCGTCGTCGAGGCCAATGAGATCTACGTCTCAGACCTCCAGAGGTGGGGCGGGGTCTGGGTCGGCAGAGTCTGCTACCTCTACCTAGAAGGCGGCCGGCTGAAGGCGGTTGTCTACTCATAATTTCAATATCTTTTCTCCCACCCCCTCCCCCCATGCACGTGGTAATGTTTAGCTCGGGGAAGGGCGGCGTGGGGAAATCCACTATCGCCGCCAACGTGGCCTACGTCCTCGCCGCGAGGAGCAAGGTGTTGCTCGTAGACTTCTCAGCCTTCGACAAGACGTCCAGCCGCATGCTGGCCCCGGGGTGCCAGTCTAGGGCCGGCGTCTACGACTTGCTTATGCAATTTCGCGAGGCCTACGGCGAGGCATATGAGGTGGAGACCTGCGAGGGGCTGTTAAAGACGCTGGAGGTGCTACCCCCCGGGACGCTAGACGAGAGGAGTGTCCAGCGGCTGGAGTTCTCAGTGCTGGCCAAGAGGGTGAAAAACCTCATGGACATGTTACTACCCTACTTCTCCATAGTCGTGCTCGACTACCCCGGCAGGACTATCAACCTAGACCCACTCGCCCAGGCCTTGATTATGCACGTCGACCATCTAATCATTGTGTTCGATCCAAACACCGCCGCATTGGACGAGGGGGCTAAGCTTCAAAATTTTGTCAAGAAGAGGTACGACCCCCCGCCGGTGGTCAGCGTGGTGTTGAACATGCACGACGGGGGCTCCTACGCCGTCGAGGGCTTTAGATCGCCCCAGGGCTTCTACGTAGAAGTGCCAGTAGACGGCGTCGTAAAGGCCCTGGGAAAGACGCCGAAGCTACAGATCATACATAAGGGCGTGTCAGAACGCTGGACAAAGGCCATCTACACGATTGCGCAGAACATACTGGCGGTGAAAATGCGGGTGAGACACACAACCCGCCTCCTCATCTAATCAATATACCCCACGGGGAAGGAGGCACCATGCCCAGGTACGGTTTAAAACCCAAGCCCGAGGAGCAACCCGAGGAACACGATCTACAACTCCAAGAGCCCCACCAACAGCCCCCGCCCCCAGCTACGAGGGGGGATGAAATGTTGCTAAGCTGGATAGCGACTCTAACGCCGGAGGAGGTGGAGAGGATCTTCAAGCCGGAGGGGCTGAGGGAGTTGCTTCAAAGGCTGGCGAAGGAGGGCAATCCCGTTGCAAAAATCGCCCTAGCAATTTGCAAATGATGATTTTCAAACGGGACAAGCTGGGAAGGGAGTGGGAAAGGGCGGCTAGGATAGACGTGGCCAGGTTGCAGAAGAGAAAACTCACCACAGCCCCCCTCGACAAGGCCATCGCCAAGTTTGCAAAGGAGAAGGCCAAGGAGCTGGGGATAGCCCCCGGCCCCCTCTACCGCGCCCTTGTAAAAGCCCTAATGGCCGGGGAGTCAACTGACGCGGTGGTAGAAACCGCCGAAAAACTCGCCAAGGAGAAGGGGAGGGCCGCCGCCGAGGCTTGGCTCGAGTCATACGCCGGGGAGGAGGCGTAGGATCTCAAACCGGCAAGGAAAATCCGCCGGTTTTTCCACGTTCTTAATCAAAAATGGGAGAGGGGAAGTGCTGGATATGAATAAACCCAAGTTCAGAGGACTGGCGCCAATAGCGGTGGAGGTGTTGCTAATGTTGCTAGTCGTAGCGGCCGGAGGCGCGATATCAGGCTACTTCCTGTGGAACGCGTATGAGACGAAGCAACAAGCGGAGAAGGCCTACGTGCAAGCGCAAATCCAAGGCGTTGCATACCTAAGGGACGGCCAGTTCCAAGCCGCCTTCAACGCCCCAGTTGAGGTCGTACGGATTGGTTACGGCTACTACCACGTGGATAGAGACGGCAACGTGAGCGAGGAGATCATACGGTGGGAGGAAGGCCCCATTAAATGCGATATGTATAGAGCCCCCGAAGACGGCATGAACAGAGGTTCAAAAATGCCAATCTGCATCGATAGAAGGGTCGACCCAGGTGTAAACATGGTATACGTCCACGTCAGGCTGGGCAACACAGAAAAGGTCTTCCGGTGGCGCTTTGTAGAGGTGAAGCCAGACGTGGCGAGAGAAGTGGCCCAGCAGGTGGCACAGCAAGTAGCTAGCCAAGTGGCTCAACAAGTCGCCCAGCAGGTGGCGGGCCAGGTTGCACAGCAAGTGTCACAGCAAGCCGTCCAGAGCCTCGCCGTTGTGGTGGCCCAGATACAACAACAACTACAAAACCAATACGCCACCACAGGCTACGGCGGAGGTAGTGGAGGGGGTAGCGGGAACGTCGGCTGGACCGGCGGCTCCGGTGGAAGCGACGTCTCCACGGGAGGAGGCTCTGGACAACCTAACACAGGCACTCCCACCGGCGACTCCGGTGGATTAACCACCTACGTCGGCTACCTGCAAGCCATTGTCACCGACTATATTGACGGTACCAGCGTCACCCGCTACTACCTCCGGATTGGGGGCTCAGAAATACCGCTTGATCTGTCAAACGCCCAGATCAAGACGAGAGACTTCTTCTGGAATTACGTAGGAACCGGCAGACTAGTCTACGTCACAGGCTACTGGTCAGGCAACGTGTTCAAGGTCGTTGAAATAGGTGATGCCCAGACGTCCCAGAACAACGGCGGCGGAGGCGGAGGAGGTGGAGGAGGCGTCTCAACTGGTCAGCAACTAACGACTTACGTCGGCTATCTGCAGGCCATTGTTACTGACTACGTCAGCAGGCAGAGCAGGACGGAATACTTTCTAAGGACTGATGACGGTGCCGAAATACCGCTGGATCTCTCGGGCGCGCAGATAAAGCTGAGGGACTTCTTCAACAACTACGTGGGCACTGGCAGGCGCGTCTACGTCACCGGGTACTGGTCTGGCAACGTGTTCAAGGTCGTGGAGATAGGGGACGCCAGTAGTCCGCCACCTCCACCACCGCCGCCTGATACCACAACCACCACCACGCAACCGCCACCTCCACCACCGCCGCCTCCGCCAAGCACTACAACCCCATCTCAGACACAGACGACAACTCAAACCACAACCCCAACTCAAACGCCTATAAACGGCGGTGGCGGAACCACAACTCCGACACAAACACCTCCGCCTCAGCAGAAAAACGAAGGCTTGATCTGTACGCAACAAGCGAGGTTCGAAGGCTTGGAGAACGAGGGTAGAGAGCCAAATTGGTGTACAAGACAGCAGACCACGCCGATACAAAGCGCCCCCAGCGGCTCCAGCAACTCTCGGCAAACCACGCCGCAGACGTACACTGCCACTGCAGTTAATGTGGCAACAAGAAGCTACAATGGACAACTACAGTTCAACACAATAACTGGAACGTCAGAGAATCCGCTTGTCGCGGCGGCCGCTGTAGCGCAAGCAGGTAACCAAGCGACAGCGGCTCAAGCGTTGGGACAGCAGTTGACTCAAACAGGATATAGCACTGCAATGACTGAAGGACAGGCATTAGTAATATTATTGTCGGGTGGCGATCCAATAGCATCGCAATACAGTCTATTGAGCCAGACAGGCCAAACGTATTCAGTTAATGTCAATATACAGCCAGGCGGCCAGAGCAATACAGTAGTGTGGGCAGTAGCCAATGGCCAGCCCAGCAACAATCCATCTGGAGCGGCTTATTCGCCTAATAACATACAAATATCGCCACAGCCGTCGTCAAGCTCCAGCTCGAGCTCGTCAAGTTCGTCGTCAAGCTCAAGCTCTGGCTACAGGCCTGTTGACTACGTCGTTTCACAGTCCAGTAGCTCGAGCTCCAGCTCGAGCTCTTCGTCAAACTCAAGCAGTAGCTCGTCGTCAAGTAGCTCCAACTCCAGCTACCAAGAGCCAGATCAGAACTACACGCCAACATATTCCAAAGGCAATACGTTCATAATTTAAAAATACCCTTTTTTCCGTCCAATTTCTAGTTTTGACTTTCTAAGACTTTTGGAAAAATTGCGCAAACGCCGTTGGTGCATGCAAGTGGCGTAGCTTTGTGGGTAAGTTTATCCACGCGTAATAGTTCGGGTTCCGGTATTTCTATCTGAGCGGTTATGTAGCCGAGAACGCTGTTATTAGTCAGTTTCCATGCAATTTTTTCAAGAAGCCAGGCTACTTGGGCTTTTGGTACCTCACCTGTTAAATTGTATACCTCCATCGGGCGGTAATTCCATGAATTTATTATTTGTATATTTTTGAATTTTATGATTGTCATATTGGCCCGGGGTGGAGTGTAACTCCAAAGTGGGTAGTAGGTGATGTTGTACTGAGTGTAGACGAGGGGGTTTTGACCCCAGATTTTTCTCAGAGTCTCGTTTCTAGGCTCTATGTAGGTCACCCTCCCCACGTAATATGCATACTCGGGGTTGTCATACCTATGGTAGGGGCTGTCTTCACAATACAGCGACCCGTTCCAGAAGTAAAAGACGTATCTTTCAACTCTCCCTACAACTCTCCTCGCGGGGTATTCCACAACGTATTGCTCCACGACCTCTATCTTCCAGCCTGGGGGTGCTCTGCGGCTCTCCGTTGCCGTGTTGCCGTGTTCAGCCGCTGTGGCGTTGCTTTTCGCGGTTTGACCTACGGCGCCCGGGGTCTGGTGGCTTGGGGGCTGAGTTGTAGTAATAATGGCCGTCAGCTGGCTAGCCAGCCACAGGAGGGCCGCCGCCGCGATTATTACTATAATCAACCTCTTCATGGCGTTTGATGGGCTGGGGTTTTTATCAATTTCCGCCCAGGGCCCCGGGGGGCCATGTTCTGGGACCTCATGGAGCCGTGGAAAAAGGCGGCTATCGCGCTGGGCGTAGCCGCGGCTATAGCGGCGCTGGCCGTCTTCCTAGGCGGCGGACTCGGCGGCAACACGGCGGTTAAGACGGCGACCGGCGGCACCACCTACGTTACGGCGGTGAAAACGGTGACGGTGGTAAAGCCTCTTGAAGCCTCTCTTAGAATTGAAGGCGGTCGTTGTCTCATAGTGGTGAAACTCCCGCCGCCGCCGGAGACGGCGTGGGGCGGGGCGTACGGCGCCGGGCTGGTGCAAGGGGCAGGCGGTTGGTACGGCTACCTCGTCCTCGACAACGGTACTCACGTGGTTATCCCGCCTATCGTCGCCAGGGCCCACGGCCACGACATGGTCTTCATGCTCGGATGCACGGAGAGAGACGTGACTAAGTTGTACATGTTCAGCAATGTGACCGGAGGCGGCTTCAACGAGCAGAGAATTGGCCGCATGACCTTCCAGCCGTGCAACAGCTTCTGCGTAGACCACGAGGTGGAGTACGTTGTGAAAAACGTCCAACGGATATACGCAGTGGTCAACTGGTACCCGCCAGGCATAGACGGCTACCCCATCGCACAGGTAGGCGGCGTGCCGGTTAGAGTTAAATAACCGCCCCCTTTTCCCCCATTCCATATTTTTCCCCCGACCCCCTTCCCCATGAGGCCGCAGGTTAGGCGGGCTGTTGAACAGTTCAGACGGGAGTACGAATCTCTACTCACCGAGGAGGAGCTCGAACAGTGCGTTAGGGAAATTGAGAAGACTGAGACGGCGATAGCGGGGTACGTATGCGCCGCCAGAATTCTTATGAACAGACCACCGCCGCAACCGAGGCAGGCGCGGGAAGCTCCCAGGCGGGAAGCCCCCAGCCTCCACATCCCCCTCCCCAGCCTCCCAGCCCCCATCTCCCGCCTCCCCCGGCTCCCAGCCCTCCGGAGCTGGCCCGTGGCGGCCGGCCTCGGCATGACCGCCGCCGCCCTCCTCGGCGCGGTCCACCCGGCGCTAACCCTCCTCTCGCTACCCGCGTTGTACATAACACGTGCCGCGTTAGGCGCTGTGCATACGCCCATCTGGCGGGAGGGGAACCACGCTGTTGCCCTCATGGGCAGGGAGAAGGTCAAGGCGAGGCCATACCGCGTTGCCGCGGTGTTTAGAGACGTACACGGAATGGGGCCGTATGAGTTCGCCAACGCCGTGCGCGCCTTTGTTCCCCTCGTTAAAGGCGTCTACTACGATGGGAGGGACGTCTACGTCTTGCTAGAAGACGGCGCCGAGGAGGCCCGGACGGCGTTGCGCCGCCTGGGCATTGTAGTGGAGGACCAGCCCTCGCCCCCTCCCCCGGAGCTCGGCCCGAAACAGACGGCGCTGAGATACGCCCCCCTAGCCGCACTACCCCTCGCGGCCTCCCTCCTCGCCCCAGCCGCCTTACCCTTCCTCGTATTCGCAGTAGTGTTCTACCTGCTAATGCTGGCTAGAGACGTGGGCACCCCCGCGGCGGGGAGAGGCATTGAGAATAACGACGCCCTATTTGCAATACTACGGAAGGAGGAGATTTGGTCGATAGCCCGCGTCTCCCAGCTCACGATTAGCAAGGCGTTGTTAGTCTGGGCGCCAAACAAAGCCTTTCTCTCTCAAATTACGAAGAGGGCGTTGAGGCAGGAGCACCTGGCTATGTTGCTCCTCTCCCGCGTGAGGATGATGCGCGCCGAGGAGGTGGCCGCGGTGAGACAGCGGGTTGTCCACCAGAGGGAGGAGGCCTTTACCGTGGCCGGGCTGGTGGAGGGCAAACCGTCGGCGTTCTCAGTCGGCCGCCCCAACGTCGTAGACGCGCTCACCTTCGACCTCGCCGAGTTCACCCCGTACTCCTTCATGCTGTTGCCGTTTCAGTGTGGCTCCGGTACGTATAAACTGGGCTGGGACGACAGAGGGCGGGAGGTCTGCATAGACCCGTACCAGCTGGAGTCGCCGCACGCCGTCGTTATTGGCAAGACGGGGTCCGGCAAAACCACTTGGTCTCTGGCACAAGCTTTACAGGCGTTGCGAGCGGGAAGGTTTGTTGTTGCAATCGACCCCCACGGCCACTGGGCGAGGTACGCTACCGCCGTGGTAGACGCCAGGCGGTACATCCCGCGTATCAAATTCTCCGTCGAGGGCGGCGAGGAGGAGTTTTCAGACGTCGACCTCCTTCTGGACGTCCTCCGCGCGGCTGGGGTGGCGGTGGCAGACGTACACTACACAGTCTTACTAAATGCCCTCGAGCGGGCGGGGGGCTCTGCCGACTTGCCGAGCTTAGTTACAGCGTTATCGAGAATTAGAGACCCTCTCAACGCCCTCGCCGTGGATATGATCGCCGGGCGGATTAAAGCACTGGCCCGGGCCGAGCCGATAGACCTACCCACGTCGGGCCTCGTGGTGGTGACCACCTACGGCGCCGAGAGTCCCCACGCCGTCATGAGGCTTGTGACGTGGCTGTTCGCATACGCCGTCTGGGCCAAGCAGACTTGCCCCCGGCCCCCGTGCAAGCCGAGGCTGGAGATTTACATCGATGAGGCCCACCTCCTCCTCAGACACCTCGAGGCGCTGGCGCTTGCGTGGAGGGGGCTGAGGAAATACGGCGTTAGGCTGGTGGCGTTGTCGCAAGACGTCGCCGAGTTCGGAGGGCCTCTCTCCACAATTATCGCCAACTCGGACACTAAGGCGGTCCTGGCCATCGATCCGACGCAACTCCACAGAATCTCCCAAGCGACTGGAATTGATGCCACAGTGCTGGAGCGCGTTGCCACAGAGGCGTTGCCAGAGGAGCGCTACGCAGTTGTGCGCTTCGGCGGCAGAGCGCCGATATTCATACGCTTAATCCGCCCACAAGACCTCACGTCCTGAATTTGGTCCTGAATACCGGGTTTTCCGCTTTCCTGATCCTGAAAATTTCAGGAAATTCCCGCCGTAAAATCCGCCGTTCAGGAACTTTTTCAGGACGGAGGAAATATTCCACATGGCCCCTCCCCGTTCTAACCCCCGGGGCGGACCACTAGTATTAGTAGTCAATACAATGGGGGGAATGCCGCATTTCTTTCAACGATTTAAACATCGTCTTTTATTTAACGGCGTTTTCCTGAAAAATTCGGCGAAAAATGAAACAACGGCCATTTAAATTTCTCATTGTTGAATGGACATGGCCCAGAAAACGGTTAAACTCAAGACTACAGACGAGGTTATATCATGGTTACGAGAGAAATTCCCCAAATCCCCGGTAAAGGAAATTGGATATCTAACCTTAGAAGAGCTTTTAATACTATCATCTCCGCTACCACAGGAGAAAGGGAGAATTGTCCTCAGAGATAGACTGAAGCGAATTGAGCACTACGGCTATTCGCCGTATGTTGCATTCATAGTTCACAAGCTCTACGACGAGGTGGCTCCATACGTCGTTCTCCCCCCACCGGCGAGGCTGGCCGTCCTCAACAAGGACATGGTCTTCAACGTGGTGACTATATCCGTTGCTGATTTAAAGAGCTGTGTAGAGGTCGTCAGAGAGATTGACGAGGCTACGGGATACGCGGCGGATTACAACTACTCAGTTCTCTGCGGCGATAAGCCGGGGCCAGTCCCCCAGCCGTCCCCGCCGCCCAGAAAGGAGGAAGAAGAGGAGGAGGAAGAAAAGGCGGGGGAGGAGGAAACGGTGGGCAGGAAGGAAAAAGAAACTGTGAAAATGGCGACGAAGGTGGAGGTGCCGAAACCGGTACTGGAACGCTGGTCTGCCGACGAGACTTTCAGATCGGTGGTGAAAGCCATGGCTCAGACAGACAACCCCGAGGTGGCATATTTCAAGCTCGGCGACGCGGTGGTAAGGCTGGCAGAGGAGTGGCCCCAAATAACGAGGCAGGCACCGGCGCCTTCCCCCACTCCCCCCGCGCCTCAAAAATGCGATTTAATAGAGGCGGTGATGAGGACGTACGGACTGCCCGAGGCGGCGCGCAACCGCGTCGACGCGTTGCTAGTGGCTTTGGAGCCCGTCCTCTCCAACATCCACACAATTCCAGAGGTGGCGTTTAAGAGAATACTACAGGCGCTGTCAAAACTGTCGTGATATGAAGTTCGAAACAACGCCCATGGTCAAACTCTTCTGCGCCTGCTTGCATGACAGAGCAGTCCTTGCGCGCTACGCGGAGACAATTGGACTCAATGAATTCCATGCGTTGGGAAGACTCGCGGTGAAGATTCTCGTATATCAGTTAGTCAAAAACGGCAACGTTGTAGCAATTACGCCGCATCGCCTGGCGTCACTAGTTAGAACATGCGGACTCGACCGTAGCGCGACTAGGACGGTCGCCCGCGCCGTGAAGGCATACCTTCGGAGTAGAAACATTTATCCAGTGTTTAACAACTACGTGTACAAACTGGCGGATTTGGCCAGGGTTTAATCCGCCTTTTTTGTAATCATTTTCTCTTTTCCCAACTTCCCATCCGTGTCTTTGGAGGTGAAATACGAGGCTTATGCATGCCCACCCCAGGAGCTGTCTATAGCCGGTGCGAAGGAGCGCTTGGCAGACGGCGGTGTTGTATACTACCTCCCCTGCGGGTCGGTTGTGGTTAGATCGACAATAATCCTCCGAGGGAGGTGCAGGCCTGAGGACGTCGGCCTATCTGGGTGTAGATTAATACAGCGGCTTGTGGTGATCAGAGGGGTTCAAATAGCTGAGAGCTGCATAACCGACGACGACGGCCGGGTGCGCTATATCACGCTTACATGCGGCGGCCGTAAGCTCATGGCGTTGTACTACCCCACACGGCGGACGCTTGTAATGTTCACTGGTTCCGCGCCTCTCGAGGAGTGCCTAGAGGAGGTTAGGCGTTGCTATGACTGACGTAATCTGCATAGCCGGCCTCTGCTTCTCCCCATCCACCGCCATAGCATATTCTATCCTGGCCATCTACGCGGGGTACAAACTCATACGCGCACTGTCAACGCCAGGGCAACTACAACACGAGCTGACAGACTTAATCAAAGAGGCGGCCGTCTTCGCCGTCGTGCTCTGGGCAGTTTCGTGGATTGGCACTAATCTCTACAAGACGACGGGGGTGTTGTACCCCTCCGACGAGGTGGAAAAACTCATAGACGAGGCGTGGACGCGCGTGGTTAAGGCCCAACAGTGTATTGCCAACATCCGCCTCTCCGGCCCGTTCTCAGCCTACGCCTCCTACGCCGAGGCTAAGCTGTCTAAATACACTACTGTGTACGAGTCATCGCTGTGGACGTTGTCCCAGTTGCGAGGCATACAGGCGGTGTTGCAACAATACGGACCTGTGATACTGGCCATCGCATTTGCTCTCTACGCCGCTTGGCTGAGGCCGATAGGCGGGGCTGTGATCGGCGTGGTGCTGGGCGCGTGGCTGGGAGTTGCGACATTCGCCACGTACGCGCCGGGACAGATCACATTCCTCCAACAGCAGTTGCAGGGGATGGACTTCCACCCCTTTGTCGACTTGGGATGCGACAATAGACTTGCGGCCATGTACGACGGCGATATCGACGGCTGGCGTAGTGTAGCGGCCATGGCAATACTCACAATATCGCTGTCTATGCTCGTAGGCGGCACGGCAGGATACCTCCTAGGCCGCCATTAGTCAACAACACCTCTCCCTTTCCTGAAAAAGTTCCTGAAAAGCGAATTTTCCGCTTTCCTGATCCTGAAAATTTCAGGATCCTGAATGCCGTCAGAACGGCGTTTCAGGAAAAAATTCAGGACGGCGGGTTGTTTCAATAAAACGTCCCGTGGCAATGTGGGCATGCTACTACGCCGGGCGGTCTTCATAGGACTGCTTGCCGCAATAGTCCTCCTAACGGTGCTGATGGTATTACTGTCGCGGTCTCCAGCCCCGCAGCATACGGCTCCACAGCCGGCGCCGCAACAGACGGTGCCAGCTCCCCCCCAGACTCCGCCTGTCTGTACATACAGCTACAAGGTGGAGTTCTGCGACGAGGCTGGTTGTACGTTATCTCTCACAGTTGAGGCTGAGAAGACAGTGGAGGTGAAGATCGATGGATACGCGTGGAAAGTCGCTAGGGGGACGAGACAGGTATATACGCCGTGGAACTCCACGCTACGCGTCGAATCCCCCTGCTTCTCCTTAGAATACACGCCCCAGCTATACTACACAGCCTCCGCCAGAGTGTTGGAATACGATGTGGAGACAGGGCGGAAGAGAGTCGAAGTCACTCTCGAGCTCTCCCAGCCGTATAGGGGCGAGGTGGTGATAGGGAACCAGAGGCTGTACGCCTACGGCAAGAGGGCATCGGCAACGGTGGAGACGTATGACGACAGCGTGCCGGTTAAAATCGGTCCATTTACAGCGGCAGTAAGTATTCCAAAACCCATGCTGACCTTAAACGTCACTGCTTATTCCACCTGCGATAGATACGTCTACGTTGTCTCCTACAGTCTTGAAAACGCCGAGGCGGCTAGGTGGAGATACTACACGTTACAACGCCGCGGCCAGCTGGAGTTCACCGCCGCGGAGAGGCTAGACCAACTGTGCCTCGGCCGCCACTGCGCCCTCGTGGCCTGGGAACAGCCGAAGGTAGAAGTTGAGATCCTAGCCCGGTACTACATCTACTACTTTCCGCTGGTTATAGTCCGCGTTAAAAACGGCCCCACGTGCTGGGAGGGGGTTGTCAACTTCACAGCGCCGACGAAGCTCTTCGACGATCGGCTGGGGGCGAGGTGCTACAACACCGCCTTAGGCCAGGTCTGCCTCCCATCTGACGACGTTTTCATGGACGTGCTTAGAAATGCCGGTGGCAACTACCGCGACGTGCCCTTCCGCCTGACGCTGAGGCCCCACGAGTCGTACACCTTTGCCTATGTGCCCCTTGGCATCGTGTTGCGCATTGGCAATACTACGGTTGCCGTCTCTACTCAAACGCCGGAGTTATCTCTTACAAACGTCAACTGTGTTGTCAAACGGCCGGCCGAGGAGCTATCGCTGGGCCAGCTGGCCTCTAGATACGTCTACACCTCTGTCAGTCCCACCGAAGCTTACGTGGCGGCGGAATACGTCTGCAACGCAACGCTGACAATTAAGTCGCGTGGATACGTCGTTGTCAACCCCCTCGTGGCGGTGCGCGGCGGCGACCTCGCGTTTTACTACATGCCGCGCGTGGCGGCTTCATACGATGTTATTGTACCAATTTCACTGTCATTCCCACTAGAGCTAGCAACCTACAAAGACTACACAGGGCTCTTCCAGCGTCTGGGCTACAATTGCACAGCTGTTGAAAGGATAGAAGAGCTACCACAGTGGCTGAGGATAAAGCGGGTGACGTACTACTGTAGATACACGGACAGGGTGGAGGTTACCCTAGTCCCGTTTACGCCGTACGTACAGTGATAATCCTCCTCACATTAGACGGCGATGTAATACCCTGGGAGAGCAACTGTATGTTAAACGCATTGTTTTTTTCTCGGGCTCACGCCGGTTGTAAAATCGTATGGGTAGACTCCGGCGGCTATCAGGCGATGCGGCATGGCGTAATACCACCCGTCTACAGCGTTATAGGCGTATACAAGCGCGTAGAGGCTGACGCCTACATCGCGCCGGATGTGCCGCCCCTTCCCAGTGACCCCCCGGAGGTGGCTGAGAAGAAGATGGAGGCTAGCTACGTCCGCTACGTCGAGGCGTCTAGACACGTGGAGGTGGTCCCGGTGGTGCATTTCTACCGCGACGTGAGACTGACCCTGCGGTACTTGCGGAGGTACCTAGACCACTCTCCCCCCAGGCTGGCGGTGGGAGCCGCAGTGCCATACCTCTTCTCCCGCGCCCCAGGCCGCCGCAGGCTCTACGCCTTCCTCCGAGAGCTACGCCGGGAGTATAGAGGCCACATCCACGTCCTCGGCGCGGGCGCCCCCAGCGTCATCGCCAGACTGGCCGCCCTCGGCGTGGACTCTACAGACAGCGCCACGTGGCGGCTGAAGGCGGCCTACGGCAAGGTAATCCTTCCAGGCGGCGGGGAGCGGCACGTGACAAACCGGGCGAAGAAATTCGGGGGGAAGACTGCGACGGAGGAGGAGCTAGAGGCGCTATACAGCTTTCTAAAGGAGACGGGATTTCCAGCGTTAGACGGCTTCTACGAGAGGATAAGGACGAGTTTTAAATACCGCGCCTTGGTCAACGCCTGGGTAATTCAATATAGCCTAAGCAGGGATCAGCCACATGCGGCTAACACCAGCTCTAGCGGCGCTGGCAGTGGCGGCGATAGTAGCGGCGATTAACATCGAGGCGTTACAGAACACCCTCGGCGAGATGCAAAACACCGCTATCACCGTGGTGCAAATCTTTTACAAGTCGATACCCGTCATCGCACTAGGCCTCTTGGCGCTCTGGGCGCTCGCCCGCCGCGACATCGATACTCTCATGCGCTCCGTCTGGTTCTACGTCATAATAACGGCGTTTGTCGTCTGGCTGGTGTTGGGACTAGCAGCCAGGGTAAGCCCGGAATTTGCCCCGCTGTACCAGCAGATTACAGGCAACGGTTGCCCCTTCTACTGGTGTCCCTAATTCCACATCTTTTTTCCTCTCTCTCCAAACCATGGCGGAGGTATATGAGTTCCAAGGAAGTACACTAATAGAGCGTTATTACGTAGATGAAGCCGTACCATATGCGCAGTTTGATTGTAAAACGCTTCGACTTGTGTTACCATACAAGCGTATATCACAGCATATGCCACATTCGCCCAAGTACTACCTTCACTTCGATAACGCCTTTACACTATTTCTATCGACTTTGACCTTATACAAATCTCTCTATTCGACATGTAGCTTCTCATGGCGGCCGCCATGCCGTTTCACTATTACCTGCTCCCCCTAACCCCCTTTTTTCAATATCCCTCCTCTAAACGCGGTTGTACATGTCTAAGAAGTCTGAGGAAAAGGTCGTTTTGCAAGTGGTGAAGGAGCTGGGGCTCATAGGCGGCGTGGTGATTATCTACGGCGCCAGCGGTGTAGGAAAGACTACGCTCACGATAGAGCTTCTCAGAGAACTTCAGGCTCCCAAGCTTTACGTTGCCTCAGAGCCTAATATCTTCTACGGCGAGAGATTTAAGCTAGTGTCACAATACGCCCAGACGGAATTTATCAAAGAACTGCCGGAGGCGTTTAGACGGGCCATATCGTTTATACAAAAAAACGAGGGCGCCTTCATCGCAATTGACTCAGTAAGCGCATACGCCCAGCATGAGGCGGCAAAGAGGATGGCCATCGAAGGAGAGCTACCGCAACCGCTAACAATCGTGGGACCGCTTAGCTTTGCCGCAAACGCCATGGCGCAGGCGCTGGCGGAATATGCAATACGTCAATCAGCTACAGTGTGGCTGATAGCCCAGGAGCGCCCAGCCATTGGGCGGACGTGGCGTGGCGAGGACGCGGCGCCGTCATTCGCCTTGCGTGCCCTACACTCAGTCCTCGCAGTTGCGAGACTAATCTACACGAATCAAGGGAGGTTCCTCCGCGTCGTGATGCACCGCGACCACCGGTATGAGCGGAAGCAAGCCGAGGTGCCGGAGATAAAACTCTAATTTTTTTAAAAAAGAGGGTTACCGGTAGAGGGCGTATAGCTCTTCCACCAGCCCGCGCCAGTTGAAAAACCTGGCGGAGTAATCGACGTACCTCCTCACCAGCTCCCTCTTTCCCCTCCTCACGTAGCGTAGACAACGCCTACAGCCAAACCAGACGTAGTATTCATCCTCCAAGATCTCCAAAGCACCTCCACAGGAAGGGCAACGAAGTAGTGTGGTTATAACGTCGTTCATATGACGCTCGTGTTTTAACTACATGTTGAATCAATATAACGGCGGCGGGGTTTAACGCCATGGAGTGTCTCATAGCCACTGTGGCGGCTGTTGCCGCCGCGTTATACGCCGCATGGCGCGTTGAAAAAGCGCTGAGGCAGGCCACAGAGTCTGTTAGTGAGAACAAGCGTGAGCAGAGGCAGAGGGCGGAAGCCCTCCACATCACGTCGGCAAAGCTTGAAGAGGCGACAAGGCTACCGCTTATCGCTTACGTTAGAGGCGGCCTTGAGATAGGGGCGAGGCCTGGGTACAAAATCCGCTTTCTCGTTGGCGAAATTATACTCTCGTATTACGACGAGAAGAGGGGCGAGCCCCGCGCCACGAAAATTACTTTCTTCCGCCGGGGCAAAGGCACCCACATCGTGATAGCCCCCACCACGTCCTGAAATTCGTCCTGAATGCCGATTTTTTCGGTTTCCTGATCCTGAAATTTTCAGGATCAGGAAGTCGCAAAACTCGCCGTTCAGGAACTTTTTCAGGAAAGGATTTTTATTCAAAGGAGAGGCAAACCCTTTTTCCCCATTCAAAATTAGCAAATCCTCTTCAGCTGATTATGAATGAAAAATGTGATATGGACCAGAAAGATGTGGCACTATTAACGGCGTTGCTCCTCCACGCGCCGCTCACTATCAGCGATCTCTCGAAAATTACATCTTACTCCCGTGTCACAGTGTGGCGCCGCCTCCGCCGCCTAGCCGCACGGGGCCATATACGCATGGTTGCTGTCAAGCGCACACTTTTTGCATTCCCCCCTTAACTCCCCTCTTTTTCCCCCGCCAATCAACATTATACAAGCGTTAGGCGATCTTATGAAGGTGATGTCTATTGCCGAGGTAAAAGAATGCCTAGAGGGCTGTAAGTGGACGTGTGGCCCCGCGGTGTTTGTAGACGTAAAAGACGTGGGGGAGCTGGCCCTTGAGTTGAAGAGGGCTTTGGAAGCAACAGTATATTTAAACAAAAACGACATCCACATAGTCGCAGATAATTGTTACACAGTATTAACAGTTGAGAAAGGCGCAACAGGGATAACGGTTAGGGAGGGGCTCAGCTGGGGTATATAACCCTCAATCCCCCATTTTTTCCCTTTATTTAGAGATCTTTCTGAATTCTCAGCAATCAACACTTTCATACCGCCTATTCAACACATGAAGGCGAGGTTGGTAATAGGCTATGAAATGTTGGAAGGCTCAAGCGAGTCTATTGTCCTCGACCTAATAGCGGGTATGCTGGTGAGGAGGTTTAACATAGCCCCGGAGTGGAGTGTCGTGGAGGGGCTGGTGTATACAGTTGAACTTGACGAGTGTGAAAAAATCACCGCCGCCCTAACCGAGTATCTAAAGGCGGTGGGGAGGGCCGTTAGAGTTGAAGGGTGGGCGAGGATAAGAGAACCCGACATTGTGGAGTGTATGCAATGGGAATGAACCTGCTAGACTTCTTAAAGACGATGTCAAAGGCCTCTGAAGAGGCCCCGCGCGAAGCGGCTAAGTGCAGGAGGGTGCCGTTGCCGGAGGTCTTTGAACTGCCGCGGAGGTTTGGCGTCTCGTGGGGGTGTCTAACGCAGGGCGCCTTTAGGGGTGTGGACGCCGTTGTGGCAGAGGGAGGAGCGAAGGGGGTGCATTTCCGCTATGTGCTACCTTATGATGTTGAGGCGGGCTATCTGGCAGTTTATAGGCGGAGGGAGGAGAGGGAAGAGGGAAGCCACAAGCTTCCGCAGTATTTCGCAGACGCGCTATTTGAACTCGCGGCGAAATATGAAATTGAAATTACCCGCGATATTTACGTCCTTGTAAACGGCGCGGAAGTGGACAAGACTGTGTGTTATCAGAAGCGGAGCGCTGAGGCATGCGCCCGCGCAATTGAGGAGTACCTAAAAAACGAGTGGCCGCGCATACTGGAGTGGCGTAGGAAGAAGGAGGAGGAGCGAAGGAGGCTTGAGCTTAAGAGTCAGGTAATGGCGGCGTTGAAAGAGTGGTACCACAGATGCTTCAGGTGGCCCATCTTGCCGGGCAATGAGGGGAAAGTAGTGAAAAGGCTTGAACTGTATTACGGCATGTGCGAAATGGCTAAGGCCGCAATTGCTGAATACGGCGAAAAATACGCCGAGTCTCTAATTAGTGAGTACGCCCTTAGGCACGCATTTTGGTGGGAGGGGGAATGGCGCGGCAAGCCGATGTCGTGTTTTGTCACGGAGAAAAGGGCTGTGTGCAGGGTGGGCGACAAGATGGCCACATTTTACGTATTTGACACGCCCCACGGCGTCTACTTAAGGCCGGAGATAAAGCTTGTGAACGAGTGGATTAAGGTGGCTCACAGGGGTGACGGGTTGTAACCCCCCTTTTTTCCCTTGAAGGGTCTAATTCATAATCTGAGAAAGGGGGATGGGCGTTTAAATGCTGGCCTTGGGCAGGTATTGGGGCAAGAAACGCCCAGAATTAATTAGGCAGTTGCTTAGGGAGGAGGATAGCGTTGTTGTTGACCCATTTGACCGGGGGGCTACAATATCCGCATAGCCGCGGACCGTCTGCGAGGGCGGGAGGTTGACGCTACCCGCCTCTCCCACCGCCGTGAACCGAGCCCCCGCAGACGAGGCGTATTCTTAATACGGTCCCTCCCCTGCCGAGCCATGGATAGAAGGCTCGCCCTGGCCGTGGCGCTGGCCGCGGTCTTGGCGCTGGTTGTACTACTCACACAGCCGTGGCAGTTGGGGGAAAGGCTCTATGTATACGAGCTCTCCGAAGGCGCGGTGGCCTACTACGTCCCCATAGACGGGGGCGTCTTCTACGGCCTGCTCCACGGTGGCGCCTCTATATACCTCGTGTCCAGAGGCGGCGTTGTAAATCTCCTCTACGACGGGGTCAGGGCGACTTTTTACAACAAGTTGCTGGAGATATGTGTCAACTCAACTACCCACACTGTCATAGCCGGAGAGCCCATTACCCTTAGCAACAGGCAGTGTGTGTCATCTACCTCTCCGCTGCCCACGGCCAGATCCTTCGACGAGGCGGCCCTCCTGGCGCTGTATCTACTGACAGGCGGGGACGTCCCCCCTGCCCCCCAGTGGAGGCAGGCCGGGGCCGCCCAGACGCCGATGGGTTTGGCAACTGTGTACACAGCCGAGGCGAGCCACCCCCGCGTCCCCGGCGCCGTCTACCAATACGAGAAGCAGGTGCTGGGCGACGGCGCTGTCTACGCCCTTAAAATCCGGCTGTCATACGGTGGGCAGGTGGCGGCGGCCCTCACCTACACTCTTAAAAACATTACCGCGGTTCCAAACGAGGTTAGAGAGGTAATAGGGGAGCTTTCGAAAAACGTAGTTGCCTCTAGGGGCGGCGGCTTGGATATTTTGAGAGTGGCGGAGAAAATTGGCATGAAATTCGACGGCAACTGGCCGGCGGCGGTCGTCTTCTTCGACTTACAGTGCCCCTACTGTGCAATGCTCTTTAAGTACAACTACACCCTATTCCAAGGCCACAGGCTGGTCTTAGTCGACTTAATAGTCCATCGTGATATAACCGAGGCCCACCAGAGGCTGAGGTGTCTATACCAGCAGAACCCCGGAGGAGTAATCCCCACCTTGCGAATTCTATACGATAGATTCCTCGCCGGAGATCCCAATTACACCGACGTGCTCCCAGAGAGGCGGTGTGACGTCGACGTCAACGCGGGGATGCAACTCGCCGCTTTACTCGCCGGACCTAACGCGGGCACGCCGATGGTGGTAGTGGTGTATCCAAACGGGACGTACACCCTAGTCGTGGGCTACCACCCTGAGGACATCGCCAAGGCGCTGGGAAACAGCGTTAAAACGCCTACAGAATAACTGCCTATTACTCCGCGCCTCGCGTAGAAAACCCCCTTTTTCCCTCCTTTCCTGAAATTTTTCCTGAACGCTGGACTTTTCGCTTTCCTGATCCTGAAATTTTCAGGAAATTCCCGCCGTAAAATCCGCCGTTCAGGAACTTTTTCAGGAAAGCGTACACCCTCTTTACATTTGTCTATTTCAATTCTTTTTGGCGCGATATCGAAAAGGCACTAGCTAAACACGCAATCATGTTTTTAAGGACAAAGGAAAACTTCTCCGTGGTAAAAGTGATGATAGCAGGGACAAGGGAGCCATCTCCTCAAGGAGCCGCGTTGGCCAGACGCGTCGGCTATACGCTTGCCCAGAGGGGCATTACGCTGATTACTGGCGGCGCTCCGGGCGTAGATGTGGAAGCCCTCCGGGGCGCAATTAAGGCAGGGGGGCGCATCTTACTCGTGTTGCCGTACATGCCCCCGCCGTTTAGGTATGTCCAGGAGCTTCTCAGCAAGGCTGAAAGGAGGAACGGTTGCTACTACGTTGGCAACGCGACTGTCTTCGTCAAGGCGGGAATAACGCCGTTACATGTCTACGCCGCGCTTAAGTACCCGTAGCTCAAAAGGCAGACGGCCCGGAGGTTTGCGGGAGAGACGGGGCTGTCTGCCCCTAGGGGGAGAGTCGCCGTATTCCTCGACGAGCGGCGAGAACGGGAGTTTGCACGTCAAA
>WUQR01000085.1 GCA_009889515.1 Nitrososphaerota archaeon
ACTCCTTAGTGCGCCACGTTCTTACTAGCTCTCTCGCCAGCCTCTCCGCCACTTCGCTCTTCAGCCACACGGCGTTTTCCGCCTTTAAACTGCGGCGGTACAGGGCACAGTAGATTAACAGGCGCATTTCCACCTGCTTGCTCCTCGTGAGGATGTGGCTCTGCGTCACCGATATGGGCGTCTGCCACGCGTATAGGTGCCAAGCCGTCCACGCCAGCTCTTTAAGCTTAGAGAAGGGACAGACCTCGCGGAAGTACAGCTGTTCATAACCGTCGTCTGATATAATCCAGAAATTAACGCCGGGCGTAATGCGGTAGGCTATCATACTGCGCGGTACTCCACGACGGCTGTGACTACGGCTTTTGACACTGGGCCGCTTTCCACTGCCACCCACACGGCGTATATCTTATTGCCCGCGTAGATTATATAACGCGGGTCTGCCCGCGGGTTTTCATAAATCCTGCCGAATTTAGACAGCTCGCGGCGTATTGCCTGCCACAGCCTAGAGCCAGTGAGGCCGTAGGTCAGCACGTAATTACACGTCACCTTATCCGCGCATTCACTAAGCCAGTTACTGGTCAACATATTTAGTCAACAGAAACGCCCTCTTGCTGCGAGGAGGGGCGCATTGCCAGCAGAAGAAGGCGCTTATCTCCCCCCTGTCCACAACTGCACAGAAACGCCACTTCCTAATGACGTGGGCATTGGGCCCCAGCTCTGTAAACTCCGCGTCTTCAATCAGCGGCTTCCCGCAATTACAACAATAAGCCCATGGGGCTAGGGCCTGCGCCAGCATTCCGTAGTAATGCCTCCACTCCTCTGTGGTCTTAACGCCGCGTTCCGCCACTGAGGCGTAAATTGTCTCCTCGCCGTTTATCTCCACGAATAAAAACACAGGCTTCTCGTTCCTCTCGCCCGGCTTTAGCCACACCTCAGTCATGGCTCCCACGGCGCTTGGTTTTTGCTCTCCCACCCCAGCGCCTCCCTCACCCCTATTCCGCCGTCAACCCACCACGTCGCGAGGACAATGTAGCACTTCTTAGAGATAACGTGAACGTCGTTCC
>WUQR01000086.1 GCA_009889515.1 Nitrososphaerota archaeon
GGTCGGGGGAACCCCTCCGCCGTTTAAGGTAGCGTCGAGAATCGGCGGGCTTCCGGCGCCGCGGTCTGCGCGGGTTTAAGGTAGCGAAAGAGTTGAAAGGCGAAAAACCCGACGTTTAAGGTAGCGAAAGCGTAAAGACTTGCACGTCGAAGTGTTACAAGTACATAAGACAGACTAAAGCCCCATATTTAAGGCGGTGAGAGAGTTGAAAGGCGTGTCCTCCGCTTTGTTAAGGCGGCAGGAGAGTTGAACGCCGCTTTTAACGGCGTTTTAAGGTGTCGAGAGAATTGAAAGCCAGCAGGTTCGCCGTGTTAAGGCGGCGAGGAGGTAGAATACGTCGAGAGAGTTGAACGCCTTGATAGACGCTAAGAATTTATTTTACCGAAGACGAGGTTTTTGTATGATACTCTTACCGAGATATAGGCTGGAGATGCCGCGCCTCCTTTTCAGAGACGGCAACCCTGCTATTACTCCATATTATGGGCTAGTGAAGTATGGGCCTTATGAAACGCCGGCGTTGCGGTTCGAAAATCTTGACCGCCCCGGGCAACTCCCGCGTGGAGGTGGCCAAGAGGACCTCGGCGAAGAGGCCTGGCCTCCGGGCAGTGTCTTACAAAGAGGGGCTGGGCCGTGGCGGGGGAGAGGTTCGTGGAGGAGGCGCTGGGCCAAGTCGAGAGGGGGGCGGGCCGGTGGCTTCTAACGGCGTATCTCTACAGCCTCCACTTGGTGCGTCTAGACGGGAGGCTGGCTCTGCTGGGCCACGCAGTGGCGCGTCTCGCCGGCGGCGGGGGGCCGAGGAGCGCCGCCTCTGCATATGCTGGAGGAGTCGGGCAGGCTGAAGTACGTACTCGCGCTTGAGGCCGCGGCGCTGGACGCGGCGCCGAGCTTGACAAAATGGTGGAGGCGTATCGAAAGGCCCTAGTCGCCCTGGGCTACGGGGCAGACCCCGGCGCCCTGCGCTACGCCTTCGCCGGCATGAAAAGCGACGCAAGGGGCTTCATGGTAGGCCTGGCCAAGCCGCTGGACTGGATACTAGAAGTACTCGAAGCATAATTTTCCCATGCAGGCCAAGTTAGTGAAACCAATAAAAAAGGCCGAAAAAGAGGAAATTGTATACTTAATGAAGGCAGCCGCAGACTAGTTTTTTCTCTCCCAATTTTCTTAGGAGGGTAATTACAGAAGTAGTGAATGAAAAAACCCCCATTCTTTTATGGAGTTAGACCCGTCGCTCCGCCCTTTGAAGACCAGTTTGGTGCCGTTGCCAAAGTCCACCACGAGATCGGCGTATATCACCGCGAGCTGTCCCGGGGCGAGCCACACCGCCGTCTGGTTGAACTGGCCGTTGGTATACGTCTCTACGTAGACTACGCCTCCGCACTGCGCCAAGGCCAGCACGGCCAGTGTTAACAGACCCAATACCAGCTTCTATGGGAAAATTATTCCACCTATACCCACTTCATATGACAGACAGATCGGTTTTTAAAAAATCCGGCCTTTTATCCGCCCCGCTACGGCAGTACGTCGCGGTACGTCTTTACAATTTTTGTAAAGGCCTTTATCACGCGGCTACAATCGCTAAACTCTATTTGGCAGAGCTCCAGCCTGTAGAGAAAGGCGTCTGAGAATATCATGAGCTCGTGCAACCGCAACGCCGAGGCAAAGAACTCCGATTCGTGTTTGTTAAGGCCCCCCAGCCTGGCCAGTATATACGCCAGCGCCCTGTCGAAGGGTATTCTCTCCTTGAACACAAGCGCTCCTCCCTCCTCCACCACGTGACGCCCGAGTTCCCACGGCCACAGCCTTTCGATAAACTTCCTGACCTCTTTTAGCGTCACATCTTCAACGTCGAATACGACCGACTCCGTGTCGGTTCTATAAACGACCTTAACCCCGTTTTCTGTGGGGGCAATTATCTTCATGGGGAAATTACACCGCTAGAGGCGGTTGTAGAGAGCTTTGCCGGCCCCCTTTCGCAGCCTTAAAAAGACAGATTTTTCAACTCTCTCGCTGCCTTAACACGGCGTATTTATCGACTTTCAACTCTCTCGGCACCTTAACAAAGCGCGTCTGTCAGCGTCTCGCTCTTCTGCCGTCTTGAAAAGCGGGTTTCTTACCGCTTTTAAACGCCGTAAAGCCGGGGTTTTGTCAACACTGCTCCTCCACTTCTATGGTGAAGGTATATTTGCCGCCTTTGAGTTTTTGGACTATGCCGTGATGGGGGGTTTGAATTCAAACGTCGCGTCGGCGGATGGGGAGATGGTTTCCAAGGCGGCGAGTAGCCTCTGCGCCTTGTCTCCGGCTTCTTGGGTGAAGTGCGCCTCTATTTTCAGCTTGACGCCGCCGGCGGTCTGCGTCGCGGAGATTGAGAGCTCGTATGCCACGCCGCGCTTGGCCAGGTACTGCAATAAGTCACGGGCGTCTCTGACCAGAGCGGCCGTGATATTTCTCACCGCCTCCCCCCTGTTTACCTCGTACTTTATCCTCGGCTTTTTACACCTCCCCTTAATGTCTACAACTACAGTCCTCTTATCCCTCGACCCGTCTTTAAACACAGCCTCCACCTCTAGCTTGTATGTGCCAGGCTCCGTGGGGAGCTCCAGCTCGAAGGAGTAGGCTTTGCCAGTGGCGTTTTCCTCACGTTCTATGCCGCCTATTCGATAA
>WUQR01000087.1 GCA_009889515.1 Nitrososphaerota archaeon
TAAAGCGTCTAGTGAATTACGTGCAGGAGATGAAAGCCGCCAAATACAAAAAGGCCCTTGAAGAGGCCTCAAGGGCGTGGTACGAGGAGAGAGACCTGGCGGCGCTTTGGGCGCTGGCGGTGCTGGGAGCGAGGGAGACCGGCAAGAGCGTAAAGGTCTTTGAAGATGACGATGACAGAATAGCATATCTAATAGCCTCCTTCACGCTATTAACCCACTTGAGGGAGTTTGTAGAGCTGAAGAGCAAGTCTTACAAGGCGCTTGAAAAACTAGAAAGTGCTGTGAATAGCGGCAAATTTATCCTTAGCGACGTGTGGGACGACCTCAACGTGTTGGTAGAAGCCGCGGAAAGAGCGAGGGAAGTCGCCAACGAGCTTAACAGAATTGCATATAAGCTGGAGGATGCTGGTTACAGCGGAATTGCCGAAAGGCTGAAAGCGGCTACAGAGAACGTAATAAGGCTGGCGGAAGCCGCTGCAGACGATCTCTCCGATCTAGACGCCACTAGGGGCGAGAGGGCAGTGGCCGCGTTGTTATCATTTGTAACAAGCGACCTGTTAGGCGTCTCCGTGGAGAGGGCGCTGACAGAGAAAGGTAAGCGGAAAGTCAGCGCTTTAAGTATCGTATTGGCTGTTAGGAATGCGCCCTCCAGCTTCTACGAAGCGTTTAAATCAGCAAGCGGCGATGAGAAGCCTTCAGAGACCAGAGGGCTGGCCTTCCGCATTGCCACCATCCTGACAGACCCCGCAACGAGGGCAATACTAGCCAGCAGGCAGGGCGTGGAAATACGCGTAGAGCAAAAAACAGAAAACGGCAAGAGGCTTGTATATGCCACGTTTGTAGAGAACGGCCGCGAGCTCCTCAAAGCCCCATGGGAGACTGGCAAACGGTTAATGCCGCTTTCGGCGGAGGGAGAGGTAGTAGAGCTGTTTAAAGAAGTTGCTAACTTGGCGGCGGCCGCCTTCTCCCGCTCTAAACCGCTGGAAGAGCTGAACGAGGAGGAGTGGAAGAGAGTGGTAAAAACAGTGGAGAGGGTGAAGAAGGCAGTTGATTCAGCCGTCAAGGCCTTTGCAATCGGCGCACTGCCCACAGATGCTGGCCTAAAGCCTGGGTATGAGTACGCCTACGGTAGTTCTTCTTACCTTTCACAAGCCTTTACTTACTGGGCGCTGGGTGGGGACGAGATAGGCCTCGAAATGGTATACCCCTCTGAGGA
>WUQR01000088.1 GCA_009889515.1 Nitrososphaerota archaeon
TGGCGGTTTTAGGCTGGCCTTCACCGCTAGATATGTTATGGTAACGGCCAGGAGATCTACCGCTGAGTGCACCGCGTCCGCGAGGACTGCCACTGAGAAGCTCTGGCTCCACGCAACTATTTTTAATAAAGTGACTGCAATCCCTGCTACGAGGGAGGTGAACGCGGCCCTAAGCTTGTCCACATGTCCGCTTGCGCGGGGCTTAACGCTCTCAACGCTCTCCTCAGCCCCCTCTTTCAGGAAATCCAGTACTGTTTTCATTCTTCTCTGCATATGATTATGTCCGGCTCCCGTATTTTAACCCATCCCTCAAACCTCACTCTCACAACGCCCCTAACGGCGTTGAGGTACTCCCTTATGAAGTCTGTGATTTTTTGGCACTCCTCTGCGTTAACATCGTACACTAGCCCCTCTGAATCGCTCCACTCCGGCGCCAGGCCGAATTTCCTCGCCATCATGCCAGCTATCAAGTCTAGCACTATACTTTCGCTACTCCCCTCTAACATTTCAAAACCAATGACTAGCCTCGCCTTCATGGCCTAATCCTGCCCTCCCCCTCCACAACTGCTTTGTACATCAAGACGGCGGCTTTAAGCGCCAGCAATTGGTCTGTTGGGATAAGCCACCCACTTGGTAATTTCACCGCGCCCACCACTAGCCCTCTGTCCACTGCCCACTGCACCGCGCTGTGGACGGTCTTTATACACGAAACGCTTTCGTTACAGAATTCATACGTCACCTTAAACGCCGTACCCCTTGGTTTTAGCTCCGAAAGCCATTCAAAAAAGGCGTCTAGAATTAGGGAATACCTTTGGGGTTTTGGCTGGTTTTTTGCCCGGTTTATTTTAGCTGTTGGTTTTATAAACATGACCTGTAGAAAAACCGGGATTTATAAACTTTTTCTCAAAAGCACTAATAATATTAGTTGATATTAAAAACGCTTTGACAAAAATTAAATTAAAAATTAGAAATATTCCACAACGTAAAACTCCGCCAGTTCTTTAAGACGGCCGCGGCTGTAATACTGGCGAGAGAGGGGGCCTTTGAGAGGGCAGTGGAGTACGTCAAAAAGGCGGCAGAGGCTGCATATGAGGCGGCCCGCGAAATATTCGAAAAGGCGAGAATAGCGCTTGAAAA
>WUQR01000089.1 GCA_009889515.1 Nitrososphaerota archaeon
GCGAAGCGCCCCCTCTCCTGCGGCTGCTGGCTTGCAACGGCAATTAAATCGGCAAGCGTTAGAAAGCCAATGCGCCTAACCGGTGACTTGAAGTGCTGTCTGACAACAGCCAACGCCTCCTCAGTGGACAGTAGCCTAACTGCCTGCGCCACGGCGATTCAATAGAACTTGTTAAAAAAGGTATAATTTTGGAAAAAAGCCTTTAGGAGCAGTAGAAATGCGCCTTTCGGTAAAAAGAGAAAACGGAGGTTTGAAGCTGGCTAGAGTTTGTGAAGTACAGAGAGTATTTTCTGCGCAGCCTCGTCTACGCACTTTTCAAACTCTTTACACGCCTTGGTTGGCAGTTTTCTTTCGACAACCGCCGCCCTGACGCATCCGTAGAAGGGGCATATGGTGTATAAATAGCCCCATTTCGACTGGCTTATCTGCCTAGCTTCAGTCTCTCCCCCAAACTCTTTGACGTATTGGTTTAACACTACATATACCGGCTTCTGCGGATACTCAGTCCTAATTCTCCTCGCCATGTGCAACGAGTCTTGTGTCGTCACTACTACGAGCATATCTGCCGCCTCCGCGGCGTGGCGTATGAGGGGCGAATATTCAAGCGGCACGCCGGGAAGGTCGACGACAATGATATAGTAGTGCTCCGCCAACGTGGCTATGAGGTCGTCGTATGCCTCCACAGCGCGCCCGTCTATCTCCTCCGCCTCGCCAGGGGGCACCACATCCGCCTCGCCGCCGTCGCTCTCCACAGTGCACAACTCGAGAACGCGGCGCGTGGAGATATACGTCAGAGACCCCCGGCCGTGGCAGTTGGGGCTAACGAGCAGAGTGGACGTGCGACTGGGGTCCATGTCCACCAACACTGCCCAATTCTTCCCAGACGCCTTGTTAAAGGCGTGGGTGAGAGACGCTGCCCACGTCGACTTACCAACGCCTCCCTTGTCGGATAACATTACGACGACTTTACTTATCCTCTTCTCCATAGCCCGCCTAGTTTTTTCAACAATTTCTTGAAAAGACCTCCCCCCTCCCTGGGCCCCAGAGCCTCTAATCTTCTAAGCGTCTCCTCTACCCCGAGCTCCCGTATGGTGTTTTCAATCTGCCACTCGGGCGCTCCGTATTTCCTCGCCAGCTCTTTTACCCACCTCTTGTACTCCCGCCGCGTCTTTGGATACTTTGGCTCGTTCTCCCCAGCTTTCCGCCTCAGCTCTCTCTCCAGCCGCTTCTCCGGCTTCTTCATTGCAAGAGCTTAGCTAGTATCTTCAACTCCTCCGGCACGTTTTCATGCCTGACTTTTTTCCGAAATACTTGAATCAGCGTTTCTACCACTTCTCTATCGTCGCTGAATTGTTGCACTATCTTGACTACTGCCATGAGAGACTCCGGAAGTTCAAAACAAAGCTTTTCCCCCTCAACCGCCAGTTCCTTCCTTTTTTCCTCCTCAGTGTGAGCTACCGGCTCTTCTCTCTCTTCTTCTTCCAGCGGTGTTTCCTCTACTGGTTTTTTAATTGCAACTGGCATAACGGCTAGACAGGGGGGAAAGATATTGAATCAGTACATTCGGAGGATTGCCGTCCAAGCCTCTGGCTCAACCGCCCCGCTTTTAGCCGCCTCCTCTACCACCGCGGCCCACTTCCTTACCTCCGGATCCGCCATAGCGTCTGCCTCAGCCACTTTGTAGAACTTTCCCTCGCGGAAGCGGTATATATCCCGCACCCGTCTTACGGTGCCTCTCGGCGTTTTGACTTTCTCCATAAAGACAAGTGCGAGGGAGGGTAGCAACGCCTTTAGGTGCGACTCGGTGGCGCCTAAGTCCATCAGCCTCTGCACCGCCTTCTCCGGCGTGTCTGAGTGTATAGTGGCGCCGGCGGCAAAGCCGGCGAAGGCAACTGTAAAGTAGGCGTACATATCCTCTCTCGTCACAAGCTCGTTTATCGCAACCTTTGAGTTCAGCCTCAGACCCAGCTTCTGTACGAGCTCCCACATTGGCAAGTCGCGTATCCCTGCACCGTATGCTACTCTTTCCACGAGGTAGTATTTCGTCTGCGGCGCTTTCAGCTCTGGTATTGACTGCACCAGTGCCAGGTTTTCGTGGGGAGCTGTGAAGTGTATCACCGCTTCTAACAACGTCGTCTTGCCTGAGCCGGGCTCCCCGGCGACAAGGACGTGGCCGTTGCGGCGCCAGTGGACGCCGAGGTAGGCTATCTCCCACGGCTTCGCCCCGCCCATTGCCACAAGCCGCGGCGGTGTCCACCACGTCTTTACCACGCGGAAGGCGAAGGAGGGCCTTCTCGCAATATCTGGGACGACGGCTGTGACGCGGACTCCGTGCCACCTGTCGTATTTAGAGACGCCGGGGTTCCAAGCGCTGAGAGGTGCCACTCTCACGGAAACGCGCTCTTGTAAAAACTGCCTATCGTCTGGCGTCAGCGCCAGCGTCGTGTGGAGGAGGCCGTATTTATAGCTCTCAACTTCTACGTAGTCGTAGCTGTCGGGGACGAGGACGTCTGTAATGCCGAATTTATCAGTTGCCAGGAAGAGCGGCACTAACGAGCCGTAGTCGTAGAAGTAGCGGTACACCGCGGGGGCCAGCTCGGCGAATTTTTTCGGCAGGCGCCCCCTGAGGATGTCAATTGTCTTATCGGGCTCCTCCACTGGGTCCACGCCTTCCCGCGCCAGCGCGGCTTCGGTCTTGTTCAACGCCTGTTGTACAGCTCTGTCGTCAATTTTCTCACAGACGTAGCCCTTCTTCTCTTCTCTACACGGCCAGTTGTACAAATCGCGTACGTATATCATTCCGTCGCCGATGTGAAACTCTGACTTCAGGCCGTAGTAGTCCACAACGGCGAAATCGCGCGTGTCGAAGGGGACTGGGTCGGTTGAGAGGAATAGTTTAGACGAGGCGATTTTATACGTCCGCTTAGGTCTAACTGCTTGTATAACTACGCTCATACTAACAGCGAGAGAAGCATTACTGGCGTGTAGAGGGGGGCCGCGGCGTAGGACTCAGTCATCCTCCCGGCGATTAACGCCGCGATAAACGCCGCTACAAGAACTGTCTGCTTAAACTCGGGGACGTAGAGCTGGAATGGGAGAGATGTAGGACCGGACTTGGCCTTCTCCACCATCTCCGCCAGCGGCTTTTGTAACGAGTTTATTGCCATCACCATGACGAAGACAAGTGAAATTACAATAAAGGCTCTGATCAACCCGCTGAATCTAATAGACTTGTCGTAATGCTCTATTATGCGCATTATAAACTCGGCGGCGCTTTGTAGATAATATGCGCCGGACATTCTCACCGCCTTAATTATCTCCAACGCCTCTTTTGCCAGCGGCGTGGATGCTACCTGCAGGCGGCCTCTTAGCGCCATTGTGAGCTCCTCCTCGGCCTCCCGCCTCTGTGGTATGTACCACACTGCGTAGAGGGCGGCGGCGATTGGAACTGCGTAGAGAGCTTGTGGCCAGAAGAGGGATAAGGCGGCTGGGGCCATGGCGAGCGCAGTGACGCGGTAGTCCCAGCGCTTGACCGGCTCGATAATGCCCTCCAGCATAAACGCCGTCATGAGGGCGAATATTGAGAAGGCAGATGCGTATTTAGACGCATCTGGCGATAGCAACGCCAGCATGGAGATGACTATCGACATGAGGAATGTCATCGCCGCGATGAAAACCACGGTGTTAAACGCCGAGGAAATTGTCCGCATGTGCTCCTCAGCCCTAAGCCTATACTCTGAGAGTAAGACCTCGGTGGCGGTCTGCCTGTCCACGCCCATGGCCTCGAGCCACGCCGCCCTCTCCGCCACGGCGTAGAGAATAGACCGCTGCCTGATATTCACCCCCCTCCTAGCCAGCCTAAGAGCGACTCTCACCTTAGCCGCTTCTTTTGACCTCAGCGAGGACAGAGCCGCCTCTACATTGCTTGTAGACCAAAACACTATGAACTTAGCCGCATCGAGCATGGAAAAAAGGAGGGGAAAAGGGGGATATTGAAAAAA
>WUQR01000090.1 GCA_009889515.1 Nitrososphaerota archaeon
AAGCGTTGTGCAGAAACACTGTTTTTCGATTACCGGAGGCAACACAACCTTGATATCAAGGTGGTACGTATCTTCAATACCTACGGGCCGCGCATGCATCCGAACGATGGCCGGGTCGTCAGCAACTTCATCGTACAGGCGCTAAGGGGTGAGGACATCACCATCTACGGCGATGGTCAGCAGACGCGCTCGTTCTGCTATGTTGATGACATGATCGAGGCGTTTGTGCGTATGATGAACAGCAAGCAGGGGTTTGCGGGGCCTGTTAATTGAGGTAATCCAGGGGAGTTTACTATACTGGAACTCGCTGAAAAGGTCCTGAAATTAGTGGGCGGCAAATCAAAAATCACTTTTCATCCGTTGCCGATTGATGATCCCAAACAGCGTCGACCTGATATATCATTGGCGAAGACAAAACTTGGGTGGGCACCAAAAGTTAGTCTAGAAGATGGGTTGAAAGAAACGATTGCATATTTCAGGAAGATACTGGGCGTCTGATGGCGCAATGTCAACCACCTTACGGGGGAATTCATTGAAGTCCGCAGTGCTTTTTTTGGTTTTTAATCGCCCTGAGCCTACAGCGCGTGTATTCGAGGCTATTCGCTATGCCAGGCCCCCACGGCTGTATGTTGCTGCAGATGGACCGCGAGTCCAGCGTGAGGGTGAGGGCGAGCTTGTTCGACGCGTCCGGCAAATTGCTACGACCGTCGACTGGCCGTGCAGTGTATACACTTTGTTTCGTGAACATAACCTCGGCTGCAAACGTGCGGTCAGTGAAGCGATCAGTTGGTTTTTCGAAAACGAAGAGCAGGGGATTATCCTCGAAGACGATTGCTTGCCGAATCCCGATTTTTTCAGTTTTTGCGACGTACTGCTTGAAAGATATAAAGATGATCCTCGGGTTTGGATGATAACAGGCAATAACTTTCAAGATGGCCAGAAGCGCGGTAACGGATCATATTATTTCTCGCGCTACAGCCACATTTGGGGCTGGGCTACATGGCGGCGGGCTTGGAGATGCTACGACCGTGATTTATCATTTTGGCCGGAGTGGAAATCCTCGGCTGATTGGTTGAAGAAGATGCCGGACAAGATTGAGCGGCGCTATTGGGATCGTGTCTTCGATCAGACGTATAATGGTAAAATCGATACTTGGGATTATCAGTGGACTGCGACTATCTGGTATCATGGCGGCTTGACAGCAACTCCGAATGTAAATCTGGTTAGCAATATTGGATTTGGCCATGATGCAACCCACACGACAGATGTGAACAGCCCATTCGCAAACATGCCTATTAGAAACATGGGGGAATTGGTTCATCCGGAAGACATCATGCCAAACACAGAAGCAGACCGCTTCGTATTTGATCATGTCTTCGGCGGTAGGTGCATGCGGTTTCCGTGGCTGATCTTAT
>WUQR01000091.1 GCA_009889515.1 Nitrososphaerota archaeon
AAGAATACAGCAGAATTAGGAGACTTGACAAAGACATTAGAAATATATGCGCCGATACCAAAATTAGACACGGCATTTGCTTGGTACAGCCCAGCTCTTATTGTGTCAAGAGGTACTACAGCAACAAACCAATCGTAACCTGATGGTACTATTAGCTTGTCTGTCGGAGGGCTGACGACGTCTGTGAATTCGTATGTGCCTACGGGGCCGTCGTATGCAACATCACTTCTGTATATCTCAGTATTGCCCTTTGTTATTTGTTTATAATGATAGTCAGCTGTTATACCGTCGTAGTCATCTCTAATAGTCAGCTGTATTGTATACGTCCCAGATATGTTGGGCGCAAAAACATATCTGCCGTACCACCCGGACACTCCGCCTGTTCTCCATGGGAATGAAACGTAAATTTCGTCTGCACTGTATACGCCAAACGAATACGGGCTAGCGTTGCTCTCAGTTGAAACAGTATAGGCGTTCTGTATAGGCGAACCGCTTAAGCCGTCGTAGTACAGCACTACAACCGACTGTGGGTCTTTAGGCGACTGTACCGAAAGCCATGTGGTATCAGTACCGTAATCGTTCGTATAAGCAGTAAGCAAGTTTTGAGTACCGCTGGCAGTCTGCTCTACTGCTACAGCGTTTACGTTGTGTTTAATTCTCATAGCATAAGTCGCAAACAGCCAGCGGTCGTAAAACACAACAACAGATGGCTCCGGCTGAACATACCGCCTTGCATACACTTTGTAATAGCTAGTCTGGCTAGTGGACAGATACGACCAGCTACCGCCTGGCGGTTGCACCCACAGCACAGCCGTCTCTTTGCCATCCCACTCTTGTTGCCAGAAGTCCAACCATATTGGCACATTTCCAGTTAAAGATATACTGCCTGAGTAGTTTTGGCAGTTGCACCAGCCGTGACGCCCGTACCACCTAGCTATGTTTATGTGGCCAAAGTCAGCACCTCCGTACATGTCTGCAGTAGTTGACCACAAGTCGCTTGCATCATCGCTGTCTACTGCAAACCGCCACGTGCCCGACACGAGGGGGACGAACAACAGCCTGAACCTAGACCAGAACCTGTCCCTAACATGTGTGTCTGGAGAGGTGTTATCGCATACAGAGCCCCAGTATATCCTGTCGACATACTTATTACATATATCGCCTACAATGTGCTTAGCCCTTACGTGGTATGTTTCAAACTCGTTGTCTGCATATCTGCAATATAACACGTTAGTGCAAGTGCCAGATGAGGCGAATATTGCGTTTGGAATAAACACGTCGTCTAGAGTATACTGAGGTGGGGGGTTAGGGTTGCCAGTCAGTATGTATATCAGTTTTGGATAGAATAAATTGGTCACCTTAACCCATATGTAAGTCCACTGAGTGTTGCAACCGCTTTCAATCCAGTACGGAAGGTATGAGTTGCTTTCTGGGTCGTAAAACGCCAAATCAGTACACGTTGAGTTCATCATTCCTTTACTTATCAAATAGCTCGTGTCCAGCACAAACAGCACTTGGTATTCAGAAAGCTGATGGCGGGAGTATATTACTGCAGGTATTGCGTATGAAAAACCGGTATTTGTCGGCGGAGGGTAGTATTTGAAAAGAAGGAACTTGACTGCTAATATGCGTTTATATCCGCTGTACGTTAGAGTCATTGCGCCCGCGGTAGTATTTACTATCTGTCCGTTTAAACAAATACCGCCGCTTATGCTCCACCCGCTAGCATTTCCGTTTGAATCGCATATATCGAAATTGCCGTTGTAAATTAAGTTTACCGACACGCGAAAAATATAGTTTTGTAATAAAAACTACTCAGCCTTAACTGAGTTCAGCTCTTGCATCACCGCTGGGGCCTTAACGAACTCGCACTCACTGTCAGTACACTTAACTACAGACGGGTCTAGCTGTACTGATTTGTTAGTAGGCGGTGGCGCCTTGAACCAAACTGCGCGCAGTTTGTCCATTTGCTCCAGCATTTTAATTGCCACAAGCGTTCTCACGTCTGGAGACAGAACTACTACCCAGTCTCTACTGTGCCTAACTCCGCGGGCTATCATCTGCAGAGTTGTATCGAGCATCTTCTTAGTGTACCACCTCTTGAACTCAACGTCTCCAAGCATTTGTTTATACACGAGCACGCGGGGATCGTCTAGCGGCAGGTACGGTGCTTTAGGTATTACAATTGCGCGCAGTTTGTCGTCGTACAAGTCTATACCTCTTGTGGCAAAACTAGTAATTACTATGTCTCTCAGCCCGTCTCTGAGTTCCAGCACTTTCCTGCCCGTTTTATCTATTACATCTGGCGATATGCCAGCTCTTTCGAGCTCTGCTAATAGCAGTTCGTCGTCCCATATATCCCACGCTACTACGTGAACTAACACTGGCTTCCATGCCATTGCGACTTTTATAGTCTCTACAAGCGATTTGATAAAGTCCAGTCTGTACTCAGGCGACTTAATTACGTCTTTTGTGGCTCTGTCAAACCCGCTGACAAAACCTACGTACACTACGCCTGGAAGAGTTCTGTAAGCTATAAGCTTCGCTCTGTTGTAAAAACCGTATAAAGTCATCTCCTCGTCCGTGGGCAGTGTTGCCGACATAACTACTAATTTTCTGTTGCCGAACAGCTGTTTGAAATAACGCTTCATATCGCCGGGCACTAGTGTAATTACTGCATCTCTTCTGTACCCCTTTACGCTTTTCACCATCTTAGGCATCATACTAGAAGACGACATCTCAGTCAGCAGTTTTATCCTCTCTTTTATGTAGAGCAAGTCTTCATACTTCCCTTGAGTGCATGATAGAGTACACTCATCAGTACTGTTCTTACAGCTTTCAATACATTGTTTTATGTCGTTTATAATCACGTTATATAGGCTCTGCCAAAACCCTAAATGGGCATTAACTACTTCTATAACGTCTGCTCCATTAACAAAAGTATTGTACACCATATCTGCTAGTCTAGGTACTCTGTGCTTAGACGAAAAAGACTTGATTTCACTGAATGTAGCAGTATAAATAGGCTCAAGCGCTTGAAGCGCTACATCAGCTTCGTCAATTACTGCAATTGAAAAATCTGGCATAACGCCTGCAAGTATGTGTTGCTTATACTTCTGCGGATTAGTGATTATTATGTGGCTGTCTAAATAAGCTCTGTGGGCGTCAAAGTATTCGCAACCAGTAGTACTGCCGCGTATTTTGTAGCAAGTGCCAGATACGCAGTTGTACGCCTCAGCCACTCCCAAGTTCTTGTACAGCAGTTCATACTCCTCTTGAGTTACCACTGGAGAGTACATATTGCAGACCGCGATGCCCTTCCTCCTAGGCCCTATGCAAGGAGCCTTGTCTGCAGTGTCTTTAATTAGCGGACACATATAATGCGCCCTCCCGAACACAGTGCCTATTCTTACCGGCTTGTTGTAGTGGTAGACTTTGAATCGTCGCGTAAAGTCGTAGTGTATCTGCGTCGATATTGCGTTGATTGGCTCTATGAGTATTCCCCTATGCCTCCCGTCTAGTATGGATCCGGAACTGCCTATATCGCTGTAGTAGGTAATTATCTTAATTGCCATATGGCTCTTGCCGGTTCCCGGCGCCGATTCGAGCTCAACTACGTCGTGGCTTTCTAGAGACGCTAAAACTTGTCTCACTACATCGTCTTGAGATATGCCGTTTGGAAAAACTATTGGCTCTACTGGAGTGTCATCTAAGTATCTAATCGACATCTAGAGTTCAGATGCAAATTTTCTAAAAACTTCAACTGCTTCGTCTATTTTCCCTGAAGCAACCATTAAGTTCATCTGTTTTGCTGTAGTGAGCAGTTCGCTTACCTTTCCCCTATTAAGCGTGACTATCAGCAAGTCTTGCAGAAACCTCATTACTATGAAGCTCAAGTCTGTATACAATATCCTCTGCTCTTCTGCTATTGCGTGTATAATCTGAGGGAGCATGACTGGCATGCGCATGTTAACCATGCCGCTTACCGGCCACTTTTTAGCGGCCTCTGAGTACACGCACGGTATGCCGCACTTCTCATACGCCTCAATAAGTTCGTCCAACAGCTGAGTGGTCAGCACTCCAGCATTGCACATCTCTCTTAGTGTGTGTGCAAACTGAGTAGCCGCAAGAACTGCGAATTTTTCTTGACTTACTGCGTTATTGCCGCAGAATATTACGTTTGCAGTAGGTATCTGCTCTTGTTTGAGGAGCGACTGCGTCTGAGGTTGCGGTTTTGGCTGTTCCCCCTCTTTCTTTTCCTGCTTCTTTACCGCAACGCCCTCACCTATAGAAGTTATAATCTGAGACAGCTTTTTTTCTGACTCAATTAACTGTGCATGAGTCTGCTGTAGCGTTTGAGGCTTCTTTGCCATATACTCAGCTAGTTTTTGCGAAACTAGCGTAGAAGTATCCAGCACTTTCTTAATCCAGTTGCGACCTGTTACGTCAGTTACGCCGAATATTTGCGCAACCATTCTCGCGAACTCATTGGGAATGCTCCCCCTGGCCAGCGGCTCTGCAAACTCGTGACCCGTCTCGATAATTTTCAGAATTAAGTCTTCAATAAAGTTGTACCAGTACGTAGGCTTAAACATCTCGTCGTGGCGACCTGTAGCCAGCCTGTTAATTGTAAACGCCAAAATCCTGGCCATTATTGCGTCGTTGGGAGACGACAAATCCATTTTAAGCAGTCTTACGGGCACCGGCACTGATATGCCTCTTTTCCTGCACTCTTCAACTGCCATAATTCGTTTATGGCCGTCTACGACTACGAACTTGCCCTCATGAGGAATGGCAATAACTGGCACTATGACCCCCTTAGTACATATATTGGCCACGAAATCCTCGTCTAGCGACTCGTACTCGCCGACATATGGAGACGGAATTGTTTCTATATCGAAGACGTCTACTTCACTGACTACAGTCTCTTGCTTCGGCATGAAAGTGTAAAAATAATGGTTTTTAAATGTTACTGCGAAGAGTTCTCGCTGTAGTCCTTAGGATCTACTACGCTAACTAAAACTCCTTCACTCCTCTCATTACTACTAGTCTTACTTCGTATAGAGCCCACCGCGTTTTCAATAACTCTAGAAATTAAACTATCGAATAATGAAGACAAAACATCAGTTCTGCCCTTTTCAAATCTGGATTTACCCCGCAGTAAATCCGCTATAAGTATAGCGAGTCCTACAGAACGGCCGTACTGCTCAATATATTTGTTTACGACGTCCATTTCAGCGGGCGTCAGCGCCTCGCTGAGGAGTTCGAGCACAAATTCACACGAGTCGCTCATATTGATACAGCAATGACAATTCTGTTAACTATATCCTTAAGCTCGCTCTCATCGTTGATGTTAATAGGAACGAATACAATTACGCCTTTACGCTCTTTTTTGCCGACTTTTACCACAATACCTGGTATATCGTGTTCAATCATAAGAGACTGCAGTTTTTTAGCTAAGAAGTCAACAGCTTTTTCTACATCGCCTTTAACTTCAATTGATAGCTTGGGCACAAAAAACAGTTTTTTAGGGATTAATATCTATACCTGCGCCAGGGAGGTCTAGCGTAATATCCGTTGTAGTAGCGCGACTGATATTCTAGCGGAGTGTAATATCCGCTCGGAATTGCGGCTTGCACATCAGTACACCTCCTAATCACCGCCTCACACGACGTTACCAAGTCTATTGGCACAGTTGTGCCGACTAAATTATACCGTCCGCGCCTTGCTCGATTGAAAATGCGCCTGAGTAAAAACGACATAACGCTAAAACGGCAGGAAGCTTCTAATTAGGTCGAATATCGTATCTCTGAACAAGAGTATAATGCCTATGACTATACCCATTGGTATTAGCACTGGAAAGTACTGAGCAAGAGCATTTATAGCATTAGATATAAGTGAGAATAAGCTTTGGGCAATCCCAGTTACCCAGCTCAAGTCAAATGACATGGTAGTTCGCAACAACTTAAATTAAAAGCGTTGATGGCGGTGTTGGGTGTTATTTAACTACAACTTTTTCGGAGGAATTTTTACTTTAGCTCTGTAGTACTGCAGTGGAGATCTTACTCCACATGATTCTACGCACAATCCGTGTTCTCTCATAGTCTTGCAGTTAGGTGTTGAATACCTTGTTCCGCCTCCAACAAGCCCGAGGATGTGTTTGACTTGATATTCAGTTTTCTTCGGGTCGTAGTCATCTGCGTTTTCAAAATACTTTGCTATTATCTTAACTTTCATGTCGACTCCTGCATTGATTACTTTCTCTAAAAACGCCACCAGCGCAAACCTTGCAAAATGCTCCACCTCCTCACCGCTTGCAAGCCTCTCTATTATCCGTTTAATACACGGCGGATATGCAGAAGGTATGTCTACCGCAATCTTTCTTGGCTCTTGTACCTGCGCCCTTTCACCGCTTTTCTTATTAGAAATAATGCGCGACAGCCATCTGTGCACTAGCTCTCCATATGAGTCTAAATCCATAAGCGCATAGCCGTTTACAATCGGCACGTTTAATATGCCGTATTCAACGGCATAGAAAGCGTTTACTGCTATTGGATATGCCGTCGCAACTTCACAGTCGTCAATTACATCTATAGTCGGCACGAAGTCTATAGGAGCCATTTTTACTAGAGAGGCGAGAAATATATAATAGTCGCCGTGCTTCCTTGCGTACTCAACAGCCTTATGTATGCAAAACAGCTCAGGACAGTTGCCGCGTACGACTTCGTTGTATAGCTTTACGCCGCACTCGTCAGAATCGTCTAAAGCAAGTAGACATGGAAGCGACACTGAAAAAATAAACTTTGGTTTTTAAATTTTCAACTGCGAGGTGCTCTGACGACTCCTCCTGAGTACCCCGGCTGTACTGCCCAAGTTACATATTCAGATTCGTCGCCGTACCTCACTATAAGTGGCGTGTCTACAGCCGACAAGAAATACACCGGTGTAAACAAGAACGCGCTGTTATACGCATATACACTAATAAATCCCTCATACACGACTTTATAGCGTCTCTTAACAACTGGACAGTATTTAGTAATGCAGTGAGTAACGTAGGCGTATACTTCCTTATCCATATAGTTCTTTATGCTGTCTATGTTTATTCCGCTGGGAAGGTTGTCGACGTTAGTAATATCATATGCTACTGCATAATCGCCTCTGGGAATTCCTGCGAATATTACGCCAACGACTGGATTGCCGTTGTTATCGCTAGGCTTGTAGTCAACATATGCAAAATCGTATTTGTTAACGTATGAGGCATAACCGCAGAAGTTGAAGCCCAGCTTGCACATAATATTGGCTAAAATTGAAAAAATAGACGAAGTCCTGAACGGTCTGCAGTCTAGTATAGTAGTAGTTCCTACCTCTTTCCTCTCCTCGTCGTAAAGATACCCAACTTCTCCAGCCCTGCTTTTATTAACTTGAGGGCTTGCACAGTGGTGACACGTTATTCCTTCTTGCGGCGGCGAGCAGACGCACTTCCCTCCGCACCAGCTATGAAAAAACGTTCCGCTCATTAAACTGAATTCGCCGTGTTTCACATCTACTTTAACTCCATATTCGCTTGCAAGTTGAGTAACTCCGTTTTCATACAGCTTATCTGATACAAATACGACTATGTTGTCTTGCGAGTCAATTCCTGCGGCTGTAATCCCTAATTTTTCCGATTTTTTCATTATCGCTTTGAGGAACTTAATCATTTTGCTACCAGCCATACGAGTTAATATTTACATTTCATTCCTATAAATCTTTTTGAACCACAAAAAACCCTTATTATTGAGTTTGGACGCTTTCATAAGTGTGAAGCATTAAAGAAAACCTCTGCATGTGTTTGTTGAATGATTCAAGTTGGCTGTTTAGAATAGACATCAAAAAGTTGTATGCATCTTGAAGCGCGGCAATTAGAACGTTTGTTGATACATATACGCCTTCTGCAATTCCAATTGCGAAATTGGCCATTGAGACTATTTTGATTGCATCTATTACCGGCATAAGCGTCATATTTACAAGCATCTTAGACACATCGCCGATGGCATTTAGCATATACTCAGTTATTTCAACGGCGTCTCTGCTCATTGTGCTAATTATATCTGTTAACGGCACACTCCTGTCGACTGCACTGAATAAGTTGTCTACAAACTTGCTTATGTACTCCTCTAACTTTAAATCGTTAGATGAGTTTTGCATGATTGTACATCTATTATCTTTTTAACTGATTTGCACAGCGGAGTGTTTGCATTAGGCGCTTTCGCATAAACGGCTTTTATTACAAGCTGTGCGAGAGACTTAGGAAGTGGGATTTCGTTGTTGAATTCAATTGTTATATCTCTGCCTATAGTTACGTGGCGTATTAAGTAAAACGGCACCATAACTACTAAATTACTAGATGAGTTATAAGTTAGCAGTCTGAATAAATGCTGATATTTAGTGGCTATAAACACAACTGGCTGATAGGGATGCACGGGTTTCAGCGTGCCTGAATTGCCGAAAACAACTTTAGCTCCAACTAATCTCGCGAGGTTTATGTAATTATTAGCCATGCCTAAATTGGAAATTATTATGACTGAAGTAAGTTTGGACGCGTTGTCTGGCTTGACTAGAGTTGCGAGTATGTGGGCGATTATAATTGGATCTGTCCCCGTCATTTTAAACACTTTTATGTAGTCAATAGGCTCTTCAATGCTCTCAATGCCGAATGCATAGAATATGTTGCGCCTGCCTACTGGAATCATGACTCCAGTAAGGTCTGCTGTAGTTACATCTACGTAGTCTGCGTTAATGACAGCAAATATCTCGCCAGTATCGTCTGCAACTAGCGCAACTGTTTGTCTGATGAAAACTGATTTAGACGGCAGTAGATATGTAGTGGAGCCGCACACAGGACATTTGTCTGTAAATAGTCCGAACTTCTTGCTTAATGTTTCTCCTATAGCCGCCGAAAGCACGTAGTTTTTCGTATACGTAAAGTGCTTGCCGTTAGCAACAGAACAGATTGGGCAGTAGTAAACCGTACGCACAGGGAAGTAGTATGATGATGCAGTAAGTATTCTGACCCTAATGCCGGCTAATTCCATAGGTTTGAGCTCTGCAATAGACCTGGGCTTTACCGCATAGCCGCCAATAATTTTGGGAGGGGGGTCGCTCCAGTAGAGCTCATAACCAGACGTCTCTTCTAGCGCAGTTAGCTCGTGAGGAGGTACTTGCCTTAAATCAATTACTTTCACAGCTCCTAAAATTAACAACTAGTCCCTCTACAACTTCAAGTAGGCCAAGTTGCTTGAGTGCAATCAGTGCGTCTATGAACTCGTAGTACTTAAACTCCTTTAGCTTCTTAACTCTTAGTATGGCATTAACGTCGTTGAACAGCCTAATCACGCCAACTGAGTGCCACGGAGTTGAGGAAGACATTAACGGATATGAGACAATTACTTTCAACCGCTCGTCTTTTACTAAATCTATACACTTAGTATAGCTATCTTTATTGAACTCGACTGGGCGCCTTACTTCTATCAGCTGTTTGTTTTGTTGCTTTAACTGATCACCTGTTAAGAAGTCTGTTATTTTTGTCTGCCTCGTACGCCTCAATTGCGACAATTTTGGCTGTATCGCTTTTTCCTGAGCATTTTTCAATGAGGCGCACATATGCATAAAAAATTCTACCTCGCTTCAACAGCACCTCTTTTAGCGCCTCCATACCTCCCAGTTATAATCATTTTTACATAAACGTCAGTAACTCCGCACGCCTCAGCTATAATTTTTCTATCGTCTATAAAATGGTGTAGATATTTAACGCATAAATGCGTTGGTGTTGATACACCTCTGCTGAGCTCATCAGCAAGCGGTTTAATAAACGGTATGTGCATGCCTTTTTCAAGTAGAGTTAAAATCGCTTTTATTACGGCCGCAGTAAACATGTGATTATCAATAGATTTTGGTTTTTAAATTTTTCGTCGGACATCACAACATGGGATTTGCGCTTGCAATTCCGAGCACAGTACAGAGCTGGGACTTGCTTAGAGATATTGTGTTGATTGTGCCTGCTACTGACGCTCCTATTACTCCAGTTTCTTTTCCTGCATACTTGTCGAAAACTTGAGATGCCACTGAAAGGACGTATTGTATGAAGTCTAGAACGTCTTTAACGTCAACTCCCGGCTGTATTGATGACATGTAAAATCTCATGCCGGCAGTATAATTGCTCTCAATATACGCCCCAATTATTTCATCGAGGGAAACAGTCTGTGCTGATAAATCCTTCAACATACTCGCTATTATAAACGCCCTAATTGCTACGCTGGTTCTGTCGTTGTGTAGTTTAACGTCGCATATCTTCTCAGTAGCCTCCATTACTTCTTTTACCCTAGGCTCTATCCTCATCCATTCCTCTCTAGTGCCAATAGCGCCTTTCAGTAGCTCGTCAAACGTAATTCCGCGTTTTTTAACGCGCTTGAAAGCGCCCTCAAGAGCGTAATAGGCTGGCCCCCCGTAATCAATATCACTGCTGAGTTCAGTAATTCTAGCATAACCGTAATATGCCACATGGGCAATTGCCTTCGATATAAAACAGTACGGACTTAAGCTGTATTCGCCGTATTTGCACAAATACACTCTGCCACGGGCGTGGGCGAATAAACAGTCTGTAGCAGAGCCGGATACTATGTGCAGTCTGAAGGCGCTCTCTGGTTTGTACTGCCAGTAGTCTTCACACATTTCTGATACCACAGCTTTTATTGTGCTAGACGCTATACGCCTAGCGAGCTCTTTCGCAACTATTTGTTCTCTCAATTCAGCCTCAGTCATATACGTAATTGAAGTGTATGTAGTTAGCCCTCTAGCAATCTGCGACGCTAACATCCCAGGAGATACTGGCTGTGGCGATACGCCTGGAAGGCCCCACCAAGGCGGCGGCGCTGGCTGTACTGCAGGTTGTTGGCGCAATCTCTGTTCATATGCTTCGGCAAGCAGTTCAAGAATTGGCTGTAAACGCATGGGAATTCCTGTACCACACGTGCTCCTATAACCATAGCTAATTCCGCCGAAACTTATAAACACGTATACCGCGCTTTCACCCCTAGCTAAGTCAAACGCAACGCTCATTCTTCCTATATTGTACCGCATGCCAGTAACCGGCAAGCCGCTGACAGCGAGTGCGCCCGGCCCCATCTCTCTTACTCTCCCGCCTGGAGTTACTCTGCCAATAGCAGTTGTCAAAAGCTCGAAAATCAATGAGCCGTCTATTACAACAAGCCTAGCGCTTCTACTGCCGATTACTGATGCTACTTGATAATACAGCCTTCCACTGCCTGCCGCTGGAGGGAAGTATATGTTGTCAAACAAGAGTGTAAGTGTAGCCAGCGATGGGTCAATTAGTGCAAATCTCGCTTGATTTACTATCTCGTCTAATACTGACTCTTCACATACTTTAGCGACAAGCCTAATAGTAAAGTCTCCAATCTGTGCACTCATTAACTATACAACTGAGGCGAATTAAATAATGAATTAGCGTGCGGCCTCGTTAATGATATTACTGACCTCCTCCCCGCCCTAAAGGGCGAGGCTTGTCAATCTATTGTAATTTAAATAACTTAACGTATATATGAATGGTACAGCAGATGTCGATGTTTAAGAATCCAAAAAACTAGTGCATTTAGTAATGAGAAAAGTCGGATAGAATTATGAGGAAAAGGGTTTGAAAAAAGGGGGGTTTTATTAGTGCTTTATACTGCCTATTGAATAGCTCCGCTTAATACTCCAGTTATTCTGCTAGTTATCGACCTCACGAAGCCGAGCACGTCGAATCCAAATGTCCTAGCAACTAGCGCAGACACCACACCTATTACGCCAATAGCGCCGATAAGCGCTCCGTATGGCCCAAGCGCACTGAAGAACGCGCCCACAGTTTCGCCTACGAACGTAGCAACGCCGTTAATGGCAGTGTATATGGCGTTTAGTATGGGAGATATGTCGAATGAGGCGCTCATAAGGCCCCGCTAAGCACTCCAGTTATTCTGCTAGTTATCGACCTCACGAAGCCGAGCACGTCGAATCCAAATGTCCTAGCAACTAGCGCAGACACCACACCTATTACGCCAATGACGGCAATAATCTGGCCGTACGGCCCAAGTGCGCCGAAGAACGATGAAACTACATTAGCCACGAACGTAGCAACGCCGTTAATGGCAGTGTATATGGCGTTTAGTATGGGAGATATGTCGAATGAGGCGCTCATAGCCTTACGGTGTAGCGCCAGCGGCTAATTGTCCAGCCGCGGCCTTCATTGCCTTAAGCGCCTTGATGTTCAAGTTGTACCACAGCGTCCACTTCTGCAGTGGGTCTGTTACGTTGTTCTTCTCAACTTGAGCTCTATACACTTTGCTCATAGACTGCGTCATTTCTCTGTAGGGGTTGCCTCTAGCGTATTTGTGAGCTTTTGTAACTGACGCTACTTGCAATCCAACCACCCATGCTACTTGGTCTGCAGGCGCTTGAACTGTCTGCACCAGCGCGTGTCTTACTTGTTCTACCAGTTGTAGTACTTGGGACATGTGTGTGAAATTCTGCGATATTTAAATTATGGAACCCATTAAATCATAACTTTTTAAATTAGGTTTTCTTAGATTTCAACGGTTTTGCGTAACCCCTTAGTAAAGCGAACAGCGCTGTCTGGGCATCGAGATTGCACACGCCACTGCACTCAATAGGGAAAATTTCATCTTTCTTATCGGGTCTGGACTCAACTACTACCTTCACATAGCCTAATGCCCACGATGCCTTTTCTACTATGCCGTAAGGATCATAAGATTTGTTTATGTCTATGTACATGCACTTCAATCCGCTCTTGCCGTGTATTGTATTAGGCATGCGAATTAGTCTGTGTACGTCGAGCAGTACTTGAGCGTCAACTGCATTTTGAGGAATAAGCTTAGCTCCAGAGCGCCTAAAACTGCCGTATTTCACATAGACTGCTTTATTCGATATATACTTTTCTGCGCGTTTATAGTTGCCTAATATATATTCAAGTAAGTGTCCCCTGCCGTCTTTAGACAGTTGAGAAAGTTCGTAAATGTGAATGTGAAAACCCCTAGTGCCCGAAAACGTCACTTTGGGCCTTACTCCAAGCTCAGTAGTTACTATATCGTATATAACACTCGCAAAGTAGTGTCCTTCCGCTAAACACTTGTAGTACCTATCACACTCAAATTTATCACTGTCAATATCGAACACAACATCTGCCCCCTCCCACCCTTTTGCCTCCATTGTAATCGCAGAAGGGTTTGAGTAGTATGCTGTTGAGTAGTACACATGTAGCGGCGGGAATTTAGCTAGATAGCGCCTAAGCGCATCTGCAGATTCGAAGTGTTTGTGGCGGAGCATTTTCGACTCGTACATAACTGCAACTTCTCTCTTTGGAAGGGCAGGTACTTCAACTACAAATTCTTCGTCATAATACCTAGCGAACATTTTCTTTACGAGCAGAAACATATTACACTCTAAGCCTGCACAGCCTTCTGCAGTCTCTTATAAACCTCGCACTTTGTACAAACGCTATATAGTTCGCCAGCTCTCTGAACACTTCCTCGCGAGTTGCATCTCTGCATCTGTAGTTGCTCCTAGCGTATTGTATACTCTCTAGAACTGCTCTCTCTAAATTCTCGTCTCCAGAAACTGAAGAATATACACTGCGCTGGTACAACTGCGACAGATCTTCTATTGGCATAAACGCCAGCAGAGACAGCTGAGTTTGGTAGCCAACTGCTGACTTAAACGACTGTATTTCCTCTTTAGTGTGTACATTAGGACACCTGCACCTGTATATATACCCGAGCTCTCTGCTGTCTAGAGGCCTTTCTACAACTTCTCGTGTGGGTATGTACCTCCTCTCTTGAGTGCAGTATACTGGCATGCCAGTCTGCCTGCTGTATATATGAGGGGTTAAGACCATAACGGCGTCAATTATTTCTGCTGAGTCTACAAACTCGCCTCCAGCGTCTCTTGATACTACGTCGATAAACACAGGCCATACATTATCGATTACACACATAGCCACTGCATTTATGTACCGCCATATTGCGTCTATTACTGCAGTCCTGTTGCGCGTATAATCTCTATATCTGCTTGCTCTAATAGCTATTCGCTCCAACTCTCTGTAAGTAACTCTCCTGCAGACTCTGAACTCATACCACAAATTCCTACCCCATTCACTCCTAGCGCAGTACCTAATTGATATTACGTAGCATATGTAGAAGCTGTGAATTACATTGCACGGCAAAATAGATGTGCCATAGAGACGGGCTATCGGAATGCCTCTAGACGGTGAGATTTGAAAAGCTCTGTATATAACGGGCACAGCCGCAATTTTATCGCCAATTCTCCTCCTCCTTGTAGTTATTACAACAAACGGAAGTCCTCCTATTACAATTACGCCGCGCCTCCTGTCTAGATTATCGTTAGGCCATAGTGAACATCTAAAAGACATAAGCAGTGGCTAAACTGTGGTTTTTAAATTTTATTATTTATTTGTACGCCTAGAGTGTTCTATTACTTTGCAAAAAACTAGAGCAATAAAGTTTATTCTTTACATTTAGCAATTTATCTTTTAACAATGTATTCGCCTATTACTCTATATAACTTAAACGGGTTGAACTTGTCCCTTACCGTGCGCCAATCGGACTCATTAAAATTATTAAGCGTGCGACTTAAAGCGTCTATAAACTCATTGATATCTCCTTGATAGCAATCTATTTTCACCATTGTATATACAGGTATTAAGCACGTGAACTTTTCAGTAGCAGGCACTAACGTAATGCCGTATATGCCGTCGTAAAGCTCTCTGAATACTGGCAAGTCCCACGCCACAACTCTAGCCCCGCTTGCGAGAGCCATTAATACATTCATAGAAAACCCCTCAGAAAGCGATAAAGACGCATATACTTTCGCGCCTAACATAAGTCTGTATATCATCTCTAAACTCCAGTTTTTGTACACAACTACGTTTTTCGCTTTTATATGAGCAGAAGTAAACGCAACTGAGTTCTTAAACGCTTCGGCTATTTTAGGCCATAAATGCCACCCCTTTCTGTCGAGTAGAGTAAGTTTAGTTGAGTGTATAACTTGATACGAGTGATTCAGGTACATTATATTAATCGGTCTGACGTTGTTAGGCTCTTTGGGCTCTGGTAGCGGATATCCGTGCGGAACTACTTCTGCCACTGGAATATCATAACGCTCTAGAAGTTCTGCTCCAGTTTTAGTTACTGATATGCAGTATGCATTACTGCACGCACGTTTAATTTTAGGCGCAAGAGACGTATCTATCTGCGTATCTACTACTATGTAGTACACTTTCGCTCTTATATCGCCGACTCCTACTTCAGATGCAGAGCCTACGAATAAATCGTGTGTGCCGGGAATGATGTACGTCCCTGGAATTACGGCATAAACGAACTTGCAGTTAAGCCCGTTTACACTACATATGTCGCGCGCTATGTTGTTGAACGAATAGATATTCTTAGATGATATTGCTACTGAGACAGCCATGGAATTATACCGAGCTCCCAACCAATCACTGTGGACATAGATGTTGTATATACAGCAATGTCTTTAGCTTTGTTTTCTCTGCTTTCGCCAGAAATCAGCTGATATGTTACATACATCGCCGATAGTAGCACTACAATAACAGTCAAATGTGGTATATTAGACAATACAGATAGTGAGGCAAGCTTGCCAACAAAACCGCCGAAAGATATGTGCACTAAATCTCCCTTCTGCCTAGCCCGCTCATATATGTCGTCTATAAAAGACTGCAGTCTTGTGAGCTTAATCAGTTTCAGCAAAACCAATAAAAACTTAAGTGTGGTAATGATAGTGAGCGGCGCAATTATTACCGCTTCCGAGAGCATGGAAAAATAAAACTATAGAATTTAAACTGAAAACCTCCTGCGCGCCGAGTCTAAAACGGCCACCGCTTTGTCTTTATTCCTCTTGATAACTTCAACAACGAGGCCGTTCTTTTCAACAATAGACAGAGCTAACGACAGCATCTTAAGCTTTGCATCTCCTATTTCGTGCAACAGTGCGTAATTGATAAACGCGTTTTTAATTGACGATATTACGTCTGAAGTGCACAGAAACCTAGAGTGCAAGTTTTGATGGTTGCACTTCTCTACGCGTAGCGTTAATTTGGTGGTGTTAGACAGCACTTTAACCGTAATATCGTACGGCCTTACGTCTTCAATTAACGGAATTGCTTGTATGCATACAGAGCCGCTACACATTATACTCACCATTGATCTATAAACAGAATAATTTACACTATCAGCACCGTGTATCATTTCGCTTACTACGTCTATGAGGGCTAAAGAGAGGGGATCTTTATTTGCCTCAAGCTTAACGCTGTCGGCAATTTTAGATATCGTGTTGCTGTCGATAGCACTAAGTGCTTTTGTACTAAAATACTGTGGCATTATAACTGCTTCACGCGGTTTGTTTATTGCCAATATGCCATTGAGCAACATGAGCTCCAGCACTATTCTGTCGTACTGATTAATCTCTCCCCTTAAATACTGCTCGATTGACTGCTTTACGTCATTTAGACTGTGTATTCCGTCACCGTTTATAATATTGAGCAGTTTTGAAGCATGCCTAGCCCCTATGAATACAGCCGTTATTTCTTTCATAATTTCTACTGCCATACCGAGCTCGTACAGTACGTTCAATTCAGCCAACAGAGATTGTACGTGTTTCGAATACTTATTAATTTCCGCTGAGTCCGGCCTGAACGGCCCTTGTATTTTACTGTCTTTACATAGATATATATATCTATAAAACCTATTGCTTTTTATGTGAAAATGGGGCGCAATAATTACTTCGTCGCCATCCTCGCTTGTTATTCTAACTCCAGTCTCGCAGACTGCTTTTTCAGAAACTCTAGGCATCGCATGCATTACCTCCTCCATTCTTTAAACTTTTCTCGGAATGATTTCAAGAATTATTTCCTGAAATGATTCTGAGAATGATTTTTGGGAATGATTCGATGAATTATTTCTCTGAATAATTCTGGGAATCATTTCTTGGAATAATTCAGTGAATCATTTTTGGGAATAATTCCGAGAATGATTTCTTGGAATAATTCAAGGAATGATTTCCCGAATCATTTTTGGGAATAATTCAGTGAATCATTTCATGAAATCATTCCAGGATATACTGCAACAATCAACATCTATTGCTTAGAGTATAGCGCTGAACGATTTTTTGAAATGATTCTGGGAATCATTTCTTGGAATAATTCAGTGAATCATTTTTGGGAATAATTCCGAGAATGATTTCCTGAAATGATTCCAGGATATATAGCATCAATTAACGTTAACTGATTGTATATATCGCGAAAAATTTCGCCGAATGGTTCTTGGGGGGTGCGACGTTACATATAGGCATAACATGCTTGGGGGGCACGGCGCTACATATAGGCATAACATAAATGATGTCGGCTATAAAGTCTTTGGAAATTGTGTACATATTTACCTAGTGAACTTGATAAATATACTTGGTGAACTTGACAAGTTTTTGTTTAAGGTTGTGTGATTTAGTTTGACATACTTGTAATGGTTTTTTTACAAAGATGCACATTGATTTTTGTGTTCTTATGCAGTGAACTTGGTAAACGTATTTGGTGAACTTGACAAGTTTTGTTAGTGAACCCAGTTTAAAAATAATGGGGGATGCTTTTTTTATTGACATTTGTCAAGAAGAACGCCTTTGTTTTGACATTTATCAAGAAGGGGAGCCTTTTTTCTTGACATTTGTCATGGTTTTTAAAGCCCTAGATTGATTGTAGATTGACAAAAAATTAAATTTTTTTTTAATTTTTAAAAAAATTTAAAGAAATTTTTTAATAAATTAATTTATTATTAATCCATTAACAATCTGGGGGTTTAAAAACCATTACAAACGTCAAGCGAAAAAGGCCAACTCCCTTTACAAAAAGCTAAAGATTATGTCGACAAATGTAAAGAAGCAGTGTCCCTCTCACAAACAAGCACCAAGAAACAAATCGATAAATGTCAAGCACAGTTTCGTCAAACATCAAATAAAATTTCGTCAAACGTCAAGAGGAAAAATTATAAAAGCCCTCCCCCCTTCAGTGACAGAAAATTTTTAAAGTCCCTCCCCCAGAATCTTGTCAAACGTAAAGCTGAACATCGACAAACGTTGTTTTTTACATTTAGCACGGTCACATTAAACACATGCAAACAATGCTCTCCCTTTACAAAAGTAAATAAAAACCTTGAGACAAGCTTTTCGTAAAACTAGTAAAGTCCAATTTTACAAACAACTGGATATCTCTAGTTTTTTTGCGAACCAATTTATTTACTTTTTTAGAGTATTGCTTTTACTTTTGTTACAGAAAAGCTTTTAAACTTCGGCTTTCAAAGGGGGTGATGTTCGTTGGGACTTTGGCCCTGGTGGCCCTAATCGTTGCATCACTTGCTGGAGCCCTTGTACTTTATGCGCCGATTACCTCAACTCCCGGTTTTGGCCTTTCCGCTTTTGCTTTTGTCGGTGTTGGAATTGGCACTTTGGTTGGCGCAGTTGTAGCAGTAGTTACTAGGGGCCAAGCAAGGCCTTCTGAGATTTACGGAAGCGCCGCTTTAGGCGTTATCTTTGCGGGTATTATGGGCGGAATTGGCTTTTATGTTCCGCTCGGAGTCGCAAGCGGGTACCTCGTATCGGCATCGGTTTCGCTAATATCGGCATCTCCGACGTACGCCGTAGTGTACGTTGCATTTGCCTTAATGGCATCGCTCGAATCGCTTGCTTCTTTAGTCAGAGCCGCGCTTGCCGCAAAAGGAGGGTAGCCTATATTATCAGCGCTGAAAATTTTTAAACCCAACTTTTTGTTGTGCACATGAGATCTATGTTTACTACCGCCGATAAAATTCCAGATGCCGAAATTGTGTCTAGCGGAGACGCGTACTTAGATTCGGCAATACCGATATATACTCGCGCCACGTATACTATATATGGGCCTCCAGGTGCTGGCAAATCTAATTTAGTGCTTGCTTACTGCATGACTGCAATTCAAGTAGGACACAACTGCGTGTGGATTGACACTGAGGGGAAGTTCCCAAGAGCTAGAGCAGAGGTTATAGCAAAAACTAGAGGCATTGACGGCTGGACTTCAAAACTGCTTTACGCAAGAGTTAAGACAGTGTCTGAGCTGAAGCAAGCTGTAAGTGAATTAGCAAAACTGTCTGTATACGGAAAAGTAGTTGTGATAGACACTATAATGAACCCGTTCAGGCAGGACAGGCAGTACCAAGGGCTTAAGAACTTGGCCAAGAGACAGCAGGAGCTTGCCGCAATACTTGGCGAGCTCAATAAGTTTGCGTATGTGAACAACGCAGTTGTGTTCACAGTAACTCACTCAGTTGAAACAGTAATGGGCAGGGACAAACACAGCGGCGGCCACGTACTCGCACATATGACGAGACTGCTCAGAGTGGACAAGCTTGAGGGTAGCAGAGCTGTTAGGGCTGAAAAACTGCCCGACGTGCCAGAAGTAGTCGTATACTTCGATTTGTGCGACTATGGCGTCTGTGCACATAGACGAAGTTGAGATTATAACTGACATACTGTACGCAATAGACGCAATAATGAAGAGTACATATGGAGACGCAATTCCACTGACGTACAAGCACCTATCTAGGCGCTCAAAACTAATTAACGCAGTTCATGCATCTCTGATTAGAAGGATTATAGACGAATATATGGGGCTCAGTGAGTGCCACATTAGCGATAGGTGGTACAAGAGGTCTTGCGTTGAGGAGAAAATTAAAAAGTTCAGAGAGTCGCTTGGATTATGAAAGTAGTTTATCAAAACTTCGGCTTATCTCTTATTTCTGACGAACTGCCTTTTGTAAAAGAAAAAGAGCCGGTGAATTTAACAAGGCCTATCGAAGTTGAAGGTTCTAGGTTTAAGTACATAATGCAACCGAACTCTGCAGAACAAGCAGTGCGCTTAATGTACAATATTTCAATTCCAGAGAGGGGGTGCACTAGGCCGTTTAAGTTCATGTGCCCCAGCTCTGTGTATGCGTACTACATAACTCAGCTGGGCTACATAATTATATACATGCAGGCAGATCGCGACCCGAGCAGACCTCTAGACACTCGGGTAGAGGCCGCAGTGCTTCCGATAGAGTCAATACACACTACTTACAAGAAAACGAGAGAGGGATATATATTGCGCAGGCCAACAGAGGTATCTGAAATATCATTCGCCGAAGCCGGCACTGCGCCTAGAGAGAAGAGCGAATTGGGGTTTGCAGACAGCGGTGTTTATTACTTCAATCCAGACTTTATGGAAGTACCGATTGACTACGGCTATACAGTATACGTATACCCCAAGGGATTAGTCTTCAGCAAATACGGCACTTACACTACTATGTTTACTGTCCACGGAGAGCGCGAGAGAGAAGACATGCTGTACGACGTTACAGTCACTGTTATGCACTTATACAACACGTCTAGAGTTATTTACGGCTATATATCGGCTAAACACTATTTGGGCAAACCCGCTTGGGAGATAGAGGCGGCGGTATCACTGCCGCGGATATACGATTTGCGTAAAATGTACGTGAAGTGCAATAAAGGCGACTTGTGCATAAACGGTCTGAGGCTGGCGCACCCATGTGAGCTCTCAGACTGCGGCGTCAGGACTTACTATGAGGACTTCAGCCAACTCTAATATCATTTTTATTTAACTAGTTAGCTGACTCCGTGTCTGTAGTCTTATTCGAAGTAGACGTTGAGATAAACACGAGGTCTGGATGCTATCTTCCCAGAGAGCTTTACGCAAAGCTCGCAGACGTTATGGACGGACTCAGGTTCAGATGTATTGAACACTACAGGAGAGGCGAGTTCAGTGGCAGAGAGACGCCATCATCGTGTATAAAATGGCGCGGCGCAGTGTCAAGGCCGATTGAGCTGTCGAGACTTATGGAGCTCCTCAGCGAAATCATAAGGGCAATTAACGAGAGGCCTGGAAATTTCGGCAGGGCGTGCAGAGATTTAGATAAGGCGTTGCTGTTTACTGTAAGAGACATACACCAAGACATAATAGATTCGGTGCGCGCTAACTGCGAGAGGATAAACACATCGTTGCAAGTAAACATAATAGGCATATCAGATATGCAATGTTTAGTAACTTCTGCGTTTGGCGCCGAGCTGAGCGTAACTGTAGACGCACGCGGGCATGAAGTAGACGTAGTGGAGTTTTTCGCAGACCCTGCTGGGGTTAAGCCGAATATATACGGATACGTGGGACTGGAAGAGCTTGATGAAGAATTGAAAGGTGAATTAATAGACGAACTATCAAAACGATTAGTGCTGACTCAGAGAGTGGAGTTTCCCGAAAGGCGGGTGTGGCAATTCCCACTATTCAGAACTGAGAACGAGGCCGGCATAGCGACGTCTGATTTAAAAGAGATTAAGAGAATAGTAACGCTGAAGGGCCACCTGCCTATTGTAATTGACGCAGTAAGGCAAGTCTTTATGAGGCACAATTTAGTTCCGAGAATTGACTTAATTGCGTTTAATAAAAACATTCCGACAAAACCTGAGACAGCTCTAGTGAGAGAAGTGTCGGAATTATTGGGAGGCCCTGCAAGAATTATGGCAGTAAGGCAGTACCAGCTTGAGGTAATAGGCAGTATTCTAGAGAATTTGAGGAGGTTCGGCAGAGCTACTATAGAGGTGGCGACTGGAGGCGGCAAGACTGAAATTGCAATAGCGACAGTTATGTCAATTATTAACGAAATCACGAGGAGAATAACATCAGAGCGGGGCAGAGTTACTCTAGACGAGCTAGTCGAAAACTTCCCGATAGCGTTAGTATTAACAATACGCAGAGACTTAGTTAAGCAGTTCGCAGAGAGGGCTAGGCAGTACGGCGTGCCTGCAATTTACGCATACGGCACTGGGCTTGACAGAGAGAACGCACTGCGGTACGGCCAGTTTGGAGTGCTTGAAGACAGATTTGTTCCGCCGCCGATAGTTGCATTTTCGTCAATGTCGTTTTACTATTCGCTTATGTTAATAGCGTCGGTAATGAAGCGCGCTACAAGGCAGATGACCGTCAGCGAAATTGTTGACGAGATACTAAATGCTGGCATTAAGGAGTCTTATGAAAGCGGAAAGAGGATAATACTTAGGGCGATAGACGCGCATATAGCTACGTACTTAATGTCGTCGTCAATACCGACAATAGAAGAGCAGATAAGGCAGATGTACGGCATTAGGTACAGCGAGCGTACTAATTCTGTAACTACGACTAAAGCCGCAATAGAGGCAATAAGGATGGTTGAGAGGCAGGAGGTGCTGTCTCAAATACTTGCAGAAGAGGTGGCGAGAAAAGTCCCAGGCGCAACTAGAGAGCAAATCAGCAATATAGTTGCCCATATAATAAGCAGACTGAGATCTGTAGTCAGGACTGGCAGGCAGGCAAACCGCCCGCTGTTAGAGATAGTTAGGTCAATGGGCTCAGTGCTGTCTAAAGAGTTTGTAGAGTTCGTGGAGCAGATTGGCCTAAAGGCTACTGGAATAATCCGCATGGACGAACTTCTAATTAGGTTTTTGATTACACTGCAGTCAACTAGATTAATACACAGCTTAATGAGAGTCGAGTCAATTGTAGACGATACTGGAGAGATCGGCGCCGATGAGATATCAAAGACGCTTGAACAGCTGTACGAAACGTCTATTAACATAATGGAGGAGGTGGCTAATATAATACCGAGGCTCGTGTGGTACTTGATATTCAATAAGTCTCCGCTACTGCTTGTAATAGATGAGGCGCACCACACTCCTGCAAACTCATTTATAGCGACTATTATGAGCTTTCCTAATACCGCAGTACTAGGCATGTCTGCAACTCCATACAGAGGCGATAAGCTAGACCAGCTGATATACGGCATGTCGGGCCAAATAGTCGCATCAGTACCGTCATCAGTGCTTATATCTCAAGGCTATCTATCTCTTCCAGTTATTCTAATTGACAGGTACGATATATCAGTAGACAACCCACAGCTGTATAACGAGTTTAAAACTGTAAGCGAATTGGGAGAGGCGATTAGGAATCTTAGGGGCATTAAAATAGACAGCAATAATTTGAGCGCAATTGTGTCGTTTATAAGAAGCGTTGAGGCCGTGGCAAACACAACATTGGAGCTCGACGTATACAACATTCTCTCTCAAGACGCGTACTCAAAAACAGTTCAGAGGCTTTTCGAAGTGCTGAAAGAGAGACATGAGACATCTGCACTAGCAAGACGGCAGGGCATGACTGTAGACTTGCGCATTAGGCTTGAAGAGCTTAACAGAGAAATGAAGCGGATAATTGACAGATTAACTAACGAGCTGATTAGGATATCGGGCAAAGAAAACCCGTCTGCACTGTTCACATATTTGAGGACGTACAAAGGGTGGGCAAGGACTGCTGTGTATACATTTATAGCGAGAAGGGCTGTCGACGAATTCATTAAAGGCGAAATAAGCGATTTGTTCCTCATGTCAATACTCAGAACGTTTATACAACACATGACAATAGCAATAAGAGAGGCAGTTAGGAACACAATAGTTCACAACGAAAAGAGGACTGAGCATATTGTAGACGTAGTCAGCACCGCAATAAGGACTAACATGTGGCCAGTAGTAGTAATGGCGACGTTTGTCGACTATGCCAACATTCTGTACAGAGCAATTAGAGACAGGGGAATAAAAGTCGGCATAATCACGAGCAAGCATGTCAGGTACTTCGACGGTGCAGAGGAGAAGACGCTGAGCATATCAGAAAGGTACAAAATATACGAAATGGTAAGGAACTATCAACTGCAAGTGCTCATCGGCACTACTTTACTAGATGAGGGCATTGATATACCAAACATAAAGACGATAGTTCTCGCTTATGCGTTTAAGTCAGTTGTCGGAACTAAACAGAGAATAGGCAGAGGGCTAAGGAGCATATTCATGGAAGCCAGCGACGATCCGAGGTACTACAAACCGTTTTTACTCGTAGTTGACATATTAGACGCCTACGTCAGGACTGAGCCAGCTCACTGCAGAACGTGGTGGTACTGTAGCGAGCCGCTTTGGATTAAGGCTAGAGTTGACTATATGCATGTAACCAGAACAATAGAAGAGCTCGTAAATATCCCAATGGGACACGACAATTTGTCAAAAATATGTGCGATATATTCCAAACTGTCAGAACTAGGAACTCAGTTCGGCAGAGTGGGCAGAAGGTATATACTGACTTACGGAATTATTCCGTGTATAGACGCTCTTGGCTCAATGATTGAGAGAATACTAGCAAGCGAGGGGCGCTGTGGAGACATATCTACGCCAGAAGAACTCAGAAACAGAAAAGACGAAATACAGAGGGGTATAGCAACTAAGGCCGAGCCTGTGCTTAGGTGTGACAAAACGTCCGTATACGACGTATACGGCTACGTCAAGAGGTTAATGCCTGAATGTGTGTCTGCAGTAGAATTGTTAACGTGCTAATGTTTATATATTTAAACTATTTTTAAACTGGTGGCGTCTGTGTATGATGACAAACCAGCCGTTATTGATACTGTTAAAAGTTTATGTGATGCAGTAATTAGTTCCGCAAGAGTTCGGAGCCACTCAACGTCGATTAAATACCCGCGTCAGTTTAAGTCTAAAAGGCTTTTCAACGCTTTTATTGCGATATTAAACATGCTTGGCGTTACGAGAATAGTTACAAACAGAGGCTCAAGGCTTAAAGTCGACGACACATCTCTTTTTTGGCATATGGCAATTGAAAATAAATGCAATGAAATTTTATCGCATGTCTTTTCTGGACTCTGCAGGTCTGGCTTTCCCGAGTATTGCTGAGTCTGACGTAGCTAAAATTGCTAAGTTAGTAGAGGCTGTAGCCAAGAACAAAATAGCGTATCCGTGTAGCAACAACAAAATGTTCTACTGCTTCAGCAGTAACGAGGATTTGAGCGATGCGCTTGATGCGTATGCATCTTATATTAGGAGGACGAGAGACGGCGGTAGAGTCATGATTAGGCTGTGGAGGAGGGAGGGGAGCGAGTATATGATAGTGAGGGGTTATGCGCCCATACTCAGCAAACTTGGATACTACGTCTTAGATTTTGCGCCGTGGATTGAAGTAGACGTGCCTACACGCGTAGGTTCAATTACTCTAAGAGATTATCAGTCAGAAGTAGTGTTTGCAACTTTAGTACAGCTGAGACACATAGGCAGTGCAACTCAAATGGTTGCAACCGGAGGCGGCAAGACGTATATACTTCTTTCTGTATACGATAGTTTGAGACAGATTAAGCCCATAAAAGCAGTTTGGCTCACTCTTTCAAAAGACTTAATTCTTCAAGCGAGAGATATGGCGCATAAAGCCGGGATTAAATTCGGCGTTATATACGGCGATGAGTACCAGCCGAACCAAGAGCTGACTGGGATAACTGTACAGTCTGCGTACTATGCAATAACAGGAAAGCAACTCAAGTTAATAGACTACCCCACAAAGCGCGAGCTCGTAAATAAACGCGAGGCAATAGTCGAGCTGATTAAATCTGCAGACTTAATTATATTCGATGAAAGCCAGCACATACCAGCTAAATCAGTACTCGCAGTTATGCGCGCAAATCCAAATGCGTTAATTGTGTCGGCATCAGGCACTCCTAAGCGCAACGATTCTGATACACCGCTTATATATGCGTTATCAGGTCATATAGTTCCAAGAGTAGTTACATCGTCCGAACTAATACAGCGGGGGTTTTTAGTACGGCCATACATATTCATGCTGAAAAACAACAACGGGTGCAGAAGTGGCGGGAGGGGAGTAAAGCGGTTTATGGAGTTGCGCAAATGTATTGAGCTGTCGAGAGAGAGAGCGCTACTTATAGCTAAAGTAGTAGACATGTTGCACTCACTAGGCATAGTTCCAGTTATGGTTCACGTGAATATGATAGCATCGTGCAAACTGATATCAAATACCATTAAGTCGCTAGGGATTTACGCTATATGTGTTTCATCAGAAGTAAACGAGAAGATAAGAAACGCCATATTCAACGCAGTGAGGTCGGGCAAGCTACATACTATAGTAGTCACACCGCTTGGTAGAGAAGGTCTTGACTTGCCGAACGTGCGCGCATTAGTTATTGCGTCTGGCGGCAAGAGCGTAGTCTCAGTGCCTCAGACTGTAGGCAGAGTCCTCAGATCTGCGCCGGGCAAGCAGTTAGCTATAGTTGTAGACATATTTGATACTGACGGCGTTTTTAAACTCCACGGGCTTGAGAGGAAGAAGATGTACACGTCTGAGCCACTGTGGTATGTAGACGTTGTAAACAGCATAAACGAGCTTGAGGAGAAAATAGCTCAGGTAATAGATTTTGAACTAAAATCGAAAAATTTAAAAATCTGAGTTTACAGCACTTTTAATGAAGTGTAAAATTGGCGAGTTTGAAATAGACTTATCGGCGTGGTCTACTAAAGACAAATCGGGCAGGACTGCAGGAGTTTACGAAATTTACGAATATGCAGAGACCAAAATGGTTGATACTAACGAGAAATCGTTTAAGATTTTCAAAAACGGAGTTGCTGTGTATGAAATAAGCTGTAACGGCGATACGCTTAAACAGTATGAGGAGGAGGACAAAGAGTGTGTAGTCGGAGTGGCCAAATGCGGAAAGTATATCGCAGTGTATGTAATGGACAAAGAGCGCAAGTCTACAATAGCGTTAAGTTTAGGCATGGTTTAATATGTCGGGCCAGCCGACTTCACTACTAGAACAGCTTAAGAGAGATACAGAGCGGTTTAAATCGCCGAGGCTTAGACTAATTGAGTCTGGACAGCTAGAGCTTGTAACCAAGCCGTTTATAGAGATAATTAAAGACAACATCACTGATAGAGAAGCTAAGGCGCAGATAGATCTGCTTGCCAACAACGAGGAGTTTAAAAGAGCTCTGCTTGAACTTATAACAATCGTGTGGCTGTCTAAACTAATAGACAGCGGTAAACAAGTCGGGAACAGAGTAGAGACGTTCGACTTCAAACTGTACAAAATCATGAGGAGGGGGTGGCTTATTCAGTGCATACCGCTTGACGGCTCATGTCCAAACAACGTTATCGACTTTATTATTGAAGTAATTAGGGCCAATAAAGATAAGCAAGAGATTCACAGCGTAATAATCGAAACAGTCAAAGAGCTAGCATCATCTAACGAAGAGTTTAAAAAGAAGATAACTGAAGTACTACAATGATACCAGCAAGAGATATTGATTCGATTGAGGAGGAGCAACAACAAGTTACTGCAGAGGAAGATTTAATTAAACTATCAATACAGCAGACTCAAGAAACTATAAGGAAGTACAAAGAGCTGTTGAGGAAGTGCGGAGGCGAAATGGCGCTTATGTCGTTTTTCGAAGAGGTGTTGCCCGCACCACTTAAAGCGGCGCTTATAAATGCGCTCAAATACGAGCCAGATTTGTTTACTGTTCTGCGTAATTCGCTTATGTTCTACTTAGCTGTAATGTATTTAGGAGAGAAGGGCTCAGATGAGGGCGGCGGCAAGAGGAGGAGGAGCAGAGGTGGTGACGAGGAAGAAGAATTCGATAGAGAGAAAATGGAAAGGCTTGTTGCTCAAGAGATAGCAAAACAAGCAATTGCGTCGGTTACTCAGCAACAACACGCGCATGGCGTTGATGCATCAAACCCTTTCCAGCAACTGCTGGCGGGCATGCTGATGAAATTCATTCAAGAACGCATGGCATCAATAGGACAGACAGCCATGTCGGCGCCAATAACGCCTCCAATAACGCCTCAAGTCCAACAACCGCAACCGCCTCAGATAGGCCAGCAACCGCCTCAGCAGAAGAAGAAGAACGTGATAGATATATCGGAGTTGTGAGAATAGATTTTGAACCTCAACGCAGAGGTGATGCCGTCAAGCGCGTTTTTAGCTTTTTAAATATCAGTAAGTAGCTGTTTGTATGGACGCGACCTATAATGTTGCTGATGATGTTAAAACAATATGTTCAACAATTCTCAACTCGCTCTCTATACGCACTTTAGAGTTCCTCAAGTGGGCTACTGTTAATAAAACTGCAGATGTAGTAGTGCTGATCAAAGACCCGCGTCCTGATGAAGTTGCGAAAATAATTGACACTTGGATTGCTCTAATAAATTCTCAAGAACGCAATCCTTTTATACGCGGAGAGATGGTGCGCGACTTAACAGCAATTAAGGCATGTCTGATGATGGGGGAAACTTCTGCTATAAAGAGGATGTTCATAAACTTGCTGTTCGGGAGGTGAACAGTCGCAAGCTGATATATATAGACTTAGACGACTGCAATATTTCTAAAATACCAGAGTGGGCTGAAGTTGTGTCTGTGTCTAAGAGCAGTGGGGGCGGGTGTCACGTGTTAGTATCAGTCAGTGCGCCTAATATACCCTGTATAGAGCCAGTATTAGAGGCGTATTTAGGCGGTGATATAATGAGGGCGAAGCTAGACTTCATAAGGTGCGCAAACGGCATTCCATACCACTACGGGTTTTTCGATATAAAAGGGATAAGGAGTAAAGGAGTGGGATGTCAGCGGCAATATCGATATTAAGTTCACTCAATCCATATTTCACTATATTCTGCAATCATGTAAAAACTTACAAAGTCAGTAATATACAGTGTGCTAAGTTAGGTGGCGATTTACTGAATGTAATGAGCTGGTCATATGGTGTACAGTACGATTCAAATCAAGACAAAATTACAATTACTATCAACGTGATTATAACTGATGCGCTGAGCGCTGGAACTACTGTACTGTGTGCACTGAAAGATAGCAATAACAACACATTGAACACTTTTTCGTTTAGAGTTGAACAAGATCTTCCCTACGGCATTAATTTGACGTACAAACGCATGTTTATAAGACCCTTTCCAGAGCTACTTGGTGGCGGGGCTAAACTAGCACAAGTGCTTAGGGGCGAGATATCAATATCAGACATTAAACTTGTTGCAAAAGACACGAAGAATAACGTAATTACGTCAATTGGGTGGAGTAATGCAGGATTGTGCAGAAGTGATGACAAGGGAAATATAGGAATCGGCTCATACGATAAACCGTTTGTTGTAGAGACGTTTAGACTTCCAGCTCTAGTATATCTCAGAGTAGAATACGGAGACGGCACGTCGTATGAAGCACCAGTAGCAAGCATTACAGCTCCAAATCCGCCAGCTATAGAATTTAGTCCGCCGAAAATACCAGTAGTTGCCGGGTATGTATTGTTTGTTAACTATCATCGCATCAGTATTCCATCCTAGGGAGCGGGGAGCTGTAAAGTAATTTAAATTCTTCCCACGGTCTTAATACGTGTCATACTACGGAGTACTAGAATTGTTAGTTGTTCACGCCTTAGTTACCGGTTCTACTAATTTCGCTAACATCGGCTACAGATTTAAGTGTGAGGGGGGGACTGTGACGTGTACTGTGAGAAATTTTAGCGTAACAATAGAGAGTAACTATGATCCGCTTGACAACTACGTAGATTATACTCCAAAAACTTCTGCTGTTATAAGCGCGAATGTGTTGTGCGATTTTTGCGGAAAAAACAGATTGAATATTTGCTATGTTAAAGAAGGCGATGGCTTATACCTTTCTACAACCTCCCTCAATAATGCAACTCTTGAGGTTTTAGTGCCAGTAACTACAACTAACATATTTCCATCGCTATATCCAATTGATACTACCGACCTAGGAGTGCCACTGCCAAGCGATACGTTTCCCGTAAAAGTGCGCGACGCACACTATCATCGCAATTCGTTTACTACTTATTTCAACATACCGTGGATAGGAACAAATAGCGTTACAACTGCATATGGTTTTATCAGTTATACATCAGGTAGGTCGTCAATAGCGGTATATTCAGACGGCAGGTATAACCCCTACTTTTCAGTTCTCTACAATAAGCGAGTTTCATCTGATAAGTACTACAGATTTGACGTCTTGTTGACAGACGGCACTCGATATTATTTAGAGCAAACTCCATTTCTGTCGCCCAGCGATATGGACATAAGATTAGAACAATACAACAACTATGCATCAATCGTCATTTCGTTCGCGAACCCAATATTCCAAAAGGTTTATACAGTAGGTAAATCGATTGTGGGCATACAAATGATAAACTCATCAAATGCTGTAGTATTTGGGCTTATATTCAGCGGAAGCGTTCCCATTACTTCAACGCCTACTGGCAACAGGCTAACTATTAAAATAAGTCCGACAAATATATCGGCATATACTGGCTCATGATTATTGACACAACTCCTATAAGATCTACTGCCCTCAATATGTCGTTAGGCTCAGACTGCATAGCAATTCTTACGTTTAGAAATTGGGGACAAGTGGCTACAGACTACGTCTGTTTAGTGTATCAGCTGAGCTCTGACGGTTTAGCTACTGCTGTTGACACGTACATAGATCTTTCAGATTTAGACAGCGTTGTTATAACATCTAAACTGTGTGCAGACACCTCTAAACCGCCGCCGCCTGGATTTTCAGCAGTGCCGTCAAACGGGGCGTGTATGCTAGTGCCCGGCACGCCTACTGAAGAGGATATACTCTACTCAGTTGAAGTGTTCTGCTACAATGGCGATTTCTCAAACCCGCCAAAGAAGTACTTGGCAATATACGAAATGAACCACTCATACAGACAGAGGCCGTTTATACGAATACCGGAAATATATGCGTCAGACAGGGCCCTCAACCCGGGGTTTATAGACATAGACCCAGCCGCATCTGTGTTGGCAAGGGGTATATTCAGCAGTGTATATGCAAGTTTGAGACTTGATGACAACAGCACAGTTTCAAACATTCCAGTAACTATTTCCACATCTACAGAGTCTATGCACACAATATCGCTTATATTTGACTTGTCTGTAGGCATTACTGGAGTCGATAGAAAGATAACAGAGATTATATTCTACCATCCCGACTATGGTACTATAGGCAGAATATCCAATTTATTCCTACATTTATCGGCCAAGATAACATATATCGCCGACATTAATACTCAAGTGATGGTGTAACAGAGCTCATTAAAAATTTATACTAGTACAGAGTTGTACTCATGCTACCAAATAGCGATATAACAATTGAGCTCACGGAAGAGCAGATTAGGAATATGATTATTAACAGCATGATAAGCTCGCAAGACCAGAAGGTTAGGGAGCAGTTTATCAGTTTTGTATCAATAGACGTGCAGATTGCAAACGAGCGCACGCTTAGAGTATCAATGTCAATAGACCCCAGAATTCTTACTTTGTCTTTACCGCCGCAAGCAAAAAACGTTGTGGTGTCGTCTAACAGAATATCAGTATCATTCGACGTAGATTTGTATGATATACTGGCCGAAGAGATTAATAGAGGAGTAAGGATAGTGTCGGTAGACCCAGACAGGGGCGTTATTAAATTGGCCATACCAATAGGCGCTATAGCGCCAATAGTCCCCGGCGTTGTGCCCATGATGCCTCAGCAGATGACTCAACAAATAATTAATCAATTAGCTCAACAAGTAGTACAGCAACACACTCAGCCACCTCAGCAACAACAGCGTAGCAGAATAGTAACTAAATAATGCCAATAGCTTTAGACTTAATATCTACTTTCATTAAATGGGCTCTTTCCAACTCTCAAATGTCTCTATTCGGAGTAGTCTGCTTGTCTGAGTGCAAGTCTTACAGCGATGCACAGGGAAATCCATCAATGACGTCAGTTATTGTGCAATACAACGAGCAGTCTAGGAGGTTGGAGTTTAAGGGCACATATACTGCTACAGACAACACTACAATCAACTCAGTCATGTTCGGCATTCTCATCAACGGAGTTCCTGCGATGTATACTATAGTGCCAGTCAGACAGAGCGTTATGGCTCGAAAAATGTATGACATTTACTTAGATGTCTCGTTTGAAATAACAGGAGTGTCTTAAGTGTAGGGAAATTTTTATTAATCAATGTAACATTTATATGTGTCCGATGCAAGCCTGCTTATTACAACAGCGATGAGCTACCTTTATGCAGTCGGCACTGTCGAGGGTTTTGTAGTCCTAGACAGCGTCCGCTCTCCATATCAGTTTATGAACGCATATATGGGCGTAGACGTGCCTAACAGAAGGGCGACGCTGGTGGGCACTTTTACGCCTACAAACGCCGGCAAGCTGGACAGAGTATACTTTAAGATTCTCAGTCCAAACGGAGAGATAATGTCAGAGATTGAGCTTATCGACTTGGCGCTATCGCTAAATCTATACGTTCAAGCAAATGTAACATACAAAGTTGTAGTCTCAGTATCGTGGTGATATGAGCAACAACCCGTGCAACATCAACTGGACTAATCCTGCCGAAATACTAACTAAAGGCCCTGCATGTCTGTGGCAAGGCATTCAGAGCCTTCCGCAGACTATCGTAGGCGGAATTATGGGAGCGCTAAACACTATTTGGTCTACAATTGACGGTATAGGAAGAAACGTCTACAACGCCATCAGCGGGATTTTCGGAGGTATTGCCAACTTTATTCAAAATATAGGTCAGTGGATAACGAACATAGGTAGTGGGATTTTTGCAGGACTGCAGTCATTAGGAGCGTGGATTTGGGGCGGCTTGCAACAAATAGGTTCAATGTTACTAGGAGGATTTCAGTGGATTGCAGACCGATTCATTAATTTCATCAACGAGTCGTCTAAATGGATTCTTGACAGATTAGGCGACTTACGCAATATGTTTGAACAGTTCTTCAAAGGAGACATACTCGGCTCATTTATGTCGTGGATTGACTCCACTATAGTAAGCCCAATAAAGTCGTTTATCAGCAACATCTATGAAAGCATAAAGAAGCATATTGTAGAAGTCATTATCCACAACTTGCCGTCTGTAATAACTACGTTCATAGTCGGCGAGTTGCTATACAGAATGCCAATGATGCTTGAGAGAGACCAAATCCACGCACTAGAGGCGTTTCTCATGGCGCCAATATTTGTTCCGCTTGGCGCACAGCTGTTTAACGATGTGTTGAAGAGAAAGGGAATTATAGGAGGCCGGCCGACTGAGTACCAGTACAAGACGTACAGAGAAGTTAAACAGATATCAGAAGCACAGAAAGACACTATTACGCTATCTCAGCACAGTACGCTGAGAGTTTCAGTGTATTTAGTGAAGGAGATGACTGAGCTAGTTCAAGGTATAGGTAAGGCGAGAATTATACAAATGCAAGTTAGGAGTCCAGTTGCTGAATACGATGTTGGGCTTATGGCGTCAGCCAGTATAGCTAGGGCTACAATTCTGCATACAATCGCTGATGTTATTGTTCTACTTCAATCTTCGGCATCGGTCACCTCTTCAAAGATAGTTGTTGCTAGTAAGAGCATTACAGTATCAGCGTCAGGTAGTGTTACTACAGGTAAAACAGTTACTGCAAGCAAAACAGTTACCGTATATCCGTCCGGTAGCGTTGTTTCAGCAAAGCCCGTAACTGCTGAAGATACCACTGAATACAGCATTGAATTACACAGCGGTTTGCTTGTGCCTCAGATGCGTTACATCAGTGGTGTAAGAGCGGATGCAAGCTCGCGGTAACAATGTTTAAAATCAACATACAATAAAAAACGTGGCGGCTGTACTGAGCCAATTTATTTCATCAATCCTCGGAGGTGCAGTAGGTGGCAGTGCGGGGAGTATTGCGCTTGGCGTAGTTAATAGCTTAAGGCGAGGATTTAACTCGTTGATTAACAACATACATAGAGTTATAGTTACATTTATGAGAGAATTGAGGAAGTTCGTTTCTTTTGCACTGCGCTATCTGCCAGTAGGCGGAATTTTTGCAGTGTCTATGTGGTTAATTTTATGCAACGCTGGCATAATACCGTGCGAAAAGCCTCAGAGTCCCGTAATGTTGCCAATGTCTGTAAACATGTTTACCCCTCCAAAACCGTCACCGCCGCCACCGCCGCTTGAGTTTACTAGGCCTAAATACGACAGAACCGGCGTTTCTATGCCACAGCTAATGGTAGAAGCAGTTAGGCCTGGATTTACTGTGGTTAAGATTTGCCCATGGCTGTTAAGGAGGTCTAGACCAGTACCGCTGTCTTTAGTCGGGTATTCGTTAGACGAATTCGTTGTGCTAGGCAGAAAGACAACACAAATGGGTTAGTATGTCTTGCTTTACTACTGATATTAGCGGCGGAATTTTCAGGTATGTTATATCAGCGCTAACTCAAATGAGTGTGAATGCGCATGCTACTATTACCAACGTCAACGGCACGGTACAGACGAGTGTAAAAGCAGATGTACCATCGCTGTCAATTATATTAGTTATAGGCCCCTTCTCGTTTTCATCAGATATTTCGCCAAGTCAGCGGATAACAGTTACAGTGTACATAGATAATAACGAGGCAATAAAGTTCGCACTCAGCGGAATATCAGCAAACGCAGGACAGCAGTACATTATTTCAGTCACGTTTTCACATGGCGCTTAATATTTTTAGACTCGGCTGAGCAGATTAACGTGTCAGTAGTAGTAGCATCAATTACGAAATATCCAATTCCGGGCATTCTTGCAATTCTATTTGATACCACTCAATTCAGAAGTTCTCTGTCTACAACCCCTCAAGTATCACTTGAGCACATATCTACATCATGTACGCTGAAAGATACTATAATTACTTGTAGAAGCAAGTATAGGTTCGGTTCTTCTGCAACTATAACATCCATGGTGTATAAACTCTTCTATGGCAATAACGAAGTGACAACGGCAAACTTTTCTAACTGCAATTTAAATGTCAACAGCGGAGACACAATAGACATAACGTTAACAGAATCATACGGTTTATCGCAAGACTAACCTAATGTATAGTATTTAATTAACTAAATAACGCACGTCAATGTCAGTATCAGCATCAATAAGCACTGTTTACACTTATCCAAACGTTGGCTTAGTTAACATTCTACTCAGCGGTGCTAAATGCTCTGCCACATTAGGCAACTATACTGCAATCAATGCTACATGTGTAGTAGAATCTGGCAATAGAGTGAGTTGTTCTGCAACTTTTGACTTTGGAAGCGGATTTACGCCAAACAATACAACTCTTACGTTTACATGCGGCGGTACTACGTTTTTCCAAGCGACGGTTACATGTCAGAATCGGCTTGTAGGAATTTCTTCAATAAAACTGACTGAAACAAGCAGTTAGTCCTTTGCTGTTTAAATATGGCTTTCTGGCTTAGCATGGCGCTCTCCCCATCGCTGTGTATAGCATTTAATCAACAAAATAGTATATAGACATGGCGTGCACATTCGGCTTTACTAAAACGCCTGTAGATGCCGTATTCAGCCAAAACAGGAGTTACAGTTGCACAATAGGTATAAGTGGTACGCAAACTACAGGTACACTAGTAGTCGATGCGGCAAACAAAAGGATAAACATATCGTTTGGCCCCGTCAGCGGGTTTTCTTCTACTACATACACGATAAGAGTAATATGTAATAATGTTACTGTAGCTGAATTCAACATAACGCTTTCAGGAGTCTCATCGTCAGATAATTTGATTTTCGATATATCGTTTACTTACTAAAGCTTTTTACGTCAACTTATACGTTTTTTCTATGTCGGCAGTTACTGGGGTAATAAAAATGGGAGAATTATATCTGCTTGTTAGCGGCATGAACATAATAGGACGCGTATACATACCTCAGTACTGCTTTTCAGCATGTCAAACATCACAAAACGTTAAAGACTGCAACTGCGGTGCGGTCAATTTAATAAACAATTTATCACTAAGCGGGCGTGTAGTGGACATAAGAGATTGCTACGACGTTTACTCGTGCGTAAGAAAGCTTTCTAGCTCTTAGTTTGCAACATTTATAAACACGCATTATTTTTACTCACATGGAGTACTCGGTAAGAACGGTGGCAACGCTGACAATCGCTAGATTTAAAGACAACGATCCAATGTGCAAAGAGAAGTGCAACCCAATATCTAAGTGCAATCCAATTGACAACCCAGAGTGTTTTGAAGTTGTATACAGCGGCCCGGTATCTCCTAAACAGTAATGAGTGCTAACGTATCAATAGCTCTTTTTTGGGGAGTTCTGAAATATCTGCCAAGCGGATTCGTAGGACAGTCTGTTACTATTAACATCTGCAACGTTCAAAATCAGTGTAAAAGCGGTAGCGGGCAAATTAGACTGCTTGACGCGGGGCTTGGCGTTACGGGCTCTGTTAATATAGACACAGCGCCGTTTACAATAGACTCAATACGCATAACATACGGCAACAACGATATTGCGTCAATATCGGGAGTCAACTTAATAGCCGATAGCCCAGGATCTTATTCAGTAACTATACGTGAAGTGTACAAATTCGGTTTACCATTAGACTTTTCGCTTACTACAGAAGCTGGCGGCAATCCAGTGTGGAGCCTGAAGTCGTCAGTATTCAACTCAATACTAAGAGGCGGTAAAGTGCCCACATCGTTTTCAGTAGAGTACATAGCTGATGACGGATCTACAATTAGCACAGATAATTCTCCTAAAACATCTTTTGACTTCTCAAAGACAATAGCAGTGACATTCGATTTGGCATCAGCAGTCACCGGCAATAAGAGATTGTGTAGAGTTAGGATTTACGGAGACAATTTATTAATAGCAGAAATGGAAGCTAAAGCCCAAGATCAGTGCGTAACAATTACAGAGTCTGCGAACTTCGGCTATAAGGAGACTATATATGTCATGTGAAACTGTTATTTCAGATTTTTCGTGGTTGCTGAACCAATTGAAATCGTATGTACCGCTTAGCGATAAATTCGACTGTATAGCCGATGAGGCGTACGTAGTATGCGTAGGCGATTGGATTTATTTTCGTAGCAGGAGGGAGAGGGCACTTAGGCGCGTTGAAGATCCTTACGAACTTATGTATCTGCTCAGACTGTACGCTCGCGATATATACCAAATGGTTGCCAACCCATCGGCAAAACAGATAATAGCTAATACAGCATCTAGAATACTAGACCCAGTTGCTATGTATTCAGCGCCGATATCGTCATCTATGTATATAGGAGGCGTATTAATAGAGTTTGACAGGGCAGTTGTGTTTTCCGATGTGCCGTGTATTATATACTTGCTCAAGGGGCCATCTATAGTCGGCTACATTGATACCTCTCAATGCGCTGAGATTAGTAACGAGTTCTGCAGAACAGTAGAATTTCTGTTTGGAAGCTTTTTGAAAACGGCATTGGAGAAGTTCAGCAGTTTTAAAGCACAGAGCAGAAGTCAGTAATGGCTCAGCTTTTGAGCACGGCGCTACAGTATCTGTACAATTTGGTTGCAAGACATACTGCTATATTAACTATTGAAAGCGCTGATGGTACTACTAGCAATTTCGTTGCTACAAATATATCTGTAGACGCCGGTTACGGATACTACAGCGTAACAATGACTTTTAATTTAACTGATGCGCCACCAGTATTCAGTATAAAACAACTGATGTACTACACTTATGATGCAAATCATGCGTTATTATATTCGTTTGATATATCAATAACAGGGTTTTCAGCCTCAAGGGGCGTGTATATATTCACAGTAACCGTATATGTATCAGATACATTGGTAAGCTGGCAGTTAAGTTAGCTGTTTCGCATTAACTGTTATTTCAATTTTAACTGTAAGCCTAGTGTAATCAGTTATCGATATATTGCTTATGCTGTAGCTGGCATATGCACAGTCACTCAGCCCAAACGATACTGCAGTTAAGTTTCCGCCAACATTTATATCAACAGTTCCCGTGAAAGTTATTTTATTATCGACTACAGACGCAGTAACGTTAGTCAAGTCATACTCAGTGCCGCCTACAGTCACTTTTATGTACGGCTGGGCGCATTTGTTCAACACTGTGTTAAACGCCGAAAGGTATATGTCTGTGTTAATAGTAAAGGCCACACTCACAAGTATTAATACCGCTTTGGTATATAAGAGTTATGAGAACTGCTTTAGCTCAAGTATACATCGATCCGTTTGTTAAACATTTAATGTATGTCGGAAGCGTAACTAGAATAGTAGAAGGCGTAGTTAGGCTTAATGGACAAGACGTTGACATGTACGACATTAATGTGAGCTACGCAGAAGGCCCACCCCCTCCAGCAAATGGCGTTTTGAGCATTATAGGCAAGTTCTTTGCAAACGTAGCTCCAGCCAATTTAGACTATTTGCATATAATTCTCAGAGATGGAAACAGAGTAGTTATAGGCGAATTAGAGATTCACGCAGTATCAGACCCAGTTGTAATAAACGCTGTTGGAGAGTATATAGTAAATATTGCAATAATAGTATCAGCGCCTGCCGGCGTTAATGTTGCAATACGCTGAAAAACTAACTCTCTGCTCTCGTAAATTCGCAAAACTGCCGGAGACTGCAGTAGACGTTTTATCTGCAACAAAACCGTTGAGCAACAGCGTTAAGTGTATTTACGACGAGAGCTATTTGGTGTGTATTGGAGATTGGATTTATATTGCCGACAGGCGCTTGGCAATGCTCAAGCCAGTGAACGACTGGCATACGCTGTTTTTCATACTGCGCAGTTATACTAACTTCATCGTTTCAAACGTAAATCCCAGAGCTAGAGGCGTAATAGACAGCTTGCTTAAAGGAGGCTACATGAAAATGGGCGTCTACTATAAGGAAGTGCGCGACAAATATCGAGGAATTGAGTTCACACATATTGTGATATTCAGCGACGCTCCGTGTTTGGTCTACTTATTCAACGGTTCAAAGCTAGTGGGATCTGTTGATGTTTACAAGTGCAGACTAGACGATGAAGAGTGCATGAGCCTTCTGCGTTTTGTAGAAGAAGCTGTTGCCAAGTTTAAGGTAGAGATTTAAACGTCAAGCTACACATTTTCAATGTCGGCGAGAATAGTAACAGACATATTTACTGAGCACTTCAAGAACTTAAACTATACACTCATAAACTACAAATTAGCCGAGGCGAAGATTACGCTGAGCGGAGTTACTACAGACTTAATGACCACAGGCAGGGCGTTTATATACGATGACAGCTCAACGCCGTATATATCTACGTGGATATTCTACGGAATTTTTGAGGTGACTGCCGACGGCACTACAGTAGACGAAGTGTTGTTCAGAATAGTAACTGATTGTGATAACGAGCTGATTAGAATTAGAATAATTGCAGTAAATCCGCTCACGTTAAATAAAGGAGTTTACGGAATAATGCTGGCATACGAGTACCGAGCGCCTCAGAACGTGCCTGTTAGTATAAAATAATTTTAAACGTGAGCAGATAAGCGCACATGTCACAACAACCGCTGTATTCGGTTATTGACGACCCAATGTTCCACTCTTTTTACACTGGCAGAGCTAGTATAAAAAACACTTGGGGTACTTATGTAGATTCGCTGGGAAACGAATACCAATTTCTGTCTGCAAATACAGAATTTAAGCAAATAGACAGAAATTCTGCCGAAGTGGTAATAAGCGGAATAATGCGGTTTGATGCTACTGTAAACCTCGTAAAAGTAACGTTTTTTACAAGAATTAGTTATTGCTGTATGGGCTCTTTTTGCCATAGTTTCGAGTTCAATACAAAATCATTCGAAGCGTATATAGACGGAGTTACTGTAAACCCGGGCTATTATTTGTTTGTAGTCAGAATACACGTGGAGAGCGGTCAGTTTACGCAACAGTAGATCTAATTGATTTAAACACCCCCACAGTTTTTGTTTATGTCTTCTCGGAGGTCTTTGCAAGTAGTTGCGGATCCGTACGTCACTGCATGCAGATACCTCTCTTACTCAGTTTCTGGCTATGTAGTTGACAGCAACGGCAACCAAATGAATTTCAATTCGGCCTCAATTTCAACAGGGTACGACGGCTATACTAAATTCTGGGCGTACTTAACTGGAATTATAAGGCTCACAGACGACAGAACTGTAGTAAAAATAGCGTTTGTTGTAAACGGAAGAGAGGCCGTTTCTCTAACTAACTTCATGCTACCTCTTACTGCAGGCTATCATATGTTTGTAGTCAAGACTGAGATTACCGGCCAGAGCGCATACACAACAATGTAGTTTTTTAACAGTGAGATAAATACGCTGATATGTCAGTAAGAGCAACTATTATACGAGACTTCTTTTCTGAGATGTCGCAGATAGTGCCAATTAACTCAGTCAGAGGCATAATTTCAATAAATAACGTAGACGTCAATATGGTTGCAGTTACAATATCAAGATATTACGACCAATCGACAGCGCCTCCGATAACTCAGTGGATTATGGGAGGCGTGTTTGAAATAACTGCTAAAAACTCTACGATAACAAGAATTAGGTTTGAGGGATATGATAGCCAGGGCAGACTCACAACATCTCTTGAAGTAATTACTTATTCAGACAATCCAATAGTTATAACGAATCCAGGCTTGTATGCGGTGTTAGCAGTGGCAACTTTACAGCCGCAGAAGACTGTGACAATAACATGAGCTCTACATTCACAGTAGTTAAAGACCCGTTTATAACAATAATCAACTCGCTTATCAACAACTCAAACAGATGCGGTAGAGTGCTAAGGAGTATTTCCGTTTATGTATACTTTTCAGACAACACGTCCGCGAGTTTGCTTCAAAAATCAGCTACTTTCTCTGCAGATACGCTTACAATAAGCGGAATACTAAATTTACTCAGCGGTAAGACTATAACGTCAGTATCTATTACGGCTACATACACATATCATCCAGGTGTTTGTTCCAGTCAAAACGCGACTGGCTCTATATCTAACTTATCGATATCCTTATCGCCAGGCGTATACTTGTTAAACATTACAGTAAAACTGACCCCATCTGGCGCATCAGTGTACCTCTGATTTATTAGCAACAAACCTCGCCCTTTAGGGCGGGGAGGAGGCCAGTTATTAAAATATAGCTCTGTTTTGCTTCGATGGCAGTTAGCTCGGACATTATAGTCAATTCAATCAATGTAATTATAGACGCTATAAGAAACTACGCTAGCTATTCTAGATATTCTGTTTCAGGCCGTGTGACTTTAACTAACGCGGGAACTGTCAGCGTTAACAACGTCAAAATGGATTTCATTAAGACGAGCGAAACAACAGCCGTTTTCATATTTACAGGAGATTTTTCAATAAGCGCAGACGATACGCTTACCGGAATTTATTTTTCGCTGACGACTGATACAACAAACTTCAACATATCCTCTGAATACCAAATTACCGGCTCTAGGAGTTTAGTAGCAGGCTCTTATGTAATCGTGGCTAGAGTGGACTACTCAGTACAAGGAGTTAGCGTGCACTCGCCATGAGCGCGCTGAACATAGCCAATTTAATGAAATACGTGACGTGTACGTCATCAGTTCCGTGTGCAGTATACGGAAACAAAATAGTACTAGACATATCGAGTTTGCAACAGGGAGCTACTGTTGATATTACTCTCAACACCCAATTGGGTTGCTCTAAAACTTTATCAGTTACACTTCCGTGTAGTGGCAACTATATGGTGATATACATACACGGGCACAGCACTATTACGTATCTGTGATCGACGAACTTATTAAATGCATGTTGGCATCTATGGGAATTGCGTGCTACGTTACTGTCGATTCTAACGATTACCAACTGTCTGGACAGCAAATAACTCAGACAGACAGAGGAGTATTAATAGTCGGAACTGTTAATGTCCCCTCGCCAAGTATAGCAACTAGGTTTTTCTGCACGTACAATAACGACGTGATAATAGACGTCCCTCTTGCACATCAAATTTCAGGCTTATCGAATGTATCAATATCAATATCGTTAAGCACTAATTACAACAAACCAATATCTATTGCTCCCATAGACAGCTGTGTGACAGTAAACGACTGTGAAATTACAGTTGACACTACGGCCGCGGTAAAGTGCAGAGTTCTGCTTATTACTCCAAACGGTGCAACGATAAGTTCAGACAGTCCATTAAGCTTAGTGTATGTAGACGGAATCAAACTGACTGAGAGGATTTATGTAGGGCCTGGCGTGCACATTTTGGAGTTCACATCGCCATTTTCTGCAGGCTCTGTATTTGAGAGCATGTATCAGATATATGTAGGAGGCTATGCGTTAAAAGTCAGGCACCGCTATTTCACATAGTTTATTATCTAATATATTCGCTTGTATCAATTGCAACATCGACTAGCACGTCTATTGCAGACTTAGTCGCCTTCAGTGCATATTCAGACTCTGAAGATACACTGCCTCTGAGAGTTGCGATGCGCCATATGCTGTATTGTGAGTCAGCAACTACGCTACCAGTCAGCGTAGCAATCTTGTATACAATGAGAGTGTAATTAGACGAAAGCGAACTAGTTATGTTGTTTCTAGTTAGAGACAGCGTATAGGCGGCGTAATTGGCGCTTATTACGTTGTTTCTAACTGGAGTAATTGAATAACTCGAATCAGTTCTGTGCGTTACGTTGTTAGCAATAACGTCTATTTCTACACTGCCATCAGTTCTGTGCGAGACGTTAGTCCCTATTACGTCTATACGCCAAGCTCCGTATGTGGCAGACAGTATTGCGTATTTTTCTGCAGATACAGTATAGTTCGAGTACAAATAATGCTTTACGTTTTCAGCTAACAGTTGCAGAGAGTAAAGCCCATAGGTACTGCTCAGAATATTCGACGTTAAATGCGATGCTGACAGCGACGCATATGCTGTGTATATCAAATTGGCTAGTTCGTGTGCGCTTTTAACTACGTTTTGAGGTGTAGTAATAATCGCTCTGCTTACACTGGCCTTAGTGTCAGGTGTGCTGTTAAGGCCGATTAAATATGGTTTGATCGCGCTTACTGCGCTGGACGCAGAGAAGTTTAAGTATAACGGTACTGCGTATTTGTACTCAGCAGTAGTTGATACTGTTGACGCGGTTAGCGTTTTTATGACAGTTGCGTATGTGAGCGATGTCAGCGTTTCGGCAGTAACTAAAGCTGGCTTGATTAACTCAAGAGCAGTTGTTGTAGACAAGTAGACTACATTTGCCACTCTACTCAACTCTATACTCGCAGATGGGATGAGGACTCCTTTTAGCATTTTATAAACATCTAAGTAAAACGTGTACCCATCATAGCTAATCACGTCTGCGTTTTTGAGAAACAGTACTGGTAGTGGCAGTACTGCATATATGCCTTTAAGCACATTATACGGCAGTCTGTAATATGCACTGAAAGATGTGGCGAATGTGTTAGCCCCTACTCTGAAGGTCGTTATAGAATCAGTAGTTAACTCGCGTATTTTCTCATACACTATCATCGTTAATAACAGCTGTGGAGATAAGTAGTAGTTAGAGCGCATTACAAAATACGGATAGACGTACATTTTGCTCTCATTAATTCTGATTATGTTCTGCGGTGTATGTAGCGCTAACACTCTCTCATAATCTAATATGACTATCGGCGCATACATTGCCTCAATTAAGTAATAAAGCGTCGGCCTGCTTACTAATACTATATGCGGACGCCTAGAGACTGCAGTATTTGACGTCAAAAGTATATTCGGCAGGTATGTAGTAATGCTGTATTCTTTTTCGTGTGTCCCCCTCAGAAGCCTTTCTAGAGTTGCTAGTACTTGCGTTGTCGTATCTAAGTGTACGTTTTCGTACGTGTATTTCGCTTTAGCCGAATTTTCGGTATTGAGTAATACGTTGCTGTATGTTATTATTGGCAGAGCATCGCTTGCAAATCTCCCTATAAGAAGCTTGTACGGATATGCGGTATAGGCAGTGCTGGTGTTTACGAACAATTTAGGCAAGCTGATTGCAATCTCAGTAAGTTTATTGGGCGCACTTACAAGAGTAACTGTCGGTATTATTTCGAGTTTATTGTTGACCGAAAAGTCGATGTGCACTATTGCTGTCTGTGGTATGTACTGAGCAGTAGTGTTTACTGGAGTGAGCACGTTTATGTTGTTAAATACAGTAAGCGCCTCACCGCTTATCAAATAGAAGCTTTTGAGTTTTAGTTCGTTATATCCTCTGTATATTATTTCTGCCGTTATTTCAGTCCCTTCAGAGTACTTAGGCTGTGCTACTAATTCAGCATCTTGACCAATAATTTCAATTATCGGATACGGCCTGTGTATTCTTGCAACCCACTCAATTACAGGTATTATGATGCTTTGTCTTGCAAGTTTCAGTAAGTACTCAGTAGTGACTACTACAGACGGCAGTTTTTTCAAAAGCGCTAGTATTGATGTAGTTTCATGTGCTCCAGGCTGTCTTTTTACATCTACATCAATTTCAGTATAATCATAAATTCTACTGTCGGGGAGGTATACTGATGCGCTTATGACAGTAGTTAAGTAGTCACAAATCCCGTTGGGCGTATAGTACAGACACAGAGGTAAGTGCGGGTGCGACGGTGTGTGTATATTTGCGGCTGTAATAGTCCACTCATCAATTACGCTCCCTTTTACTACATCTACTTTATCATAAGACAAAAGTTCATTAATATGAGACGATAAGCGCAGAAGGGCATCAAAAGACGTGAATATGCGCACTACAGTAGGTGTGCCTAAGCGCTCCAGTATTACATACGGCCTTCTGAGTATTGAGTGCCTAACTCTGCCGATATATCTGCCGTATATGCGCATAGCTAGTATAGAGTTAAGTCTGTGTACAGCTTAACAGTAATTCTGCTGTACACACTGCTCTGCGCTAAATGTACGTGCTCGAACGCAAGAAAAGACGGAAACAGCGGTATGTTTTCAATTTTAACGCCGTATCTAGCGTTTGTGCCCGAAGAGCTCATTTCTAGCTCAACATACTTAGTATCAACTTCAATTACTTGATACGTAGAGCCGACAACTCTAGTAATGTATCCTTTTGTCGGCACTATTCTGTATGTGTAGTTCTTACTGCTTATACTTCCTTGAGCATAAGGCACTGTATAATCGCTTACTTGCACAGACGATATGGGCGGGTACATAGACTGGGGGACATCGTAAGGATTGCTGAGCACATTAAGTCTGTTGTCTATTGATACTGCAAATGCGTCTTTTTGCTTTTCAGTGCTTACACACAGCGTAGACGACACTGTTTTTATCAATAGACACGTTTCTACATAATCGGTTTCGGTCTCAAATTCTATGAGCAGAACTGCTTTAGTCAGTCTGCCGAATAAATAGACAGAATCAACGTCTATTGTGCCATAAAGCGCCCTTGTCTGGTAAGTAGCAGACACGGATAAAACGGGTGGCTATTTTTTAATTATATGAGACAACTGATGTCGTGTCAACTCCCATTTCTATATCATCTGATTTGTTGATTACAGCATCTACAACTGTTATGCGCTTCATACTGCCGTACTCACAAATTGCAGGCAGTGTTATTGTCGGCAACTCGACTGTTAGTCTGAAGTATCCGCTGATAACGTTTACTCCAGGCGGCTGTATTTATCAAGGAGTTGGCTGTTGGAGCGGCATAGGTTTTTTCTCAATATCAAGAAGGTCTGTAATTAGGCGAGTTATGTTTACGGCAATTTATGATAGGAAGACAGTAGTTGAAATGGACGTAGAGTGTAGCATAGAGGTAGAACCCGGTGAATATTTCGTGCTTCTACATTTTTCAGTTGAACTGCCAAATACGGGTTATGTCAGGCTTCACGCACTATAAAATCAACAAAGATCCGTTCGTATCAGCCGCAAAATATGTAATAGAGAATTTGGCGTATTTAGTATCCTTCTATGCAGTTATAGGCACTAAAATCATAGAGCTTAAGAACACTAGATTTGCATTCAGTCAAGATTCCGTAGTAGTTTACGGCGATTTAGATGTAGAAGAGGAGGGAACGCTTAACAGAATTATTATTAACATATACGACAAGGACAACAACCTAGTTGCAAGCGAAGACGTCAGGTTTGAGTATGAAATAAAGCCCGGCAAGTACAGAGTTGCCTTTACAGTAAACACGTCTACGCGCGAAGTAGTAGCAAAAGCTCCCGAATGCGAGTTTATTGCGTTGCCAGACCCATTTGTGCTTAAACACCCAGACTTGAACGTCCCAATAATGTACGTTGGAATTAACAGAATGTTTGATTACGAGGCGACATACTTCAATCCAAACACAGTAACAGCATCTATCGCAGTTATAACATCAACGCTTCCCTACAAAGCTGGCATGCGGTACAGGTATGCCAGATACTACACTGGATATCTAGGCAAAATCAAAATGAGAACTGCGGGAGAAATAGGGCCTCTTTACTTAGGAGGCCCTGCAATACATAAGAATTTGTATACGCCATTCTTAGGCGGATACCCATATGTTATTCACATAAACAATTCAGTCATCGGCATTGGTAAGGGCTCAAAACCAGTCCCGTGGTATCCCAAACCAAACAACAACGTATTCGCCCAAACGTTCTATATGACCAATCCAGGCGTTTACGATATTTTCACATCAATTAGAGGAGAGTCAGCGCCAATAGGTTTTAGCCATCTAGTAATTGGATTCGGCAAATGTGTGTTGGACATCTCGGCGTATAAGACAGAGGATTTGTGGATGTTCGGCGGCGCAGAGGTGGAAGTAAACGGAGAAGTTAGGTACAACACGCGACTGAGAATGCCCGCGTATATATATCACGCTTATAACTTTTCTTGCGCTCTTGGGACGCAGTTTTTAGAATACTCATACTGCACGCAGATAGGTTATGTATATCACGACTTAATGCCCGCTATTAATAGAATATTGAGCAACCCTATAGTGTTCGATAAGCTGAAAAACCATCCGTGTATTCAGTTTGTACTAGACAACCTCAAATCTGGGAAGCAAGTAGTAAGATTAATTGTTCAATATTCTGCCCCCTCTCAATCAACAGATCCAGAAACACACCACCCCCTGTCTAAACTTACATTCTATATGGGCAGAGTCGGCGATGTTAGGAACTACAGCTACCACATATATATTCCGATATACACAGCAGGACTTAGGCGCATTAAGATTTACTTCAAAGGCCGTATATCGGCAAAATACGCTGTTTTTAGCGCTAGGACTGTTTCAGCAGAACTGTTTTCAATGCAAAAGTTTTACTGGAACAGACTAGCAGATATAATATCTGCAAGTGGCGGTCAGATTAAAGAGATGAAGATGTTTTCGCCTATTACACAACAAGCTGTTTCAAGTAAAGTGATAGACGTCTCGGTAATATCGTTTTCAATTCCAGAAGTCTACAACGAGTTATTCCCAATGGTGATTGACTACAGTCCTTACGTCTACTCAATTAGCGATATTGATAACGTATTAGTTGTACACAAATGGGATACGCCGTTTTGCTATTATGTACCAGGCGGGATGGAGTGCTATTATAACTGCGTAAAAAACGAACTTCCGTATTATATTTACCACAAATACCGCCCTTATGAAGTCTTTTTAGTAGTTACGCTTGAGGACGACAATGGTAATGCATATATACCGCATGTAAACGGATCTGTTGTGTTCAAACAGCCTGATTTGTTCAAAGACGAGATATTGTCTCAAGCACCAGATGAAAAAACTAGAAGTGTGGTCGCATCACTGCCTACATACTATTGGCTTAGAGCCAGTATTGATAAGACGGGCAGGTTTGTAGACAAGACAGAGGCTAATGTGCCGTATTTAGTGGCAAATCAGGCATACGACTTTTTAAATAGGGTGTAATGTTGCAGTACACATACAAAATATCTCAAGAGTCGTTAACGCTGTGTGAAGGCAGAGTTAAACAAATCGGCCCATCGTTTTCCATATTGTATAAATTGTGTTTAGCAGGATTCTGTGCATTATGTGGCTCACCGCCGTGCGAATTGGTAAAATCGTCTGCTGGTTATTACTCTTTTGCGACAGTTCCAGATTACGTAATAAATAGCGATGGCTCAATGTCATGGCAGTTCGAAATGACTCCTCCAATTGACGCTTCTTGTGTTGTGTGCAATTATTGTACCCCATCATCAATAACTACAAAAGTTACTGTTTGGGACATTTTTGATTGATCGTCTTTTAAGGAATTCTGCAGTGTATTATAGTCAGCGTATCAGTAGGCTTGTTAATTCTAAACGTGTAGGGAATTTTGTATATCGGACACGGAATTTGTTTTGCCGTCTCTCTAGTGACATCTATTTTTAATCCAGCGATACTGTACACAAATTTAGCGTATATGTATCTCACGTTAGTTGCAGGTATTGTCGTATTCGCCTTCAGTTTTACGTAGACACAGTACCCCTCTTCTCTGTAGTCGACTAGATATAAGTCGTATTCTCCACTATCAGTGCCAATTGTAACGCCCCCTCCTCTGCCATCCTTTAGACACCCGTTTAGTGTTCCCGTACACATTTTATCACCATCAGTCCTAGGACAGTACGGCCTAATCCCTCCTAACAGCGGCGTCTCGTAAGTTAACTCGTCTATTGATTCGGGCCTTACAGCTAAATCAACGAGCTTACTCCTAGCCACGTCTACGGGTATTATATGAGCATCAAAATAACCAATAAACTTAAACCCATATTCATATGCGTTTTTCACTAGCGGTCTAACTACGATTTTGTAATCACACTGTTGCGACACTGTAGATTATCTCCACAAATTTAATTGTTTTTGTATCTATGCAGAGTGTCGCTGGTAATACACTACATAGACTACGACCCACTGCCACAATCAATACTGCAAACAATTAAGATTGTATACTCGTGCAATTCTGTTACAGTTCTAAGAGTTGATTGCAACAATCAGCAAATACTAAAAAAGACTGTATGCGAGACCGAAGGCACGTTCACAGAAGAAGTCACAGTTCCAGTTCTCTCTACTAGAAGAAATACTTGCACCATATCGTTTTGGGACAAAAAAGAGTCTAATGTGTTAGTAAAGAGAACTATACACTATAGGCAATCTCCAATATCAGACATTGCAGAACAACGTAATTTCAACAGCACTCTATTTTCAAATACATTCATCTTGTCTGGAGACTATAATGTCAACTTCATTACGGTTTACAGACCCATTGAGGCAAATATTATGTTTGCAAACGCCGTAATAGGTGCTTATGGAGGCATTATATTCACTAATAAATCAACAGAAAAATACGCATCGGCATCATTCTGCATCTCAGGTCAGTGCGATCCAGTGTTAATTCCTCCAACAGCATCTATACGTGTAGCATTCTGCATAAACTGTACTAGATTTTACAGAAGCGCTATGGAGCTAGATATACCAGCTGACGGAGTTATTATAGCCTACACTCCTGAATACCACGCTATTTATAATCGGTTAGATTGGCTGAATAGCGTATACAAAGCCCTATCGGAATACCCATCAACAATTTTACTTGAACCCTTGTCAGAGTGCAAAATAGATTATTATTCGGCTCAAATCGGCTATTCAACTGATGTTATAATATCTCCTATTGACGGCAATGTTGTCGTATCTGGGAATATAGTATCTGGAAGCGGCCGTGCGCTTGCAAAACTGCAAATACCGGTAGATCACGAAATTCACATATATTTGACTGACGGTGCATTGGAAATTAAAGCGGAATACGAACTATTTATTGGCTTACTAACATGCAAATCAAATGTCTGAGGGCGGTATATTAGCTCCAAGCATTCAGTATCCGTTTTCATTAGCTTTATTCTTCTCTGGCATATATAACAGAGTTGACAAATGCAGAGTGTACATTGACAGCGACTGCGAGTATGAGGTTATGTATTGTCAGTCGTATTTGACTATCACTTCTTCGTCTATTGTGTATGCCATAATTAAAGTTAGCACTCAATGTAGCGGTAGGACAATAATATACGACAGCTTACTTACTTATTTTAATGGTACTTTATCACTGAATACGGGAGTTAACGTTATTCAGATACACTTAATTGAGCCCTCAATTTAAACTTGTTCTATATTTAGAATTATTGGCGCCTCAGATCTAACGCATGATAGCCATATGAACTTGTAAGTCCCAGCGGTCAGTACCGCAGTTATTTTCAGCCTTATTGCAATAACTCTATTGTCGCGTGTAACGAAGACGATATCAATATACTTTAAGCTGAATGTTTTCGTCGTGGTAAACACAGATTCTACATACCACGTCCCTATATTACCCCCCCTCATTTTGAAAAACGTTTCAGCGGGAATTCTTGCGGTTTCATCGTTTTCGCTTATTATTTGTATGAACGCCTCTCTAATCCAAAACGAGGCGAAGTAGTGAGACGATAATATTATCGGGTCTAGCAGTAGAGTTCCGTATACAGACGACATCTAGTAATTAATAGTGTGGCGTTAAATTAATTGTGGCTATAGCATCGTTTATTTACGGCGAACTAATAAGCAGAGACATATACGACCAAGTATCAGAATTCGCATTGCAGTATTTAACTAGAATGCGCGGCTATATATCAGTTAAGTGTGGAGACTCTTACAGAACTATTCCAATGGACTCTGCTGGGGCTATGTATTACTTTTTAGACAGACTTTGGGTGTTTGGCGGATACATTACTCTTACTGAGACTGGATGTGAGCTGTACAATTTCTTTTTCATCGGTACTGATGACGAGCGCAGGCCTGTAGTCGGAGTTACTATTATTTTAGACGAACCGATCACGATAGAGACTGGAAGGCATGAGTTCAGACTTGAGTACAAATTTACAGTAGATCAGTGGTTTGTAGCAGACGTGGCGTGTTTAGGGAGGAGTAATTTATCTTTTGGCGAGTATCTCTGTGCTATATGAGGATATCTATTACTTTTTGGGGCTGGAATGAAGCGATTATTGACGTTCTCAACAGTAACGGAGAAGTGGTAAAGAGACTGTTGGTAGACCCCGTCATGCTGTATATGATATTTCACTTGCTTAGAACATATACATACGACTTATTTATAGCAAGCGACACTCTTATATTTGCAAGAGTCAGCGATGTTGATATGTGCTCTTGGTTTGTAACAATCTATAGAGAAGCTAGATATGACTCAATTTTAGTCGGTACAGTAGGCGAATTGATTTCGCAAGACGGACGTCACTGCGGATACATAGCTCCAGAACACGACGCAACTAAAACTGCAATTTATGGACAACACACTGTTTACACCATCAAACCATCAACGCCAAAAGACAGCGGCAGGCTAGTAGTCAGCAATAGACAGCCGAAACTAACTGTGTCATTTGAATGTGGCGCACAGACGCCCGCGGTATGCCTCTCTCAAGTATCTATCAGGTACTTAGACGATGCGACTGCAGTTATTGATATACCATATGACGCATATTACATGGATACGTACAACTTCTCTAAAATCAGGATAGGATGTACAGTGGGCGACGAGAAGGGTGTAGTGCAACTATACAGAACTTTTTCTGGGGGGAGGTACTTAGTTAAGTGCTACGATCAGTATGTTGCCTAGACCAACAATTCCCGAATTCATAGTAGATAGACTCGCATCGGTGTGCACTGTCGCTAGAGTTACTTTTGCTGACGGGAACAGGAAAGTTTTGAATATACACACGGAAAAACTTGGGCCTAACGTGTTGGCTATATACATCACAGACAGTGCGGAGACACAATCGTCTAACTTTGTAGTTAAGCTAGAGCTGGGATGTACAATTAAGTGGGGTATGGAAACTCTGTCGTATTATATACCAATACTTGATTTAGGAACTGAAGGAGGAATACCGTTTGAGTTTTTAACGTCAGCTCCAATTATAATTACCGCTTATCATCTCTGATGGCGAGAATTCTCGCAACGGTTTTCATAACACGCAGAGGCTCATTCGGCGTCTGCGAATGCGGATTTAACACGCAAGTATACGCATATTACGAAAACGCATATGATGAATTAGTTGCGCACATATTGCAAGTACATAAGACGCATGATTTTTTCGTAGCGCTTGAAAACGAACTCTAAACCATTAAGTTTAACTATTTAATTTTCGGTACTGTTAGCGCTTAATGGTACTGTTCGCAATTGATAAGGACATATTGCCTACGTCTATTGACTACGTTCTTTCTAAGAATAAAATATTCCGCGGTAGAGCTACTGTTACTATAGGCGGCAACACTATTGGCATAGATATTGTCAACGTCAAAGTAACTAAAATTGATGCGACAAACGTGTATGCTAAGATTAGAATTGAGGGGATTTTCGCAGTTCCATCAGACTTTACTCTTAACGCCATTGAGCTCGGAGGCTATTTGAGCTATGTGAGCGAAACTCAAAAATCGCCGCTTACAGCGGTGTCTTTGGGCGGAATGGCCGCGAGACTGCCTAGAGGAGGTTATTATGTATCAGTGACAGTAACTTTGCAGAGTCCGGCGAACTTCGACTTCTATGTATCATGAGCTCTCCGCTGAATATAGACGTATGTCCAATTTCGTTTATTTCATACTTGACCAACCCGATTGTATATGCAGTAGTGTACAGTTACGACATAGACGTAAAGCCCAAATGCACTGAAAACGGCCTTGCGCCGTATAGGCTCGTTGCGAGAGTGTATTTAGTGGACTATCCATACAGCGGAACTATAATTGTTTATGTAGACGGCAATAAATACGGAGAGTTTGAAATATCGGACGGACTGTTCGATCAAGTGCTTCTCCTAACTCCCGGCACGTACACAATTTCCCTTTCCACTCCAGACGGCAATATTTTAGAAGTAACTAACGTAACTGCTACATGTATATAGATTCAGACATAATTACAAACGTTATTGCTCTGCTAGACGGAACAAGCGGAAGTTGTAGTATAATTTACTCTGATGGCACCATAGATGCCGGTTCTGCTGTTATCACGTGGGATTCAGCTTATAGGAGCTTGAAAGCTATATGCACGTTCACTCCAAGCGGAAATAAAACAGTCACGTCAGTATTATATACGTTTTCTTTATGTCTCGGCAACGTATCACTGAAAATCAGCGGAATTTCGTTTCCAGTAATTGCTAACTACAGCCACGTAGTTGTTGCTACGGCTAAATTAACACAGCCAAGCTAGGGGTTATTTTATGAACTCGCTGAATTTTGAGTAAAGTCTGTACGGATCGAACTTCTGCCTCACTGTCTGCCAGTCTGCAAGCCTCCAATTATCCAATACGCGTTTTACAGTTGCTACATATTTTTCAGCATCACCTTCTACACAGTAAAGAGACAGCACCGGGGCTCTCAACATCATGCACTCAAATTGTTTTTCCGCAGGAACTAAATATGCCCCGTCAATTCCCTCGTACAGCTCTCTGAAAACGGGAAAGTCCCAAGCGACTAAATTCGTGCCGACCGCCAGAGCCATCAACGGGTTCAGACCAAAACCATCGTTATATGACAAATTCGTGAACACTTTGGCGTTTTCATATAAGCTATATATTTCGCTTAATGACATTGACGAATATTTAACGACTTTTTTCTCTACAGCGCTGTAGTCGGCATCATATTTGTAATATTTAGGCAGTGAACTAAAATTGGATTTTGTAAAGCCGTAAGAGTTAGGAATAGCGTCGGCTATTATGGGCCACAGTTTCCACCCTTTACGCTCTATTATTTCGCCTCCCCTTAAAACAAAATATACTGCGTTCAAGTAGATTGCGTTGTAAGTCCTATCAACCTTAGGAGTGGTATTGGGCACTGGTAGCGGCAACGCGTGATATATGACGTCTGCTACTGGTATATCATGCTGTTCGAATATTTTTGCACCCCATTTAGTTGCAGTTATGCAGTACTTTCTACGGCATATTGTCTTAAGCTTCGGCTCATATATAGGGTTGATATTGCCCTCAACTGAGATATAGTACACTTTGGCATCAACTACAGAAAATTGAAAATCGCTTGATGAGCCCATAAACAAATCGAAGGTGCCTATAAGCGTATACGGGGCAAACGGCCCGCCTGAAGTTATATTACACTTCCACTGATTCACTTTACATATATCCTTTACTACATTCGTGAAGGAATCAACAAACGGCCACAGTATACCAACATTGACCGTGCGCCCGTCCACGTATTACCACAATACAATTTTTAAATGATATAGTTACCAGTTCTCATGTATACGGTGAAAAGGGCTTACAATAATGGCGGCATCTACATTGAAGTGTGGTCTGCCAATGGCAACATAAAAGAAGAGTATGAAGTGGAAATTGAGGAGAATGAAGTATCCATCGAGTATGAAGTCTGCGTTGGCAACGAAAAGAAGATTGAGGTAGAGATGAAGTTCACCGACCCCAACACGTATAAAGACTTCAAACAGTTCTTAGAAAGTCTGCAGTACTCATCCGATTATACTGTCGCACAGAAATTAATATCGCTAGTTAATTTACTAGTTAATGTGGAAATGGTGAAGAAGGCCGTATATTTAAACTGATTTAGAATTTTACAACTTTTATTTGCTAAACGTAAAGAATAAGCTTTGTCGCATTAGCTTTTGACATACTTTTTAATTAACCGAAAAATTTAAAAAGTAGTGTTTTGGGCGCGCTATGGCCTCGAACATCAACCTCGGAGAAGAGCTCATTTCGTGCATGCGCAACTGCATCAAAAACTGCTACAAACAAGTAAACGGCAATACTGGAGAGTTCAGGTTCTGGAGATGTATTGCTAACTGCGACGACATCATCTGTATGGAGGTTAAACAAAACATAGTTGCCTCAATACTCAAAGAGCTGGGTGTTGCGGTATGATACTCGGCGCTAAGGAAATCTACAGGCTGATTAAAGAGAACAAGTTAGTTGTACACCCGCTGTTTGACGACACAATCAGAGAAAACGGAGTGGACTTGAGAATCGGCGGCGAATACGCCGTATATACACACAGCGGAATTGTAGTAAATCCGTGCAAACTTAACGACAGCGAGATGCGCAGGCTGTTCAGAACAGTCAGCGAAGACGAAATACCAATTCCGCCCAAAAGCTTCGTACTGCTGACTACTTATGAGTACGTAAAGCTACCAGACGACGTCGTCGGCCTAGTCAACCTCAGGTCTACTCTAGCGCGTCTAGGCCTTATTATTCCTCCAACTATTATTGACGCCGGTTTTGAGGGAAATGTCACAATCGAGGTAGTAAATGTGTCTTCAAACACAATAGTGCTTAAGAAGTTCATGAGGTTTTTACACGTAGTGTTAGCTAGGACAGAAGGCGCTGTGCCGTATGAGGGCAAGTACAAGGGACAGACCGGCGTTAGGCCTCCAAAAGGGCTAAAAGAAGAGTGTTAGCTGTTTGTTAACACACTCCACGGCTTTTCCGGCAACGGGCCGTGCTTCTCCTCGGCGTCTTTTATGGCGTAGAGGCGGCAGTCCTCCCCCCTCGGCACTTTAGTGCAGAAATCGCGGTGGAGGCTCGGCAAGTCCTCCCACACCAGTCTGGCGAGGTTGGGCCACAAGCGCCACGCGTGTGCGAAC
>WUQR01000092.1 GCA_009889515.1 Nitrososphaerota archaeon
CAGCAGCGGCACGTCCTTCGGCAGGCCAAGCAGCTCCCGCGCCGAGGTTCGGTCCAGCGGCCGCCAGCGATCGGTGTCGATCGGGTTGGGGATCACGCTCACCGGCCAATCGCGCATCAAAGCGCTTTCGCGCACGCACTGGGCCAGCCAATGGCTGGGGGTAACGATGTGCATGGGCCGTTGCCAGTGCTTGCGCTTGCGTTCCCAAGTCCAGCGGTTGAGGTCAAAGCCGCTTTCATAGCCGGGCCGGTTATTCGCTCGGCCAACAATCCCTTCGCTTGGAAAATACTTGCAGCTTTGTAAGAAATTCCTGCTCTGCTAATACACGCTCACTATCAATTTCCTTGAGTCGCCTCTTTCCGGCTTCAATTAATTCGGCGCGTCGCGTGGGTAGCAACACATTCAACATTGCATTTGCTATGCTATTGGCGTCATCAGGATTAACCAGCTCGGCTGCATCCCGGACCTGGTTAAATAGACTAGCCGAATAAATCAGAGGCACACCAATCGACCACGCTTCAAGAGGCGGAAGATTGGTTGGGCCAAAATAAGTTGGCATAACGATAGCAGATGCACCTTCATATAAGGCTCTAACTTCTTCGGACTTGACGAAACCTAACACAATAACTTGTAATTCTAAGTCGCGCTTTCGGATTGATTTGCTCACCCAGTAGAGATTGCCATAATCCTTTCCAGAAAAAACAACGGTCGGTTTGAAATCATGTTTGTCGCGCAGGATGCAGAGTGCGTCAAGAATTCTGATATGGTTTTTATGCGCCCAGAATTGAGCAGGGTAATAAAAATATTGATTGGGGATTTGGTATCTGCTTCGGACTTCCTCAGTGGTTAGTTCACCTTTTCTCAGCAGGGGAGAGGCGCCAAAGGGCATAGAAAGAAAGCGTTCACGATCTACACCGTAGCGAAAGCAGGCACGATCTGCGAGTTCTGGTGAGTCAGTGAGAATAAGAATTGCGCGAGGGAGAAGATGGCGATATAAACTTTCACGGAGGAAGAACGTGCCGAATTCTCTCACCTCTGGGAACTCTGGGCTGTCACGGTGGCAAAGGTCCCAGACTGTGGTGATATAATTAAGTCGTTGAAAGGCTAGTGGTGTGGGAGCAGGGGTTACAAAGTAAACAAGATCTACTCCGTGCAACAACAACTTGTTCTCCAGCGGCCCAACAAGTTTTATTCTCAGCTGTGCGCGTTGCCATATGGGGCTGGTCGCCAACATAACGAAAAGGCGATCAGCCCATGTGTATTTGAAGTGCGTGGCGTTGATGCCAAGCGAACTAAGAATATCAAGATTGCCCGACTGCGTAGTGAATACTTCAAAGTCAAATCTTCCTGAGCAAAGGCGCTGCATCTGAGCAATCGCGTTGAGCGCTTGATCGAATCCACCGCCAGCGCCTAGGGTGTTATCGATTACCGCGGCTATTTTCATAATGGTGACTTTATAAGGGCTGTAAATCTCTCTGCCACTTGATAGATTTGGTCTAAAGTCATGTTTAGACCGCTGGGTATATAAAAACCACGTTGATACATTCGTTCGGCCACTGGATACGTTTCATTCTCAAACAAGCCCATCTTTTTCAAGACAGGTTGTTGGTGCATCGGATAAAAAAAAGGCCGTGTCCCAACACCTACATTTGCCAATCGTTTCATTGCCTCCTCTGCATCGATTCTCAGCGATTCATCTAGTATGACACCATATACCCAATATACATTTTCGGCATAGTCGGTTTTCGCTAGGGGTAACTGAACGCCTTCCACATCCTTTAGCAATTCGGTATACAGCCGTCCCATCTGTCGTTTGCGTTCCACGAATTCATCCAACCGCTCCAGTTGAGCTAAGCCTACTGCAGCCTGCATGTTAGTCATGCGCATGTTCCAGCCCAATCTTTCGTGCACAAAACGCTTGTGGGGCTGAAAACAAAGATTGCGCAGGCTGCGACATGCTTCGGCTAACTCATCATCGTCAGTAAGGATCATGCCGCCTTCGCCCGTGGTGATATGTTTGTTTGAATAAAAGCTGAAGATGCTAATGTCGCCAAAGCTTCCGCAGGGTTTACCCTTGTAGGTTTGTCCGTGCATCTCGGCGGCATCTTCAATTACTTTCAGGCCATAGCGCTTTGCAATGTCCAGAACCGGGTCAACATCCACGGGCAAGCCATATGTGTGAACAATCATAATAGCCTTGGTTCGTGGGGTAATCTTTGCTTCGATCTGAGTGACGTCCATATTCCAGGTTAAGGGATTGCTATCAACAAGCACCGGTTTGCCGCCGTTGCGCAGGATTTGAGCGATGCAGGAGATAATGGTGAAGGTAGGCATGATCACCTCATCACCGGGGCCAATACCTAGAGCCTCGATGGTGGCATCGATGGCGGCAGTGCCGTTGCAGACAGCAATGGCATGCTTGCGGCCTAGGCGGGCAGCAAATTTTTGTTCAAATTTCTTGACAAAGGGGCCTTCGGACGAAATCCAGCCGGTTTCGATGCACTCAAGCAAATATTTTTTTTCGTTTCCGTCGAGCAGGGGCGCATTAACAGGAATAAAGTCGGTCATTTCAAATTCTCTTCAAGACCACGCATACACTCCATGTTGATTCGCTGGGAACATTACCCGTTAAAAACTCTTCTGCAGCTATTCGGTCGAAACCATGTACGCCTGCCAGGATGTCTAGTTCGGGCAGGGAGAAATGCCGCATCGGGTGGGTTTCCTGCAAAACCTGGACCTCATGAGTACCTAAGTCGCGGGCAAAAATGGTGTACTTAACGTCAACACGGTTTTCGTTAGGGTAAACAACAGGCTCCGCGATGCGAGTAATTTCAATTTGTTCGTTGGCAATGCGCTTGATGCGAACGGCCGGTTTTTGCGCGTATACCGCCGGGCTGTACCAGAAGTCGAAAATGAACAGGCCGCCGGCGTTGAGGTGGGCAGCCGCATTGGAGAATACGGCATGCAGTTGGGCATTACTGGTCTGGTAGCTGATGACGTGAAACAGGGACAGTACAGCATCGTATTGGCGATCCATTCGTATGAGGGTGATGTCGCCTTGCTGGCAGGTGAATCCGGGGGCGGTTTCAGCCTTGGCTATCATGTCAGCACTAAGTTCGATGCCGTGAACGGTGTAACCCTGAGCGGCTAGCAGCCGACCATGCCTGCCGGTGCCTGAGCCAAATTCAAGCAGATTGCCCGAAGGTACGCCGTAACGTTTCAACAGAGAGTGGATGTAGGCTGCTTCAGCTGCATAGTCCTTGTCTTGGTAAAGCAAGTCGTAATAGCGGCTGTAGGCGTTGAAGATCTTAGACGTTCCATTCATTTTTCGATTTCCAGAATAAAGTGGCAGTAAATACCTTTGCCGAATTCATTTTTATTGCGAAGCACTCTCAGTTTGTAACGCATACCTGCTGACACGATTGGCGCAAGCACTCTTTCCCTGAGCTTCAAAGGGTCGTATTTGCGCGACGAGGGCACACCGCTGCAATCCAGCCGCACATATTCCCTAGCGTCCGGATCTGAGTAGCCTTTGCCAAAATATTCGGGGGATGAGTAAGCGCAGTAATGGGTGTGCATGTAAAGTGGAAGAATCACCGCCTTGCCACCAGGCTTGAGGATACGCGCCAACTCCTGGATAAGTTTCGTGTCATCCTGGCCCATGAACATTTCGTAGGCACAGTGCAGCGACGCACCTGAAACAGAACTATCGGCAAAGGTGGTCGCGGTAGCATTCTCGACTCGGTAGTAATCGAGATGGCGGTACAGCTTTCCGATTTCGCACATGTCGATGGCGTAAGCGTTTATGTTTTTACGCTCACGCAATGCTTGCACCCAGGGCGAGCCAGCGGCTGCGACATCGACGTAGATATCTTGTGGGCCGTAGTGCATCAAACCCAGCAGCTCGCTGGATATCCAATGCTCCAATAATTTTTCATCCCAGACACCTGATTTCAAACCGCCGTGATAGTCCGGTGGAAACCAACCTTGCGCCTGGAAGGCTTGGAATTCTGCGGGTGGGGGGGCGTAGTCGTAAAGTTTGATGCCCAGGGCCAGCAAACCTTGTTCGATTTGCGTCAACTCTGCCGCCGTGGGGTTGGCATACACCGGCGCATGGCGGAATCGCCATCTGGTGTAGCCGGATTTTGTTTTCAGTTTGTTCAGGGCAATATGGGCCAAGCCGGTAATACCGTGACGCTGGATTTTTTCGATTAAGCTCATGGAATGTCCTAGGAGTAATGTGAGTTAAATAAATCAGTGCTGGTGGGAAGGCGAATTGCTCAATGGAGACTTGCTTGTTAACCCTTCACAGTAAGGGATGCGCTATCGACTGGTGCGAAACGTGTCTTGTCGGCTTCACCGGCATACGGACCCTGCTTCACTTCAATGATCTCGCTATCTTCCAGCATCTCGAAACCATGTCCACCAAATGCCAGCAAGATGACATCCCCTCGATTCAAGATGCGGCTTTCCAGGTAGTTTTTATGTTCGTCGTAGAAATCGACGCGCACCTTTCCGGATTTGATGAATAGGACTTCATTGGTGTAGTGCACCTCGCGCGACACGGCATTGTGGATATGAGGAGCGATTACATAGCCTTCTGGCCGCTTCATGTAGGCCAACTGCTGGGAAAAGTTGTCAGGGGTGAAAAACTGGATGCCTTCGGCTTCGTA
>WUQR01000093.1 GCA_009889515.1 Nitrososphaerota archaeon
ATATGACTGGGGAACACTATACATGTATCCTCCACTCTTCTTATATAGTAGGTTCAGCGACGAGTGGATTCCCTTCATTGCTGAGAGTTATAGATGGGTTGACAAATACACGCTTGAGGTTAAGATCAGGCCCGAGGCTAGGTGGTGGGATGGTAGACCAGTTACTGCCAACGACGTAAAGTACACATTTGAGCTTGGAAAGAAGTATACTGTAGGAGCACTAACTCCGATCTGGGACTATATAGATGAGGTTCGAGTCGTAGACCAGAAGACGGTACAGCTCGTTACGAGTGAGGCAAAGCTAAACTACTTCCAGCTACTTGGAGTGTTAACTATTTTCATTCTCCCCCAGCACAGGTGGTCAGCCCTCGAGGCTAGAGGAGAGAAGATTGCGAGCGAGTATATGGAGCAGAAGCCCGAAGAGATTGTTGGATCCGGACCCTACAGGCTGCTAAGATTTACTGAGGACACATTCTGCTATACACGGGTTGACGACTGGTGGGGTCGCGACCTCTTCGGTCTTCCGCGCCCCAAATACCTCTGTCATAGAACATTCAAGGATAATCCAGCCGCAGCACTAGCCTTCGAGGCGGGAGAGATAGACTCGATGACGCACTTCACACCTAAGATATGGGAGCTATGGGAGGTTAAGGGCCTTGAGAGGAGGACATACTTCGCCAAGCAGCCATACTATCTAGGTGACAGCCCAATCCTCCTATACATGAACTATGAGAAGAAGGCGTTGGCAGACCCAAACGTTAGGAGGGCCATCGCCCACGCAATACCTTTCGACGAGCTGATAGCCAAGCCCTACTACAACTACAGCATACGCGCGTCACCATCCCTCATAGTCCATACAAGCCCAGCAGCCAAATACATTGATAAGAGACTGGAGCCCATGTATCCAGTCTATGACCTAAATAAGGCCAAGAAGATTCTCGACGATGCTGGAATCATCGACAGGGATGGGGATGGGTGGAGGGAACTCCCTGACGGCACCCCGCTGAAGGGCCTCACTATTCAGGTGCCATATGGGTGGACTGACTGGATGGCAATGTGCGAGATAATAGCACAGAACCTCAGGTCGATCGGCATAGAGGTTAACACAGAGTTCCCAGACTTTAGTGTCTGGTGGCAGCGCTCCATAGACAAGCAGCTAGACCTAAACCTTGGATGGTCGGCAGGTGTTGGATTCGCCCATCCATGGAACGTCTTTAGGTTTGTAATGGATCCCAGACTCTCAATGCCGGCCGGCAACTGGGCGAACTACAAGAACCAAGAAGTGATTGCCCTCATCGACGCTATACCTAAGGAGACAGACCCGGCTAAGCTCCAAGAGTATTACAGTAAGCTGCAGGAGATCTTCCTACGCGACCTGCCCGGCGTCCCCCTATTCTATGGTGCGACCTGGTACGAGTTCTCAAGCCAATACTGGGTTGGCTGGCCTGCCGAGGAGAATCAGAGATGGTTTGACGGCCTTTACGGAGACAGAATAAGCTCCATCGTATACTGGTTCTATATAGCTAGGAAGGGCCAAGACCCAGCCTATCCCGCATGGATTAATAGGTTGAAGTTCCCGACGACGAAGTTCTTCGACGACCTAGCTAAAGTCATTGCTCCTCCTCCACCACCGCCGCCAACAACTGTTACTGGGGCTACTACGGTGACAGTGACTCTAGTTCAGACTAGGACGGTTTTAGCCACTCAGACATTGGCGGTAACGCAGGTACAGACACAGGTAGTGACTAGGACTGAGACGGTAACGGACGTTTCTATGGTCGCTGTAGCTGCTATCGTGGCTCTTATAGTCGGTGCTGTTGCAGGACTACTCGTGGGTAGAAGGAGAAAAGCTAGCTAGCCTGCAAGCCTACACTATATTTTTTCCTTAGTCTTGAAACTATCAGCACTATTGATGCCAGCGTTATTACCAATAATATGACAAGATATGAGAACTCGAACCTCCAAGGCTGGCTACTCAGAACTATAACACCAAAGACCTCTAAGAGTAGGCCCCATACTAGGATCGTGAGCAGGGCTCTCTCGATAAATGGAGAGGACAAAACGTCTAGAATCCCTCCCACTTCCGGTATAGTAGGGGGACATCCTCCCTTAGGCGCCTCGTATACGGGTGGCTCGGGTTCTCCATCACAGTGATAGGGTCGCCCTCCTCCACGATCACCCCCTTATACATTATCAACACCCTATCGCTAACCACGTATGCGAGCCCTATATCATGGGTCACAAATATCACGGATGAGTTGAGCCTATCTCTCATGTCGCTGAAGAGCTTGACTATGCCTATACGCGTGGAGGCATCCAGCATCGATACTGGCTCGTCAGCCACTATTAGCTCGGGGTTGAGGATGAAGCACCTCGCGATGGCTATTCTCTGCCGCATTCCTCCCGAAAGCTCGTGCGGATATTTGCCGAGAACCTCGCTGGGGTTGAGTCCAACCATCTTTAGAGCCTCGTGTACGCGGGTCTTCTTCTCCTCCTCGCTGACGTCTGGTAGTAGGTTGAAGGCTTGGTAGAGTATGCGTTCCACGCGGTAGAATGGATGGAATGCGGCGTAGGGGTCTTGAAATACTCCGTGAACCTTCCTCCAATACCATTTCAGCTTCTTCCCCTTCAGCCTAGTGACGTCAACGCCGTCGTATATGATGGAGCCGGATGTTGGTTCTAGGAGTCTGAGAATCATTCGGCAGAGCGTCGTCTTCCCTGAGCCGCTCTCGCCGACAAGCGAGACTATCTCACCCCTG
>WUQR01000094.1 GCA_009889515.1 Nitrososphaerota archaeon
CCTAAATTAGCTTTTTATGAATCGTTAAGGCGCATACTTAATAGGCCCTATGTTTACAATGGGTTTGCCGTGACTACAACGGCTGAATTTAAAGCGTTAAGAAGGGCATTGCAGTTAGGATATAAATTAACAAGAGAAGGGCGTTTCTATATTATCGATGTCGGTTGGGGAAGATTCTATATACCTGAATTAAACTTAGCAACTGTGCTCTTATACGAGGACTTAACTACTATGTATGATATAAATGTAAAGAATAGGGATGTGTTAGATATTGGCGCGTTTATAGGCGATACGCCCGTGTGGTTTTATAAAAGAGGAGCTAGACGGGTCACGGCATATGAGCCGGTGTATTACGATATCTGCCGTCGCTATATGGAGGTGAATAATGTGACAGGAGAGTGCATCGGCAAAGGCGTCTGGGGTTGGCAGGGGCGAGTTGGCGTTACATTGATGGGTACGCTTACAGGCGATAGGCCGGGCGATTTTCCTATAGAGGTCGAGGACTTCGCCGAAGTTTTAAGTCGTGGATACGACGTAGCCAAGCTTGACTGTGAGGGGTGCGAGTGGTGGCTTTTGACCGCGCCGTGTGCCGTCCTGAAGAATGTAGACATTTACATTGTGGAGATACGCGGTCCCATCCTCCCCTTCATGGACAAAATGCGTAGTTGCGGCTACGAGGGACACGTGGTGAAGAAGCTGAAGGAATACGTCACAGTTATGAGGTTTAACAGAGATTGATTGGAGGATCGCGGCTAGTAGAGACGTACTAACTGGCTAGGGCGCTCGGCGACCTTTTTCTTATGGAACAGTTTTTGTATTTGGTGTTTTTAGTTATTTAATATATAAAATATTTACTTTACTTTGTTTAAATTTATTTTTTAGCAAATATTGATACAATAACTATTAAGTATATAGCCAGATCTATACTGATGCGGAATCCTAACAGGAAATACACATGGGATGTAATGCGAACGCGGGTTAAACCGCGTGTTGACCCTAGATTTTGACGGCGTGGTGATCAAGCTGGACATCGATTTGCGTCTAGTAGGTATTTGGGCGTATCTTGTGTATAAACAAGCTCTTCGATCTGTGGGGCGCAGATCTACTGGGCCGCGCATGAATTTTTGAAGAGGCGCGAGCTAGAAGCCGTGGAATTGAGTAAATTAAAAGGAGGGATCGGGGAGTTGATCAGAAGTTGTGTTACAGTCCGAGAAGGCCGTGGCGAGATCTCTAGAAAGACATGAGTTGTTGTGCTTCTTCGGGGAGATGCTGGGCAGGCCTGGGCTCGCCAACAAGGTGCAAGAGCTTAGGTACGTGACGAAATCCGTGGAGCTTAAATACTATTTTTATAATAGGCGATTTGCGGCAAAATATTGAGATTTATAGCTGGGTTGAGATAATATATTGTTGAAAAGAATAGATATTACCGCCAGGTGACACGTGTTGTGCGCTGGATTGACTGCCGCAGTTCCGACGCCGCTATTCGGTCGTGGAGGGTCGGATCGGGAGGACGCTGTAGCGGGCAAGTTGCGTTACAACGGGGCTCTTGAAATGGATTGGAGCGCTATGTTTAAACAAAGCGCCTTCTCCTGAGGGCGTGATCTTCACGGCGCGAATTCTCCTCTTTAAGTTGTGGCAACGAGGAATGTCGCTTACATGGGGAAGCCGCGCCAATTTTTAAACATGGGATTGTGTTAAGAACATGGTTGGGAGTTTAAAGGATTTCCCCTGGGATCGATACGGCGTGGTTTTCGCTGTTTTATTCGGCTCTAGGGCTTGGGGGAGGGCTGTGAAGGGCGATTGGGACATAGCCGTTTGGCTTGTAGACGTCGATTTGGCCGTCGATATTCAGTACGCTCTGGCTAAATTTTTAGGGGTTCGCGAGAATGAGGTTGATCTGGTGGTTTTAAACGACTACGAGCGCCTGCCCTGCTCATTAATTATAGACGTCCTGGGCAGGGGGAGGCTGATTTACTGCCGCGACCTCAACGAGTACCTGGAAATTAGGTCAAAGGTATTGAACCCCTGTTTCGACTTCGTCATAGACGCCGAAAAGCTCCAGCTGTTAGAGACGCAGATAGAGGCGGTGACAAGGAGATGGGCTCTCTAGAACGCTTGCTAAAGCTACTCCTCCAATATACCTCATATTTAGACGGCCTAAACGCCGACGATTTAAGCGACGTGTACAAATATCTATCTGCCGTCTACTTACTGCAAGTTCAAGCTTTAATAGACATAGCAGTTAAGGCGGCCGCGGCGCTGGGTCTTGGGGTAGAGGGTTATATAGACGCCGGGAATAAGTTAAAGAGCGCCGGGATTCTTAGCGATGAGGAGTTCCGGAGGTACAGAACTGTGGTGAGGTTTAGAAACATTGTGGTTCATCAATACGACATTGAGATAATCAGAAGGATAATTGAAAGGAGGGAGTATCGCGACGTGGCAAGGATGGGGATTAAAATAGTGGAGGAAGTGCGGAGGCGCACTCGGAAGAATTAACGGCGGTAACAAGAGTCTCTGCGCCTGATCGAGGCCTCAAGTGGCACTTGAAGTCTTGCCCGTCGTATAACTTGGCCGCAGAGGCATTAGGCGCCGTACGGTGGAAATTAATATATACAAGGGGAAGTGTGGGCATGGCGGCAGTGGTTGTGCCAAAGTCTCTTTACGAAGAGGCTGTGAGGCGCGGAGTTGATTTAGAGGAGTTAATAATCAAAGCGCTGAGCGACGCGTTAAAGCTCGATCCAGCGTCAACTGCGAGGGCTAGGCTTGAACTTGCCGCGAAATACCTTGAAGAGGGAAAGGCGTTTGCAGATAAAGATCCAGTGCAGGCCAGTGGGAAGCTCTACAAGGCGGCTGAGGAAACCGTTAAGGCGTTGGCCCATTTCTACGCGCTGGGAGAGATCTTAAGGAGAGTAGAGGAGAGGGGCCGGTGGAGCGTTGCAGATTTGGCAAAGGCGGTGTCGGCTATATCGAAAAGACTGGGCGAGTGGTTTATGCACTCTTGGGACGCCGCGTGGGCGTTACACGTGTGGGGTTTTCACGAGGCGAAGCTTGACGCCGAGGATATTAGAGATAGGCTTCCCTATATAGAAAAAATGGTAAAAGATGCTCAAAAGGCGCTGTCAAGCGCCGAGACGCCGTGAGGAGAACGTGGTCGCTTCTTTGTAATCTATCAAACGCGTATCCGCATAATTCTTTTGAATAATATGCCCGTTGCCTCTCTTGCCGGCTTGGAGAAGGCAAGCAGTAAGCCTGCGGTAAAAGCCGCCAAAACTGCGGCGTTGGGGATGAAAGTCGCCACCGCGTCAATTAGGCTGGCGGTGGAATAGGGGAATAGGGGTAGCGGCGTCAAGTAGATCACAGCCAGCGTCCCGGCCGCCGGGATATACAGCTCTGTGAAGAGCCTTGCGTAGCCCCGGCCTAAGAGGCGCGCCCTATAGCCTATTGCTACTGCCGATGATATTACAGACGCGACGACCATGCCCGGCGCTCCGTATGTGGCTGATAAAAAATACGTCAGGGCTATGGAGAGGGGCGAGAGCGCTATGTCAAATATAAGGGCTTTAGAGGGCTTGTCTTTTAGTCTAAAGACAACTCCCCCCTCTATCCCCGCCAATGTGGTGTTTATGTGGAGGTATATGCCGGAGGCGAGCAGGGCGGCGCCGTTTAGCCAGACGGCCTCTGCAAGCTCTGCGCTGGACAGCTCGCTCGGCCTTAATACGGCTATGTACCACTGAGGCGCTTTGGCCATTACCGTAGCGGCGATGAGGTAGAGGTAGAGTAGCGCCGAGCCGTCAATTAACGCCCGCCGCAGTTTATCGCTTTCCACTAGCAGCGAGCCGTACATCAACGGGACTACGGCGAGGGCTGGGTAGACGGCCTTGCCTATTTGGAAGAGGACGTAGTTGTAAGATAATAGCCTGTCGCCGCCGGCTAAATACACTGCATATGTTGTAAGACCTCCCAGCGCCGCGGCAATGAGAGATAGGGTCTGGTACGGCGCGCCTTTTATTAAAGACTTCGCCACGGCTAAGACGCCGCTGAACCTCGGCCTCTCAATTTTCATAAGCGCCGTGGGGAGGAACATGAACACGTTAATAAGCAGGGCTAAGTAGGCGGTGGGGTTTAGCCTTACTGCGAAGGCCCCCGCTATTTTTACGGCTTGTCCAGCTAAATTGGCGTATACGCCCAGCCTCTGGCGGTGGACTGTTAGATAAGCCCCGGCTGGCCACGCGTTGAGTATTAATAACGCTACGCCGATCGCTAGCAGCCACGGGTCCACCCTGCCGTATAGGGCTAGATACGCAGCCAGGGGCACAGACGCAATAAACGCCATTATTAAACCCACGGCCGCCAGCTGGCCAAATTTCCCGGGCTCTTTTGCCAGAATCCGGGAGTACCACGTAGAGGCGTATCCCACAAACGCCAGGGCAACGGCGAAGGCAGAGTTGAAAAGAGTCAACACCGCCAATTCTCCCGTGGGCAATCTCCTGGTCACGGACAAGGTGAAGACTAGAGAGGCCGTGAGCGAAACAACGCCAGTAGCCACCGCCAAGAGCCTTGTTCCTGCCACGGCAGTGTGAGGGGCTAGGTTAATATCTTTAGCTGCCACACAGTTTCTCCCTCGTGTAGCCAGCCACTATGTCGGCTAATTGCAAGCCGGGGACTCTGCGGGAATCTCTCTCCAAGTAGTACACAGCCGGCTTCACGTCCTGTAGTAGCTGGTTATCCACCGACACGAGACTGGCCCCTCTAGCAACCTCCTTACGCCCCTTGCAACATCCTCTGGGCCTCTGTAGTGAAACACGACATATCTGATTTCAGCCGCTTGTCTAATAAGACTACTTCGGTTCCGGCCCCTTCTCTTCACACTTCTCCACTTTAACTCGCTTTTAAAAACGCCTTTCTTCCCTCCAGTGGTAGCCGAGCTCAAGGTACGGAACGCCGCGCCTCTGTGGAAATGCAATTGCGCTAAGAGAGAGGCGGTTACAAGGCCTTTTCAACCCGCTATCGTCAATAAAAATAATCACAAAACAGTGAGGCGTACGGATATGTCCTCCTGGGAAAGAGAGGGAATCCGCCGCTAATGTGCGGCGATTGTGTCAGTTGAGCTGTTTATTGTGAGGGCATAGCGATAACGCGGCGTGCAGATTATTACAAAGGGCGCTCATAATAGATTAAGGCTTATCTCCAGCCTAATTTTACGCTCTTTATACCTCGGGTCCGTTCTCGAGTCGAGAGAGGTTGCCATGCCGAGGTCTGATGCCCTGGCGGCTAAGGCTGAG
>WUQR01000095.1 GCA_009889515.1 Nitrososphaerota archaeon
CACACTCTTTGTTAAGCCTTCCTCCTCTAAAGTCACTAAATGGCGGTATACGGTGGAGTTGTCCAGCCCCACTTCTCGTGCAATAGTATCGACATCTTTTTCGCCGTCCAAAACGGCGAGAATTTCCAGTTTTCTTCTAGACAGCCCAAAAAGTTTTGTTACTGCGGCAAGTCCGCTGACGTCTATCGCCTCACTACTGTATTCGGGTACCACGAATATCCTCGCCTTTTTCAACGCTGCAACAACAAATCCCAGCAATATGAGGAGTCGGGGGCCGCCAGCTAGAGCAATCTCATCGAATTGGAGAGAATAAAATTGCCGTAAGCCCTCTGCAGGATCGCGGAGATTTACTACATACTCAGTGCCTTTGCCTAAAGCCTTTATAATCTCCGCTACCGCCTCCTTGGACTTGGCGTCGCCTTCGTTGCCCGTGGCACCGCGTACGAGGGTTACTTCGCGCGCCGGTATATTGGCCAAGGCTCTTACAACTAGCCGTGCGTCAAAGCCCACCGTAACTGCCAGCTTCACAAAACTGCAGAGGCTTGCAGTTAAAAACCTTTTCTGTGTAGCATGTCACGGATATTACAATGAGTTAACTAACATTTTGTGTTAACTCTCGGCGAGATAGCCAAGGCCCTGAAAAGAACCAAAATAATTTGGGGGTCTGTGGAAGTGTCGCCAGAGTTAAGAGGGTGGAACTATGATAAACCCCCCGTAAAACCACACGCCTATCCGGGGCTTGCTTTATCAGACTTCGCTTATGGATACTGTCCCACGTACAGAAATGTTTACCTTAAGTACGTCCTAGGGGAACGGGGAATCTCCACAAGACCTCTTATCGAGGGGCAAATTCTCCATGCAGTGTTGTTCAAGGCATTGGAAGATTTCAGGAGATACGCATACTCCGGGGCACCTATGTCGCCTAGCTTAGAGGGGGTTTCTGAAGAGATGAGGGAGAGGGCAGAGGCTTTGTACAAATACATCGCTACTAGACTTATGGGAGAATTTAGCCACGCCCTAGCCACAAGACTGGCTAGGAGTAGAGATTCTGCTGTTTTCTACGCTTCGCCTATATCTACCCAAATAACTGTAGACGGAGCCCCTTTGGGCATGAGTTATATTGTAGTTGACGGTTTTACACTCGGCGCAGTTGTGGAGTTTAAATTTGGGCCTGCTCCTGATGTTGAGGCCGCCCTTGCTGGCTATGCAATGGCAATTGAAGCGGATTGGGGCGTGCCTGTGGATTACGGCATCCACGTCCAAATAACAGTCAACAGCACAGTTGAGTATAAAGCCACTGCGTACCCCTTGGGAGACTCGGCGAGGACGAAATTCCTAGAGCTTAGGGATGAGGCTATTGACATTGTAATCGCCGGGAGGGATCCG
>WUQR01000096.1 GCA_009889515.1 Nitrososphaerota archaeon
CATTATGAAAATTGTAAAGGAGACTGGAAAGACGGAGTGGTGTCTAGACGAGATGATATACGCACATTTAGAGTGGTATGGAGGCGAATACGTGGAGAAGAGGTTTGGGTATATACTCTATGCGCTAGATTTGTTGAGTAAAAGAGGCCTAATAAAACTAGGTAGATGCAGATCCTAGCCTCCTCATGCCGAAGATACCTGTAAAGGTGGTCAGCTTCTCGGTAGCGACTTGGGGCCTAGGGCGTCGAGTATAAGAATTAAAAAAGTAGTGTATAGATATGTATAGACTTATTATAGATGTTGGGGACGACGACCTTGCGCTAAGAGTTTTTAAGATACTGGAGAGGGAGGTGCGATTCCCGCGCGGTCGCCTTTACGTAGAGGGGGAAACCATCGTCGCCGAGGCTACAGACGCCTCAAGCTTGCGGTCACTTTCGCATACTGTAATGCGAACACTATATATCGTAGAGAAAATACTGGAGGTGATAACAAGCAACGCGAGCTAAGCTTGTAATCATTTAGGTTTTCCTTCGCGCCACTTGTCAATGGCGTCTTTTAGTGGTTTGAACCTGCGGAGAGCATCTAGCTGGTCGGCGAAGAGAGGCACTTTGCCCCTTTTCGCCTTTCTTGTCAGCGTCTCCAGTACGGCGACTTCCACATCGTCCTTCACCGTTGGCAGCGCTATTTCGTAATAATACGTGACAGTCGCATCGCCCTTCTTTTCCCGCTTCTCTGCCCAGTACCACTCCATCTTGAGCTGTCTCCTTTCTCCCCCGACCTCGTATTCCACGATTATGCGCAAACGGCAGTCCTTTCCAGCGCAGTGGCCCACGGGCTGGTTGCCCTTAACGAACTCATACCTCAGATCTACAACTTGGGCCATTACGTTGCCCCTCTCGTCGTGTACAGGTAGCGGCAGCTCTGCCGTCCCCTCCTCTTTCGCCGGCCTTAGAATTTCATCTAGCTTTTTCGCTGCGTCATCGCCGTACCTGCGCTCCAAAATGTCTTTTAGCTCTCTGATGAATTTATCAGCCTCCATGTCTCCGCTCAACGCCATGCGCTGAATTTCCCTAAGGCCGTCGTAAGTAAGGCGGATTACGTAGAATCCGGCCCACTTTACTGTAAAGTCCTCGCCCTCCTTTAACCCCGCCGCCTTCAAGGCGTTTACAACGGCATCTTTATGGTCTTTTTTGATGTTGATTACGCGTTTCTCACCGTCGACGGCGTAGTGTTCTCCTACCCTCAGTCCGCTCTGCGTCAAGGCCTTAACAGCCTTGGCGTATGCCTCTTTCGCAACGCGAATTTCGTAGCCGCCGTATTCTTTCACCGTGAAGTGTACGCCCTCCACTAGCCCTCTGGCCTTTAAGGCGTTTACGGCGGCGTTTTTAGAGGTCTCGCTACCCGGTTGATATACGACCTCTATATTGTCGATTTTGTTTTTATAATTAACCGAAAACTCCACGCTGGCGAATTTGACAGTGTTGGGACCGACCGTTATGTCCTTCACCAGCTGTTCGTACCTATCCTTATCGATCAGCCCCTTGCCGTAAAGCTCGTCGACGAAGCTCCTTACCGCTTTTAGCCAGCCGTCGTGGCGAATGGCAGTAATGCCGTCGGTGTAAAGTTGGACTCTCCATCCGTATCCGCGAGGTTTAACCTCCGCCTTACCTCCAAGCGACTTGATTATAGAGGCTAGACGCTCGGCGTTTTCGCGAGAGCCGTCGAACTGGGCTTGTAGCCCGTCGCCCGTCCAGTACATAACAATATGTGCCATCTCCTCTCCGCCCAGCTTAAAGCTGATGACGGCCTTTGGTTGCTTACCGCTCGTGTCCAGCGGTCCTCTCTCCACTGTAACGTTTCTGTAGACGTAGTCCTCGGTCATTGTAATAATCTCCTCTAGCTTTTTGAAAAATCCTTCGTTTCTCATGTCATATGCCCAGTCAATGCCGTATTTCCTTTTAATCGCTTCGTGTGTAACATCTCTAAACGCGTCTGCGAATTCTGTCAGGGCGTCCCTCAGCCCGTGCAACGCAGGTAGCGCTGGCGTTACCGCCTTCAGCAACTCATTTAGCTCATTGCCTCTGAAGACAATAGTGTGTGCCTCTCTGCCGGGATATACTGCGCTTGGCTTAAAGCCCAGCTCCTTTAGAGCCCACAGCCAGAACGCGGTGAAGTTGTCGTGAGTCATAATTGGGTTTACTTCATGTTCAGGGCCGCCCACTGCAAGCCAAATTTCGCCCCTCAACACAACCCCGTCATACAACACGGCGAAAATCACCGCAAGGGTTGCTTCCTCTCTAGACAGCTCTCCCCTTCTGTATGCCTTTACGGCGTAAGCCAGCGGAAGGAGGACGCGGAGGTACTTGCCCAACTTGTTTAGGGTCTCTTTATCGCCGTTTTTCTCCGCTTCTCTCCACCTCGTTAACAACTCCTTAACGCGCCCCCAGAACTCGCTGGCCGCCGCCTCTAAGGCGACTTTTAATTCATTGTTTATTCTAACATCGGCTAGGGCCGTCCTCAGATCAATGCCGCTTTTTGACAGCTCTTCAAGCACGGTGCGGCTTACATTCAACACCTCCTTCACCGTCTCCGTGTACTTACCATCAACGCGCCACACTGGCTTTAGCCCCTCTTCAGAGGGGTATACCTTATCGAGGTTTATCTCGCCCTCAGCCAGCGCCCAGTAGGTAAATGCCTGCGAGAGGTAAGAGGAATCACCGAGGACGTACTCACGTCCGGGATATAGGACGGCGTCTGTGGGCAGTGCGCCGATTGTAATGGTCTTGGCGATTGATTCAACCGCCCTCTTCACCCTCCCCACTGTTTCTACCACTCTCTTCCACTCCTCCTCGTTCATCTCTTCCAGCAGTTTAGAGCGGGAGGAGGCGGCCGCCGTCAAATTAGCAACTTCTTTAAACAGCCTCACCGCCTCCCCCTCCGCCCAAAGCGGCTTTAACCGTTTGCCCGCCTCCCACACCGCTTTGAGAAGCTCGCGGCCGTTCTCCACAAACGTGGTGTATACACGCCTTTTGCCGTTTTCTGTTTTCTGCTCTACGCGTATTTCCACGCCTTGCCTGTCGGCCAGTATTGTCCTCACTAGGGGATCCGCCAGCAAAGAGACAATGCGGAAGGCCAGTTTTCTGGCCTCTGACGGCTTCTCATCGCCGCTGGCTGATTTAAACGCCTCGTAGAAGCTATACGGCGTATTCCTGATAGTAGACGCAATGCCTAGAGCGCCTATTGTCCACTTCCCCCTCTCCGCCAGCGCCCTTTCCACAGCGACGCCTAACAGGCCGCCTGTTACAAGCGATAGCAATGCGGCCACAGCCCTCTCCCCTCTAGTGGCGTTTATGGCGGGGAGTTCGTCTTGCGTGGCCTCTGCCAGCTCTATTGCCTTCTTCATGTTCACTTTCAGCCTTTCGGCAATTCCGCTGAATCCAGCTCCCTCCAGCCTAGACGCAATTCTGTCCAGCTCGTTGGCAATTTCCCTCGCCCTTTTCTCGGCCTCTGC
>WUQR01000097.1 GCA_009889515.1 Nitrososphaerota archaeon
AAATACAGTACGTCATAGATGCGCTGGGGCGCCGCGGCTTTTCTGTACAGAGGCCAATTTAGTTGAGAGGAGGGAAAAATTTAGAGATGCTCTCAATTTTGAAGAAATACGCCAGAGCAGCGCCGCTGTTGTTAATAGGGCCAGCCGGCGTGGGGAAGAGCTTCCTGCCGCGGGCTCTGTCTAATTCGCCAGTCGTAGTGCTTACAAGCGCCGCGGTTAGATCGCCGTACCACGGCGAAAGCGAGAGGATAATTAGAGACGTGTTTGAAATTATACTCAGTAGCGATGTACAACTGAGCATCCACATTGACGAGTTGAGTTCAATCGTCGTGCCGAGGGACACTCAATACAGCGTCGACGTGTCGATCAGAGGCGTGTTTAACTACTACCTCCAGCGTTTTATAGACGAGGGAATGCCTACAGTTATCACAGCGGCGGACAATTACTACATGCTCACAGACGATGAGGCGGTGCTCCACAGGTTCATTCTTGTGCCCATATGGTATTATTGGGATCCTGTAGAAATTGTTATGCAAACAGCAGCGATGTACAAGATATGCGTAGAGGCGTCAGAAGTGCCGGAAGGCTGGAGGAAACTGCGGCCTAGAGACATTGTAAAAATACTGAGAGAGCTGTGGGCGGAGAAGGGTAAATGTCTAACTTATGACGACTTAGAGCAATACCCAATCAATACGGAGACGCGCTGGGCCGCGGAATACGTCGAGTGGCTCAAAGAGCACCGCCACTTGTTCCCGCCGGCGCTTTACTCCCGCGCCGTCGCCACGTTCAGCCACATCTAGGTTTTTTTTCTCTCACAACGCCTCCTCATTTACTATGTTAAAGTCCTTGGAAAAAACTTCTGTGTTCGTAATCACTAAGGACGGCGTGTTTCCTGCGTTTTACATGCGGCAGAGCGACTGCTACCGGGCGTATAGAGTGCCGGCGGCTGACGTAGTGGCCGTGACGGTTGCGGTGTGCGGAGAGGAGGGGGGGAGGTTTGTATGCCGCTTCTACGAGGCGGCGGCTAAAGTGAGAGGGCGGGGCAACGGCGTCTCTATATGCGACGTGGAAATAGGAGAGCAAGTGCTGGGGCAGTTGGTGGCTGAAATAGTAGACGCCGTAGATAGGAAGAAGACCACCGAGGCGGAGAGGCGGAGGCTGAAATTGCAAGGCTATATCGAGTATGGGCAGAGGCTTTACAAACTACGCGTCGTGGAGAACACCGTCCAGCCGCAGACAAGTGCGAAGTCGCTTACAGTGCTTCAAGCCCTTGTGGATAGGCTTAGGGACGAAAACGAGAAGTTGAAAAAACAACTGAGGGAGTGTCAAGAGAGACTTAGGGAGCTGACGACGGCGTTATGAAGGTGCTTAAGGTTAAAATCAGCGAGATTAGGCTCGTAGGCGTTGAAAGCCGTAGCGAGGCGGGGAGCGGCGTTGACTACGTGGTGAGTGTAAACGGTGAAAGGTATAGAATGTGCGCCAAGCTGGCGGCGAAGTTAGTCAAACTCGCTAAATTTGAACGGGCGAAGAAAGGGCTGGCATACTGGCGCCGGCACGGGGCGCTGAAGAGCAACAGGCCTGTCTACCTTGCGGTTGACCGCGGCCGCGTGTTTAGAGTCGCGTCTCTAGACTATGTGCTAGTCAGACACGGCCGCCTCTTGTCGCTTGTAGAAGAGGTTGTGAAGAAATACCCAGTTACGCTACTGTACAAGCGGCATACTAGGACTGAGTGCGGCGCGCCGGCGGTTGGAGCGTTTTGGGGCGCCCCGGTTGGGAGGGGGCTGGCGGGCGGCGGCAGGCTGTACTGGGGGCTCTACGTCTACACCGCCTCTGACGGCTCCACGGGAATTAGGGCGTTTGGCGTGCTGGCCTACATTAGAGGAGAGGGCGACTTTACGCCGCTTTTCGCGAGGAGGCGCTCTGCGGCGCACGTGGAAGAGAAGTCGATAGAGGAGAGGATTGCCAAATACGTAGACGAAGTGTTGACGAGCAAAGAGTATGAGCCAATTCTCGAGAAGATTGAGAAAATGGCCGAGGCGCCGTTTGACCGATCCAAAGTCCCGGCGAAATTGCGACATTTATACGCAAGGGCGGTTGCACTGTTCGGAGAGACGGTGTTGGCGTGGTACTACTTATTGACGCAGAAATACCCAGCGGTTGCAACCAAGCTAATTGAGAAATACCCGGAGTGGGTGGAGGAGAGCGTAGAAGAGGTGAAAAAAAGAATCGCCAGGCGTCAGCCGCAGAAAGAGCCAAGCGGCGACCTCTCCGGAGGGCGCTCAGAAGGCGCCGGCGGCGTGTAGCCGTGTATTACCACTATGTAACGATCCCCCTCTTTTTTCACAGAGACGTACCAAATTCTCATATTAGCGAACCCCCAATATGAAACCTAAGCCGTGTGCAAACAATAATGCTGCCGTCAATTCATCAACATGATTGTATAAGTGGTAGAACCGCCCCATGAGATAC
>WUQR01000098.1 GCA_009889515.1 Nitrososphaerota archaeon
ACCTCAAGGCGGAGCATCGGTGCAAATTCAAGCTATTGAAATTGCTGGCAAATCAATAACAGCCATAAAGGTAGATGGTAAGACTACTAATTTAGTTACTGGTCCAGCATGGGTAACTGCAGATCTTACCGGCCAAGTTGATGTGGCTGTTGGCCAAGTGCTTACTGGAAGGGTTGTACTTAGCAACGGAGCCGTAGCACCTTTCACTGTTTCAGTCTTAGCTGTAACAGACGATTCTGTAACAGACGATTAGCTGTAACAGACATAGGGCTAGACATAGAAGAATTAAAATATTTTTTGGTTCTTTTTTGATTTTTAAGGGGGTTGCGAGGATTTTGGTTTCAGTTCATTTTTCTTAGTTGGTTTGTTCTTATGCATCTGTAAAGGCGTTAATATATGCTACTGGGTTCTTCTAGCCCTGTGAAGGTAGTGTGGTTGAGACAAGAGAGGCGTAAAATCGTAGTGTGCCTTTCATCGGATTTATAAGGTTATTTCTATATAGCTGTAGCTCATAGGCATTAAGACTTGATGGTTGTCCTGGCGCAACCTGAACACAGTCTTTTATAACTTCTGCATATAGCAGTACAATATAGGAGTTTTATATGGCTTATAATCCGACGTGTTAAAGGCGCATATTGTTACCATTTTTAAGAAGAGTAGGTGTTCTAGATTGCTATTATTGATACGCGTTCTTGGTATATGACTTTTAGGGCCAGTGGGTTAAATATCTGAAGTCTGTAAAGACTATGAAATGGTCATCTCAGGGCATTTCCATGAACAAGATTATAGGCATTAAGGGATTTGAAAGTCGCGCACTCCTGGACACCACTTGCTACGCACATTCGTCACAAGCAGAGAAAGTAGCAATGTATTATCTACGTCGGCTATTCAAACATTTCAAAGGTGAACTGTTGACCATGGCGGTTTGGAAAAAAAGTAATATGTGGAGTTGCGGTGATAGTACTATTTTTGACATCGTCATATTCGGTAGGGTTTAAGTTTCTAGACGAGGAAGTGTACATAAGGGCTGGCGCCCAGCAGTGGTCTGGGGTTCCCCCGGCATTAACAATTAATCCCGAGCATCCCCCGCTGGCCAAGTACATTATAGGCGTTGAGCCCCGCCTTGCCCCTTTATTTGCGGGAATAGCGGTTGTGTTTCTGGCGGGGTGGCTTGGCCGCTTATTGGGCAGGAGTTTTTGGCTTGTGGCTTTTAGCGTGGCCAGCGATATAGTGTTTACGGCTACTTCCCGTTTTGCGATGTTAGACGTGTTTGTCGCTTTGTTTTCTGTATCGGCGGTTTTGTCCTACTTGCTGGGCAGGTAGTGGCTCGCCGGCGTCTTGTGGGGCGCGGCGCTTGCTTCAAAATTCACAGCCGTCTTCCCCCTGTTGGGATTCACTGCATATCTTGCCTATAAGGACAGAGGGGCGCTGGGGCCCACGGCCGCGGGCGCCGCGCTTGCCTTTTTGGCGTCTCACGCCGTGGATATTGCCAACGGGGTCTTCCTATATCACTTTCAATTCTACTGGTGGCTTGTGTCTTTTCACAGCCATAAAAACCCGTTTGAGGGGTGGCTGATATTTTTCACAGGGGCGCCGTGGTATGTGTACTATGCCAATCTTGTACAACGGATCTGAGGTGGTAACGGCGGTCTCCAAGCCAGGCGTATATGACGTGTTGAAGTACGAGCTTCGCATCTCCGCGGCTCCGTGGCTGGGGCATTTAGTATGGAGGGCCGTACCTGTGGAGATTATAAGAGGCCTTGTGGGAGGAGGCGCGGGACTGGGCTGGTTTCTCGCGGCGTCTTCTGCGCTAGTGGCACAGGCGGGCTGGTTTTATTGGTATTTCGCCGGCGTGGCGCTTTTCTTCCATTTATATACTCGCCGGCTTTTCGTGGCGTTGCAAATAGTCTTTATCGTCGCGCTGTATTTAGGCATGCCCCAATGTTGACGTGGAGGTTGGACCTTTTTTCCTATTGTGTTTTTTGCGTATAACACCGTAGAGTATATATTCTGGACTATTTCTTGGGGCCATGAGGCTTTGGCTTGTGGCCGTACTGGTGGCGGCATCGGCGTTGGCGTACGTCCTCCCCACTGAGTCTCTAGATGTGTTTTACTGGGCCACTCCCAGCGCTGTGAAAATTGTGGGACTGGACGGGAGGGAGCTGTGGACTCAGCAGGCAGTTTATCCCCTAATTGCGACTGACCGCACAGGCAGGTGTTTGGCGATTGCTAACAGGCTGTATATATACGACATTTCAGTTAATATATTCGTCGTGGAAAGGAGCTTGTTCACTACTGTGGAGTTATCTCCTCAATTAGTAGAAACGTTGGCCCAGTATGGCATTAGATTGCCCCAGGAAATTCCTGTGGTGTTGAACTTGTCGTTGCCGTTGCCTCCCGTAATTCTCGCATCTGTGTATAAAACGACGGTGGTCTCTCTCCACACGCCTTACGGCTACCCCCACTGGGCTATTAACCTTGGCCCACGGGCAAATGTAACTGCCATAGCCACTAATTGTGAATATGTAGTTGCTGCGACTATATTCGGCGAGGTGTATGTAGTTAGAGACGGCAGAATTGTAGATCAATTTTTTATAGATCCCCTAGGCGCCGTGCCCAGAGCCGCCATGAATAGACAGCCCCTAGATCCGCCGATTACGGCTCTCACGATAATTAACAATACAGTATACGTGGGGACTTTAACAGGCGATATATACCGCTTTAAATTGCCGACTGAGGCGGAACTCCGATCGGGCAGATTTGACAGGGGCTTTACCAGACTGGGCTCATGCGGAGGCCCTGTTTATGGCTTATATACAAATCCGACGGGAGATCCCATAGCCCTCTGTTTTGTCAAGAGGGAGAGGCCATACGTGGTAATATATCCGTACGGCTTGACTTTCGCTGATCCCGTCTTGATCACATACGGCATTGACACTCCCCGCCTTGTGTCTGCAGTTAGTCAAGACGGGCGTTGGGTATTTGTCGCAGTGAATAACGAGATTATAGGAATTAGAGACGGAAGAGTCGCCCTCAAATTGCGAACCCCCGCAACTCCCAGCGCAATTGCCTCGTCTTGGAACGGCTCTGTCGTAGCAGTGGGCACGCTCGCAGGCCACTTCTACTTATTTAAAGACGGAATTCCTACAGTCAGGACGGATCCCATTTCTACTCAGCTTTTGTTGAGAGCTGTGAGGGGCAACGCCACTGGCAACTTTACTATAAGAGAGGCGTTAATAAGCGTCAAGCCCGTTACGTCAGTCGCAGTTTCTTTTGACGGCCAAGTGGCGGCTTTAGAGTATTGGGACAGCGTCTACGTGTTATACACCGCGAGGCTTCCATACGTCGTAGATGCGCCGAGTGACTGCCTGCCTCTAGAGGCGGCAGTGGTCGCTGCTGGCTCAAAGATTACTTATATATATACGCTGAATAAAAGCGGAGTCCTCTACGTGCCTTATGGAGAAGTGGTCATATATCCGTTGTATCGATATCTGGGAGATGTGAGGTGTAAACCTGAGCGGAACTTCACTCTAACTATATTCGGCGACGTGGCAGAGCCGTTAGTGTTTAGATACTTTAAACAGTTCAGAGTATATAGGCAGCCCGCAGAGCTGGTAAGCGGTCCCGACTGGGCCTCCGGGCCTACTCGCTTCTCTGCCGCACTTACGCCGAGTATACAAGTACAAGTCAGCATCGAGACTATTCCGGCTCTCGCCGATAGGCTGGCCAGACTACAGAGCCTTGTCCTGGGGAGGATTAGAGCCGTTATAGACTCGTGGGAAGTTGACGGCAAGAGGACTGGCGCCGGATTCAGCTTTATAACAGTGGACGTACAAAAGCCCACTGTTGTGAAGGCTGTGTACAGAGTAGAGGCTCCTGACACAGTATCTGAGGATGAGTACGGCATAAACCTCGTGGACATAGTGGTGTACGACTCTTTTGGAAATATCATCGACGTAGGGCGTAGGCCGCTGTTCAGCGTCTATCCAGTGGTTGTAGTTGCCAGGTATACTCCTTCATTTCTCGTGACGGCAGGGAGGGGGGCTACAGTAAATGGCACAGACCAACTCTGGGCTGAGTATCAGTCAGTAGTAGTGTTTCGTGCAACACCCGTTATAGAATACGGCAATGGAACGCGTGAAGTGTTTGCTAAGTGGCTGGAAACAGGCGAGACGAGCCCGGAGATTAAGCTCACAGTAACCGGACCCGTCAAGAGAACCCCTGTATATGTAAAGCAGTACTTAGTGAGCGCCTCCCCGCCGGCTAGATTTGAGGGCGTCGCGGGAAACGCCACTTGGGTTGAGGCGGGAAAGTCCGTGAGGGTATCTATCCCTGCAGTGTTAGCAGAGCAAGGTAGCGTGAGAACTGCCTTTAAGAACTGGGTTGTAAACGGCATTCCAAACGCCACGTTAAATAATCCGGTACAAGATTTCGTCGTTAAAGCCCCCCTAAATATCACTTATCAAGTCAAGAGGCAGTATTTAGTGATTCTGACGTCGCGCTTCGGCGTAGTCCCGCAGAGCATGTGGGTTGACGAGGGGAGCACAGTGGCCGTTGTGCCTAATCCAACTAGCGTGTGGTCGCCGCCTCCTCTACACTACGTATTTGTCGGCTGGAGGGATGTTTCCACAGGCGTTGTTTATTCATATCCGCAGTTGCCAGTTGCCTACGGCCCCATGACACTAGAGGCCGTGTGGGCTATAGATCCCATTCCGCTGGTGCTTATCGCCGGCGCCGCCGCGGGCGCGGTTGCGTTAATATGGTTCTTAAGGCGGAGGAGGCTGGCCCGGCTGATGGCCGAGGTGGCGGAGTAGTTTTAAACTGCGTTGTAAATCTTACGTGTTTATTAA
>WUQR01000099.1 GCA_009889515.1 Nitrososphaerota archaeon
GTCGTAGGGTAGCACGTAGCGGAAATACAGGCCTTTAACGCCCCCCTCTGCCACAACGGCGTCAACGCCGTAGAAAGCCCCTTGCGTGAAACACCCCCATGAGATGCCGAATCTCTTCGGCAGTTCGAAAACCTCCGGCAGGGGCGCCTTCCTGCACCCAGCCGCCCCGCGCGGAGCCTCCACGGGGGCACCAGTCCTTAAGAAGTCCAACAGCGTTACTCCCACGGTTCACACTTTACGATGTCCGGCTTCCTTATCTTCGCCCACCCCTCGAACCTCACCCTTACCGACTTCTCCACGGCGTCTAGATACTCCTCCAACACGGCTACAACCTCTTGGCAGATGTCTTGTTCGACTGTGTAGACAAGGCCCTCCATGTCCGCAATCTCTGGGGTTAGGTTGAACCGCCTAACCAGCATCCCCACGATTAGGTTGAGGACGATAGGCTCACTGCTCCCCTCCAACATTTCATAGCCTATTACCAGACGGGCTTTCATAAGAAATTAAGAGGAGAAAAATGTGTCTTGTAGAGAAGCGCCCCGGCCGGGGTTTGAGCCCGGGCCTCGACAAGCCCGCATACTGCCTGGCTGTACTACCGGGGCGACATGCGATAAATTATTATAGGTGCAAATACCTTTAAGACGGCGGGAGAGTTGAAAGACGTGACGGGAAGCAACGGCGCGGCGCTCCGGCGCAGATTTGTTTATAACCCAGTCCGGCACAGCCGCCGTGGATGTATTAATACTCTTTGCAAAATACCTAGAGGAGCGGGTGAGGGGAGAGAGGGGGAACGCGCTTTTTTTCGTGCCGAGCGACGTGGCTAAAATCGCCGTGGGCGATCAGAAGCGGGCGGTGTACAGAGTAAACTTGTTGCTGAGAGATTTGGCGCTGGCAGGGCTTTTAGAGCGGTGGGACGGGAGGCTGTACATGCTGAGGCGGGGGACGCCGCTTTGGAACGCGGCGAGGAGGGGGAGGCGCGCAGTGGTAAAGCTGGTGAAGACTTGCCTGTCGTGGCCGGGGTTCTGCGCCGATGGGAAAAAACTAGACGTGTGAAAGGGCTACGGCGTATTTAACCAGCTCGGCGGCTGGGAGCAAGTCCTTCTTACCCGCCGCTTTCTTCAATTCGTTGAGCATTTGAAGGAAATCCCTACGGGCTAGGTACTCATACCTGGCGACGGCCTCGGAGCGGA
>WUQR01000100.1 GCA_009889515.1 Nitrososphaerota archaeon
ATCTCTCTCTACCAGCCGCCTCAGCCCGCCGGTTTTACAAACGCTACGTATACTTTGACGCGTCCGTAGGGGGTGTCCCAGAGGCCTGTGTCTATCAGCTCCACTGTGTAGGCGGAGGCTGTGGAGTTGGCGGTGGCGTAGTAGACGTAGAGGGCGCCCCCGTGGAGGCGGGGCGGTACAAACCAGCAGGCCCTGCCCAGTAGCAGGGGGACTGGCCTCGGCGTTTTAACCCGCAGACCTAGGGGGCAGTCTCCGACGAGGAGGCCGTAGGTCGGCGCGTTTTGGGCGCCCGTCTCGTCTAGTACCACGGTGCCGTTTGGGTATAAGACGGCGGGGGCCGTCCTAACGGGCACCGGCATTGTGGCTCTGCCGTTTTGAAAGTTGTACAGCGCCTTGGCGATATTCTCCACGTCTGCCGACCTCTGGAGCATCGGCGCTATGTAGTAGAAGTAGGAGAGGGCCATCCCGGCCAGGGCTATTGAGACGGCGGCGTAGATTAAAAACTTTACCGTCAGCATACCGCCTCGATTAAAACCACCCTCCCCCTGGCCACTACGTTCCTCGGCTCGCAGCCGGGGGGCACTGAGTATTTAAACGGCGGGGGGCACCACACCCCGGTGTAGGGATCTGGGCCGATTTTATACACGCCCCTGGGAGGCGGCACTAGCACGGTGCAGTTGTACCCCCCAGGCCACAGCGCCACTCTAGCCAAGATGTTGACGTCTTTTAAAACCTCAGACGCCACCTGCGCCGACGCCGTTGGGTACAGCACCAGCGCCACCTTCCCGTCCCGCGTCTGCACCAGCCACGCCCATTTAATTGCCTGGGGATCCGAGGGCGGGGGAGGGACTGCGTATGTGACTAAATGGGTTGGCATCATGGCGTAGAGCATTACGCCTAGCGCCGCGGCGGTGAGGACGATAAATACCGCGGCTACGATAGGCTCGCTCATTTGATCTCCACAGCTACTCCGCCGGCTTCTACCCGGCTCTCCACATACACGCCTTGGGGCCTCCAGAGGAGCCGCACCGGCACGCCTGACGCGCTCACAACGCCGCCGAAGGTCTTAGTGACGTAGAAGCTCCTGCAGGGAGGCTCGGCGCCGCTGGGCGGGGCTAAGAGCGCTGAGTATGGGGCCTGGGCCGCCACGTACACCGCCCTGCACGCGGCTATCGACTGAGGCGGTGTGAAAAGGGCATACGCCAGCGCTATTGCAACAGCCGCAACTGCCAACACGGCGACGTCCGAGGGATCCATGGAGAAAAGGGCGGCGAGGGGGAAAATTGATTAAAAAAATGCGCGGAATTTCTCCGCGCGGTCGGTAAAAAGAGGTTTGGTTTTATCTGCAGACTAGGCCGTATGCCCGCCCCAGCGCCCACCAGCTGATAGAGGGCGGGGAGCCGCCTGTGCTCACCTGGCTCACTACACTACCGCCGGGGGTCACCAGCCAGCAGGTGAGGAAGTGGCCGTAGGGGGCTATTAACATGGTGTCGCCTCGGTCGAGGGCTTCGTAGTTGGCCGGCCAGTAGGTAAACAGCGCGTCGAGAGTTGGCCTCTTCGGCTGAGCGTACATATAGTGGCCGGTTGTAGCAACGAGAAACAGCGCGAATACCGCTATCATTACCGCTATCTCTACCCCCTCTCTCATACCCCCTCCCTCCTCTTAAGCGCTAGGACTGCCACGGCTGTGACGGCTCCGGCTACCGCCAGGCCAAGGGCTAGGAACAGCCACTTCCTCCAGCTCTCCTCCCCCAGGGCCGCCTCCAGTGCCGCTATTTGCTCCTGGGCGGCGGAGAGCTGGGAGCGGAGGCTCTCCGCCTCAGCCGCCAGCGAACTTGCTACTTTTGTAGCGTTTTCATATGCGGCCGCGGCCTCTTCAGCCCTCTTCTTGGCCGCTCCCAGCTGTTGCGAGAGAGAGGCGCGTTCGGCTGTGCACTGTTTGTAAAGGCTGTTGAGGCGCTGGGCGTCCGCCTCGGCTTCAGCCGCCCTCCGCTCCACAGAGGCTTTGGCAGACTCCAGCGCTTTGACAGCCTCTGTGGCGTTTTTCAAAGCCGCCCTCAGCGCTTCGGCCTCATTCTTCAGCCTGGTCAGCTCGGCCTCGGCTTCAAACACGCGGGCGAGTAGCGAGGCGTTGTCAGGCAACCTCACCACGGCGTAGTCAGTCCTGTACCACCCCTCGGGAAGCTGCCCCGTGAAAACCCCCAGCGCCGTCTCCGCCGTAGCTTGGGCTTGCATTATTGTAATATTTCCCTTAAACGCGGTGAGCCTCAGCGGTAGCCACCTCAGCCACGCCCACCTCACGCCGTCTGGACTGCAGTAGACATCGCCGGCGGCTACGACGTAGTTTTTTCCGTATGTTATATACGCCGGCTTGAAAGCTGTAAAACGGCAGAGTTGTTGTATGTACATATAGATCGCGCTGTCCTCCTCGCGGATGGCGGGGACGTAGTACAAGCCATGCTGGTAGAAGTAGACAGCCGTCCCGTTGGGCGTGAAGTACATGAAATGCGTCGCGTTTAGTAGCGAGGCGGCGACTAGAAACGCCAGTGGGTCGAACCACCCGTACATAGCCGGTAGGAAAAAAAGGGAATATATGGAAAAAGCTTAGGTTACTGGAATTCTAACTCCCGACACTTTATACGTAACCGACCTCCCAGTGTCGTCGTCTAGCACAACTATGACGTCGTAAGACGTGCCTCCTGTCAGCCTCGCGGGGCAGAGATATGAAGCGGACTGCCCAGCCTTCGGCTGTCGCGCGCCGCCTTGGAGCTGGCACGTAGCCGTTTGGTAGTCTGTAGAGCCAACAGCGGCGTATTTAACTATTGGGGCTTGTGACACTTGTCCCTGGTAGACCTCCAAGTTTACCACAAACCCAGTGGTAGATCCCTGTACGTCTACTTTAGCCCTCAGTTGCTGTGCCTGTGCGCCCATTTGCGAGTATACAATACCTGCCACCATTGCAGTGATTACTAGTCCTATGGCTAGCACTATTACGAATTCCATCGATATCACGCCTTTTAGCTTCTTTATTTTCGCCCTTTTCATTGCCTCCCCATAACTAACTTCTTATATTGATTGACGTTTTAGGTAGATGAGGTACGCAACGAGGGCGGCCAGCCCCGCGGCGAGCGCCATGGCTATGTACTGCATCAACGCGGCTTTAGACTCGGCTTCAGACCTGGCGCTGGCGTAGGCGTCGAGCTCCGCCCGCAGTTGCGCCACCTCACTGTTCAGCGCATCGTAGCTCTTAAGAGTTTCGTTGAGTTTTGTAACACATGCTGAATACTTCTTTCCAAGTTCTTCCGCCGCCTGGCTGGCCTTGGACAACTCTTCCCGTAGCTGTACGAGCTGTGCGGCGAAGTCGATTTGGTTAGGCAACCGGAATACCTGACCTCCGTAGGAGTACCAGCCCGCGGGCAACGCGCCTGAGACGGGGCCGAGGGGTGTCTCGGCTGTGAAATTCGCCGGGAAGATCTTGGCGTCTGAGCGCCAGAGCGGGTAGAAGAGCGCGAGGGCGCGGGCCTCAATCCAGCTCTTGCCGTCTTTTGAGCAGTATACAGTCTCGTTTAAATCCAGCGCCGTGTATCTACACATTGTTTGGAGTATGTAGTAGGCCTGTCCAGCGTCTCCAACCAGCGTGAGGCCGGTCCAGTAGTACCTCTGGTTGCTGGGGTCGTAGAAATGCGTCGCGTTTGCTAGTACTAAATCTGCCAGGCGTACATAGGGCGGGTGGTACATTACCAGCTGTGCCAAGGCGTACACCGCCAGTATTGTGAGCAACAAGGCTTTCATAAGCCCAGGGCGATGATAGTCAGATATGTAAACACGTAGGCGCCTATGCCCGCGACTGAGGCTATGGCAAGCGCAAGGGGCGCTCCGCGGGGTATGAGCGCGACTAGCATTTGTAGCGATACTATCAGCGGGACTATCTGCAGTGTGACAAATAGGACGTCTTCAACCGGTGGGGGGGTAATTGTCATGCTGACTGTGGCCTCGGACGGCAACTGGCTGAATATTGACGCGAAGACGAGGATTATTCTCACGATTACAAGAGTGGCGGCTATAAACACGGCGATTACCATCAGCGCGTTGTTGCTCACGGTTTTGTTCACTCTAATCACCGAGAGGACAAACTGCCTCAGCACTCCTATGGCGAGGTCGTTCGGCCCTGCGAAAGTAGTCGCAGTGTAGAGCATGTGCGCCGTTTTGTATATATTCGACGGCCGCCTCACGTGGAACGCGAGGTCTCTGGCGGCTGGGTACTTCGCCAGTATTGTGCCGAGCGCCGCCTTCAGCGGGACGCCGGATTTAAACGCGCCGGCTACTTCGTTTAAAAACGCCACCAGCTGGTCGAATTTATACCAGGCGTAGCGCCCGGAGAGCTGCAAGTGCATGTGTAGTAAAAACGCCGCGATGCCGAAGCTGGCGGCAGCGGGAAGGCCGGCGACCAGCAGTATGTAGCCGGCGGCTAACATGAGCAGAAGTGATAACACCACCGAGGAGTATATGGCTTTGAACGCCGGAGATCCCGCCGTAGCAAAGGTGTACGCCTCGTACCACGGTATGTCTCTGTACATGGACATGTATATAAGGAGCCCCGACGCCGCGGCTACTACAGTCATTAGAAGCGCCAGCGTCACCGCGTCTATTGCCAGCATTCCCACTGACCAGAAGACTAGGAGTATCAGCGGCACTGCTAACAGTGTAGCCGAGGAGTTGAAGAGAGAGGTGAATTTGTGCTCCATCGACGTTATAAAGGCGTTTATAACAGACTCGGAGGTGTTTACCAGCTGGAGGATGCCCATCTCCCGGTTGCCCGCGTCTACTGCATACCACGCATATGCCATGCTCCTTTTTACCGAGTTCTCCGAGGTGGTGAAAATTTCCGGCGACGTGAGAGACGCCATTTTCAACTCGTATGCCTCTTTTTCTCCGCACTCCGCCTCTATGCAGGACTGCGCTGTACGCCCCATTGCCTCGGTGCCTGAGGATACGCGGAGGTATGTGGCGTATGCGGGGGCTATTTGAACCGCGTATTTAACGTCTTCTCTCATAGCATCTCCAACGCCTTGGCTCTGGCGTCCAGCGGCGTCATGTTGATAATCTTGCTGAACACGTCGGCGTATTTACGCGCCTTCTCCGGCAGGCCCACTTCGCAGGGGTTCTGCAACACCAGCCCCATCGGCTTAAGCCTCTGGTGTTCAATCGGCTTCTCGGCCTCCTCTTCCCTAACGACGGTGTAGAGGTGGGTGGCGAATCTGTTGAGCCTGCCGCCGGCCTCCTCGGCGCGTAGCTGCATAATGACGAAGCCGTCTAGACCTTCAACCGGCGCCTTGGCCTCGACGATTCTAGTAATAGCGTCGTGGGGCGACTCGGCGTGCATGGTGGTGGCGTTGCCGTGGCCCGTCAGTTTAAACACCGCCATGTAGTAGAGCTCCAGCGCCGTCCTGGCCTCGGCCTGTACTATTACCGTCAGCGCAGTTC
>WUQR01000101.1 GCA_009889515.1 Nitrososphaerota archaeon
CCAGCTCCTCCACCGCCTTCAGGATCTCTGGCGCTATCTGCATACTGTCACTCTGTAGTCAACTGGCTTTCCGTTCTCCTCTCTGAGCGGTATTACAGAGTGCCTCCTCTCAAGCAACGCTCTCACAAACGAGATGCCAGGCGCTGTGCTGAGAGGAGGCACTCCTGCCCTTTTCAGCTCCAGGATTACCGGGCTATTCTCAATAAGCTTGGTTAGTCTCGCGAGAGAGACAGAGCAACAGCGCGATTTGCACGACCGCGTCACGTTCAACAGAATGCGCTCTGCCATCCCCAGTAGCGAGTTCAGCCAGTGATCAACAGTACCGCGACGTCCCACAACCGCTACTTTGCCCACTACGACGTATTCGAAGTCTTCCGCCAGATCGTGCGAGAAGATGTACTTAATGGTTGACGGAGACGCCCCGAGTCTCCTTGCAAGCTCTTGCAGTGTAAGCACCTCACCATTAAGCTGGTGCATTTTGGCGAGAATCAACTTGACAGATCTAGTCATGCCCTTGGCCATACTACCACCTACCTCTCAACACTTCAAAGTCTTCCTTCTCTTCCTCTATTTTGTGTTTCTGGACGAATTCAGCCAACAGCGCCCTTATGAGCTCGCTCCTGCTCCCCATCCCCAGCCTGGGCCACAGCCTATTGACAGTCTCCGCAAGCCAGCGATCTAAGCGCACACAGACAGTTACTTTCTCCGTCATGCTCTCCACAGTATTTTCAGTTCTGCAAGTAGGAGATCTTCAACGCTTACTTCTACCTCCTGGCCCCTAGCTGGCTGGCGCAATGTGACTATGAAGATGTAGTCGCCAGGCGTGTACTTATATACGCTATTCTCGACACAGCCGTTGAGTAGCGCGGAGAGCGCCTTTTTCGTGCTCGCGTGACGGATGTAGCTGACGCACTCTATCTTCTCATGGCCCGCGCGCCTCCACGTCTCTCTAATCTCGCTGATTCTTTCCAGTAGCGTATCCAAAGTGTGGAACTTAACCCTGAACTCCCACTCCGCAGACACGTCGGCAAAGGCGTTAAGCGGTAGGGCGTTTAGAAACACCACTCTCATAGTTTCAACACAAACGCAATCGGGCCGAATTTGTCTATAATTGCCAGCAACACTTCAGCGTCTTTTATCCTCTGCCACTCCCCGCTATCAGCCAGTTCTTTCTCGCTGTTCCACGACTGCCACGTCGCGTTTTGAAGATCGTGCAACTCAACATACTCGCCAATTAACGACACGTGGGTACCGCCAAGTAGCGCAGCGCGGAACGCTGCATGCGCCAGCGCCGCTCTTTCGTCAATTTCCCTGAAACGCACTACCAGCTTCGCTCTCTTAATTAGCACCCCGACAATGCCCCCCTCTGTGTGCGTCGCGGCCTGGGGGGCGTCGACCGCGACCAGAGACCCTGTATTGCCCCCAGCCATGTTGCGAAGATGTTACATGTTTATAACGGTTTCGTTAGCCAAATGCCGATATTATTTTAAACACCTGGCTATAAAAACGCTGATAAAACAGCGTTAATTGCACCAACAGAGAACCGCCACAATCCAGGTATCCGCTCATATTCTCTTTACCATTAAGGCGCCATTCACGCATAAGATACCATTTAAATGACAATAGATTGACAAGCCTCGCCCTTTAGGGCGTGGAGGAGGTCAGATGAAGATTTAATCAGGAATTACCGCGGGGGGACGATCATGAATGAAAAGATGCCCATTAAATGTATCTGCGCCCATGCGGTACAGGAAGGCGCCATGAATGGCAATTTACTCATAAAATGCCAGGGGGGATATGAATGAACCGTAAAGCATGAAAATGGTATTAGAATCATGGAATGGTAGTGGGGACATTAAATGGTTGCGCATTTATGAATAAGATACCATTTAATGGGATCATCTCCATTCATGCGTGGTCAGCCATTTAATGATTGACGTACCATTCATGCATATTCAACCATTTAATGGAGATCAAACCATTCATGCACGCTCCTCCATTTAATGGATATCGAGCCATTCATGTCTGGTTGCCCATTTAAATGATGTGAAAACCATTCATGCCTGTCTTGCCATTTGAATGGTCGACATTCCATTCATGAACTATTCATGATTTAAATGAACACCCTTACCATTTGAATGGCCGATATC
>WUQR01000102.1 GCA_009889515.1 Nitrososphaerota archaeon
CATCTGGCTAGCCCTAATCACGATATCGCCGAATCTCTCTTGGGCGTACTTCAACGAGAGGAATCCGCCGCTTTCCCATACGGTTTTGATTAGCTCCATCACTTGCTCGTCTCTCACCTCCGCAACTGGCTCAGGCACTAGCGGCCTACACAAGTGTCCCCCGCGCCACTCCTTCTTCATGGCGAGGCCCTCAAATGTCAACGACGGTACGGCCATTATCACGCGGTCGGCCACCACTGCCTTGGCGTCGTACACTGAGGTGTAGACGCGCAAAACGCCTTCCAGCGGCTTTGCAGTTGCTAACAAGTCGCTGAACTGAGGCCAAACATCACTGTATACCTCCACTAACCACCCCCCGCCGTATTTGGCGTCTAAGTAGTGGGCCAGCGCGAGCCCAATGGCCAATTGGACGGGGTCGGCGAGTGCCATCTTCAACTGATACTGCCCGGGCTCCTCTCCCAGCTCCGAATAGTCGGCAAAGCGGAATAGTAGGCATAACGGCGAGGCGCATTGTAACAAATCGGAGGTGTGTCTCGGCGGCGCAATCGGGTAGTTCATTCTAAGAAATATTGTAGTAAACACTAGCTGTCCCTCGGGCGTAAGCTCAAATCCAATGCCGGTTGTCTTGTCGGCCGGGCAGATAGTGTAGTGCCTCTCGGCCTTGCCCTCTACCACCGAGCCGATGACAATCTCCAACGTCATCAGCATGTCAGCTGAACAGGAACGCCTATCATTGACAGCAATTGGTTTGCCCAGAGGCTGTATATTGGGCAACCTTTGCTAAAGAACTTCAACGCGATTTTTCTCTTGGCGCTATTGTCTAGTCTCACGACGGTGATTCTCGCAGGGCTTGCGTTAACAACATAGCCCTCATAGCGCCATATTTGCGCCAGCTCGTAACGCCTTGGTGGCTTGACTATAGCCCTAGGGTCGCAACCGAGAATAATAGCGTATTTGCCAGAGCGAAAAAGCTGGGCGATCAACTCGATGGAGCGTTGCAAAACAAAGCCGTAGATACAATACTGCCTCTCCACGCGACCTGCCAGAGATAACGCATCAGGAGGCTCAAGCCATCTATCTGTCTTGCGGGCTCTGCGGAGGACAAAGACCTCCTGCGGACTTTTGATAATAACAACGTCCCCCAGCTGGGCATATGGCGTGTTGACTATGCGCCAGTAAGAGGAGCCTATAATCCCCTTCACTCTTATCGGAGCACCCCACCCTGGAGCGAATTCTGGCGGCACGGGAGGGGCGGGGGGAGGCTGGGGCGGCTCGGGCGCGGGAGGTGGCGGCGTGGGCTCCCCGGCCATTTTCCTCAGTACCTCTGCCATGTCCACAGTCCCCGTGCCCGGCGCCTCGCGCCACGCCTCTTCCCTCGCCACTGCCATGGGGTCGCAGAGGTCGGGCCTCCTTAGGCAGATCTCCCTCTCGCTCATTTTCTCGGCGGCTTTAACTGGGGATCCAGCGGTATTTTCACGTGGTATTTAATCTCGCGCGGCGATAACAATAACACGCCCATGGCATAAGGCTGTCCTCCCAGAGACGTCTCGTAGGGAGCAAGCGCGCTGGTTAGGTAGGAGATGTCGGAGGGGCTGAGGACTAGTACGTCTACGCTGTGTTTTAACGACCTCATGGGGCCTCCCAAGACTAGGACAATAGAGGCCGTCTCAAGGAGCATTCTGTCCAGCATAGTGGCCGA
>WUQR01000103.1 GCA_009889515.1 Nitrososphaerota archaeon
ACCAAAAGGCCCTCCTCAGGGCGTACTCACTAATTAGCGGTACTGCGAATCTTTCGCCGTATCACGCCGAAACGGCTTGCTGAAGGCGGTAACGCCGGCGCTACCCAAGCTGTACGGGCTGAGGGACGCCCTTGCAGAATTCGCCGACGTGCTTAGAGATGTTACCCGCGAGGCGATTAAAAGGAAATTCGGCATTGACTTGGCGTACGACGTGAGGAACAAAAGTTTTTCAAAAATAGAGGAAGTTGTTACAATGACCGATGACTACGTTTACAGAAACGTCACAGTGGAGAGGGGACCGCTGGACACCAGCGGGCGGTTGCCGAAGATCGTCATCCGCTTTAAGCTTGGCGATGAGGAGGTGGCACACATAACCGTGTATTGGAGAGGTGATGAGCTACAAGCCCAATTCGGCGGCTCCCGAGAAAAGGCGGAGCGTTTAGCCTCTGTTATCAGAGCGCTTGGAGGTAAGGCGGAGGTTAAGCAAGATGGTGATAGATGGGTAGTCCAGCTCTACACCGACGGCATAATTGCCATCCGCCACGACGGCTGGCTGAACGCGGTGAAGGGCTTTGTGAAAGAGCTTAAAGACAAGGAGCTGATCAGCGAGGATAGATACAAACAGCTGGTAAGGGACATAGAGGCCGGCCCCAACACCGTTAAATTCGCCGGCGTGGAGTTCTCGGTTAATTATGGAGACAAGTATAGCGATATAATACAAGTAAGATATACACCGACTAGCGAGGCATCTAAAAACGCCGCCGTAAACGCATTAAGGGCCAAAGGACTGAGGGAGGGCGAACACTTCACGGTGACAGAACAAGGCGGTTACGAAATCCGCGTTACAAAAGAAGCATACGCCAAGGCCGTTGAGACTTTGGCGCAGGTCGGGCTGAAGGAGGGCGAGCACTACGCTGTTTACGGCAAAAGGCGTGAAATCCATGTCAAAAAAGACCGCAAAGACGCCGTTGTTAGGGCCCTAAAAGCGGCGAGGCTTAAGGAGGGCAGAGACTTCACCGTGAAGTGGAGCGGACACTACGTAATCCACATCACCTACGACGGCCTCCGCGAAATTCAGCGCATGGCGCTGGGCGGCGACGTGGAGGCTGAAAGGTTCATCAGGGAGTTGGAGGACGTTTTGAAGCGCAGACACGGCGATGACGCAGCGAAAAAGCTAATTGAGGTTCTGACTCCGGCGAGGGAGGAGGGAGCGGCGGAGCTTCCGCTGGCGGTATACGACGATAAGGGCAATATAATAGCCCGCGTTGTAGATCTGCGGTATGAATTTGTGGAAAACGGCAAGGTGGTAAACCAATGCGCTGGGGAGGGCTGCCGTCTGCGCATTATTGTGGAGTATGATGCTGGAGGGGAGAGGAGGCAATTGAAGATGGAGTGGTACTGGGGCAGAGTACAGGTAAAGAAGGGCGACGCGACTGTCACGTATTACTACGAAATAGCGCGGCCAACGGTGAAGGACGATGTGGAAGCCGCCGTGTTAAAGGCGCTGACGGGAAAGGCGAAAAGGGGCAGAGTGTACCTCCTCGCAGACCAGCTAGACGCCTTGCGCAGGTTCAAGCCGCTAAAAGACGCCGTAGATCAGTGGAGGGCGGGAAAGCCGCAGGGCCAGCGCGACGCTCAAAACGCACCTCACACGAGCCTTAATCTTTAATTTATTTGCTACAATTGAGCGCCGATGGAACTCTATCTGCCTAGACCTCTCTGTACTGTTGTAAACTGTAAAGACTTGGAACACTTAGACGTGGACACAGCATTGACGGAAATGAAAAAGGAGCAGGAAGTATTTAGGCTACTGCCCGACGTATACGCTTAT
>WUQR01000104.1 GCA_009889515.1 Nitrososphaerota archaeon
AGTAAAAGATTGGAAGGAGCTACACGAGGCCATTGAAGTCTACCGAAAAATTAATATCGCGGATATATTATTTCCCACATGATAAAGGCAACTTTGAAAGTAAAAGATTGGAAGGAGCTACACGAGGCCATTGAAGTCTACCGAGAAATTAATATCAATGAATCAACTCTGAAGGCTTTCGAAGACGAAATTATCCAGAAGGCGATTAAACGCGATAAGAAGAAGTGCAAGAAGGTAGATGGGTTTAAGCTCTCGTTGCTCGCAGACAAGGCGTTTCAAATGCCCATAGTCGTCGTCGGCCCGCCGGGCTCTGGCAAGACGACGCTAGTGGAGGTCCTGATGCTCATGTACCCCCACCGCGTTTTGTTAATCAGTACGCATTCAAACGTCGATCTATACACGGCCGTTGGGGCCAACTGGATAGGCCACTGGAACACTTTCGTCACCCGCCTGGCCACTGTAATTGCCGCGTTTAGGCCAGGTGCACACGGCGGCATATCACTGTTGACGAATATAATCGTTAAACTGCTCAACGGAGACCGCACGGCGCTGGCAGCCGTCGGAGAGTCAGTGGCCGTCGAGGTGCGTAAGTGGATTTCCTCAGCCCTAGTGCCGCCGCTCAGAGAAATGCTCTCGCGGATTACGCCGCGCGTTGGAGTAGTTCGCGTATATGGTAGCGAGCTTCTAACAACGCTGTCGGCAGTCCCGTCTCATAGAATCGCCGCGGTAGACGACGCCATAGCATATCCACAGCTTGTAGACCCAGTACACCTGTGGTCAATCGCGAGGCATCTGGGACTGGGATTTATATTGATGCAGACCATGCCCGCGGTGATGATGAAAAGCTCTGTGTGCTGGGCGCCATACGCAAAGCCAGACGAGAGGGTAGATAAGTATCTCTGCGTTCTAGGCGGCAAGATAAAGTTCGCAATACCTAGGAAGGACGTGGAGAAGGTGAAAGACTGCGTCGAAATAGACCACGACAAGTTGCGCGAGATAGCTACCCGGTTCGAGTCAAGCTTCTAGTTTTTTCTCCCGTGTAATGTTTAAAAGGCATGAGGTGTTGACGCTTGTGATAGACGTGTCTTTAAAGCAGAGGCACGTTGGGATTGCCGCCGCCGATAAAGATAGCTTGCTGGACGAGATAGCTAGATTCTACACGCTGGCAGAGAGGATTTATTCCGTTGTAAAAACCCCGCTGGTTCCCCCATACCTCTTCAGGTGTCGCGGCTTCTACTGCGTGTTGGAGTGGGCGGAGTACATAATCAAGACCCCGGGGGTGAAGTACAGAGTTGTAGACTTGGAGAAAACCATCGGGGGGAAGAAGGTCTACTTCACGCTGATCTACGAAGAGGAGAGGATTGCCTACATAGTTGTGTGGCGCAAGGAGCCGCAGTGGTTCCACGACTATGACAAAATCTGGCTAAGTCGGCCTGTCTTTATCTAAATCTGCCAGCGCCTTCAGCTTCGACAGCAATATCACATATGCGCATTCACAGCCCCTCCTAGGCGACTCCACCTCTCCGTCCACCGCTATTTTTTCCAGCAACTCTCTGG
>WUQR01000105.1 GCA_009889515.1 Nitrososphaerota archaeon
ATCCGTCTATCAGGGCACGCGCGGCCATAGGCGGACGCATGGCAGCCGAACACCGTACCGGGCGGGATGAGACGGACAACCGTCCGTCTAACGTAGTACTGGCTGGAATAGGCGGAGGCGGTCGGTCTACTTCATGTTAGCTGCCCTTATTACGACACAGTGAGAACGAGGATATACATGGCCATAACACCGGTTGAAAAGTTCCAGTCGCTCCTGCGCGAACTCTTTGAATTCGATGTTGCCGACCTCGACTTCGGCATCTACCGCATCATGAACCACAAGCGGCAGGTCATTGAACGCTTCATCGCCGAAGACCTGCCCCAAGCGGTTGCCAAAGAACTCCAGCAGGGCGCGCTGGCGGAACAAACGCAGGCCGCCAAAGACCTGGAGGCGGCCCGCAAGAAGGTGCTGGAAGCGCTGGGCGAAGAGGCGCTGGACGCAGACGGCAACCTGGCCGAGGCCTACCGCGCCGCCAAGGCGGGCAAGGAGTATCTAGACGCGCAGGAGCGGGCCAAGTCGGCCAAAAGCCACGAGGCACTCGAAGCCGCCGTTTACAATCACCTATACGCCCTCTTCAGCCGCTACTATCAGGACGGCGACTTTATCTCCAGGCGGCGCTACTCGAAAAAAGAACGCTACGCCATCCATTACAACGGCGAAGAGGTCTATCTGTACTGGGCCAACCATGACCAGTACTATGTCAAAAGCGGCGAGTATTTCACCGATTACACCTGGAAGGCGCCGAACGGCGTGACCGTGCACTTCAAACTCCAAGCCGCCGATGTGGAGCAGAACAACGTCAAGGGCGAAAAGCGCTTTTTTCTGCCGCGCCTGGATGAGCTGGCTTGGGACGAAGAGACCGCTGTCTTGACGATTCCCTTCGAGTTCCGCCCGCTGACCCCGCCGGAGACAAAGGTCTACGGCCAGAAGAACCAGCAGGAGGCGATCATTGCCCAAGCGGTGAGCGTGATTCCCAAGAAACTGGGCAAGCACCCGCGTGCCTTGGCCGCGCTTTCCGCCGAAAAGCGCAGAACGGACAAAGGCGAATCCGTCACTTATTTAGAGCACCACCTGCGCCAATACACCCGCCGCAACACCAGCGACTTTTTCATCCACAAGGACCTGCGCGGCTTCCTATCGCGCGAGCTGGACTTTTACCTGAAGCACGAAGTGCTCAACCTGGAGGAGCTGGAAGCCGCCGGCGAAAATCTTGCCGAGGGCTGGTTCCAACTGCTGCGCCTGATCAAAAAGGTGGGGGGGCACATCATCGAGTTCCTGGCGCAGATTGAGGACTTCCAGAAGGCCCTCTGGGAGAAGAAAAAGTTTGTCACCGAGACCTTCTACTGCATCACCGTGGGCCACATCCCGGAGGCCTTTTACCCGGAGATTGCCGCCTGTGAGGCCCAGTGGGAGGAGTGGAAGCGGCTGTTTGCCATTGACGAACTGCCCAGAGACCTGCTCTCGGGGGACCTTTCCACGCCGGAGGGACGGGTGGCCTTCCTCAAGGCCCACCCCACCCTGGTGCTGGACACGCGCCACTTTCCGCCGGACTTCACCGACCGCCTGCTGGCTTCCTTTGACAACCTGGACGAGCTGACCGACGGCCTGCTGGTGCACGCCGAAAACTGGCAGGCGCTCAACCTGCTGCAGGAGAAGTATCGGGAGCGGGTGAAGTGCATCTACATTGACCCGCCGTATAACACGGGAAGCGATGAGTTTGTTTACAAGGATGCATACCAGCATTCTAGTTGGCTGGCGATGATGGATAACCGTGTCAATCTGTCATGCTCGCTTTTGAATGATGACGGAGTAAACTTGATTAGCATTGATGATAACGAACACACTAAACTAACACAATTGCTTGAAACGATTTTTGGAGTTGAGAACAAGATAGCTACCATCATCTGGCATAACAGTTCTCGCTCCAGCGGCAAACAAATTAGCACTGTAACTGAGTATATAGAGCTTTTTGCTAAACACCTTGCCTTCCTCAACGAATGGCAAGTGCCAAGGGCTGATGTTATTGAAGTTGCACGTGAGATTGCAGCGTTGTGGAAAAAGGGGAGAAAGGAAGAAGCTAGGAGGAAATTAGACGAGTTCGCTAAAAATCAGGTTGAAGAAGATCCCGACTCTAATGCGTACCTAAAGAACTATACTAACATAGATGAGAATTCTGGTCGTGTATACTACGCAGTTGACTTATCAGGCGACGGTCCAGGGGAAAGAAGATATTTCAAAGATAGAAATATCTGGCTCAACCCGCCACCGGGGCGTCATTGGATGAGTCAAGAATACATAAACAGTCTTTACGAGCAGGGAAGAATCATTTGGCGAGGCGAGCGTCCTTATAAAGCAGTTTTTCTGGACGAAGCGATGGAAAATCCACAAAACATAATAAGAATTCCAACCCGAGCAGGTCGCCATGAGCTTCGACACACATTTGGCAAAGACCTTTTCACAAACCCAAAGCCTAGTTCATTGATAAAACGCTTGTGCGCTATCTCTGGAGGTGAAGACCTTCTTTGTCTCGACTACTTCGCCGGCTCCGGCACCACGGGCCATGCGGTGATTAACCTCAACCGCGAGGATGGCGGGCGGCGCAAGTTTATCCTGGTGGAAATGGCGCACTACTTTGACACCGTGCTCCTGCCGCGCCTCAAAAAGGTCACCTTTACGCCGGAGTGGAAGGACGGCAAGCCCAAGCGCATGGCTACCGCCGAGGAGGCGGCGCGCTCCCCGCGCATCGTCAAGGTCATCCGCCTGGAATCCTACGAGGACGCGCTGAACAACATCACCTTCGACGAGTCCTCCGGCCAGCAGGCGCTGGAACTGTTCAAAGAAGAGTATCTGCTCCAGTACATGCTGCGCTGGGAGACCCGAAAAAGCGAAACCCTGCTCAATGTAGAGAAACTCTCCAAGCCCTTCTCCTACCGCCTGCACATCCACCAGGGCGGCGAGACGCGGGCGCAAGCCGTGGACCTGCCCGAGACCTTCAACTATCTCATCGGCCTGAACGTAGAGACGCGGCAGGTACTCAACGACAACGGACGGCGCTACCTCGTCTATCGCGGCACCACGCGCGAGGGGCGCAAGACGGTTGTCATTTGGCGTGAGAACGAGGGCTGGACGGAACAGGACTATGTCCGCGACCGCGACTTTGTCGCCGCGCGAAACCTGACCGAGGGCGCAGACGAGGTCTTCGTCAACGGCGACTCCTTCATCCCCGGCGCGCGGGCGCTGGATGGGGTGTTCAAGGCACGGATGTTTGCGGGCGTGGAGGGGTAATATGCCGGACGGCCTCCAGCAATACGTCAAACTGGAAAACCGCCTGGTCCTGCTGGCCTGGCTGAACGACCAACTGGGATATGCCAAAAACCGCGACCTGCTCGCCGATATGAAGCCGGCCGACGAGGGCTTTGACGCTTCGGGCCGCAGCCACCTCTACCACCGCCTGGTCTCGCGCGGCAGCCAGGTCAAGATTCCGGCCGAAGATCTGGCGCGCTACGATGACAATATCCGCACGGACCTCTCGGCCATCAACGTCCGGCGCAGTCAACCCATCACCCTGCGCTACTTTCAGTACCTGGCCGCGCTCTACACCGAAATCGTCCTCGACCGGCTGTTCAACCACAGGGGGCAACTGCTGGAAGACCTGAACGCCTTCGTGCGCCAGCGCAACGCCGCAAAGCTTCCCGGCGAGCCGCAGGATGAACCGTTCGCCGAAGCCGATCTCACCAAACTGGCTTACTGGATGGCCACTGGCAGCGGCAAGACCTTGATTCTGCACCTCAACTATCACCAATTTCTGCACTATAATCGGGAGCCGCTGGATAACATCCTTCTGGTTACGCCCAACGAGGGCCTGAGCGATCAGCATCTGGCCGAACTGGAAGCCTCCGGCATTCCCGCGCGGCGCTTCGACTTCAACCACAGCGGCCTGTGGGCCGGCGGCAGAAACGTCGTGCATGTCATCGAAATCACCAAACTGGTGGAAGAAAAACGCGGCGGCGGCGTGAGCGTGCCGGTCGAGGCCTTTGAGGGCCGCAACCTGATCTTCGTGGACGAAGGGCACAAAGGCTCCGGCGGCGAGGCCTGGCGCAAGTACCGCGAGGCGCTGGGCGCGACCGGCTTTACCTTCGAGTACAGCGCCACCTTTGGGCAGGCGCTCAGCGCGGCGCGCAACGACCCGCTCACCGCCGAATACGGCAAGGCCATCGTCTTCGATTACTCCTATCGCTACTTTTACGGCGACGGCTACGGCAAGGACTTTCGCATCCTCAACCTGCGCGACGAGACCGACGAAGACAAAACCGAGTTGCTCCTTTTGGGCAACCTGCTTTCGTTCTACGAACAGCGGCGTCTTTTTGAAGAACAGGCTGAAAACTTGCGCCACTACAACCTGGAAAAGCCGCTTTGGGTGTTCGTGGGGAGCACCGTCAACGCCGTCTACAGCGAGAACAAACAGAAGCGCAGCGATGTGCTGACCGTGGCGCGTTTCCTGCATCATGTGCTGGAAAACAAGCGCAACTGGGCGGTCAAAGGCATTGAGAAACTGCTTGGGGGCAAGAGCGGCCTGGTCACGCCGGAGGGGATGGACATTTTTGCCGGGCGCTTCCCTTACTTACGCGAAGCCGGCCTTGAACCTGCGGCTCTCTACAGCGATATCTTGGTGCGCGTCTTCCACGCTCCGGCCGGCGGCGGCCTGCACCTGTGCGACATCCGCTCAAGCTCAGGCGAACTGGGCTTGAAAGCCGCCGGCGTGCAGGATTACTTCGGCCTCATCTACATCGGCGACACCGCCGAATTCAAGAAACTGGTCGAAGCCGACAACGCCGGCATCGTGCTGGAGGAGGACGTCATCGCCGGCTCGCTGTTCGAGGCCATCGGCTGCCCCGATTCGCGCATCAATGTCCTCATCGGCGCCAAGAAATTCATGGAGGGCTGGAATTCGTGGCGCGTCTCGAACATGGGCCTGCTCAACATCGGGCGGCAGGAAGGCTCGCAGATTATCCAGTTATTCGGCCGCGGCGTGCGGCTGCGCGGCAAAGGACACTCGCTCAAGCGCAGCGCGGCGCTGGGCGGCGGGCATCCCAAGCACATCAAACTGCTCGAAACGCTCAACCTCTTTGCCGTGCGCGCCAACTACATGGCGCAATTCCGCGACTATCTCGAACGCGAAGGCGTGGAAACCGAGGAGATGATCGAGTTGCCGCTCTTCGTCTGGGCCAACGAGCAATTCCTGCAGCGCGGGCTGGTGGTGCCGCGGCCGGAAGAAGGACGCGATTTTGGGCGCGAGACGCATCTCGTGCTGGAAGCCGACCAATCCGTGCGCGTCCACGTGGATCTGTCGGTAAACGTGTACGCCATGGAAAGCAGCGCGCAGGGGGTGCAGACTGCGCAGGTGCGCGGCGGGGTGAGGAGCGTCCTCCCGCCCGAAAGCCTGTCGCTGGTGGACTGGGAGCAGGCGTACCTGGACTTGCTCGCCTACAAAGAGCGCAAAGGGCTGAGCAACCTGGTCATCCGCCCCGAAGCCCCGCGCCGGATTCTTGAGCAGGGTCAATACACATTGATTGCCGACGACGCCGTATTCGCGCCGCAGTCCTTTGCCCACCGCGCCCGGCTTCAAGAGGCGGTGACGGCCATCCTGCGCAAGTACGCGGACGCCTTCTATCGCCTGCGGCGCGAGCGTTGGGAAAGCGAGAACCTGGTCTATCGCCCGCTCGACCTCGATGATCCCAACCTGGCCTTCAACCGTCCCGGCGTGCAGGAAAAGAAAGCCGCCTACACGGTGCGCGTGCCGCGCTCCCGCCGCGATGTGGTCGAGGCGATTGAGAAACTGCGCCAGGACCTGGAAAGACTCCTAAAAGGCGAAAACGACAACCTGCCGCGCATTTATTTCGACCGGCATCTCTACCTGCCCCTGCTGCTCAAGAAAGGCGACCTGTTGAGCGCCGAGCCGCCCGCCCTGGAGGAGAGCGAAGCCCGCTTCGTGCGCGACCTGAAAGCCTACTGGGAAGCCGAAATAGATAAGGCGCTCAAGGGCAAAGAGGTCTTTCTCCTGCGCAACCTGAGCCGCGGCAAAGGCGTGGGCTTTTTTGAGGAGAGCGGCTTTTATCCCGACTTTATCCTGTGGATTACGGATGGTCAGCTCCAGCGGATTGTCTTTGTCGAGCCGCACGGCATGCTGCACGCCAACGCCTATATCCACGACGAGAAGGCGCGCCTGCACGAGCGTCTGCCCGAACTGGCCGAGGAAATCGGGCGGAGAAGCGGGCGGCAGGACATCAGTTTGGATTCGTACATCATCTCCGCCACGCCCTATGAGGACTTGTACAGACGTTATGACGATGGTACATGGAATAGAGAGAAATTCGCCGAAAAGCACATTCTCTTTCAGGAACGGAACGCTGGGTACGACTATATTGCCAGTTTATTCGTGGGGCAGCTAACACGCGCTTCCACCTGACGCCGCTCCGCTGCGCTGCGCGGCGCAGGTAAAGCGCGAGTCGTTAGGCATCGGAAGGGGGTTACCATGAGCAATACTCAATCAAGCGGAAACGAGCCTCACGAGCTGCTCAAAAAGATGGATGATCTGTGCGCAGGGGTCGATGCGGCACTGGCCAACCAGTTGTCGAGCAAATCCGTGAAGGCGCTGCGTGGATGGATAGTTCGATTATCAAGCAAGGCCGATGAATGCTTTCTGGCGGTCCACGAGAGGACAAACCTCCCTGAATTCTGTATTGCATGGTTGTCAAACAATGGCTATACGGTTATCCCCGCAAAGCCCGGTGACGTTCGTAGGCGTGAGGCGCTAATGCTCTGGCGCTCGACGCTGCGGAATCTCCCAGCACCCAGCGCCGAAACGTGTGTCTTTATTAGGGGTTTGAATCTCCTCACTGTAGCTGAACAACAAGGCCTCTGGTCGTCTTGGGTTGAGGCCTTGTCTCTGACTTCAAGACCTCGATTCGCATACTCCTTTGCGCCTTTCACCGAGGAGTTCGACCACATTACGAAGTATGATGTTTGGGAGAAGTTCATGGATAGGACGGTGGCATGGGTAGACGATGCCTAACAACCGGTTGCAGTGGACGGTCCGCTGCGCGGCCCGCCGCTGAACCGGAGCGTTGGGTGGCACTATGCCAAGCCATGCTATAATCATCATAGGAATCTACAACTGATTAGACGTGAGAATCGTATGTGGCTGCTCTACTTCCGCTTCGACGACCAAGGCCAGATAGTAACGATGCATGTCCGATGCCGGCTTAAACGCGATGCCGAATCAATTCTCCAATTAGCCCACCAGCGCGGCCTTTCCCCTACCGCAAAGCTGGTCGAATATGCTCTATTTGGTGCAGGCGCAACCATTCAAGCCTATACGGTACCCAATTTCCATTATTTCACGGATGAGACGTTCCGTGCCCGTTGGGAGCAGGTGACTCACTAATGGCAGTCTACCGCATTCTTGTGAAAAAGCGCTTGCGCCACCATGCCTGGTCGAATACCTATATAATTGTGAGTGCAGCGCCGTATAGCCAAGATGAACTCGTATATGTTGCTGACAAGGTTGCCCACCGATTTGTCGCTTTTGAACGCCATTTCTACAGCGAAGAAGTTCAGCTTACCGAAACCATCACCACACCTCTCCTCAATCCACCGATCACGAATACGTTTGCACAACGACCTGCTGCATCTGATGGGCGGAACTGGCATAGTCTCCCTGGACTACGCCCAATAGCAGTTGAAGAAAGTCTTGGTTCAGCTCTCACATTAGTTCTCGGCCTCCAGCCTGTGGCAAATCGCTGGGGTAGGAAATATTACCGTTACGCCCTCCGACGCGATGAAGTTCAGACAATAGCTTCGGGGTATCAGTTAACTCGCGAGAGCCTTGCCCAGTTACAACAAATTCTTGCAACCGCTAAGAAAGAGCTACTCCCACTGTTGCAGAGCAATTCAGCTAATCCTTCGTTCGCGATCAGTACAAGTCAGCACGAACATAACCCTGAGGTGTATAAGTATCGGTATGTGCGCGACATCACCATCAAAGGTGTACATATACTGAAATAGTGCCACTGAATGGCATCCACGAAAGGCACTCGTGTTTCTGCCCGTGCCACCCAACAACGCGCTGCAGTTGACCGGCGAGATCAGGGCGATTTACATGGCCGAAAGCTGCAAGCAGGTATTCCCGATCTACTAGCGCTCTACCCGTGCCGGCAACTGAGCGCTGTCCGTTAGCCCGCCTTCGCCACTAGCGAAGCGTCGAATACACAGGACAAGATGAAGCAGAACTCTCGTTACTCAAGAATCGTGTTGCTGGCGTTGATATCTATAAGCGCCGTTATAGGTTTGTTACGCTTTGATTCGTTTCAGGTAGGAGCGTTCTATGATGACGCTCATTACATTGTACTGGCTGAGAGCCTGGCAAGCGGACAAGGTTACCGTCTCATCAATTACCCTAATGCTCCAACAGAATGGGCGTTCCCACCTGGATGGCCTGTATTGTTATCTCCTCTTGTAACCTTGTTCCCTGGCAATTACGAAATCCTAAAGTTGCTCTCTTTTACCTTGTGGTTAGCATCCATCCCCTTGTTGTACAGGCTCTTTGCAAAGCGTATCGAAACGCCATATCTTGAAATTCTAATTGCACTCATTGCGCTAAACCCTAGCATGTTGGGCATTTCAGGTATGGTAATGTCAGAAGCAGCGTATCTTTTTTTCTCGGTACTCACGCTTTTACTCTTTGAAGTATGGGATAGTCATCAAGACAAGGCAAAGGGTTGGTTATTTCTTGTTGCTTTCGCGGCCACCGCGTTATATACCCAACTGATTAGAACGGTGGGGCTGTCAATTCTGCTGGCTCTTATAGCCTATTTGCTGCTTTCACGCCGTTTTCGCCAAGCAGGAATCGTCACTGTGATATTCTTCCTGGGAATGCTTCCACAATTCTGGCTAAACTCTCAAAGCGGTGGATCATTGATTTCTTCAGGTTATCAATCGCAGGTATTCAACAACTCTATCAGTACAAAACTCGAACAGGTTTGGGCAAATGTCCAAGCCTACTATAACGAGATGATTGCCAATTCACTTATACCCATCTTCGGGCCAAATATCACATCTGCACTAGATAGGCTTGGCATAGGAATAGCGTCTCAACTTCTCAATGTTTTCATTTTGCTTTTGATTGCGGTCGGAGTTGTGCTTTCACTCAAGCGTTTCCGAATCGGCGAACTATATGTATTCTTGTTCTTTTTCGGTGTACTTGCCTTTTGGAATCCAGACGTTGGGAATGCGCAGATACGTTTCCTGATCCCAATCATCCCGTTCCTATACTTCTATTTTCTCCAGGCCCTCATATGGTCTGTGCGGACTGTTACCAAGACTGACAAGCGGACTGTCTTGGTAGCGGCAGGGTCAACCTCTCTGATAATACTAATTCTACTAGCACGCAATGTTCAGGATTGGCGAAACCCTATACGCAACAGAATCACTGACATATCCATAGGCACTGTGTGGATTTCTGAAAACACGCCATTAGAGTCTGTTGTTATGGCTAGAGACCCTGTTCCTGCTTACCTCTATGCGCGCAGAAGAACTGTTGCATATCCGACAGGCGAACAAGATGTTGAAGACTATATCAGGGTCAATGGCGTTGATTACATCATAGTCTCACCGAAACTTCAAACGCCCCGAAGTAATGAATTGGGCAACTATGTTGAGACACATCTTTTACCCGTGTTTACGCTGAATCAAGACAGATTTAGACCAGTGTACACAAATGCTACGCACAATGTTACGGTCTACGAATATCGCAGTAATCCATAGCAAGGGGCAGGCTAACACCGTGTTGCAGCCGACGTTGCTCCGCTGCGCTCCGCAACGCGGCTGAATCCGACCGTTCGCCTGCTATCATCCTCCAAACTTCTTCTATGCCTCTTGCTGAACAGTGTGTTCGGCTGTGATACAATACGGGCAGGAGGAAGAGTATGACTACTCCACTGCTTGAACTTGAAGGCACTTGGGAAGAGATTGCCGCACAGATTCCTGACTTTGCGGGACAGAAACTGCGCGTCTTTGTGTATCCTGCCGAAGAAAACCGCACCACAGCGCCTGACACCCGTCCAATTGCCGAAGTCTTGGCGGAGATAGCTGCGACTATCCCTCCCGCTGAGCTTGCAGGTTTGCCGTCAGACTTCACCGACCAACTTGACCACTATATCTACGGCACGCCCAAACGATGAAGCAGGTCTTTGCGGATACGTTGTACTGGGTGGCCAGTATTACGCCAGGCGACCCCTGGCATGCCCCCA
>WUQR01000106.1 GCA_009889515.1 Nitrososphaerota archaeon
CAAGCCGTCAGAACCCGGCAATTGCGCTATAGAAAAAGCGGAGTACGCAAAGACAGCGATTACAACGGCCAAGCCGATATAGACTTTCGCGTGGCGAAATTGCGTCACTACTGCATTAAGAACATGTACTATTTATAGTCACCTCATCTCCAACACGGAGTGGCGCAGAGGCAACAGTCTAAGCCCCCTCTAAATCGGAGAAGAGCTTGGTGAAATAGCGCGCCATGACAAAGCGCCGAATTTCGTTCATCCACCTCTTAACGCCCAGCAAGAGATGAACAAGATCTCCCCATCGCTAAGCCAACCTCGCCTCACTACGACGATCTCGCGACTCCTAGCTCCGCGGCCTCCCCTCCCTCCATTTGTCGACGGCGTCTTTCAGCGCTTTGAAGCGGCGTAGGGCGTTTAGATCGCCACCATAGAGTTGTACCTTGCCCACCTCTACGTCCTTCCCCGTCAACGCCTTTAACACCGCGGCCTCAACGTCGTCTTTAACCTTAAGATACGACATTTCGTAGTAATACGTGGCTGTCGCCTGACCCCTCTTTATCTGCCTTCTCTGCCAATACCACTCTATTTTAAGCTCCCTCCTCTCTTCCCCGGCCTCATACTCCGCGGTTATGCGGAGTCGGCAGTTCTCCCCGGCGCATTGGCCGACGGGCCGGCCGCCCTCCACAAACTCATAGCGCAGATCCACCACACGGGCCACTACATTGCCCCTTTCGTCGTAAACCGCCAGCGGTAGCTCCACCGTCCCCTCCTCCCTAGCCGGCGCTAGCACCTCTATCAGCTTATCCACGGCGGATTGGCCGTATCTACGCCTCAACACGTCCTCCAAGTCCCTTACAAAGCGCTCCGCCTCCACGTCGCCGCTTAGCGCCATACGCTGAATCTCTCTGAGACCCTCGTAGGTGATGTAGACTGTGTAATTCTTACCACTTTTCGTAACAGAGAAGTGCACGCCCTCTACAAGCCCCCTCGCCCTCAAGGCGTCTACAGCGGCGTTTTTAGAACTCTCCTTAGTCGGTTGATAACTCACTAATATATTGTGACCTCTATAATACACCGAGAGCTCCACCCCGGCGAATTTGACGACGTTGGGACCTGCCTCTATGTCCCACACCAGCTGTTTATACCTCTCCTCGTCGATCAGCCCTCTGCCGTAAAGCTCCTCCACAAAGCTTTTCACCGCGTTAAGCCAACCCCCGTGGCGGATGGCAACTATGCCGTCGGTGTAGAGATGAACGTTCCATTTAGCGCCAATTGGCTTAACCTTAGCCTCGCCTCCAAGCGCCCTGATGACAGAGGCCAGGCGCTCGGCCTTTCCACGGGAGCCAAGGAAATAAGCTTGTAGCACTTTGCCATTCCAATACACGTTAATATGGCCCATTTCCTCCCCGCCCATCTTGAAGCGTATGACCGTCTTTGGCCACTTGCCGTTGGCGTCTAGGGGATCTCTCTCCACTGTAATAGTCTTGTGAACGTGGCCCTCCACCATTGCTATAATTTCTTCTAGCTTTCTCATAAAGCTTTCCTTCCTCACGTCGTAGGCCCAATCCACGGCGAATTTCCCTCTAACCACCTCACCGCTGACTGCCTTCAACGCGTCGGCGAATTCGGCGAGGGCATCCCTCAGCTGGTGCAACGTGGAGAGAGCCGGGACCAGCGCCTCCAGCAACCTCTCCAACTCGCCACCTCTAAAGACGATGTGGCGCGTATCTGTGCCCCTGCGCACCGAGCTCGGCTTCAGGCCGAGCTCCCTAAGCGCCCAGAGCCAAAACACGGCGAAGTGATCCCTCATCAAAATCGGCTCTTCTTCATGCTCGGGGCCGCCGATATATAGCAGAATTTCGCCCCTCAGCACACTACCGTCGTATAACACGGCAAATGCCACCGCCAGCGCCACCTCCCCTCTAGACAGTTCTCCTCTTCTATACGCCTCCACTGCGTACGCCAGAGGCAATAAAACACGTATATACTTGCCGAGGCTGTTAAGCGTATTGACATCCCTCCCCTTTTCCGCCTCATTCCACCGCCTTAGCAACTCTCCAACGCGTCTCCAGAGCTCGCCGGCCGCCGCCTCTAGGGCGGTTCTAACCTCATCGCCCATCCTCACATCCGCGAGGGCGGCCTTTAGATCGGCGCCGCCCCCCTCAAGCGCGGCGCGGCCCCTCCTCAAGATCTCGCCGACGGTTTTCGTGTATCTACCCTCGATGCGCCACATAGCCCGCAACCCCTCCTCAGAGGGGTACACCCTCTCAAGGCCCATCCCTCCCTCCGCCAGTGCCAGGTAGGTAAAGGCCTGAGATAGGTAGGAGGAGTTGCCGCGGATGTACTCAATTCCAGGTTGTAGGACGGCGTCTGTGGGCAATGCGCCGATTGCAACGGCCCTGGCCGTTGTCTCAACCGCACCCTTCACTCTCCTCAACGCTTCCACTGCCCTTCCCCACTCCTCTCCTCCCAACTCCGCCAGCGGCTTAGAGCCGGAGGAGGCGGCTTCCACCAAGTTGGCAACCTCTTCAATCGGCTTCACTGCCTCACCCTCCGCCCAAAGTGGCAACAGCCGCTTGCCCACCTCCCACGCCGCTTTGACCACCTCGCGGCCCTCCCCGTCCACAAGGGAGACGTAAATACGCCTCTTGCCGTTCTCCACCCTCTCCTCTATCCTAACCTCCACGTCCCGCCTACTGGCTAGTGCCGTTTTGACAAGGGGATCTGTCAGCAGAGAGGCAATGCGAAGGGCCAACTTGCCAGCCTCCGACGACCCCTCTCCGCCGATTGATTTAAACACGCTGTAGAAGCTTATCGGCGTGCTTCTAACAGCCGACGCGACGCCGAGGGCGCCGGCTGTTTTCTCGCCTCTCTCCGCCAGAGCCCTCTCCACTGAAACGCCGAATAAGCCGCTGGCCACAAGCGATAGCAGAGCGGCAACGGCCCTCTCACCCCTAGTGACGTCCAAGGCGGAGAGATCGTCTAGTGTAGCCTCCGCCAGCGTTGTTACCCTCTCCATAGCTACTCTCAGCCGCTCTGCGACGCCGCTGAACCCAGCTCTCTCCAGCCTATGCGCTATCGCGTTTAGCTCGTTGGCAACTCTCCTCGCCCTCTCCTCAGCCTCAGCCAACGCGTTAAAACCGCCCCACACATCGGCAACGGCGAGTCTGCCGCTCCTTACAGCTTCTTCAAACCTCTCGAGCGCCTTACGCACTCTACCCCTCAACTCCACAAACTCCCCCAAGCGGCTCAACAGCGTAAAAGAGGCAATTAAATACGCCGTTCTGTCATCGTCATCCTCAAAGACTTTGACTAGTCCCCTGCCGGTCTCCCTCGCCCCAAGCGCCGCCAGTGCCCAAAGCGCCGCTGGGTCTCTTTGTTCATACCACGCCTTTGAGGCCTCCTCAAGGACCTTTTTATATCTGTTTTCATTCATAGCCTGTACATGGCTCGCCAGACGTCTCAGCTCCGTTACAGCGTTTTTCACATCTTCGTCTCTAACCGCGTGTCCCAGCGCCGAATAGGCGCCTAGCGCCTTTTCTACCACGCCCCTATCAAGGCCAAACTGGGCGATACGCTCTACGACATCGCTCTGGCCCACCGTCCCCGCCAGTAATGCGTTTTCCACCTCCTCCCACCGCTTTCTATCGACACCAGCCGCCTTGGCAAGGCCAGCGATGGCAGAGGCGTTAAGCGCCGCGTAGTCCTGCCACAGCGAGAAGTCCAGCTGTTGGGCCGCAATCCACGAGACAAGCCCAGCCGCCGTAGCCGCCAGTATAAGCCAATGCGCCTTGACGTAGTCCAACGCCCTAGCGACAGCCTCTAGGAACAGCTCGTAGAGCCTCTCCAGTGCAATCTTCGCCTTTTCAAAGATTTCGCGGGCCGCCTCGTAAACCGCCTCGGCGGCTCTCTTGACGTACTCCACCGCCTTTTCAAAAGCCCCCTCTCCCGCCAGCGCTATGGCTGTCGCAGTTGCCGAGACTACTGCTGTGGCGTGCAACGCGTCGTGTAAGACGGCGAATCCGGCGGCGCCTACGGCGGCGATAGCCGTGGCTTTGAGGGCCGTCTCCACTGTGGCAATGCCCCTAAGCGTCTTGTCCCAAATCCTCTCCGCCTCCCTCAGCACAGCCTCGGCCACGGCCCTGGCGTAGCTCCACACGAGGAGGCCGGCGCCGAACTCCGCCTCAGCTCTCCTCACGTACTCCCCCACTCTGGCGAAGACCCTCGCCGCGTCTGCCTCCAAAGGCGACCTAGGCCTAAGGCCGAAAACCGGCCCCTCGGCGTTATCCAAAAGCAGAAGCATATAGCGCACAGCCTCAGGCGACTCCACAGCCGCCTTAGCCAGGCTGAAAGCCTCCTCAGCCGCCCTATTAGCCAGCTCCACCAACGCCTCTCCACCCGCCTTGTACAGCCTATGGCCGTACCTAGCCTTAACCCTCTCCACAGCCCTCCCAACAGCCCTTTTAAACGCCTCCGCCACCTCCCTCTCCCACTCACCCCTACCATAGTACCTCACCAACCAGCCAACCGCGGAGAGATCGGACAACCCAGGCGGGATGACGCCAGCCGCCCCAGCCGACGCCCTCTCAACCCCCTCCCCGCCACCGGCAGAAGCCGATCCCTCTGCCGCCTTCCCAGCCGGTTTTTCCACCCTACCCGCGGCTCCCCTTGCCTCCTCCGCCGCCTTCTCTCCGGCCTTCTCCGCGGTTTTTCTGTCCGCGGCTGTTTTCTCCCGCCTTTGAGCTCTGGCCTCCTCCGCCTCTTCCTCCTCTCTCAGCCCGGGGGGTTGTATTGCCCTAAGCCTGGCGGCGGCCTCGCTCCACACCTCTTCAAACTTCTTCCCCATCGCCTCTGCGTATAGTCTAACCGCCGCGGTGAAAAGCGGGTTGTCGGTCCTCCACTCCTCCGGCGTCGCCTCTGGCACCAGTTGAAACGGCGAAGCAAGCCACTTCAGGAAAGCCCTGAGGACGCCGAGTTTGTAGTAGGCCACTCCCCCATCCGTCTTAGCCACACCCGCCAGGGCTAGGAGGGCTCCCGGCGCCAGCTCCCCCGGCACTCCCCACTCCCATAGGACTGTCTTATCCCTCGCCGCGGATTGCCTCCAATACTCCCTCAGCCTCCTCCCAACCTCGTAGCCCACAGCCGCCTTCACCACCTCCCACCAGCGGCCCCTCTCCTCCACCTCCCTAACCCCCTTGAACATTTCAAACACCGGCTTGTACTCCCCCCGCCCCTGCAACCACTTGTACACCCAGTAGTCCATCACCCTGCCCAGGATATTATACACATTGCCCTTGGCCAGCGCCGCGGCAAAGGCATCCTCCACTACGGCTTTAAACCTCTCCCAAGCCCTACCCCCGCCTATAAACTCAGCCGGGGCGATGCCAAGGTGTTCAAGGGATCTGCCCTCCTCCGCCTTGGCCAGAGCCAGCGCCTCAACCCGCCCCACCACCTCCCCCAGCGCCGGGTGGTAGACAAACCCCACCACCTCCCCACTCTCCCCAACGCGGAAAGCCACAGCCAGCCGCCTGGCCAGCATTTTCAAAGCATCAACGTCCTCAACTCTAAACACGCGGGCGAGGCCCTCGCCCACGGGGAGCTGGCCTCTCTCCAAATACCTCATATACACCTCGCCGGAGATAGAAGCCCACCTACCGAGGGCCTTTTCCACGGCGGCGGCCGCCAGCTCTGCGCTTTCAACCCCCAACACCTCCCTCACCACAGCCATGGCCACCCCGGCCAGCCTATCCCCGTCGTACACATCCCCCTCCCCTAGGAACCGGTCCTCTACCAAATAGCTCAAAGCCTCTGCCAAAGCCTCCGCCGCCCTCCCCGCCCTCCCAACCGCCTCTTGTAAAGGCGCTCTGGCAATTTCCTCCAGCTCTCTAAGCGCAGTGGCGTAAGCCTCCCCGGCCGCCTCTCTGTAATTCTCCACGAGGGCCTCCCCCTCCCTCAGCTCCACCCTCCACGCCCTCCTCAGCCCCTCGGCGGCCTCTCTTGCGAAATCCCTGGGATCCCTCCGCCCAGCCCCCAGGCCAAAGGCCCCGTAGAAAGCCTCCAAAGCCCTGTCGTAATAGCCCTCCCTCAACATCCTCTCCTCGAGGTTTTTAACAAGCGCCGACAGCCCCTCTCTCACCGCCTCCGGAAGCCTCGCAAAAGCCTCTGCGTCAGGCGCCCTAAGCGGCTCCACGCCTCTCAACGCCTCCACAACCCTAGCGGCTAGGTATTTACCCAAGGGGCCGCTCTGGGCCAACTCCTCCGCCAGCTCTCTCACCTTTTGATAGGCGCCGGGGCTAAACCTAGCCACCGCCACAGCCTCCCCCACGAATTTAGACACCACAGCTCTAAACCTAGCCAATGCCTCCTCAGCCGTCAACCCCACCGCCGCCTCCGCGCCGGCGATAGGCCTTTCAACGCCCCTCTTATACGCCTCGAAAGCCTCCCTAGCCCTCTTCCAATCCTCCGGCCTGTACCTCCTAATCCACTCGACGACTGGAGCTGGCACCTTCGCCCCGGCCATCCAGTGGAAGGCCAGCGCCGCCGCCAGCTCCCCCAGCTCCCTTTCTATTGGCGTAGCCCTCGCCGCGGCTACCACTGCGTATACGTCTTCCTCCAGCCTAGCCCTAACCACCTCCAGCGGCGCCCTCCCTCCGGCCAGCGACTTCGCCTTTTTATACGCCCCCAGTCTTTTCAACGCCGCCACGGCCTCCCGCGGCAGTTTCACCTCCCCCTCCCGGTGCCAATAGGCCAGAGAGGCGGCGTCAACAGCCGGCTTCAGCCCAGCCCTAGCCCTAAGCCAGTGGTAGGCGTAGGCCACCGCGGCGTTTTCCACAGTCGGCTTATACCGCGCCGGGCCCTCTACATACGGCACAACGCCGTAGTCAGGCAGAGGGCTAGACGGCGCCGGCCTAGATAGATACTTCTCCAGCCGTCTGTAAACCCTATAGGCCTCCTCAGCCCCCGCCAACAGGCCAGCCGCCTCGCCGGCAAACCTAGCCAGACGCATGGGATCAGCCGCCTTAACCCACGCGTGTACATCGTCCGCCTTGTAGACAATCCCGCCTAGATAGCGGCTTACCTCTCTCAGAAATTCTTTTCGAAGCTCCCCCTCGTATTTCTCCAAGATGTTTTTGATCTCCCTCAGCGATTCTCTATAGCGTCTAGAGGCCTCCGCCGTCAGAGCCTCGTAGTGTCTCTCGGCGGCCGCCGTAATTCTCTCAGCCCTCTCCGCGTCTAGGGAGGCCAGCCTCTCGGCGTATTTCAAATGGAGTCTCGCCATTTTAATCTCCTCGTAGGCCGCCTTTGCCCTAGCCGCGTGAGCTACTATAGCCAAGGCGTCTCTCTCCACGCCGGCGGCCCTCCCGGCTTTATACATCAACTCCTCGTAGGCCTTGTAGAGGGCAATAGCTCTCCCAGCTAACGCCATTAGGTGGGCTGCCGCCCTGTGTTCAACTCCCTCCCGCGTGTTGTAATATCGCCTAAGCCCCTCCGCCAGCCCCGCGAAAGTCCACTCAGCCACGTATTTCGCCACTTTATCCGGGTAGCTACGCTCTGGTGGGAAGATATCCCACACCCTTACCCTCACCGGCATCCCCACGGTGAGGGGGAGGTCGGCAAGGATGCTGATCTCTCTAAAGGCGTTTCCATATAAGTCGAATATGGGGTAGCGGGTGAAAGCCGCCTTGGCAAGCTGGGGGCCCATGCGGTTGGCCACGTGTACCCCCATAGGCGCTCTCAACAGCGCCTTCCACTCCCTCCAGCCGAGGTAGGGCAGAAGCGCCTCGTACAACGGGTTTTGATAAAGCCTCTCTCCATACATCTCGTGGACCCCCCTAGCCGCCCCCACAAGGGCGATAAACCTCGCCACATCCCCCAGCCCCAGATCTCTAGCCGCCTTATACAAGTGGTAGAGATTGGCGTCAACCCCAGGCCTCTGCAGATACTCCAAGAGGCGTGGGTAGGCCTCCCACGCCCTAGCCAAATCCCTCACCACAGCTCTAAACCTCTCCACGTCCTTCTCCCCCAGCCCCCCGGCCCTAGCCCTCTCCAACGTCTTCTCCCACTGCCTGCTTTTTTCAAGCTCTGGCGCCGCCTTTTCCAACGCCTTCACCGCCTCCGCTACTGCGTCTGAGATGGAGGCCAGTCTTATTATAAACTCGGCGTCTCCCCCGCCGATTTGAGCCAGTAGGGATTCCAGCCTATTTCTAGCCTCTTCCGCCTCTCTCGCCGCGGCTTTGGCCTCTCTTCTCAGCTCTCTGGCCTTCTGCCTCAGCTCCTCCGCCCTTCTCTGCGCCTCCTCTACATACCGCTCGTATAGGTATTTGGGCAGGTCCTCTGCCTTTTCAACCCCTCTGGCCAGGGCCTTGGCCAGCTCCCTTACCAGCCCCGGCCTTCTCTGGGCTATTTCCCGCATTTCCCGGCCTATTTTCAAACCCTCTTCCCCGGCTGCCCGGGCCCTCTGCCACAGTTCTATGTAGCGTACCGCCTCCCTCGCCGCCTCTAAATCCTTAAGCGGAGTCTCCAGGGGGAGCCTCCTGGCGTAGTTGGCAATTACAACGGCGGCGTCGGCCTTAACCTCCCCCGGCTTGTAATCGACAATTTTATACCGGAGGGCCTCCCTAGCCGTCTTAAGCGCCTCTTCCCACCTCTCCCTGCCGAATTCAACTCTTGCGTTTTGTTCAATAGCTCTCAATCTGTTTTGCAACCTCTCGCCAGCCTCCGGCGCCCACCTTGCCACCTCTTCCAACAAGACGTAGGCCACGGCCTTTGCAAAAGCCCCTCCCCCCGTTTTAAAAAGTATAAACTCGTGCTCCCTCCCCCACAACTCCACCGAGGTGGAGTAGGGCTCGAGCTCCCTCCTCAACTGCCTAACGGCCTCGGCCACGCGGTCGCGGCCGTATACCAACGCCGCTGTTTCAAAGACTCGCCTAATGGCCTCGGCGACTGCCTCCTTCTCCTCCCCGGCCAGTGGGGCGGCTTGGGCCAGCTTGATGATTTCATACGCCGCGGCTCTAAGGCCCACCTCCCCCGGCGCCTCCAGTCGGGTTTCTCTAACCACAGCTCTGCCCACAGCCTCCCCCTCCAAGGCCCTAACCCTTTGGTATAGCTTAAGCGCCTCGCCGGCTATTCTATCCGCCGCAACCCACTCCCCCCTTGCAAGCGCCTCCTCCAGCTGGGCCAGCCTCTGGGAGAGCTCTCTCACCGCCGAGGCGTGCTCCTCGGCCAGCTTAGTGGATACCTCCGGCGGCTTCAGCCGCCTCGCCTCCTCCTCCACAGCCCTCTCCAACCGCCTAGCCTCCCTTCCCGCCCTCTCCGCGTCTCTCTCCAACTGTACTATTCTCTCGGCGGTGCGGAAGGCCTCCACCAAGGCGGCCAAGGCGTCTCTATCCACTCTCACCTCGCCCAGCTTGACGCCCCCGCCCCCTCTAAACGCCTTAGCCACCTCCTCCCTCGGCAGTCTCCCCAACAGCTCAGCTAAGGCGGCTAGCTCCGCCACGAGACGCCTATCCCCAGACCTCAGCCCCTCAAGCCTCTCTAGATACAGCCGAGCCGCGGCGAGAGCCAGCGGATCCACCACCTCCCCCACGCTTCTCTCCGCCGACACGGCGCGGTAGAGCAGTCTGGCCAACTCCTCCGGCGCCGCCCCCTGGAGATCTCTAATGTAATACAGCGCGGAGGGGGTATCCAACCCCTTCTCCACCTCCCGCAACCGCGCCAGAAGCTCCCTAAGCCTAGCCGTTGTGACAGCCGCCTCTATATAGGCGGCGTCCAGCTCAGCCTTGGCCTTGTTAAACGCCGCCTCTGCCTCTGCCAGCCTCACCTCCACCTCCCTCAAAGCCCTCTCGGCCTTGACAAGCCTCTCAGGGCTCAACCCGGCCAACCCCCTTAAATACTCCGCCTCAGCCCTCAGCCTGCTCGCCTCCTCGGCCCTGCCAGCCCTCTCCGCCTCAGCTGCGAGGCGCTCCAGCTCCTCAGCCCTAGCCTCCAACCCCCTCCTCCACTCCGCCACCTCGCGCGCTATTTTCCTATGTTCAGCAGTCAACCTCTCAACCTCCTCCTTAGCCCGGAGTCTGTTAACGCTAGCTCTTACATATTCGTTTAAAACCTTCTCCAGCTGTATTAGGTGTTGTTCGTAGCGGCTTAGCTCCTCCTCGGCCTGTCTCCTCAGTGCTGTGTGTTGCTGTGCTATTCTCTCAAGTTCTGCCAGGGTGTTCTGCGCCTCCACCACTATCCTCCTCATGGCCTGCGCCGCCTCTGCCAGCCGCGCCTCGCCTCTGGCGAAAAGCTCCAAAGCCCTCTTCGCAGTCTCAACGTCAGCGGTCTTATCCAAAACCTCCCTAAGGAGGGAGGCCCTCTCCCCCGGCTTAACCACATCCACCGGCGCCATCCTCCCCGCCACCCCCTCCGGCATCTCCTCTAACAGCCTTACATACTCCCTCTCTAGACGGGTTATAATCTTCACCTCGTCGACGCCGCCTCTCGCCTGGTAAAACCTCCTCGCCTCCTCGGCCCTCTCCTTCAACAGCTTAACCGCCTCCTCCCTCCCCCTCTCCACAAAGGCCTTCAACGCCTCGTCGAAGGCCCTCCGCATTTCAACGGCGCCGGGCCTCTCCACTGTGTAAACCCTCTCCCCCACATCCCCAACCCACAGGTAACGCTCTCCAAACTCCCTAGCGAGACGCCAAGTCTCCTCCAACACCCTCCTCCTCCCCTCCTCATCCCCCTCCTCCACCGCCTTAACCGCCCTCTCCAAAAGTCTCAACGCCCACCTCTCCGCCTCAACCTCCCTAACCCTCTCCACCCTCACCAGCTCAATGCCCCCGGCGCCAACCCGCCCCAGCTCTTTGACCGACTCGCCGAAGAAGCCTGGTTTTACCGCCTCCCCCGGGGGCACTGCCACTACCTCCGTTGTTTTTAGCCTGGCCTTGCCTGTTTCCAGCACGCGCCTAGCCTCCTCGAGGGAGCGGCCGCCTAGGGCAACCCCTCTGGCTAGGCCGATGATATAAAGCGTGGGCAGCTCCCGTTGTATGTGGCGTAGCGCCTCTACCTCGGCGTATCTATAGGGGGAGTAGGGCGTCTTGGCAGAACTCCAACGCTCTACCCACACCTCCCTCCACGTATCCACAAGGCCGGCCCCAGCCTGTAGCACGGCCTCGCGGTGTTCCAAAAGCCACTGGGCTAGCTCCCTCGGCGTCTTCACCTCCCGCCTCTCCCCAACCGCCAGCTTAAAGACAGCCCAGAGGCGCTCGAAGGCCCCCCAGTGGAATTTGGCCATGGGCTCGTACACCGCCTTAACCCTACTCTCTAACCTCTCCACCGCAGCCCTCGGATCTGTGAGGTCTAGGACCGCCAGGTCGTAGAGCAGGGCGTAGAAGGCGCCGGTGGAGCGCTCAAGAGCCCTCCTATGCGCCTCCATAGCCGCCCTCAAAACCGCCTCCTCATCCACCCTCTCCCTCACATATCTAGCCCACTGAGCCGCCCTCGCCGCCCTAACCACCTGAGCCGTTAGGTAGATCTCCTCATACTGCTCCCTCGTAATCCTCCCCTCGACGTAGAGACGCCGTAGGTAGTCTAGGTTGATTAGGGCTAGCCACCTCGGCTTGTCGTCAATTTGGGATAGGAATATGTAGAGGACTGGGTGTTTCATGGCGAATTCATGCATCCACTGCTCGAACCTCGCGTCGAAGGCGGGCCAGAGGCGTCTTAGCCACGCCACGGCGTCCATTTCCAAATAGCCGTGCACCCTCTTGCCCACCTCGTAGGCCCTCCTCCCCGCCTCAGCCGCCGTTGCAATTCCCCTCTCCACCGCCCGCTCCGCCCTCTCCAGCGTTTTCAACACCCTCTCCACCATCTTCTCAATCCTCTCATACATCTTTTCCTCAATGTAGGCTTCGAAGCGGCGGCGTATAGCCCACTCCACGGGGCTGATCTTCTCCCTATACTTAGCCCAGCCTCTATGCGCCAGTTTTCTCACCAGCCTAACCGATGCCCTCTTCACCGGGGAGCCCAGCTGGGCCAATTTGACAATCAGCTTGCTTCTCAACATCAGCCTAATGCCCAGCCAATACGTCAGATCCTGCACCACGTGGTTTACCAATATCACTAGGTAGCGGGTTATCGCGGGGAAGCCGAATACCGCCGCTAGCGTTTCGAAGACTATCACCGGCGCCAGCAGAGCCACGTAGACACTCCACCACAGCCTCCCCAGCAACGTGCCGAGTAGCTCCAAGGGGTTTAACACCAGCCCCACGTCCCAAAGGGAAACCCCCCACCTGGGGTCCGGGGGCGGCATGGGTTTTGTTCTCGCAGGAGTGTAGGGTAGCGACGTCCAATTATTCCAAGGTATCTGCCAGTCGGCCGCGAGGGCGGCGGGGGGCGGCGGCGGTGGGTGGTTGAAAAGCCACCTCCACCTCTCTGCCATAGCAAATAGGGATTCTCTAGTGGCGTTGGAGTCGCCGAGGGTGTAGCCGAATAGCCAGGTGGAGCCGCCGGGCCAGAGGGTCAACAGACCCGTGGCGTTTTTCTCCCCGCGCCAGTCGAATCTAATGCATGCTACGTAGAAGTTGTAGGCGGTGTAGTTCCTCGGCTCTGCCTCTGGCATGGGGTAGTAGGGCCTCGGCCCTATGGAGGAGAAATAGGCAAATTCACCCCCGCCGTCTGGCAACTCCACACCCTCCACGAGGCTCCTCAGCCTATCTGTATACCTACGGGAGTAGTTCCCAGAGCTAAGCAAGAGGAAGAAAAGATCGCGGTTGACCCTAGTAAGGTTAGAAACAGCCCGGGGGAGAGCCCCCCACCTAGGCGGGGGGAGGGTCTCAACATCCACGGAGCAGTACTGGTCGTGCTCAGCTCCCCTTAGCAAATTGACCACCGGCACTCCATCGCTGTCGACGTCTGGCGCCTCGTCGTAGTAGTCGGGGAGGGCGGCGCGTCTGTCGTCTACCGACAGCGCCACTGCGTGTAGCCAGGCGAAGCCGTATACGTACTTAGAGGTGTGGCGCACGTCCCACAGCCTAACTTTTTTGTATGTGGAGTTGTCGTGTGTCCAACAGGTTGCGCCTGCCGGCGGCGTGCCGTCGCCGCTCCAATTGCCGTATTTAATCTCGTATGTAACTCTCCAGTCGCGGCGGATGTAGCCCACAGCAACGCCGTGGATAGCCTGGCCCTCCGGGACCCACGGCCTTGTGAAGCGGAGCGCCAATACCGTGGTGTTGCTATTTCTCAACACCTTCTCCCACTTGGGCTCCTGCCACACGTCCCTCGTGGCTGAGCACTCCTGGGTGCACGTACATGTGCCATTGGCGTCGCACGTCCATTGGCAACACCACTCACACGTCTCCTTCCACTTGTAGAAGGTGTAGGTGGTGGTGTTGGCTGGCTTGGAGGCGTTCACCAGCGTGATAGTAAAGTTAGAGGCCGTCCCCCCAGCCGCCGGCTTAACGTAGTGAGTAGAGTTCCAACCGGGGTCGTACACGAGAAGTCCCCTGCGAATCGTCACGTTGCCCCCGCGGTAGTTTTCACTATCCGGCGCCACTAGCCAGCCCCATACGCCCACGGCGCCGGGCCTAGTCTCGTTTAGCAGAACGGCGTTGTTGTAGATGACGATAGTTCTAACATCAGCCGTTAATAGGCGCCAGTGGCTTGGGTTTCTAGTGTCTGCCACGTATATGGGGTAGAGGTCTGAGAGGAGGCGGCTCTCCTCTCCCCTAACCCTCTCGAGCCACTGGGCGCTGTTCTCCCCCGATGGCATAGTGAGGTTCGGCGCAGGGATGTTGAGATCGGGGTATTGCAGCCGCCACCCCGCGGTGGAGATGGAGATGGGGTAGTCCAGCCAGACGTAAACCGCGTAGGGCCGGGGGGAGTCCACCCCGGTGAAATTCTTCCTCCCCACGTAGAGCACGGCGGGAGCCCCAGGCCCCGCCACCGCCCAATCGCTGGCGTTTTTAAACAACGGCTTTGGCACTCTTTCGTAAATCTCCCTTGGCAGAGATCTATTGTCAAGACCGGCGGAAAGCCAGAACTTGTTCAGCCTCTCGTAGAGATCTCCCGGCGAGGCGGTGTTGTTGTAGCGGAGTAGCGCAATTCCCTCGCCTTGAACCGCCAGCATCGCCAGCGACCCCGTGGCGTTTGGCGCCGATTTTGCCCAAAGCGCTACTGCCTCCGCCCACTGGGCCACGGCGAGTCCGAAGGGGGAGAGGTACGCCCCCACCGCCGCCGCCACGTAGAGGGCCATGGCGACGCCGGTTAGCAAGGCGCCCCACGCTCTTGTAGGGCGGAAGAGCAGTAAAAACAGCCCGGCCGCCGTTAGGGGGCCGAACCACTTCTCCGCCCAAACTGCCAACACCTCGAGGAGGTGGAAGGTCATGTACACCCCCGCGGCGGCTTGAAAAGCGGCGTTTATCAACTGGAACACGGGGTCTAGATAGCGCCAGGCGTATATGGCGTATATGGCTTTTACCAGGGAGGCTCCCCCCGTGACTGGAGCCGCCAGCACTGCGCCTATGAACATCAGTGTGTGGAGAACTGACATGGCGATAGCCACAGCCCCCATGGCGTTGCCCACCTCCACAGCCGCCGCCTCAGCCGCGGCGGCCGTGGCCTTAATCCTCACCACCCACTCCCTTGGGAAGTCGTAGAAGCCGTAGATATAGAGGGGGTTTGGGGCGTAGGGAGCTACAAAGCTCAACACCAAGCCGGTGGCAATAGGCACAACCCACACCACAGTAACCACTGCAAAAATGGGGAAATACCACTCCTCATCCCCCTCCCAGAGCAGTAGGTACAACGCCGCTAGAATCCCCGCTATGTGAAGAGCAACTATCCAGTCAATAGACACGGAAAACCCACCCCCGGGGGGCGGAAAAACCTTACTAAAGGAAATTAACACCAACGGAGAGGCCGTGGACAGGTCAAGGGATGGAAAGATGGGGTGTAGCGGGTGGGGGTTGTGGGGATCGGGCAATAGCGTAGTAGGGTGGTGGGGAGAGGGGGGAAAAAGGGTGGGTTTTGGGAAAAGGGGGGGTTATTCTACTGATAGGTGTGCCCCTGCGTGGTCGTATATTCTAGATATGGCGTAGGTGGCGGCTGAGGCTAGTAGGAGGGTCATGGTGGTTACTGCGGCTATGTAGGCCACGTGTCCCGCTTCTTTTACCAACTCGCCCAGCAACAGATATTTCCAGAACCAGATGTAGGTAGTCGGCGTCTGCGCCAATAGGTCTGCCCCTCCCGCCAGCACGGCTGGGTAGGCGATTCCGGCTCCGAGGAGTAATGCGCCTATGGGGCGGGTTCTCTCGTAGGTGACTAGTATCGCCCCTATTGGCAACAGTAGGGCGAAGCCTAGCGTTAGCTGGGTGGCGGCTGTGGCGGCGCCTAGGGCGACTAAGGCGCTTGTGGCGGCGGCTGAGAAGGGCATAGCCGCTTGGAATAGGCCCATTGAATACGCCGATAGTACCACCAAAATCCCCGTGGCTGTAGACACGCCGAATATCCAGCCGTAGCTCTCGGCTATGGCGTTAAAATGACGCTGGAATACGTCAACTGCGCAACGGGTGGCTTGAGACGCGGCGGTGTATACCTGTTCCAAGGCGGCGGGTTGGAAATATGACAGGCAACGGGGAGTCACCCCGCTGACTGAGAGGTAGTATTGGATTAAGGCGCCTAGGACGTAGCCCATGGCCACCGCCGTGGCGTACAACGCGGCGCTGACAAAAGCGCTGTGCCACACGGCATATGCCCTCTCCCTCCCATGGGCACCTCCGAAGGAGTAGAGAAGAGCCCCATATATCGCGTAGGCGGAAAAAACAATTATTGGTATTGAAATTTCCATTACCAGAACTTCAACTGACCGAACGCGTCTACCAGCGATTTTACCAGCAGACCGTTTAGAAACTCTGTGGCGGTTGTGGCGGCGTCTCTAATGTTTCCCGCTCCGTATCCCGTAGTAATCAAATTAGCGGCGAATATCATAGCCGCTAAGATAAAGGGCACGGCGGCTAGGCCGATTAGAATGGCCTTGTAGTGGTCTATAACGCTTATCACGATCCCCCACCTAGCCCAGGTGGTGGGCGAGGCTATCCAATGTACCGCGGCGTATACCGCCAGCAGTACCACCACAGCCCAGAAGATAAGCGCGTAGGCCGCCGCCAGGTTCTTCACCGCGTTTTGCACCTGGTTCTTAAACGGGAAGTTGTAAACACTGCCCTGGCCGCCGCTTGTGCCGTTTCCACTTTGTTGCGCCGCCACCAGCGGCGCCAGTAGCAGTATTAACACCACAGCCGCCACCACCGCCTTCTTAGCCTTACCCTCCTCAGCCTTCGCCTTTCTAACCTGGGCTTGGTTTTTCGGGGGCATGAAAAACCCCCACCCGGGGGGGAAAAACCTTACGGAGGTTTTCCCATGAATATAACCCAGCGGTTGGGGCTTGGCTCTGGCCTCCCTGTCTCTAGTATTGATAGTAAATACGTTGTATAAGTCGGCGTGTAGACGTATGCCCCATTCTCCGCCACAAATTTCAAAGCCCGGGCGTGTAGGTACTGGAGTATGTGTTCAGACACTACGTACTCCGGCTTTGGCTCCGTGAGGTGTTCTATTTCTCTCACCGCCTCGGCCATTCTCTCCAGCGTTAAATACTCGGGATCGCCCTTCCGCCTTAGCAATCGGAAGTCCTCCTCCACACCTGTGAAGATACGCTCCTCTTCACACCGCTCGGGGTCTCTCCCAACTAGGCAAATCCTCTTTCCCATCATTCTATCGATAAATGTCTGCCATTTGTATGAGTAGAGGTTTTTCATCCCCACGGCGAAGCGCCTCGCAGACTCTCCCTCTAGCCTTACCACATAGCCGCCTCCGCACTCCCACCTCGGCGCCAGTTCAATTTGCCCGTCGAAGACGGCGAAGACAAAGGCGGCTGTGAGCCACTCCCGGGTGTAGAAGTAGACCGTATCCCCCACCGCCCTAACCCTATCCCTATTCTTGGAGTATTTACAAGTCGCCGGCGTGGGCTGTAGGGTGGGTTCCATGACGAAGAACAGCCTATCTAACTCCTCGCGGGCGGTGGCGGCCAGTAGCCAGCTACCCCTTACCACTCTCTTAAACTCATCTTTCCACCAGTAGTCGCAATTAGGCGTCTTCCGAGGGTCTTCAACTTTTTCAAATTCCGCAAATAGGTAGTCATATCGGCAGACGGCTTCTATTGTTATTGATAGTAGCTCTATATGGGGGACATAGCCCCAAACCTCTCTAAACTCCTCGTATATAGCTAACACCTCGTCGGTTGTACATACGTCACAGGGGTGTTTAACCTTCCACGATTCTTCAGCTAACAACTTCAACACGGGGTTCTTCTCCTTTTTTATATCAGCCTCTCTTTTCCTAGCCTTACATAAAGCTAATGCGCAATCTAAATAATTCAAGGTGTTAACCACGTCTTCAACGCTGTATCGTGTTAATAAGTCGAAGACGTAGTCCCCAAGAGTGGGCTTAAGTGGTACATACCTCCTCAACTCCTCTACCACAAGGGCGAAGTAGGCAAATGCCTTTAACTCCTCGATATCTTTAAAGACATACGGCGCGTCAGGCAAATACACATACCACATTTTCAGTAGTTTATAAACCTGCTAATAACAGCCTATTGGAAATTTCAAACACAGCCAGAACAAGCGAATCACGCCGGTTTTGTCCGCATAGTGGAACCCCCAACGCCCTGGCAACCTCTGCGTAGGATAGGCCCATCTCAGCCAGCCGCCTCCGCGCAGTTACACCTCGCCCTCGGCACGGCCCAGTAGTCTAAGAGCCTGTCTCAACGCCCTAGACCCATCAGCAATTACAGAAAGAGCCTCGCGGTAATCCCGCCAAGACTGAGCCTCTCTCAGGGTCCTCTTGGCAATTTCAACAGCCTCATTGTAATCTTCGGCCACTTCGCGTAGAAGATCCCAACACTCGGCGCATGGCGCCTCCGCCTGCGCCTCGGTGGTTTGTCCTCCCCCGGCCGCCTCGGCTTTGCCTAGGTATATTTTGTATCTACGGGGTCCGTTTTTTACCTCTAGGTATAGGTACTGCCCCCGTCTCCACAGCCATATCCTCACCCCGGCGATGGATGTGGAGCCCACCAGCTTGTAGGTCATATCCCCTCGGCGCCGGCAGTCCACACCGCGCTGTGTTGAACACGCCGCGTGTAGAAGGGGCGCCTCCAATCTACACGCGCCGAGCCCCCCGGCGGCTGGGCTGGGCGTTGTGGAAAGAACGCTGTGTGAAAACCCGCCGTCCACAAAACGGCGCGAAAACCCGGTGAAATACGCCAAATGTGGAAAACGCGCCGTTTTAAACTCGGAGTCCACAAACCCGCGCGTACAAAGCTGGAAACACGCCGGGTGTGGAAAGGGCGTTTTTCTACACTAGGCGTCCACAACACGCCGCCCACCCCGCGAAAAACACGGCGTCTATAGACGGCGCTAGTAGAGACCATCGTCTCTAATCTCATATCTAATTTCAACATCGGGAGACATCCCCGGCACGTCAAGAGGCCACATCCTCCCCTCCAACTTCGCCTTATTAGGCCTCTCCAACATGAAAAGGGCGTGGACTGTGTGCAACAAGACGTTGCCGCCAGCCGGCCTCTTTACGTTAAACATGGCGGGCACGTCCACCACCTGGTCTGTAACAACCGCCAGCTTACCCAGGTGGCAATACCTCTGCAGTATATTAAGGGCGTAGAGCATGGCCTGTTGCCGGGGGGCTAGCATCTGCCTCCCCCTATACTCCGCTCTAAACGGCGCCACCAGCGAGTCCACGACAATGACGTCAATATCCTCAGGCAACTCCCGTAGTTGTTCAATTAGCTCAAAGGAGTCTTTTGGCTTGTATAGATACATCCTACTGTAGGCGTCTTCGGGGGCGTTGAATCTTTTCAACATCCGGTCGAAGGAGGCGTCCTCTATGGCAAATACCCCCTCGGTGTCGAAATAAGCCGTTTTAAGGCCGGCCGCCAAGGCGGCGGCTGAGATCTGTTTGGCGAAGAGAGACTTCCCCGTCCCATACTCCCCCACGAAGCCGTATATAAGGCCGAATTTCACCCCACCCCAGGGGGTCTTCCCATCGAATTCCTCCACGCCAGTTTTTAAAACCCTCCCACCCCCCGTCTTTTTCAACTCGGCCAAGGTGAGAGGCCTGCTAACCAGCCCAGCCGCCTCCCTCACCCTCCTAGCCGCCTTCTCCGCGTCGGCAACGTCGTCGTAGCCCAGCAAATCGGCCAGCTCCATAGGCGTCAACAGAGCCAACTTCCGTAGCGAGTAGCCCCGGAGGCAGAGTTCAACCGCCCTCTCCGCCTTCTCCCCGGAGAATAGCTCCACAGCCCACCTGCATTCCTCTGGGACGTCCCTCTTCTTAGGCATGTCTACTCTCCAGCTGGGAGTGGAAATATTTTACAAACTCCTCCCACTCCTCCCTGGGGAAATACGCCACTTGTAACTCCCTCGCCAGTTCCTCGTCGCCGACGACGACAATCACGGCCCTCCCCAGCTAACTCCTCAACTCCTCGACACTCCCCACGCAGACCACCTCCCGATGCTCTAAACAGCCGCCGTATACTACGAGATTCATAACCCTAATCCCCAGCTGGGGGTAAATACCTTACTCTCCACATACGCCCATTGCGAAATATAAGCACGGCGCAGTTTACTGCTTCCAGCATAGAGCCGTAATTTCTCGTCGGCACCGTTTCTTTGTTCTATGTCTATCCTCGGCTCTGTGTGGCGTCTTGTCTGCGGCGTTTCAATTGTTAGTTCTGGTAGGACGTTGAGTAAAACACAGCCATAAGGGTCGCGGCAAGCTCCGTTTTTCGGTAGTTTATTGGTTAAGTATAACCATGGCTGAAACCGATGTCACTGTGGCAATCTAATATCTGCCGTCTTTTCACTGGAATTATCTCCACAAGCCATCTTTACTTAAAGGCATTTAATCGGCTAGCAACCTACGTGTGGAGATATACGCCGCAGTTATTAAATATGGCAACGCCGTGGTGGCGATTCCGGCTAAATCCCCTCCCCGCACCGCCGCGGCTAAGCCGGCGGATATCCACGGGAGTAAATACGCCACCCACGTAGTGGGATAGGCGTGGAACAACGCGGCTAGTAATATATTTAGGGCGAGGGAGGGGCCAAGCCCAGTCAGCGACCAGTGAAAAAACGCCGCAGATCCGGCCACAGCCCAGAAGTACAACAAGCCGCGCGGGCTTGGCCGCAAGCCCGCGAAATAACACGCCCAAGCGTAGAGAATAAACAGCATGAGACCGGGAAAGAGGAGGGAAATCGCGCGGGACAGCGGATCTGGCTCAGCGGCTAGGTTGAAGTAGAGAATTGTAGCGAAGTAAATGGCTGGATCAGCGGCGGCGTATTTATAATAAGGCGTGGCTATTAAAAACGCCACGAAGAAGTAAGAGGATGTGAAGACCACGTAGGCGAGGCGCCCTTCCTCGGGTGTTAGCTGTGAGAGCCAGATTGAGAAGAGCAGGTAAATGGCTAGAATTGCGACGAAATCTCTATAATCTAGGCGCCGTTGGGACGCCCTCTGGATGCAGTTATTCATGTCTTAACGCGCCGCTTGAAAATGGGGGCGAGGAAAAACGCTAAAAATATCGCGTAGGCCCACGGCGGGAGTAAATACGCCGTTAGGAGAACCACGGCCGCAATTGAAGCCTCTCTA
>WUQR01000107.1 GCA_009889515.1 Nitrososphaerota archaeon
GCTGGAAAAGCAGAGGATTGCGTTTGAAACGTTTGAACTGGAAACGCGGTTTTGTAGATAGAGCAGAAGTCGGGAAACCTCTGTATGAACTTGTGAAACTCCCCGGCCACGGACTGCCCTCTTCAGCAAAACCTCGGCTATTAAGACTTTGTACGGCGTTTTGTCAACCCTCCATGAGTACGGCGCCCAGTGCCCCCTCCCTCACTCTATTACTCTTTGCCTGAGCCCTCCACCAGCCTCTCTTTCGACAAGCCCTGACGACTCGCTAATTCCTCCGGCCCGGCGGAGAGCCGCCAGTTCATGACACTGGAATTACGGACACACTATAGCTTGTACTGCTTGGGTAGCAAGATGGCTCTCACCGCCCTGGCCAGGTGGACGGGGTAGATTTCAACACATACGCCGAGGCGCTGAGGAGAGCCCTTGGCGAGAGTAAAAGCGATGTGAAAATTGTAAAGCTGGGTAGTTATTACAGCTTGGAGCATACAGTAATACCGCGTGAACACGAAACATGCCCAGAGATTAGGAGCGTCACCGACGTGTTCAGGCGGATAATTAGGGCGCATAAGTCGAAATACGAAAGCCACGTAGAGATAGAGGGGGTGATGTATACCCTTTCTAACGCGGATTGCGCATAAATACGGCCCAGAGATAGTAGTGAAGCTGGCAGAAATAATCAAGTTGTAGATCTCGACGACGCAAAGATAGGGCGTACGCATTGGAATATTACATCGACAGGCCGGAGTGGCCAGTTTCAGCGTAGACAATTTTTTCGAAATTTGGAAAAAACCCACTAGTCCTGTCTGGCCCTCCTCTTCAGCTCCCGCGCCACTTCGGCGGCAAGATAATCTGCGTAGTGTTGCAACTGCTCCTCTATGAGCGGCTTGATTTTCTCGTACAGCTGTTTGTGTAGCTCTTCGTCTGATGCGGCCATCCGCCTGATCTGTCTCACAACCTCGTCCAGCTGTAAATGGCGCGCGACGCTGCGCGCCGTTATAGTCTCCTTTACCCCCTGGTACAGTCTGTCTATAAATTCGCTGTCTGACTTGAGCCTCTTGGCGATGAGAGGCGCCAGCTCTTCTGCTAGGCGTTCTCTAAACGTCTTAGAGCGCACCGCCTCCTCCAGCGCCGGCTGGATCAGCCTCTGCGCCTCCTCGCTCTGCATCGCCCTGACCACGGCCTCTTTCAGTACATTGCCCATAATCTGCCTGTAGTGGCTACTGTATTTGATGTAGTGGACGGCGGCCCTCGCAAATGCATCAACAAACTCCTGCCGCGTTAACACAACGGAGAGAACCTCACGCAGAATTTCCGCCGCCTCTTCTTTGTCCAAAGACTCTAATACCTTGGCAAATGTTCTGCCAAGTTGCTCAGAATATACAAAAGCCGACCATCTGACTATCTGCTCAGGCGTCATAGACAATACGGCTTCCTCAACCTTTTTCCTAATCGCCTCTCTAAACTCTGCCTCGACGGCCTTCTTAGCTTCGTGCTCCATGGGAATTTCAGCCTTCTCGTCTATAGGCATAGTTAGGCGCAACACTCCTCAATGTCTGGAATATACTCCATGCCACATGCCGGGTGGCGGACGTGCCAATACTTCCGCCAGATGAATTTCATGAAGTGTGTCCTACTGTTTTCTTCCATGTCGGCCTCAACCTTGGCCTTATCGTTGAGGGGCATTATGGCGGTGAGCATAGTTTCGACGCCCCCGTGCTCTACGACAATGTCAACAAGCTCCACGGCGTTGGACAGGCTTGTGATCTTCAGCCGGCCGCTGTGCTCATATGTACTCTCCTCTTCCCCGCGCCATATCCTCCAAGGCATGGAAAATACGCTAGACGTTACCAGTATGTCGCCGACTCTGACTGGCCTCCCGGCGCATCCCACTATCTTGTCCAGCGCCACCCGCGCCAGCTGTTCGGCGACGTCTCTAGACACCTCGCGCATCTTCACCTTCTTTACAAACGGCTTATCCTTAAATTGTAATACTAGTTCCGTCCCGGTTTGCATGTCTAAATTATTGGCGCATTGCCGGCTTTATCTTCCAGTCCTCTACGGCAACTACTTCGTAGCCGCCGTAGGGGTAGCCGATTGGTATCTCTCCTACGGTCAGATTGTACGGCAATTCTTCGTAGGGGTCGGGTTTTTTGTGGCCTATCCCCACTAGACTTGCCCAAGCAGGAGAGCATCTCTAGTATGGCGGCCGTGGGAGGCGCCGGATGCGTTCCGCCCCGGTCTTATAGGCAACGCCGCTGTGTGTAGAGCCGGCGGCTCGCGTTCGGCGTGCTTCTAGAGGCGTGTGAAAAAACGCTAGGTGCGTGCCATGGCTTTTAAATAGTCC
>WUQR01000108.1 GCA_009889515.1 Nitrososphaerota archaeon
AGCTCTGACCACCAGATGATCCTAGTGGAGCAGGCCAAGTCTATTATTAAACAGTACGGCGTGGCGCTGTTAGTAGTGGACTCGGTCACGGCGCACTTCAGGTCTGAATACCCCGGCAGAGAGAATCTGGCGGAGAGGCAGCAGAAACTGAACAAACACCTGGCCGATTTGCTACGCCTCGCAGACGCCTACGACGTCGCAGTCGTTATTACAAACCAAGTCATGGCCCAGCCAGACGCGTCGTTCGGCAACCTGCTGAAGCCAGTTGGCGGCAATATACTGGCGCACAGCGCCACATACCGCCTCTGGCTTAGAAAAGGCAAGGAAAACGTTAGAATTGTAAAAATATTCGACTCCCCCTACCACCCCGAGGGAGAGGCGTCTTTCCGCATAACTGAGGAAGGGCTCACAGAATAAATTATTTTATTTTTCCCCCCACACTCCTCTTGTGTTTATCGCCGTCAGGTTTAAGACTTACGAGCCTGTGAGCTATACTGCGCGGACATACGAGGAGTTTGTCGCCGAGATTCGTAACAGGTATGCGCTTCTGGCAAACGACGACGATGTGTGTAGCTATGCCTCCGCCCCCGGCATCGCCGTGTGGAGAGCGCCGGCAAAGAGAGTCATATCCGCCAGACCGCTCTACGGCTCCGCCCCGGTAGACGGGGAACTCGTCGGCATGCCTGTGCGCTTCGAAGTGGTGGAAGTGGCTAGAGAAGTCGAAATGCCGCTAGGCTCGCGCTACGGCTTGGTTCGCGCCGTTGTGGAGGCCATCCTCTGGCGGCCAGAAGTCGGCGACGTGATCCGGGCGCATGCGGTAGCAGTCAGGCAGAGCCACGCCCTCGCGGTGTTTAAACGTGCTACCGTCGTCATCCCCTACTCTTTTTCGAAAAAGCAAATATATGTGCTGGGCAGTTCGGCTGGTATAATGGAACGCGGAAAGTTCAAACCGGTCATAACTGTTGGAGAGGAAGTCACTGTAGAGGTGCAAGACGTAAAGACCGGAGAGGCTTATACGGTAATCGCCGCACCGACGGGGAAAAAGCCCTCGTGTGAAAATGTTGCCTAGGGAGCTGGTAGAAGAGGCGCGGCGCCTGGGGCTGACGGAGTTCGCCGCCGAGGAGTGCTACATACGCCACCGCGGCGACGTGGAGAGCGCTAGGCAGTGCATAAGGCGCAAGGCGGAGAGAGTGAAGCGGGTCGAGATCCTGCCGAAGCCGAAGGAGGGCGGAAAGAAGGAAGAGAAAGGCGGCGGGAAGGCGCAGGCGAGGCGCAGGAGGATGTGGATACTCCCCTGGCAGTCCCTCGCCGTGGTTGTCACCCTGGCCTCGGCCATACCCTTTGCCGGCCTCTTCGCCGCAACTGCGGCGGTGATATACGCCGCGTTTGTGGCGCTCTCTATGAGGAACACGGTGAGGGCGAAGTTCGAGCCGGGGGCTGTTGTGATAGACGGCGTTAGGTACAAGATGTACAAAGTGAAGGTCACTGGGGTGGAGCTGAAGTCCATGGTGGAAGAGGCGGCGCTGGTTCAAGCTATTGCCCTGGTCGACGCGGTTAAAGGCTTTCTAAAGGCGCGCAACGGGTTCTACATCCTAATGCACGAAGACGCAGACGTCAAGTCCTTGGAGCGGCTCGACGTGTTGGTAGAAGAGGCGGAGGAGAAGGCCGACTTCCCAGAGAGCGAAGAGGTAAAGCGGTTAATCGGCACGTACAACAAGGCGCTTCTAGCCTCTGCCGCCGCCGCCGTTGTGCTGGGTGCGCTTCTGGCCTTGCCGTCGGCTTTTCTAGCCGCTGTGGTAGCCGCCGGGCTCTATGCATACGCCACTAGAGTTGACAATGGCTTCTACTCATACGGCGTCTCGCGGAACAACGGCTTGCGCATGGAGTTCCAGCCGTTTACCTTCTACCAACAGCTAGTTCAGTACTACGAGAAGTTTGGCGACTACTACTTCGTGGTCTATGAAAAGGATCCGGACTTCGACAAGAAGATTATGTCGAAGTCATCGCTGATGTACTACCTGTCCAAACTGCTGGAGAGGCCTGGGCTGGAGGCGGAGTCGTACATGATCGCCAGGGCGCTTGAGCGGTTCCGGGGGGAGATCCACGAGGAGGGGTACCAGGGCTACGTCATACTGCTGGCGCCGCGGGACGTCACCGTGCTCCACTTTAAAATCGGCCTGCCTAAGAAGACGCTGTTTAAATCCGCCGACTTCGCCGCCTTCACGCCGTACTTCCACCTGCCCTACTCGTCCAGCCGCGGCGTGGCCCTCGGCTACTTACTCGACAGCGACGCGGTATACTACTACGACCCGGTGGAGGCAATGAAGCGCGGCGCGGCGCCACACGTCATTGTCACTGGCGCCTCAGGCTCGGGCAAGACTAGATTCTCGTCGTACCTAGCCCTGGCAACGAAATATCTATACAACGCCAGGATTGTAGCGCTTGACCCCCATAACAACGTGGCGTTGCCAGGCGCCGTTGTGATAAACGTCGACAAATGCGGCGCGCCGGCCAGCACGAAGGCAGACACCGCCATGCGCTACGTCTTGAAGGAAACCGTGGCCATGGTCAAGGGTACAAACGCGGCGGAGGTGTTCGACGTACAGCTGGCGTACCTACTCAAAAACGCCGGCGCCGGGATCACCCTTGGAGAGCTGAGAGAGCTTGCCTACGAGCACAACGCCGCTCTGGTCTACTCAATCCTCTCCTCCCTCGTGTCGGATGTTGAATGCGTTATTCCAAGCGATAGAGACGTGGTCTTCACCGCCTCCGACGTCGTCTTGGAACACCACGCGCTGAGAATGGCATACTTTTTGAATTACTACGTGTGGAACGCGACTCAAGTGGTTGTCCGCAACTTCTCCGCGTCTCCAGACGCCGCCGAGCTACGGAAGGCGTTTAAACAGCCGGTTACAGTCAAGCGGATAATAGAGGCCGGCTACTCGGCGCCGCTCCACACGGCGTTGCTCATCGACGAGGCGCAGAATTTCTTTTCAAACACATCGGACTTGGCGAAGAACTGGCTACAAGTGAGGAAATTTGGCTTAATGTTCATACTCTCAACTCAGAACATTACCTACATCCACCCGGACATTATTAACAACACCTCGCTAATCGTAGCGCTCGCTACAGGGAAGGAGCCCAGGCAGCTGGAGTACGCCGCCGCGGTCTTCGGCATGAGCAAAAAACAGATAGAGCGCTACATGTTCAACGTGAGGAGGCTTAGAGAAGACTCGAGAGTCGCCCTAGTCACAACGTCCCAGTTGCGCACAGTCTACATCCTGTCAATACCCAGGGACTTCGTAGTAAACGCCGCGGCAAAGCTGGAAAACTGCCTCAAAAACCCAAAGTGCGTGCTAATCAAAACCAGGCAAGACTAACTCCCCAACCCCCGTTTAACATCCCCACGCCCAATTGCAACGCCGCATCCCCGCCTATTTAAGGCGACGAAAGAGCTGAAAGCTGTAGAATACGCCGTATTAAGGTACCGAGAGAGTAGAAAGCCGTATTTCCGCCTATTTAAGGCGGCAAAAGAATAGAAAGCCGATGGGCCCGCCGTGTTAAGGCGGCGAGAAAATCGAGAGAACTGAACGCCTTGATAGACGCTAAGAAGAAGTCCCGGCGCAATGGCGGGCCCGCCGAAGAACTTCCTGGCGTTTATTAAAGCGTTCTATTCTCTCGACGTTTAACTTTCTCACCGCCTTAACACGGCGTATACCTCAGCTTTCTACTCTCTCGGTACCTTAAAACGGCGGAAAGCCCCCCGGCTCGCCAGCCGAGATGCGCTACAGCTAGTTCTTCCGCTCTTCTACCGCCTTAAACAGCCGAA
>WUQR01000109.1 GCA_009889515.1 Nitrososphaerota archaeon
AAGGCGAGATCCAGGGCTGATATAATCATTGCGTTAATGCCAACTACTAAAATGAGAGAGGTTGCTGGACTACTGGTAGGAATATATGGCTGGGAGTTGGTCTACCTCACCGATCTCGCTCTGAGTCTGCACGAATTTCAACACAACGGATTAGACGCCGAGGGCATTGCCAGCAGATACTCCCATATCAGCGACGTGGAGAGGGATATCCGCCACCTCTCCGAAAAAATAAAGGAGTGGGCGGAGAAGTTAAAGACTTGGCGGCCCGAGGAGAGCCCCGGCTCTGTTATGGGCTTGCCAGTTCCCTGACTCAGAGCTTGGAGTGCAACGACGTTATTATTGCCGTTACTTTCCTATACCCTCGGCTTTTGAGAATTCCCCTCACTTTTCCTCGCCGTATTGGTGGGCCACGGATCATTCTACGCAGTGCGTCCCCAAGAAGCCTCTCTCTTACCAGCTCGTCTACGCACCGGTGCGGGGTTTCAACTCCCTTTTTCAATACAGCACAGCATATATATAGAGTATGTAGTCTATTGAGGCTTAGGCGTGTATTTATAAGGCGTGATCCAAATTGACTCCTCGGCGTAGCCCTGTCTAACAGCTCTGCATCGCGGTGATTATCTCAATTAGATGTAGCATAGCTGCGCGTGGCTGTCTCTGTATACTTCAACTCTTCCCGAGAATCGTAGCGCATACAGCCTTCATTAACATCCCCTCCCCTTTCGTCGGAATACAGAATTAACCCGTTCTTCAAAGCCTCGTGTAGGAGGAAACAATTCGCGTCGCCGGGGTCTATCAAACGTAACATCCGCCTCGAGCCCAACTCTCTCCCACGGCCCTCATTACTCTAAGCACAATTTCGTCTTCCTCCATGTCTTCGCTAACGAAACCACGAGGTCGACGTCGCGGGTTTGCGTAGAGAAGGGCCGTGGAGTATTACCCGCCGAACTTCCGTTTCTCCCCAACTCGTCTACTGCAGATTAACCACGCCTAATAGTGTATAAGGTCTTTGAAATTAACGCTTTCTAGGAAGCCCTTGGGTTAGGGCTGATTTGCTAAGGGCAGTTATCACACATAGCTTTAGATGACTGGGTTGTCAAACCCCTGTTTGCGGTAACGCACATCAGCTTGTCCCCCACATCTCCAAGGGCATACAGGGGCGGAGAAAGGGGTATGATTTATATACACCCCCTCCAGATATTACGTGGAAGAATTGCCAGAGGAGCTGAGAGTAATGTAAGAAGCATATAGAGAGGCGAGAAGGCCTCGTATAAGGATTGGCTTTATTAGAGTGAAAAAAGTAATAGGCGTGATATATGGGAGTGAGGGTGAGGATAAGGCTGAAGCGATAAGGAGTTAGAGACCAGCGCGTTAGTTAATACGGGGTTGGAGATGCCCGCCCCATATATAGCTGTGCCTGTGGAAGTCGCCAGAAGACTGGGACTGTGGCCTCCGAGATCCGCTGACATAGGTGGCGGCAAGGTGGATGTGGCGCATTTAGAGGCGGCAGTTGATATATGACACGAGGGCAGAAGGCGCATTGCCAACGTCCTGATAAACCTCCTATAGACGAAGTTTTAATTAGCGATTATCTTGCCAGCGAATTAGGAATAGTTATTTTAGACCCGCTGAGTTTCGATGAGGATGTTGTTAGATACTCAGCCCTAGCTCTGGAAATAAGTATAAGGGGGAGTCGCTCCCTCGGCTAAGGCTGTGAGTCTCGTCTGCTCAATAGCGGTTTGCTATCATTAATTCCGCTGTAAGTACTGAATTCCCGGCGGCACCTCTTACGGTGTTGTGCCCCAGCACAACCATTGCTAACTTCCGGGGGGAGAGCTTTCTTAACCTCCCCGCCACCACGGCCATACCCCTCCCGGCCCATCTGTCCAGCCTCGGCTGCGGCCTGTCTATTTGCCTCCTCACTTCTATGGGCTTTTCAGGAGCCGTTGGCAATTTAAGCTCTTGGGGCAGTCCTTTAAATCGCTCTAGGGAGTCTGCCACAGCCTCTACATCGAAATCTCTCTTAGTGTCCACGTAAACCACTTCTAAATGGCCGTCTAACACAGGCGCTCTAGTGGTCGTAACGTATATGTCGAAATCCGCCTTAAGTATTTTCTTCGTCTCGGCGACAACCTTTTCCTCCTCCCCTTTTATATAGGGGATTATGTTGTCTAATATCGCCACCGAGGGGACTCCCGCGTACCCCGCCCCGGACAGCGCTTGCATTGTAACGACGTGAACTCTCTCAATGCCCCACTCGTCTAGTATCGGCTTGAGGGGCAGGTTTAATATTGTAGTCGTGCAGTTAGGCTTTTTCACAACGGCGCCTCTCCACCCCCTGCCTGTCCTCTGCTTTTCAACTAGGGAGAGGTCGTCGGGGTTTACCTCTGGTATTACAAGCGGCACGTCGGGCTCCATTCTCATATTGCTAGAGTTGGACAAAATGGTGTACCCCTTGGCGGCTAATTCTGGCTCCACCTTAGCGGCCACCTCGCTGGGAAGGGCGGAGAAGACG
>WUQR01000110.1 GCA_009889515.1 Nitrososphaerota archaeon
AATAAGGAGGTAAGCAATGGCAAAGGAGAAGTTTGTAAGAGAGAAGGAACACGTTAACGTAGGAACCATAGGACACGTTGACCATGGCAAGTCCACATTGACCTCTGCCATCACATGCGTTTTGGCCGCAGGCGTTATGCCAGGAGGCAAGGCCAAGTGCATGAAATACGAAGAGATTGACAAAGCACCAGAAGAGAAGGAAAGAGGTATAACCATAAACATCACTCACGTGGAGTATGAGACACCCAAAAGGCACTATGCCCACGTGGACTGTCCGGGACACGCGGACTACATAAAGAACATGATAACTGGCGCAGCCCAGATGGACGGCGCCATACTTGTAGTATCTGCGGCGGATGGTCCCATGCCACAGACGAGGGAACACGTGCTATTGGCACGCCAGGTTAATGTGCCATACATAGTAGTCTTTATGAACAAGTGTGATATGGTAGATGACCCAGAGCTTCTTGACCTTGTGGAGCTTGAAGTAAGAGAACTCTTGAATAAGTATGAATTTCCTGGGGATGATGTACCTGTGATTAGAGGCTCTGCTCTTGGAGCATTACAAGAACTTGAGGCAGGTAAGCCGGACAAGTGGTGCAATGCGATAGTACAACTTTTAGAAGCTTTGGATACATACATACCCACACCACAGAGGGAAGCGGACAAGCCCTTCCTAATGCCCATAGAGGACGTATTTACCATATCTGGCCGTGGAACAGTTGTAACAGGCAGAGTAGAGAGGGGCGTGCTAAGGCCTGGAGAGGAAGTAGAGATAGTAGGGCTAAGGGAGGAGCCACTAAAGACAGTAGCCACATCCATAGAGATGTTTAGGAAGATACTAGACGAGGCATTACCTGGTGATAACATAGGCGTGCTATTGAGGGGAGTAGGAAAGGATGACGTGGAGAGGGGGCAAGTATTGGCGAAACCTGGTACAGTGAAGCCCCACAAGAGGTTTAGGGCGCAGGTATATGTGCTGAGCAAGGAAGAAGGAGGAAGGCACACACCTTTCTTTGTTAATTACAGGCCACAGTTTTACTTTAGGACTGCTGACGTGACAGGTACGGTGGTAAAACTTCCCGAGGGGCAGGAGATGGTAATGCCTGGAGATAATGTGGAGCTTGAGGTAGAACTTGTCAAGCCTGTGGCTATGGAAGAAGGTCTTAGGTTTGCTATAAGGGAAGGTGGAAGGACTGTTGGTGCAGGCGTTGTTACAAAAATCATTGAATGAGGTGT
>WUQR01000111.1 GCA_009889515.1 Nitrososphaerota archaeon
GCCCTCAAGCCGCCCTCAGCCGAGGTAGTAGCCGTGCGGTGGCTGTTCTCAGAACGCCCAGTGGCGATTATAACTCTGCGCAACCCAGGCCACTATACATACGCCGCGCCGGCCGCGTGTATCGACTGCACACGGCCCCCGGCCAACCTCCCCGTAGACGTCCCGGTGAATTCCAGAGAGGTGCGCATCCCGCCCCTCTCCTCCGCCACATACGCCTTTTACGCCGCCACCGCCGTTGTAATTGGCAATAGGACGATCGCGCTGACCCCGCCCCCGCCTCCGAAAATCTCAGTCTCTGTGGCGTCTTATACAGACAGCGCCAGAAGGGGGGAGGTTTACGTTGGGCAAACTAAAATCGCCGGCGTCTTAATAGAACGCGCCTACACTCTGGCGATGAACGCCACTGCGGCTGTGGACTATCAAAACTACTGCCGCGCAAGCGGCTACGGAGTATCGCAATTCCGCTGCTCAGGCTCTACATGTACTGTCACTGCCTACTACGCGCTGATAGCAAACGACGCCAATGCCGCGGCCAGGGCCGGGCTGAAAGTTGTAAATAAGACTATCTACTTCCCACTTGAGGTATGCGGAGTAAAAATTTCGCCATGAACCCGGATACAGATGTGCAAGAGATTGAGGGTATTGGGCGCGTGACTGGGGCGAAGCTGAAGGAGAGGGGTTATTACACAGTGCGCGATATAGCTTTCGCCTCTGTGAAAGAGCTCGCCGGGATTATTGGCAATAAGGAGAGGGCGCAACAGATAATTGAAACCGCGCGGAAGATGTTAGGACTCCACTCTTTCATCTCAGCGCTGGAGGTATACGAGAGGCGTAAAAAAATCAGGAGAATCTCGACAGGGGTTAGATCGCTTGACGAGTTGCTGGGCGGGGGCATTGAGACTAGGGCAGTGACTGAGGTGGCCGGCGAGTTCGGCTCTGGGAAGACTCAGTTCTGCCACCAGCTGGCTGTGACGGTTCAGCTACCAGAGGAGAGGGGCGGCCTCGGCGCGAAGGCTATTTATATCGACACTGAGAACACCTTTAGGCCAGAGCGTATAATGCAGATAGCCAAGGCAAGGGGGTTAGATTCAGACCAAGCGTTGCACAATATCTTTTACGCCAGTGCTTACAGCTCTGACCA
>WUQR01000112.1 GCA_009889515.1 Nitrososphaerota archaeon
ACCCTGCGGGCGCGCCTGCGGGCCTTCCTGGCGGGGAAGCTCACCTGGACCCCGGCGGAGCGGCGATGGGCGGAGCGATGGTGGGCGCGGTGGGGAGAGCCCTGGGCAGGGTTGTCCCCCCGCCAGCGGGCGGTGGCGCTGGGGATCGCCCGGGGCTGGAGCGACAAGGAGATCGCGGGGGCGCTGGGGTGCCGGCCGACGTCGGTGCGGACCCATTTGGGGGAGGTTTTGAGGCGCCTGGGGCTGCCGGACCGGGTGGCGGTGCAGGAGTGGGTGCGAAGGGGGCGGCTGGACGATCCGTGGATGGCCCCCCTGCTGGATCTGGAGGATCCCCCGCTTCTGGGGGAGGGGGTCCTCAAAAAATGAAGAGGGGAAGATTAGAAATTCCTTAAAAAATGAGGAAGACAAGCAAGAAACAGAGTGCTAAGATAAGGGCAAGAGTAGGCATTCGCGCGGGATTACCGAATTACAGGAGGTTCGAGATGTTTATGAAGAGGGATGGCCGTCAGGGATGGAGGCTCCTGGCCTTGGGGCTGCTGGTGTGGCTGAGATTGGGCGAGTGGATTCTGAGTTCGAGGAACCAACGGGAACAGAAAGCCCAAAATCATTCCTGTTTACAACGGAACATTTAAAATTCATTATATCTGATGCAAAGCAAAAAGAGGAGCGCCATGAAAAGCATTAACATCCATAAGTTGTTCTTTTAAATTCTCGTGTTATTGAGTGTAAGCCTCATAGAACACTCAAGCGTGAGAGCTAATCATGGTTATGCAATACATAACGCAACCGAACAGAATCCCGGCAATTGGTATGGAAGTCGCGCGACTATTGACTGGACTAACCCCAACCTGAACAGTGGACAGTGGGTATATATGCGAACTGCAGCTGCACATTATGTTCAAGGTTATTGTTTCCGATATAGCGAGATTGGATGGTACAAAACACATAGCGGATTAAAAGGATTGATAGTTTGGGATAGCGGTTGTAGTCGTAAAGATCTTATTTTCAATATTACACCAGCAACTCACATTTATAGCCAACAGTACTTTCAATCAGGAGGAGTAGATCGCTATGCATGGTATGTAGACAACTATTACATTGGTAGCGGACAAACTAATTTCTCTTATACCACGACCGTCGTGTGTGGTGGAGAAGTGGCAACTGGTGTCGAGTCTATGGGTAACACACGGTGTGGGTCTAATTACAAGTTGATCAAAAACACTGATGGAACTTACATTTTTGTTCTCTGGGGAGGACATATCAATTATGTGGATGATCCACCGTATTACAACACCAATGATCCGTCTGATCCTAACAACTCTTTCTTTTCGCTTCCATAATCGAGAGAATTAGGGAGGAACAATAATGAAAGGATATAGCTCTTACTTCAGTATTGGCATCACGCTGAGCCTTCTGATTGCTATCGTTGCTATATTGATAATTAAGAACGCTCAAATCCAACCACGAACTCAACAAGACATCGTATTGGAAAAAGCAATTGAGTACGCTCAAAGCCGTGGGTTACAGGGGCGCCCTACAAAGTTCGTTATGAAGCAGACGACTCTCTCCGAATGGTTCTCTTTAGTTGGGTTCCAACCAGGTGCTGACGCTATTAAAGTGGGACTTAATCTTAACAGGGCGATATGGATAGTGGTGATGAAAGGTGATGTTGAATGGCGTGGGCCCGGGCGGCAAACAGATGGACTTGGCAACAAATTTGATAGCATAAGTATTGCTTTAAGTGCGGATACTCTTGAGTATATAGGAGCATTTTCAGCCGGACCACATGAAGCATTGCCATTAGGTGGCTGGTGGTCAAGCGATAGGTGATAAATTGTAACAGAGTATGGTCAGCCGACGGCGGGCACCCGGGCAGGCGATGGGACCGCCGTCCAGCCGATGAGCCACTGCCCCGGGTGCAGCGGGAACTGCTGGCTCGGACCTTATGAGATCGATTGCCAGGCATGCGCCGAGCTGGATTGGGTGTGCGTGGCCGCATGTTGTTTCGCCTGCCGCGGGGATTGCCTTGCCTGCGCTGGGGGCAACATCGTCGCGTGCGTGCTCTGCATGGCGTGTGTGGCAGTATGGTGCCCACTCTGCGTTTCATATCTCTGCTGTCGGCGATGGGTCCACGACTGTTGCGCCTGCGGACCATGCCCAGGACCCTAGGGAGGGCTTCATCATGCTGAAAATGGTCAACTGGGCCTTCCTACTCGGAGTGCTCACTTTCGCCCTCGTCGCCCCGGAGAGCCCTTTTCTGGACAGGCCGCTGTTGATCGGATATGTGCTGGTCTCGATGGTCGATCCGTTGTTCTGGGACGGGCGGATCGCTCGCTATCGTCTTCCTTTTCGCCTGCCTGCAGAAGCCATCCTGATCCTTCCTATCGGGCTCGCCCTGTTTGCCACTACACGAGCTCGCTGGCACGCCATGGAAGGGCCTGACTGGCTGCGGCTGGTTATTGGGTTTGCCCCTCTGATTACTCACCTCCATGGCCTGCTGATAGCTCGATGGAAGAAGCCCCAGAAGGCCACCTAATACCAAGGGGAGTATTCGGC
>WUQR01000113.1 GCA_009889515.1 Nitrososphaerota archaeon
AGTTTTTGCAAAACAGCCCACAGAGCTTGCGCCTCCTCCCTCGACGCCTTCACTTGTACAATCCAGTAGTTGAGACGGGGGAAGATCCTCCTCCCCTCGTACTCCTCTACATCCTGCTTCTCCCTCCTAATCACCAGCCCCCCGACTAGCGATGTGAGAAAACGGTAGTCATCCTCATAGCCTGTGTGAGGCGTGGCCGTCAGCAAGAGACAGCCCGCGGCCTTCTTACACAGGTGGGAGAGATTCTGCCGCTGCGTGTCAATCCTAATTTTATGCGCCTCATCTATAACAACGAGATCCCACTCAATGCGGCTTAACGCGTCGAGGTAGCTGGGCGTCTTCGCCTTATCCATGGTGATTAAATACGCCCTGTGCCCCAGCGGGAACTCGGGGCTCTCCACTAGGTGGTAGGGTATCTCGAATTTCCCCAACTCATTTGCCCACTGACCCAGCACAGCCCTGGGGACTATGACTAAGACGTGGTTAACCCTGCCCAGCTCCATAAGGGCCTTAACCAAGAGGAGGGCTTGTATCGTCTTCCCCAGGCCTACGTCGTCGGCCAGCAGAAGCCTAGGCCGGGGGAGCCACAAGACGTCTGAGACAAAATCCAGCTGGTGTTTATACAACTCCTTGCCAGCCCCCTTGAGGATTTCTACCAGCGATACCATTACGGCAATGCGGCCCGGTAGAGCCTAGCTATTTTAGCAAAGGCGTCTACAACCCTCCTGCAGCCGCCGCCCTCAGCTCTGCAAAGCCACAGTCTGTACAGAAAGGCATCGGCCAAGAGGGAGACCTCGTGCAACCTCAGGGAAGCCGCAAGTAGCTCCGCGTCCTCCCGGGGGAGGCGCCCCCTCCTCGCCAATAGGTATACCAACGCCCGTTCAAAGGGAACTCTGTCCTTAAAGACAAGCGCGCCGTCCTCCTCCACCACGTGACGCCCGAACTCCCAGGGCCATAGCTTTTTTAAAAACTCCGCCACCTCCCCCAAAGCCACCCCAGCCTCAAACCTCCCCTCTTGAGTTATCACCACAACCCTGCGGTCCCCCCTCCGCCTAATTAACATATCTCCTCCACCTCCACGCCGAAGGTATACCTACCGCCCCTGAGCCTCTGGGCTAAATCGTCATCTACCACTATAGGCGGCGTGAATTCAAAACTCACGTCGGCAGAGGGGGAGAGAGTTTCCAAAGCCGCCAACAGCCTCGCCGCCCTGTCGCGCACCTCCTGCGACGAAATATTAAACCGAGCCTTGACGCTCAACTCGGCATCTCCAGCGGCCTGCGCCGCCGAGATAGTAAGCTTAAAGGCCACCCCCCTTCTGCCCAAAAACTGCAATAAGTCACGGGCGTCTCTGACCAGAGCGGCCGTGATATTTCTCACCGCCTCCCCCCTGTTTACCTCGTACTTTATCCTCGGCTTTTTACACCTCCCCTTAATGTCTACAACTACGGTCCTCTTATCCCTCGACCCGTCTTTAAACACAGCCTCCACCTCTAGCTTGTATGTGCCAGGCTCCGTGGGGAGCTCCAGCTCGAAGGAGTAGGCTTTGCCAGTGGCGTTTTCCTCACGTTCTATGCCGCCTATTCGATAA
>WUQR01000114.1 GCA_009889515.1 Nitrososphaerota archaeon
GGAGAGGAGCAAGCAGTGGGAGAAAGTCCTCGAAAGGGCAAAGGCCGGGAGCCTAACTGAAAAGGACGTGGAGAGGCTGAGGGCCGCCGTGAGGGACTTGGCGAAGGCTTGGGAGGCGTATCCCAGATTGTTGGAGTTTCTCCAAAGGCCGGATATAGACGCCAAAGACCTCTACTTCCTCTACAAGGCGGCTAAGGACTTAGGGCTGAGGGAGGCGGCTGACTTCATCGCCTTAATCGGCGCGGCCCGCGGCGTGTTTGAAACGTACGGCAGAGAGCTCTACCACAACCCGCTGTATGAGGCGTTATTGCCCTACCTCGGGTGGCGCGAGTGGAAGGCGCTACTGCAAGCGCCGATGGGCGTCTACGTAGTAAATAGGCTGGGCGAGAGGCTGGCGAGAGAGGCCTTTGGGCGCTACATACTGTTTGACCTCTACGGCGAGGCCTTTAGAGACATTTCAACGCTAGCAGACGTCCCGCTGACAGTGGGGATGCCAGTGGCCTTTAAGGCCAGAGACGTCTTCTTCTTCCTGCCGGAGCGCAGCTATCCTGACAAAGTGGCGAAATACGTGGCTGAGTGGACATTTCAAGGCCTCACCGAAGGTATCCGCAGATATTACAACTCCAGAGAGGGCATTCAGCACAGAGCCGCCGCCCACTTGATGGCAATGGCGGGTAGGGCGGTGGCGCTGTACAAGGCGTATGACGAGCTTATGAACAGGGCGAAGAGGGCCGAGGGGATGGAGAGAGACGTCCTCACGGCGGTGGCGCACGCGGTTAGGGCCAGGGCGGCTTACGAGGAGTTGAAGATGGCGAGATTACACCTAAAATACGCCGAGAGGCTGGCGGAGCTATCGGCGGAGAGGGCGGAGAGGATAAGGGAGTCTGCACAGAGGCATTACGAGGCGCTTACGGCGGAGGCCTCAAGGAAGTTTAGGGAGAGTATTAAAGAAATTAAAAGCATACTGGAGAAGTACGGGAAAGAGGAGCGCGAGGAGTTCCTAAAGGCGTTAAGTGCTTATCTGGGAGGCGCGGCTTATCTGGCCGCGAGGCCCGACAGAATTCATTTGTTAATCAAGGCGGCAGAGCCAATGCGCGTTGTTAGTCACGTTTCCGCGGAGCTATACGACGCGTTAGCAAAGGCTGAAGAGGCGTATAGAATTTACAGAAGGCTGGAGAAATATTTGACAAAAAGCGTAAAAACACCGCCCAGCCCCGCGCCGGACTACTCCATAGCGATGTTTATTGAGGGCGGGGCGAAGTACAAAAGGCGCGTCGTGGAGGAGGCCGCCGCGGAGCTCTCATACCACTGGCTGAGAGCGAGGGCGGGGTTGTTGTTAAAAATTGACGTTACGTCTATTGCCTACTGGCATCGGGAGGGGCAGATCAAACTGCCGCCGGAGGCGGTAAAGGCGCTTAAGGCAATGGGGGCGTACAGAAAGGCCAAGCTGTTGGCCGAGAGGGGAGTGGAGCCGACGCCGTTGGAGATTGTCAAGGCGAGGCTGGAAAGCGACGTATTTGCAATTGTGGCGGCGAGTAAGGCAACGCCCGTTGCAAAAGAGCTTGGCGAAATAGCGGCGGCGTTGGCATTCCACTGGATGTTGGGCAGGCTGAAACTGCCCGCCCTCGTGGTGGAGTGGATTAGGGAGTACAGGCCTGAGGACTGGGCCAA
>WUQR01000115.1 GCA_009889515.1 Nitrososphaerota archaeon
AACCTGGGAGCGCTGGAGGGTGTGGAGCCCAAGGGTGGTGGGGGTGTCCTCGAGGGGGACGGGGAGCTTCTTCTCCAGTGTGGAGGAGAGGTTGGTGAGCGAGGATAGGCAGGACAACTGTCGAGAACGCCCGCCGTCCTCAGAAAACCCGCCAAAAAACTCGCCCCCTGACGAGGGCTCTCAAAAACGGCCGCCCCTCTGCGCCGATGTCTATGCATGTCTTCCAAAACCTCCTCCTAATCCCATTCTCGCCTAACAGGAAAGGCTGCTAAATCATAGACACCCCATACCGAGGGGTATCCTGTTCCCGAGGAGGTGGTAAGCGATGCAGAAACAACTGAAGGTCACGCTCCTTAGCCTGTTGGGTTTAGTCCTCCCAGCTTTCTCCCAGGCTTACTTGGATGGCAGGGAAGTACTGTCTCTTGCAAACGCTTCCCGCTACGCTGAGGCCTTTCAGCTCGCCCGTAAGCGCCCAGAGGCTTACGGGCAGTGGGCTGCCCTTTTGATTTGGCACCGCATTCTTCCGGAAGCCTACGCCTACTCTACTGTCGAAGGGTACCTGAGAGGCTATGCTGAGGCCTGCCGCCACATGACCGTAAACAAGGAAGCGGAAGCCTTTTGTTACCGGGGCATCATCGACGCCGACAGTTGGAGGAACTACCCAGAGGTGGCGCGCTTACTTACCGAAATCCAGTTGCCTAAGATTAGCAGACAACAGGCCCAACAGGGCCTTACTCTGTTAGAGAGGGAAAATGTACCGTATGCCATATTGCTGAACAAGGTGGTGGGCTACCTGCTGAGCACAGACCCCAACCAACGCGCAAAAGCTAGGGAGGAAGCCCGCTTGCAACCGCTTGTTGAACGCTATCCCTACTCCCTTGGCGGTGCCATGGCTGCCGGGCTACTTTCACAAGTCCTCTGGGAAAGGGAGCGCTACTCTGAGGCCCTGAGTACGGCTCGACCTGTAGCCGGCATTGTTGCCGCGGCAGGCTCGGTCCTAGCCTGGGCAGAGTACACGGGAACGGGTGTCCAGCAGAATAGGCAGAGTGCCTGCAACCGTGCACATTTCTGGGTCCGGCGCTCCCTAGCTCCCGCTGCCCTTTATACCTTGGCTCTGTGCTATCTTGAAGGGACTGGTGGATTCCCGAAGGACCCAGTGGAGGCTTACGGGGTCCTCTGGCTGGGCAAGAACAACTCTCCTTACCCGGGCTTTGCAGAGAAGGTGAGGGAGCTAGAAGCCCTTCTTACTCCGGCCCAGCTTCAGGAGGGCCGTCGCAGGGCTGAATCCTATCTCCGTTAACCATGAGGCACAGGAAGTACCTCTTTCTCTTCGCCGCTCTTGTTCTTGCCTCTACCTTCATTGGCTTCCTTTGGTTCTGGGCCAAGAGCCCCATCGACTGCGCGCGACTAAAAGGAGAGCAGGCGAACGCCTGCTACCAAAGCATTCTCAGAGCTTTCGTCAGTAGAGGGGATTATACAGGGGGAGCAGAGGTTTGCATTAAAACGAAGGACCCCGCTTGCTACCAGGCCTTCGGATCCTTGGTTCCTGACCCATCCTTATGCACACATTTACGCCGGGCAGGTCGAGGGGCGGAGCTTTTGTGCTGGTACCCACGGTAGTTGTTCTACAATGCAGCGCCCTCGGCCACCCGGAAGCGCCAGCGGTAAGACTTCTCGCTCCCGTTGAAGAGTCCCCTCACTTCTACCTCGTACTCCTGGCCGGGGTCCAGGGGATCCTTCGGCAGGACTACAAGGGCACCGTAGTTCCTCAAGTACCACACAGCAGTATTCGTGGCCCCCGGGTCCTGATTCCAGAACTGGCGGCTTCCAAAGGCGCACACGGGAAGCTCGGCCCCGTCTCCCAGCCGCACCAGC
>WUQR01000116.1 GCA_009889515.1 Nitrososphaerota archaeon
GCAATTGCCTCCACTAATTCAACACTTAAACAGGACTTTGCTGGCATACAAATACGCCTAGACACTAGCGGCGGCTATATCTTCTACACGGCGCCTAATCTAGCTATTTACTACAGACATATGGCTTTCAACGTGAGTGATACCACGGTCCACGTGTGGGCGCCAGCGTCACAACTACCTCCACAATTATCGGGCGCCTCTTACCACGTGACAATAGACCCCGCTAACGGAGTTGCTTATATTAACGGCATGCCCGCGAAGTTAAGTCCAGGTAATCCACAGGCTCAGAGGAAAGGAGTACTACGTGCGTGGCTTGTCACGACAAGTGAGCCAGGGACCTATACTTTAACTATTAATCCGTAAACTATTAAACTCTCCCACGTTTTTTTCTTGTGTCCGAGGTACTCCCTTTAGCCAAATATGGTATATACATTTTGTTAGTGGTCATACCACCTCTTGATGCTTTTGTTTTCGGCGCAATGGCTGTGTCATTAGGTATATCCGATAAACCATATCTGGCTATAATCCAGGGAATTGCGGTGACGGCTATTGTCTACTTAATAGCTAAGGAGAACTTCTTACGTGGCATAGCGGCCGCACTAGGCGCTATAGGCGGCGCTGTCATTGCATTAAATATCAATGACATATTCCTGCAGGCCTTTGGACAGTATTTTGGCACAATTGTCACTTCACTAATTGACATGACTTTCAAAGGCCTATTCCTAGGCATTGTGGCTGGGGTGGCATTTGCGCTATCGCCTCTCTCATTGCTTTCTATTATCGCGGGCTTTATTTTGGGCCTCTTAGTTCAAATAGTAATGAGGGCTATAGACCTCCTGGAAAGTGCATTGGAAATAGTCACTTACGCCCTTTTCAAGGCTATGCCGATAGGAGTAATGGCTCTTTTAGCGCCTTACTACGGAGGTATAGTAATCGCACTACCGCTAGCTTTCGCTGCGGTTGTTTTCCTCACCCTAGTGGCGATAGCCATAGGCATTGCAATTGGGATAGCTATAGTGGCGATAGCGCTATCATGGACCGTGGTGTTCACGATTTTAGGATTCGTGGCACTACTACTGTTTATCGCTGGGGTGTCCCTAGCGGCGCTTCTAAGGCCAGCGAAAACCTCACTTATGGCCCCCCTCATAGACACGCTAGTATTAATCATATTCCCTTACCTAGGTCCCGCGCTATTCACTAGTGGATATGCGGGCCTCCTGACAAGGAAAAAGGCGCTAGGCCTCTACCTAATCGGATTAGGACTTTTCGGCGCAGTCTTACCAATCAAATTGCCTTTCTAAGCTTTTATAGTCTAGTATAAAACATGAAACCGAAAAACAAAAATTCGCCCGCGAAAAAAGGGAGAGACGTAATAGTGATAATCAATGAGAAGAAAGGCCTCGTGTGCGCGATAACCCCAGAGGAGGGCCCTAGGGAGGAAATTGAGAGGTTTCTAGAAATTGCACAAGACGTAGTGTTGAGAGCCTCGGTTTATGGGTGGCTTAAGAAAACCTGTGACCAGTGTGGGAGGCGCATCAACGGCGATGTTGTCGTGGCGGTTAAGGACTTTATGGGCGATGATGAGGAGGTGATAGGAGTGACGTGTGGTAGGTGCGTTGACGTTGACGTGGTGTGTAAATAATTCCCTCTTTTTTTCTTCGTGAAGTGGATAACCCACATTTTATACGGTGTCCTAATAGGGGAATACCTAGGGGTCCCCCTAAGCAATTCCTTACCTCTCTCCGTGACCCACACGGTGCTGACAGACCTCCTAGGTCACCGCGGCCTTAGGAGGGCCCCATGGCATGACCTTCTATCGCTGGCATTAGGCGTATTACTATCTATAGATAATTTGATATACGGCATTGCCTTAGGCTTAACGCATATTCTCCTAGACATTATATCCCCAGGGCGCTTAGCGGTTTCGCTGTGGTATAATCTGCCTTTTATCACGGCGGCCATTTTCCTACTAGGCATAAATCTTATATAACTAACCGATATTAGACACATGCGTAATATACCTATTCCACTGTTAGTGGCCGCGCTAGTCAGTGTGACAGCTGTTGTTGTAACATTGAATGTGGCAGTGACCCCTATCCCTGTATATGTAGAACCTAACTTTACGGGACTAATACCTGCAGGAAACGCGGCCTATTGGAAAGGCGCGTTCACTCAGGCCCAATTCTCCGCAAATACCACTGTGAATTACAGGTATTTCTATGGGGCCGCTATCGCGGTCTATGCGCCCCATGGTATTCCTAACGCCACCATTGTCCGCGATTCTTACGTTGACAATTTAGGCGACTTTATTCAATTCATTAACTTAACCTCAGGCGCCTACTTAGTCACCTACTATCCAGGTGGCTATATAGCCGTGAAGTTAGTACCCACCGCGGTTAAAGGCTTTTACATAGGACAAGCGCTTACCGCTAGTGAAATTCAAGTGATAAATAAGATCAATACAAATGTACAATATACGCTGACTGGGAGTGGCTATGACGCCACAAATGACAGATTCTTTGTTACCTACGTAAGCGGTACTGGCCAAACGAATTCAATTTTCATGCCTACGGCGGGTCAGGGTACTGGCCAAACCTTCACTATCAAAGGCTATGACATATCTCTTAATGTCAACAATGCCCCTATAGTGGTGAGATACGCCGCGGGGGTGGCCACAATTCCCAGTTCTAAGAGTGAAGTCAAAATTTTTGTAAGGTAAACCGTTAGACTTTTTTTTATTCCATTTCTTAAACAGCGTGATGTATTTGATAAGAGGCAAAGGCTATGAGATGATTATAGAAAAGAACAGAAAGTATTTCGTGGCTAAGATGATATGCGTCAAGGTGACGCTTAACGTAGTGGCCTGTATACAATATGACAAAGGGTGGAAACCAATACCCAGAAAATTGTTTGAGGAGGTGAAAACTAGCGGTAAGGTAAAGGTATTGGAAATGGCTAGCAATGTACCTATATGTCCCTTTTTACCATTTCTAGCTCTTTCGGCTAACGAGGTAGTTGATAAAGTGAAGAACGCTTAAATAACACTTAAGACAGCTAACTTAATGATACTACCTCCAGGTGCGGGACTATTAGGCCTCATTGCTATTGGCATATTCAACAGGCGCGCTATTCCTGTTGCTCTCATTACGCTTTTTGTAAGCGGCGCTTTAGCGGCTAAGGCCCCAGCATATTACGCCTACTTTACACCGCTTATATTTTCAGCCATTGCTCTTTACGCGCTAAGACAAGAGGAAAGGGTGATAGAAAGAGTAATAGGTCTATTGCTGGGGCTGACCATAATTTGGGGCTCTGACAATGCGGTAATTGCTAACGCTCTTAGGGATATATCAATAACGCTTATCACTCCGTTTTTCAATGCCGTCTATGAAGTCCTAGGCCTCTTAGGTTTCGGCGTGGCGCTTACTTCACTGTTAGCATGGTCTCTCTTATCACCACGGCTAATGACGTTGGCTGAGGAAGAGCCGCTATTGGCTATGGGTTATGTCGTGTTAGGGTTCACTATATTGTCAGGCTTAGTTTACAGTATTCCAGACTACTTACGCTTAGCCTTAGCTATTGCGTTATTGAGCCAATTCTCCAGGGCCCTTAGAGGTAATCTGGAGGCCCTGGGAGAGGTGGCCCCAGTACTATTCCTCCTAGGCGCACTTATCCCAGCCGCCCAGTTGACAGCTTTAGGCGCTGTTGTGGCGATTATTGAACTGGCAATAGGAGTGCTAAACAGAAAACACCTAGCGGGTTCTGCAATGTGGGCCACAGCAATAACAATAGTGTAATATGCTGACTAGACTATTCCTTTACACAACTCACACGATAGCGCTAGTTTCAGCGTTAATAGTATTGGCTATATTCGGCATCTCGCTCTCCTCCCTCATGGCGGCTGCGCTAGTATATGCATATGTCTACGGCTTAATACAATTTTGGACAAGGCATGAATTGCCGCCGCCTCTTTTAGTGTTTTTGTATATAATTGCGTTTTTCGGCCTCATAGGTTCTATTCAGTTTATAGTGGCGGCCTCCGTAATAGTGGCAGCGTTTATGTTGAAAGAGCTGAAAATTGTAAAGGGTAATCCTCTTGACGCGGTAATTGCTGGCTTAAAGCTATCTGTCTTAGGAGGCTTACTCCGTATAGGACTATTAATAGTAGTGCCCATTTATGAGGCCCTCAAGGTCCTAAGCCGTTCTCCGATTTTAGCCATTGCAATGCTGTTATCATTTCTACTCACGATATTTTCGCTTTTCTCCTCACTACTACATATAGAGTATACCGCTCTCTCCATAGGACCGCTAAGCGGTGTATTCGGATTTCTAGACCGAGGTAATCCGTTTTTATGGGCTGGCGTAATTGCCTATGAGGAGTTGATAGGTAGGCCTATTCCCGTTGCTAACGCGTTTTTCGTGTTATTGCACTATCCCTCTAGGGCCGTATACGCTGTTAATAACATCGCCAAAGACCCTCTATTGGCCACCGCTTTCGCCTTATTCGTGCTAACGGTAATACATATTGGGACAAGGTGGCTGTGGGACCTCTACAAGAAATACGGCTTTATAGGTTCACTGTCAGGTCACGCGGTCTACAATGCTGTACTATCGGCGAATTTAACGGCTTTCTTATTACTATTTGTTCTGGGAATTGCGGCTTATATCTATGAGAAAACATTAAAATCAGAGGCGATATGACAGTCATGTACAGATACCTAATACTTCTTTTAGCCACGGTGTTAGGCATAGGGACTGTCACGGTGATTACCTCATATAATACGCTTGACGGCGTCTATAACGGGACAGTCCTTATCTACAATGGCACCTATTACCTCCTGCAGGGGAAAGAGTTAAACTTTAGTAATGCGGTGATAGCTAACGGCATAGTTGTTGTTGACGGAAACGGATACGCTATGGCCTCTAAGCTTAGCTGTGAAATTAAGAGTGGCGTATTAAGCGGCTTAATAGTCCTAAAAGGAGACGGCTATGTGGTTTTAGGGGGACAAGAGATTAGGGTGGGTGACCACGTTGTCATTAACGGCACGGCGCTATTAATGAACGCGTGCGTGTATTCCTTAAACCAATAGGTTTTTTAACTAAACTATAATCCTTTTTGTGAGACGCCTAATTGTTCTCATATTGCTAGTGGCATTGTTGATATACTCCATATACATGGCTTATTCACAACCGCGTGCCCCCGTTGTTGTTGTGAGGCCTCAACAAGCACAGCCAGATACCCAGACTACCGCTTCCCCCTCTGCACAAGCCCAGCTAGTACCTACCTTAGCCTTGTGTAATGCTATATATCTAAAGATAGGAAATACACAACTGTGCGGGGTCATAACAAGCGTATTTTATACTACTACAGGCTATCAAATTATCATGAAAAGCGGGTGGATTAGTGGACAATTCATTATAGTGACGCCTCCTACTTGTTCTATCAGCACTACAGGGAATAATATAGTCAATATCCCATGCGAAGTGGAGGTCCTAATCCCTACGCGGCCTATAGAAAACTCCATTACCAAGTCATAATTCCTTTTTTATACCCTCCCTTTTTAATACCATGGTATTAGAACTGTTTAAGGCTAAAGAGAGACCTCCCGTATGCGTAGTTGAACCAATGCCTAATGGGGACTTCACGCTGCAATGTGACGTCACTAAAGAGACCGCTAGACGGTTAATTGATAAGGAGAAGGTCTGTGTCATTGAGTTTGACGTGAAGAGCGGTAAGCCGATATCCTATTGTGGTACAGGTAAAGACGTGATTTCTAGGATATTTTTGTAATGTGGCGCAAACTAACGGTTTTTGTCTACATTATTTTTTTGGGAATTTCATGGCTACAATTAGCGTGGTTTTTCGGATATCCTAGCGTGGGCGGTTTCGTGTTATCGCCTAGCGCGCACCCCTATATCCCTCCACTAAGCCTTGTTATCACAGTCCCCTCAAACACGTGTGAAGGGTGGGCGGTGAAGCTAGTAGAGGCGAATTTTTACGGCGTTGATATATACCTCCCAGTGGTCCACTATTTCACAAAGGCTGGCTCTTTAACTTATGAGGTCTTTAATTATTACCAATTCGGTGACGTGGTGGGCTATTTTAGGGCCCTCCTATTCCCTCAATGGGCTGTGGTACCTTATAATGGGACATGCGCGGCTAAGGTGGTGTTTATAATTCCTGCACCTGTCGTGATTCTAATTACTATAATAGCGCTAACAACGCGGCTTTTCCTAGGTATAAAGCGAATTTGGTGACATTTAACCACGGAGAA
>WUQR01000117.1 GCA_009889515.1 Nitrososphaerota archaeon
AGATCTCAACGAGGAGTGTAGAAAGTCGGGAAAAGGCGGTTGCGACGAGCTTTCGGCAAAGGTGTCGACGAGAGAGGAGGAGGGAGGGGGCTCTGTGGAGTGGTCGGGGAGGAGGTACGTAGTGCCGCAGAAGAATATTGACGCGAGGCGGGAGACAGCCCAATGCCTCCACTGCCGCGCCGAGATAAACCACCGCGTGGTAAACGGAAAGGTAGTGAAATCCGGGAAAAGGGAAGGCGAGTGGTACGTCAAGTGGGCGCTTAGGCAGTGGAACGAGCGCTACGAGAAATATCTGAAGGGGGAGATAACGTTAGACGAGCTGAGGAACAGCCCAGCGAGGCCCACCCTCCTCGCCAAAGTCCACATAAAAGACGGCGACCTCCAATTCACCCCAGCCACACCCCAAGACACAGAAAAACTATGGAAAGCCGCAGAAAGGCTACGACAGATGTGGGGAGATCCAGACATACCAGCAGAGGAATTATGGAAATACCAAATGGGAACTGCAGGTCAACTAAGTATATGGACATGGGGCTTTGACAGGTTCTATAAACTTTTCAACCCACGCCAGCTTCTCACCCTTACGAAGCTTGTCAAGCTTATACGCGAAGTTGGAAAGAAGGTTGAGGAGGAGAAGGTTCAACAAGGCCAAGGCAGAGAAGAGGCGTTTAAGCACGCTGGGGCTGTAACGACATATCTGGCAATAGCTCTTACTAAATATACAGATTACAACTCCATGATGGCTGGCTGGAATCAGTCTCTGATAATGGGGCATACCCTCTCGATGAGAGGTATCACCATGATGTGGAATTGGTATGACATGGCACCTTGGACTAATTGGACAGGTTCCTATTTAAGAAATCTCAGTACGTTAATTAACAGCATACAATATCTTTTACCTGTTTCAAGCTACTTCGGCGAGATTAAGGTTCTGCTTGATGACGCCACTACGTTGAGCAAGCTCGGCGATGAGAAGTTTGATGTCATCGTCACAGATCCGCCTTATGCTTATGACGTTGCCTACGCCGAGCTTAGCGATTTCTACTTCGTGTGGCTGAAGAGGGCGCTTAGCGATAACGACGGCGAGTCGCTTAGGCCGAGGTTTCTGCCCGAGGCGTTTTTCGACGAGTTGGGGCTTGAAATACCGACGCAGTGGCAGATCTTCGCCCCGAGGGAGGTGTCGGAGAACGAGGGCCGTTGGGAGCACTTCGGGCTGAAGACTTCTTTTGGAGAGCTTCTGGCCAGGGCGTTTTCCAACGTGCTGAGGTTTCTGAAGGAGGAGGGCCTCCTCGTTACTTACTACGTGGCTAAAAAGCCGGAGTCTTGGGCCGCCCTAGTGGACGCCTTGTGGCGGGTCAACGGGCTGGAGCTAGTCGCCGCGTATCCCGTGGAGACGGAGAGCGAGGAGAGCGTGGTGGCCAGGGGGAAGGCCTCGGTGCTGGGGGGATACGTCTCTGCTTGGCGCAGGCGGAAGGAGGCCAAGCCCCTTGAGCTCACTGCCAATAGGGATAGGGTCGTTGAGGAGGTGGCCTCGCGTATGGAGCGCAGGCTTAAGGTCGCGGGCGGGAAGAACGGCGCAACTGCGTGGGTCTACGCCTACATGGCCGCGCTTGAATACCTCACCGCCCACTACCCCGTTACTCTCGCCGGCGTGGAGCTCGACTCCGAAGGCCTCATGAGGCAGGCCGTGGCCATAGCCTTCGAGGCCCTCCTAAGGAGAGCCGGCGTTAAGATCAGCGACGTGGCGGCCCACGCCTACCTCGCCCTGCGCATTATGGAGAGCGAGAGGGGGTATGTGGACAGCGACGTCCTCGCCCACGTGGAGAGGGCCACCGGCGTCTCTCACGTAGATATGGCGAGGCTGGGGCTGATAAGAGAGGTGGAGACGGGCGGCCCACGCGTGGCTAAGCGCAAGGCCTTTGAGGTCCTGGCGCCGAGAGCGGACACAGTTGACGAAATACGCAGAATTTACGCGCACCAACGCGGCAAGTCGCCCGCCATTGACTGCCTGCGCCAGCTCCAGCTAAACCTCCTGGCGAAGACCCCAGTCACGTGCTCTAAGGAGGCTAGGGAGGAGGCGGCGGCCCTGGCCAAGGCGCTTGTGGAGCTCTCCAGGGCCGGGATTCTAGACGAAGACGACGTAGACGTAAAGACGGCAAGAGCTATCGCCGGCTTGGAGTGGTGGCAGTAGGGGGGCACTGTTTTTAAGTAGTTTTTATTTCTCATTGTGTCTTATGTCAAATTGCTCGCAGAGGGCAAGATAAGCCCCGCCATTGATATATATGAGGTGTATAAGTCCCTCTTCAGAGGGGAGAGCCCGGAGGAGGCGCACAGGGCGTACTGCGATCCCGACTCCTTCTTCCGCATTACATACGTCACCCCCTCCTTTAGGCAGTACTTAGAGGACTTCCTCAGGAAGCTGGAGGCTGGGGAGTCTCAGATATACACCCTCCCCGCCCTCCTTGGCGCCGGCAAGTCCCACTTCCTCGCCCTAGCCCTCCACGTCTTGGCGCTTTACGGGAAATGTAAGGGGGCTGGGGAGTGCGTCAGGAGGCACTTGGCGGATTACGGAGTGGATATATCGGCGCCTACCCTGGCTAAAACTCCCGCCGTCGCTGTGTTCCGCGCCGGCCGCGTCCTCGGCGAGTTTGAGAAGAGGCTGAGGTCTATCTCCACAAAAGAGGAGCTCCGCCGCGTATTACGGGAGAAGGCGCCTGTCGTCATTTTGTTCGACGAGACTCAGTACCTCGAGGAGGAGCCGGGCTTTGTCCAGTGGATTCAAATGCTGGCTGAAGTGGCTGGGGAGATCGGCGGCGTCTATCTCTTTGTCTCTTACTCTCTCTTCCCCGAGGGTGGCCCCTCTCTGGAGTCCTCTAGATCTCTCAGCGCTGTGGAGAGGATGAACGCCATCAGAATACGTCTTGACACTGTGCGCAACATAGCGGCTGTTTTCAGGAGGTGGGCTGGGCTTAAGCCGGGCCGCGTGGATACAGCGCCGTTAAAAGGCGTTGTTAGAGATGAGTTGTTGAGGGAATTCGAGGGGAAAGTGGCGGAGACCTATCCCTTCAACCCGGTGTTTTTAAAACTCGTTTTAGATCTCGCCGATGAGTCGCTAGCCGAGCGGACTAGAGTCCAGCTGACCAGGGAGTTGCTCAGGACGCTTGCGAGGGCGTATGTAAAGGCCTCTGAGGGCGAGCTGGTAACTTTTGCCCACCTGCCCGAGCCAGAGGAGCTCCTCTTAATAGGCGGCCCCCACGCGGATTTCTGGGCCGCCTTGTTAAAGCTGTACGAAGAGGACGTGGAGAAGCTTGGCACTAAGGCGGCGGTTTCTGTCCTGAGGCATATACTCCTCGCCTCTTTTATAGGCAGATTAATGCCGTCGGCGGTCTTGTACCCCACTGAAGACGAGCTGATTCTGGGCAGTTACAACGCGCTAGATATTAGGCCAGTGGACGTCAAGGAGGCGCTGGCCCGGGCTTCAGACGTGGGACTTCACGTGGAGAAACTCGGCGATAGGTATATATACTGGTATATCGGCGACGAGGCTCACGCCTTGAGAGAGGCCATGTCTAAATTTTCCTATGAAGACGGCATAGACGTAGTGGCGGACCAGCTGGCGTCTCTGCTCAGAGAGAGGGCCGGGCCCTTTTCCGCCGTCTATATCTCCGGCGTGGGGGATAGGAAAAGGGCCTTTGGCAAAGTGGTAGTGTTGACTAATAGAGAGGAGTGGTCTAAGGCTCTTGAAGACGCCGATAAATCCGCCCTGGCTGTCGACTTGTCGGAATTCGGTATTGTGAAGCGGCGCAATAACTTATTTTACGTAAGGCGCGACGACGCAGGCGCCGTGCCCCGCGACGTTGAAGAGGTGTTGAGGAAGTTTGTCCAAGTTAGGAATATTAGAGAGGCCGCCGTTGCCCTAGGCCAGTTGTACAAGGCGGCAGAGGAGGTTTTGTTAAACCTAAACCACTACTTCCCCGAGCTCTTCTCATTTGAAGAGGACAGGCTCAGGCGCGAGATGGAGCAAATGTTGAGAGGGAGAGTAGAGCGGTGGAAGGAGCGCGCCGCGGCGTTGTTAAAAACAGTGTCTTATATGTGGCTGAAGAGAGTGATTGCTGGCTTTAATGAGCTGGAGGTGAAGAGACTAGACGAGTACTTAGGCGAATTGGCTAGGCAGAAAATGGAGCTTGTGGGCAAAGTAGTTGAGAAGGTATTCTCCCAAGTGGAGTGGAACGGCTTTAAAAAACTGGGAGATCTCTGGAGCCTTTATTTAAACAACGAGGGACTCCCCCCAGTCCCCATGTCTTTCGACGAATTTATAGACGCCGTGCGGAGCTACTGCGCCGGGTGTAGCTGTCTTTTTGAAGTGGACGGGGAGGTGGTGTGGCTTTCTAAAACTGGCTGCGAGATTCCCCACTTGGATAAAAACGTAGGCGTAGCGCCGCTGAGGTGGAGGGGCCAGTTACAGGACTGGGCCGTGGAGGCTTTTTTAAAACAAATGGCCTCTCTCTCCACACACGCAACTCGCTATTATATAGTCTATAAGAGGCCCAGCGGGGAGGAGGTCAAAAAGCCGGTGGATGATTTACTGGCGTCGAGGGGCGAGTGGCCGTTTCTCTCAGACGGGCATTTAGAAGTGGAGACGCTTCAAAAGGCAATTGAGGTGAGAATTGACGGCGTTGCCGCCCCCTCTATCGAGCGGAATCCGGGGTCTAAAATTAGAGTGGACGTAGTGGGGAGCGACGACTTAATTTCAGTGGCTTATCGAATAGGCGGAATTGAGCGGGAGGATGACGCCTCTGGCAAAGTCCACTTCTTCGAGTTAGAACTGCCTACTGAGCCGGGCACTTACTCGTTAGAGGTTGAGGCCGTGTTTAAAGACGGCGCGAGGGATAGGAAGACTGTCGTTGTGAACATTAAGGGGAGGTGTAAAAAATTAAAGTCTAAATACGAGGTGGGTGCGGGGGAGAGGGTGAGGTATATATCCGCCACGACTGTTAAAGACGCCCGCGACTTGTTGCAGTTCTTTAGCAGGAGGGGGGCGGCGTTTAAGCTTTACGTCTCGGCGATGCAGACGGCGGGGGACGCGGAATTAGACGTCAAGGCCCGGTTTAATATCTCGTCGCAAGAGGCCCGCGACAGAGCGGCGAGGCTTTTGGCGGCTTTAGAGACTCTGTCTCCCTCTGCCGATGTGAAGTTCGAATTCACGCCGCCAGTGGAGGTAGACGGCGATTTGGCCCAGAGACTTAGGGGAGGCAGGTATACTTTTGAAGTGGAGGTGGAGGAGATATGTTAATTAGACGAAGGGGGAGCCGCAGAGTTGTAGTGGTGGCCCAAGAGGGGAGGTTTGAAGTGGGGGTGGCGCTGGAGGAGGTGGCGGAGTTTTTGAAAAAGCTTTGGCCTTGGGAGTTCGGGCGTCACGTGGCTGAGGAAGACGGCGCTCTCGTCTTTAAAGACAGAGTCCCCTTTGAGCGGGCGTTAGTTTACCTATTGGCCAGGCGGGGCCGCCTCCCCCGGGCAGACGCCGAATTGCTAGCGGCCTCTTTGAGATTACACGAGGTCTCCCTCTTGGCAGACGCCTTTCTTTACAGACTGTGGCTTTGCAGAGCTGAGGGCGGCGGTTGCAGGCGGGTTGTAGACGTTTTTGCTAAAATAGCCAAGTTGTACCGGGCCGCGTTGCCGTAATGGTATCGCTTATAGAAATACTCAGGGGGGCGGGCAAGGAGTTGTATAAACACCAGCTGGACTTTGTCTCAGACGTATTGTGGCTCCCCCAGCCTAGGCTCTTGTTAGCTGACGACGTGGGCTTGGGGAAGACGATACAAGCCCTCCTCTTAGTTAAGGCCTTAATGGAGATGGGCAGAGTTAATCACGTTTTAGTCGTAGTACCGAGGGCCGTGTTGGGGCAGTGGGCGGGGGAGTTGGAGAAGTTTGAAATACCATACTACTTAGTGGAAAGCCCAGACTTCCCGCTGGGCCACAGGGCGTATTTAATCACAATGGACAGGGCCAAAATGCCCAATTACCTAGACGCGTTGAGCCGCATTGCGTGGGATCTCGTCATTATAGACGAGGCGCATAAAATTAGAATTGACACGCAGCGGCAGAACCTCTCGCACCTCTGTAAAAAAGCCGCAGGCTGTCTCTTACTGACCGCCACGCCGCACACAGGATATGAAGAGGACTACCGCTTCCTCACGTCGCTGGTCGGAGGGCTGGTAATTAGGAGGGAGAAACGGGATGTGGAGGAGTACGAGGGCCGGAGGATCTTCCCCCGCCTAAACTACTGGATTGTACAAGTTAAGGCGACTAAAGAGGAGGCCCAAGCCCTGTGGGCTGTTTTGCAGAGGCTTAAAAACGCCAACGTGGACCCCATTGTGCGGGTAGTTGTGGAGAAGAGGGCGATGTCCAGCCCCGCCTCGTTTTTTAAAACTTTGGGGAGAGTAGTCGGGGGGAGTTGCGACGCGTCTGTCCTCGAGGAGGGGGAGCTCGACGCCTGTATAGGCAGCATCGCGGGTTGGAGAGAGCTAGCGGAGCTTGCGGGGAAATTTGCCTCCGCCTCCGATAGAAAACTAGAGGCGTTGAAAAAGTTGTTGGATTTGTGGAGGGGGAGGAAGGTGCTCGTATTTACTGAATACGCCACAACGGCGGAGTACCTCTTTCAGTCAATAGCGAGTGGGTGCAGAGTGGTAGACTCGGGGGAGGGGTTCGCCAAGGCTGACTGCGGAGATTTGGGCATTATGTACGTCACCTCTAAGGCCAGGGAGAGACTCGACGTCAGTTTAGAGGCAGCTGCGCTGGCCTCCTCTTTTAACACGGCGCTGTTTATATCCACCGACATAATGTCCGAGGGAGTGAATTTGCAAATGTATGACGTAGTGGTGAACTACGAGGTGGTCTGGAGCCCGACTAAACACGTGCAGAGAGTGGGGAGGATCTGGCGGTTTGGGCAGAGGGCCGAGGCGGTTTTAGTAGTGGATATGGTTTTGAGGGCCGGCGGAGAGCGCGATGAGTACACGATGTATCTCGACCTCTTGGAGAAGTTGTATAATATATCACTAAGAGCGCTCCCGCCGCAGAGCTACGGCGAGTTTGAAATATACGAGCTGTCTGAACAGTTGTATAAAGTCTTGGAGATTGGATCATCGGCGTATTTAAGAGAGGCAGATATCCTCAGCGCCCTGGGGAGCGGAGAGAGGCTGAGGGACTTAAAGAGGCGTATAGAGGCTATTTTAAAGGCAAAGGAAGAGGCGAGGTGGAAATCTAAAACGCTAGTAGAAGAGGGGCTGAGAGTTAAGTTGGGCTATCCCTTTGACAAAAGGCCAGAGCCCGGCGGAGGTTACTACGTGGCAGAAGTAGAGTATTACTCAGACAACACCCCTGTGTATAG
>WUQR01000118.1 GCA_009889515.1 Nitrososphaerota archaeon
AATCCCCTCATCCGCGCCGTTACTAGCCAGAACTGCCGCAAGTGCTCGGATATAAGGGGGGGCTCGGCCCCCTCGGCCAAATGGGCAATTGACTCCGCCACTTGGCAGTGCGTCTCTGCGTCTTGCCAAGACTCCAAGTTGAACTCTATTTCCATTTTTTTGAACCTCAACTCTCTCCACTTTCTACAGGCTTTGAACGAGCCGCCGCTCCTCTCGCACTCCTCCTCTGCCTCTTTAAGCCGCCTTTCCAGCTCGGCTATTTTATCGAGCTTCCAGGGAGTGAGGAGCGACGCCTTCTCATACTCCATCATTGCGTCCCACGCCCTCTGGCATATACGCCGTTGTCTCTCGCACTCCTCCTCTGCCTCTTTAAGCCGCCTCAACACCTCTTGGTACTCCTCCTCGCTGGGCTTTACCGCATGTCTGCGGTAGTAGGAGCAGAGGTTCAGCATGGCCTTGGCGAAGCGCCTAGCGCTGTCTCCCTTAAACGTCACTTTGTACCCGTACCTCCTCCCGTCGTAATACAGCTCCAAGACGCCGTCAAAGGCCATCCAGAGGAATATGGCCGCCCTCCAGTTCATAGTGAACGCCTCCACCCCATTCCCGGCCGGCCTCAGCTCCACATAGCTGGGGCTTGAGGAGAGCTTGCAGCCATCCATGGGCCCGCACCTCTCCCCCCACCCCCAAGGCTTTAGCCGCACGTATACAAGCCCGCGGTACGTCTCGTAAAAAGACGTGGTGAAGTCGCGCTGGCACGTTAGAGTTTTTTCTAATACCTCAAATATGCGAGTCGTTGCCTTATACACTACGGTGTGATTGTACACGGCCTTGGCGAAGTCGGGGTCTATTTTAACGCCGCCCTCCTCAGCCGCCCTCACTAGCTCGTCAAGTTTGACAGTGCACAAATCCCATATGCAGAAGTCGGGGAAGCACCTCTGCCTGCAGAAGCGCCTCCACGCGTTGAGAATGGCGTAGAGCTGTCTGAACAACTCCTCAACGTCATATCCCTTTACGGCGAATTCAAACAGCGGCGGGAGAAGGTAGTCGTAATTGTGGGCTGAGATGTCGTCAAAAGTATAGAGTAGGACGTACACCAAATCGACCTCATTTGGGTCTTCAAAGCGGTAGGGAGGCTCCGGCAGGCACACGTCTATACTCTTCAGTAATTTAAAATTGAGAGAGTACTGTCATTCGGGGGATAATTGAAAGTTTCAGTGCACGGGACAAATAAGCATCCGCATGAAGGAGTTGAAATAGCGGTCAAAATACTGCGTTTATTGACCGGGGGAGTCAATAAGGCGGACAATTACCGCCGTGAAATATCCGCACTAAGGAGTTGAAAAGGCGGACGGAAAACGGCGTATTTTGTCCCAGGAGGACAAAACACGACGTCTATTGACCGCGTAAGAGAGTTGAAATACAGGTCAGAAAACGGCTTTTATTGACCGCGCGAGGACA
>WUQR01000119.1 GCA_009889515.1 Nitrososphaerota archaeon
ATATGAATCTCAAAAAGAGGATTGAAAGTCCGTATTGCAAACACATGAAGCGCTGCCTGCACTTCGGTATTGAATCTCAAAAAGAGGATTGAAAGATCCGTTTAACACACGCGGGTGGTGGAGCGGTTTGCATACTGGAATCTCAAAAAGAGGATTGAAAGACATCACTGTACTCAGCGAATAATGAGTCGCGATACATTTTTGAATCTCAAAAAGAGGATTGAAAGGATACAATTATCGTGGGACGGTAACCTTGTGGCACGCTGTCTATGATGATACCAGCTATACTAGACACTGGATCTATTACCAAATTGCCAGCAACTACAACTCTTACGCCACCCGTCACGTATATTGTTCCGTGCTTTAGTATGTTCCCCACAACAACAGCTTCTTCCAGAGCAACATCAGATTTATTGCCTATGTTTATGCTGAAATCACTGTTTGGATAAATTTCGGGATGACCGATACATGAATTATTTGCTACAACGGCTCTCCTGATGTAGCCAAATGCAGTTTCAAGCGAAATGCACGCATACCCTTCTGTGGTGTCGACTATATTATTAACAATTGTGAGGTACCCGTTATATGCTCCTGTTGTTATACCTCCAAACTTGTTATCATATATCTCGTTATCAGCAACTACAGCTTGACCACCGTCTGCAACTGCAAGTGCTATTGCGTCGGCGGTAATTGTGGTCTTGATATAGTTTCCTACAATCCACCCGGTCACTTTTTCCGTGTGAATCGGCATTCTGTTTAGAAAGTTAATCAATTTCAGTCTGTGTATGTATACATCATATGTATTTATCCACAGATATATACCGAACACCTGGTACTGTGTAGCATCATAAAGGCCCGCGTCTATTGTAAAGTCCTCAAACACTAGGTTATATGTCGGGGTGGAAGTGTCTTTCTTAAACCCTACTGCAGGGCTGTTTGGGTCTGGCTTTAGGACTGTTACATCCCGCCCATCACCTTTTATTATTACATTGCTTATATTATCTAGTATTACCGGAGCCTTCATTAAATACGTCCCACGTCTGATATATACCATTCCCCCACCGAGCGAGTTGACGTGGTTTACGGCCTCCTGAATGCATGCAGTTCGGCTATCTCTGCATATTACAATCCCGTTTTCATCCATGGCATAATACGAACCGGTTTTTTGGAATACTGTTACTATATTTTGTTTTATCAAATTGAACAAACTGCCATCTGGCAGTCTCAGTTGCGGGTATCCATATGCGTCTTTTGTGAGAACGTATTCGCTACCCCCAAGCGTAAAACCGATATCGCCTGGCGATATTAACTTCAGTCTGTTCTGTGCAATATCGCCAGTAATGTAAAACGACGGAGTTGTAGACTGTGCTGATGTTCTCTCGGCGAGACCAGCCATGAAGAGACCAAACGCGCCAGCTGTAGCGTAGCCGAAGAGATCTCTTCTCTTAATTTTCCTGCCCATGGAAAAGCTGGAGAAACTGGTAAAAAAATCTAACGCTAGACTATTTGCGAGAGGTATTTTGCGTAGGCGTATGCGGCTATTGCGTATACCGCATGTTTTGACAGACCGAGTGCGCCCGCAAGCTGTTCTGCGACGTAGTCAGCTTCCTGGCTTATCGACGCGCGGGTGAACTGTTGCTCCCCCCTTGGCATCTCTTTGGCGAGTCTGAGAGCCAGAGAGGGATTGCGCGCCAGTATTTTTAGCCCCTTCTCAACAGCCTCGTTTATTGAGACGCCTCTCTGGGTGAGAAATGCCCACACGCGTTTCTCGATTTTCAAGCCGCTACCTGGCACGTCTATATGCGCGCTAAGCGTTAAAAACCTTACGGAAGGCTTTAAAACAGACGCGTAAGTTTTGGCGTGATCGGAGTATTGTACGAGCTGGGGAGAGCTATCTACAAGTGGGCAGCAGTTTTCGCAATTGTGTGGAGTTTCGTCTCTGTAGTTTTAGTGTCAGTGGCTGGGAAGTACGTGGAGTCCTGGATACCAACAACGCCGTTCACTACTCTGGCGATTATCAGCCAGGCAAGCGATATTGGAAACGCGCTTAGAAACGCGGCGCTGTCTGCGCTCTCATTTGCGCTATCTGTAGGCGCGCTCATGTCATTCGGCTACATCTCTGGACAGTACTACCTATCGCTGTCGTTCAGATCAGTCTCGACTCTTTTCGACATAGCGGTGCTCTCATCAGTTACGCAGATTATAATGTCGTCTGCGTATGTGGTAGCAAGCGTCCTCGGCCCCGTCTCCGCCACAGTTATCGCTGGCTTTGGCGCTTTAATAACGTCAGCGCTTGCGGTGTACATGGCGTACTACATAGCAGGCGTACCGCCGCCGCAATGAAAGCGCTGTTGTTCTTGGCGGTTTTTGCAACGCTCGTCTTTGCGCAAATGTATATAGAAGTAGGCGGGTACGTATACCAAGTAGTGGCAATTATTTCTATTGGAAACGTCAACATTACAAACATTTGGATAACCGCCCCGCAGGGCTATTTAATAGCAGTTAAAGAGCCAGGGGGTACAATATACCTCGCCAATCCGCCTGTCCAAACAATGCCTAATACAGAGTATTACATAGTATACTCAAGAACTATACCAGTTGGTGATGCAATCGATATAACAACTACTACAACTATACCAGTTGGTGCTGCAATCGATATAACAACTACTACTAGCGTTATTGCAATAGGCCAGAACTGTACGTTGCCTGGCCAGCTTGTAAACATCACGTTTCAGGGAATTACTAAAATAGTTGCCTGTGCCAGCTATACGGATTTTGCCAGCGGCATGGTAATAACTGCTGTGTGGAAGAACAGCACCACGCTGAGAGTTGAAGTGTTTAATTTCATAAAAGGCTCTGTACAGCGCACTCCGCAGAACATAACCGTCAAAGTGTACGATCTCGCGTCGGGACGGTTGGTCGCGTCTGGCTCTGGCGTTGATTTCGTGGAGTTTAGCATACCCCCGAGTTCAAAACTGCTGATAAACGCCACAGTAGGCGGCAGATCCTACCTTATTGTAAAAGAACCGCCGCCACGCGGCATTACCACAGCGACCACAGGATCGCTCCCAGCAACGCTCCTTGCTACGCTTGTAGTTGCACTAGCTCTCGCATTCACACTCGCCTTTGTGTCTGAATATGTTGGGGGGGCGTCTGCGTTTTTAATCGGCTTGGTAGTAGCTGCGATATCCGTACTAGTTTTGCCCAGAGTCGGCGTGCCAGAAATGTTGGCAATGGCTCTAGCGGTGCTCGCCCTTATTTTCTCAGCTGTGGCGTATGCACGGTCGCTGAGAGAGTAGAGTTTTTAACTAATCGCCAGTCTTTTAACTATGAAATACGTGTTAGCGCTACTCGCATTAGCGATATTCGCATCAGCACAGGGAGTGTACGCACCGCTCACTGCTGTGCCACAAACTGGGGACGCCATTGCGCCACACTTATACGACTGGTATTTAGACGGAAAAGGTAGTTACGTAGTTACACCTGCTTTTACGATAAGTTCCAACGCATATACTGCAGAAGCCTTTGTAAAGAATCTCGGAAATACTGGAGCTAGTCAAAACGCTTTCAGATGGGATTTTGCTTCATCAATTGTTATCGGGTGGATAGATAATGGATATACTAATTTAGCGATTCCTGTTCACGATGGCAGTTGGAAAGGCGTAGTTCTAGCCAATCCTAGTAGTATTGTTGGCAGATGGATTCATATCGCTGGAACGGTGTCTGATAATGGCCAATTGAATGGATATTTAAACGGGACGCATAGGGGGAGTGTAGGCGTTGGAACAACAACAAAACCGACAAACAGACCGTTATATGTCGGCGCTGAAGAAGGCTCAAATGGTAATCCCATGTTCTTCTGGTACGGCTATGTTGCCTATGCCCGCGTCTATACGCGTATTCTATCCAGTACGGAGATTTCTGACGCATATAGCAGGTACATTGTCAGTGCATCTGGTCTGGTTGTGTTTATTGACGCGACGTTTTATGACGGATCAAAGTATATTGACTTAAGTGGGAGGGGTTTCCACGGAACGCCATATGGTAATGTCCTACGCGTACCAGTTACAAGTACTGGCAATATAGCATGGCTGTGGATAGTGCGCGGCCTCCACAGCGATGGGTATGTCCACCTGCGCTTCTTCCCGTCTACGTCGTGGGTTGTGTTGCGCAACGGATCAATAGTGCCTATGGCGAGTTTGAGATCTACTTACTGCCCTTCAGCAACTGTTAACGGAGCAAATATGGTTGAAGACTGCCCGCTCCCTGTCTCGGCTGGACAGAATATTGCCGCTCTTGTCTATGACTACGAGGAGAACTTGGGCATTATACAAGTTGGCAGTAATTTCTATAGCGAAGTTACATCGTTTTATCTCGGCGCTGATCCGCCATCGCAGTACTTCTACGTATCGGGCAGGTACGGATTTATAGTCAGAAGTCCAAATGGTGCAATGTACTACGCTGGAAAACAAGCACAAGCCATAAGGGGCTATACGTACTACATAGTAGTAGAAATAGAATTGGGATTGCCAACAAACGTACCTGCGCAACATACAAACGTGCCAGATACCGAAAAATTATGGAGCGGAGATCCAGCGCCACTATCAGCACTTGCTCTCTACCCGTATGCTACTAATGCGGACTTAGCTTGCAGAGCGTCTGGCGGAACTCTGCCAGCTACCTGGACTTTTGAAGTACTGGCATACCACTTGCCAACGCCTATACCGCAGTATTACTTTGTAGGCTCTGACTCATTTGCTATGTCTCCGTATCTAATATGGTTTGGAAACAGCGGAGTTACTAGCATAAAGTATACTGATGCGTCTAACGCTCTTCACAGATATACTGTGCAAGGTATCGGGTGGAAACACGTGTTAATTTCTTGGGACGGTTCAACGCTCAGATTTTGGTTCAATGGCCAGCTTGTGTACAGCGCGACTATTTCTAATCCAGCTACGTCGTTCTCAAACATAAGAGCTTATCTGTTTAGTTCGAGCGATATCAGAACAGCTCCGCTAATCCTTGCATGGATTAAGCTGTGGAGCGGAGCAGTGACTGCACGAGAACATGTGCTAGCGCTTGTGCGCAACACAGCACCGCATGGTTTCTCGCTAGTAACTGGAATGGACTACACCCAGTGGCCGCCGAGAGCGCTTGCAGGTACGTGGGACTGCAACGGGAAATTATTCGGCATTCCAGTTACCCGCGTCTTTGGCGCGTATGTGGATACCGCATGGAGCGAGCCGTACTCACCTGGCAGGCTTTTCGGTTTCGGCTGGACTGGCTCTGCGTCTATTGCCTATGCGCTTGCGCCAACGTCCAGCGTATCTAGCTGGTGGGGTATAACTGCAATTTACTCTAACGCTGTATCACAGCAACCGTGGATAGGCGTTGGCAACGCTGGACAGTACGGTGGCGGTGTTGTCAGAACAGACGCAGACAATTTATACGCCACCCCGCGCGGCGCGTATGCAGGCGTTTTTACGTGGGTTGCAAACGACGGTATTTATTACAACGGGACGAAAGTCGCCAGTACGGCTAGCAACAACGGCGTCTGGGCGCCGTGGTGGCGGGGACTGAGTAGAGCCGCCGCGCCGTCTGGCGTATCGGCGAGAGTTGTAGTGCGCTATGTCTGGGTGTCTAACGGGACGTCCATGACTACTGACGCAATTATGGTTGACTACAGGTGGTGGCCGCCTGTGTCAAGTGTGGGCTTTTTCGGCACTTGGGCCCACCCAGCGGTTGACTACACAATACCGCAGACTGGCATTAGCGCTGTACCAGGCACTGTCTCTGGCGCAGTTGCGTCCGCTGACGTGTGGCTCGGGGGGGCTGGCGTGGCGCTCCCCCCAGTCCCGGTGAGGGATTACAGAGGAAGTGCTAACAGCTCTGGACTGCACTTCGGAGCGGCATATGTGTGGAGAGTCTCCGGCATTTCTATTGTTTCTCCAACTGCAGTTGTGCCTACGACGTATACGCTGACTGGCTGGGTCTGGTCTGCGCCATCTGCGCCTTCCGCTGGTAGCTCTCTCTCAATACCGCTGTCTTCTGGGCAGAGCGCTACTCTCTACGCGCTCGCCACCGCCCCTGGCTCGTACGCGTTTACAGTGTCCGGATCGGCCTCAATTACTGTAAGACAGGGATACGACGTAGTCTGTTCGCTGTCTGGCTCTGGTACTTGCAACATCCCGCCTGGAGTCTCGCTGATAACAATAACAGCTACTGCAACGGCCAGTACAACTGTAAGCGTTAGAATTACATATACCTCACCGGGCGGTTCCGCTAGCTTTCCCTCTGCTGGTATCTGGAGTTCAGTATGCAAACCGCTCCACCACCCGCGTGTGTTAAACGGATTGGTTTCAACGACGTACGCTGTTACCGACTTCTGCCCGGCAGTAGCGCAGGAACCAACCAGCCAGATACCTCTGCCAAGTGGCAACGCTCCGCTCATTGTTGTGGATAACTGGATAGCCAACGGACTTGTCTCGGGAGCATATGGCCCCTACGTTCTCGCGCCAAATGTAGTTGCCAGCATACCGCAACAAATATCTTCCAGCGTTATTGTCACAGTGGCGTCTAAGGGAGCTGTATCTGCTGTAATGAGCCCATTCGGCGCTCTTATCGCGACTAAAAACGTGCTTATCATGACAGGGGAGTCTCAGGTTGGCGTGTCTATCTTCGGCTCTGGATTGCAAGCACACGTGTGGTATGGAAGACTTCCAGGCGATACGTCTGATGGTTTAAAAATTGTTGTTGGTGATTTATCAGCAGTGCCCACGGTTTCCAGCACTAATATCCGCCACATAGTAGTTGCGCCAGTAAACACTGCGGTTAGGCTGTGGTACGCAAGTGGCGCTAATTTCTACCCGTTTGGCGGCGGCATCATA
>WUQR01000120.1 GCA_009889515.1 Nitrososphaerota archaeon
CGTGCAACGCCTGGCCGATCTCGCCTATGCGCGCGTCCGCACGCGTCTGGTGCGGGTGCTTCTGGATCTGGGAGAGGAGTACGGCGAAGCGGAGGACGATGGACTGCGGATCTCGCTGCCGCTCGCGCTCCGCGACCTGGCGGAGATGATTGGAGCAAGCAAGCAAGCGACCTGTAAGGAACTTCAGCTGCTGAGTGCCAAGGGGTTGATCGACGTTGTGTGGCCGAGGGTCTTCCTCTCGGACCTGGAGCGCCTGCGCCTGGTCAGGTGACGAATGTCCTGCTCGCGGAAGAACCCTCGTTCCAGACTCTTCTTCTCCCTCTGCATTCGTCTAGGCGAACGTTGACGTTCGCCTAGATGAACGGAATCGTTCAGCTAGCGGCTTGCCACTGAGGAGCACACCACCGTATGTTGCAAGTAAGGGGGTAATCGGAATGCTGGCACTCAAGCTGAGAGTGACAACCCCTGAGCGGCAAGACCCGGGGCAGCCCGTAGCCATGACCGGACACGGCCACGGGCACCATTGTCACGTCAGTAATCCAAAGTGAGTTGTCTGGGATGCCCGGCCTGGGGCCTCAGTGCGCCGCCAAAGGACCCCAGGTTGGGCTCTGCATGAAGGGTGGGTGTCTGCCATGCGCATGCCAGACTTCCGTACGATCTCTCTAGGCGAGGGTGCTTCTGTGGTGTTGGAGCCAGAGACCTTGCTTTGGGTGATTGCAGAGTCGAAGCAGCTCAAACAAGCTCACAGGCTGTTGAGCGATGCCTATAGCGAGCTTCAAGATGTTCTAAAGCGAGACACTGAGCGAATGAGGACCTCCCATCTCGTTGACATGTGATAGAGCTCCATCATAAAATATGCGGTGTGCGTACTGCTACATACCCGAGACGCACCGCAAGCGACCCTTGGTTATGAGCCGTGACGACGTTGATCGAGTTGTGCGCAAGGTGCTCTCATGGGTGGAGGAGAAGGGAGGAATGAATCTTGCATGGTGGTGAACCTCTCTTGGTCAGGGATTCAAATTTTCCCGGTGATCGACAGGTACTGGCGTGATGTTGAGTTCGGGATTCAGTCGAACGCCGCGCTCCTGACCCAAGAGGATGCAGACTTCATCAAGGAGAGAAATGTTCATGTTAGACTTTCGCTCGACGCTCACACAGC
>WUQR01000121.1 GCA_009889515.1 Nitrososphaerota archaeon
GGGGGCCCAGCCCCTTTACTTAGAACACGAACATAAATACGTGGTGCACTGCGATTTACACAGAAGGCTAACCCCCGGCGGAGACTCAGTGGAGTGCGAGGCCACAATGCTCCCGTTTAGAGACGGCGCATTTGACGTGGCATATTTAATAGCCGTAATACACCACATGCCGCCTGAGGTTGCGTCAATTGCGTTGAGAAACGCCAGGAGAGTCGCAAAGAGAGTTGTAATAACAACGTGGGCTGTGGCAAAAGGCCGCCAAGTGGGACCTAAATTGTGGGTCGTGCCATGGGGAAAGAAGGCTTTACGCTACTACTTCCACTATACACACTACGATCTGGCCAAAATGTTGCCAACCATGCCTCTTGCAATGGGAATACTTAAGAGAGGAAATCAAATAAATTATTTTGTACTACTATGATCCAACAATAAACTGTACTTTCCTAACAGTATAGGGGCTCGGCATTGCCCACTTAACGTAACAACCCGCCCTTGTGAGATTGACCACATCTCCCACTCTGCAGTTGTACGATTCCCCAAGATCTGCGTATATCTGAACATAGCCCTCGGGCTTGTAGAGGGCCGAAATATTATAAACTGCCTTAGAAATGTCGACATAGGCGCTCGCACGCCCTCTGTATGCCTCAAAGCTTATGTATACCACTAAGACGCCCTGCTCGTTGCGTATTGTTATTGCGTAGTAAAACGCATCAAACGGCGGTGAGTAGTAAGGCAGAGATATCTGTTGCGTGAAACTATAAACGCCGGAAATAGATGCCGTCGAGGCTCCCACGCGGAGCTGGTTGACCACAGAGGCCAGCAAAGCCTCTGCGGCCGCCTTTGCTTCCTCTTCGAAAACAATCTGTGCTTGTGTGTTGACAATCCATGCAATAATTACTGACAGAATACCCACGAATGCCATTGAAACGGCTACTTGAAGGGCGTTCATCTTAATTCTATAACAACGGGAATTACAACGACAGTGGAGGTATCTCCAGTATTAAAATTACATTGATCCGCTGAGTATGTCTTTGGTGAGTACACTGCGTAGTAAATGCCCACGCCTAGGGCTCCCTGGGAGGCTGTGTATGTAATATTTAACACTACGGCTATATTGCCATATCTGACTATGCGCGGGGCCAGCGACACGGAAGTCCCCCACCCGTTTATTGCAATGGGAGGCTCCGGAGCGTCTACAAGGCTCCTCCACCTAGTTCCTCTGTAGAGTCCGAAGAGAGATAAATATGGTGATTTATATGTAAGCGTTGTGTTATAAACAGGGGCTCCGTTGCACTGGCCCAATGTGGTAGTGGAGTAGGTCAATTCTCCAAATCTCAGTTGGGGCATATTCACAATTTTCTGCGCATAAGCAGCGCCCATGTCCGATTCAATAGAATCGGCAAGTACATTCAGAAAAGCCACAGCGGCCCTCGCCTCTGCTAATGCCTGGTATTGGTAAATTTGCCACATTATGGCTGGCACCGCGGCAAATATGGCGATGAGGACAAAGGCGGTTAGTATCAGTGTTTCCAGGGACGTCATGGGTACAGCCAGTTGAGTCTATTGGCGGCCAAGGCGTTATTTAGCGCCTGGGGGCAATTCGTGAGGTTAAGCCAGCCGCGGGGGTGGACAATCCAGTAAGTAGTTGAGGGCGTTTTTAACACGGTGACGTTGTGGGAGGCTTGATATTTAACATAGGCCCCTGTAGTGTTATACAACACTACAGGGGCCGCATTTCTAGTGTTGTCAATAGAACACCACCCATTACCCACCCTATAGACGCCGCAACCACTACTACACCCGCTGTCGTATATGCCGGGCTTTGGCGTGTCTCGGGGCGGTATGTACAGGGGTATGTTTCCCACATAAACCTTTATTACATACTCCCCAGCTATATTGTTAATCTTATACACAGCGCTGTACTCAGTGTAATTCACAAGGTCGAAATCTGCGCGGCCTAGGCTGTAACCAATGGCGTCGCTGGTAAAAGATCTGGAGAGTACGTAAAAGTCCGCGGCCCAGGCATACGGCCTAGATACTGTAATATTAATGCATTGAACCGTTGCGGGACAGTAGTTATCTATGCCGAGCACTCTGACTAGCACTCTAAACTCCTTAGTTGCATTGAGGTTAGATAGTGCAAGGAGCGAGACGTCCACAATTACAGAGACGCGGTAGCCAGCTTCATAGGTCTTGTTGGGGAGGACTACCGTGAACTTATTTGCTTGTAGCAGAGCCCCTTGATTTATAAAAAACACGCCTTGGCTAGTTGACGTGCCATTGGGAGGCTTAGAGATCCACACTGCTACTGCAGTTCTGTCACCCCTTGCGGCAATGGTTTTGCAACCTGACAGAGACCCCGGAATCTCCGCGTTTAGGCCTAGCGCCGCTCTGTTTAATACAAAAAACTGCATTGCCTTGTTCACCGCCGCCGAGGTTTTAACGACTTGAGGCCCCTGACAATAACTACTTGACGTAGTTAGCGGCAGAGCATACAGTGCCACGTTTTCTGTGTAATTCAACAGCGCGACGAGGCCTATGTAGTCTACATACGATGTAATAGCCTCCACCGCCTTTGAGACGTCTCTTGAGAATACTCCATACGCGGCTCTGACGCCTCCAAAACCGGGCGATGAAGATGACACTGACTGGAGTATTAAAACTACGGTAATGGCTACTGCGATTATAACTGCAGTTAATAGAATTACCTGGCCCCTCATGCCCACACCGCTATACATACTGTCGTTCCGTTGGGCAAAACTGTTGCCAGCGATATTGCAATTCGCGGAGAGGGCGGCGTAGTGCACACGCCATTAGTGGGCAGATAGACGTCAACAGAGGCTAAGGGATCTATAAGCGCCGCCTCCCTCCTCGCCTGCGCCACTGCTTCCTCCCAGCTATACTGTAGCCGGAAAAGGAACTCCGGGCTAGCCGCCAACCTCACTGCAAATGCCGACAGCTCAGAAACCCTCCCTCTTTCCCCCGCCTGTACTGCTATAGACGCCGGGGCCGTGTAGTTATACAGAGCGATGGTTAGAATGAGAATAAAAGCGGCGAAGGAGAGCTCAAGAACCCACCTCATCTCCTAAACACCCACAAGTCGACAATGTAGGTCACCTCGCCGGCGTCGGCCAGAGCTGAGGCGTGGGAGACTGCAAGCGCCTCGGGCCTCTTATCAGTCCACCTTTTCCACGTGGCGAAGTGAATTTCGTAGAGCGGCGGGAGGCCCCCCGTCAGCGGCATGACAATAACATCGCGTTGCGGTATGCCGTTACATTTTGGCGGATCGCCCTGTGAGTTCCTCTCCACAGTGGCTATCAAGAACTTAGCTCTGCCTATAAAACTCCATGGTATAAGACAGGCACCGCTAGACAGAGAATCTTGGTTACACACCTCGTTAAAGTCAACTGAAGAGCCGGGATTTATTGTGGCGCTCTGTACCAAAGGCACGGTTTTTCCACCTAGAAAGACGCCAATATAACGGAGGCCTAGAGCTGATACCCCTGGGTCGTCACAACCGCAGAGCGAAGTCGATGTTGCGCTTTGGATGAGCTTTGAGTGAACCACATACACGCCGGCGTTCTGTCTTGCCACAAGGCCTACAAGTGATATTTGGTATGGACTGTAGTAAGTGTAGTTAGCTCCCCTCACTGCGACCCCCCTCACGTAGGCAAAGGCAAATACCGTGCCGCCTGGCACTGGGATTGCGCCTATCCCGTCATCTCCAGTCTCGTCATTAACACAAACTACCTGAGGCGCGGTTGCGGGGGCGTTTTTATCAGGCGGCTTACACCGGCCATGAGGCTTGGTTTTTTGGGCATCAGCTTCAGCGTATATGCCTTCGCCTCTCACTACGACCCTTGTATTCGCTGGCTTTCCGCTGAGCTGGAAGTCGGGGCAGTACACATCGCCCGGATTTATAGTAATGGGAGCGGATAGTAGGTTAACGCCATTAAACTCTATAGAAGTTATAGTTGCTGGCTGCACCCCGTCGTTATACAGCGCAATGGTGAAATTCCACTTGTTGCCCTTTTTGTAATAGTACGCCCCTAGTATTTCTATGGAATACTGGGCAGTAGAGTACTGCGGCCAGTAGAAGACACAAGCGTCGTAGCTGTAAATGCCAGGCGGACTTACTCGAATAAGCGCTTGTGTATCCATGAGTTCGATGTTTATATTCAACGCAGGCCTTATATAAATCTCCATGTCGTATTTATCCCAATCAGCGCCAAAAAGGCTCCTCAAGATCCTCTCATATACAGACGGGTCGATAGACTGTTGTTGGGGGGCTCCCCAGAGGTATATGCCGTAACCAATTTTTGTAACCGGAACGTCCTGCCCCGCTACGTTTATCCTGCACAGCGCCTCGGCGCCTACGCCCGACGCGACGGCCAGTGCTAAAAGCTTTCTGGAGTCCAGTTGCCCCGGAAGGGAGGGATCTGCCAGTCCCAAGTCTTCTACTTGGTTCAAATCGGTCCAATCGGGTGGGGATCCCGGAGTCGTTAAGATTTTTTTGAGGACTTCCTGGGCGTCTAGGTGTGTTCCCGCGACTGTTACGACTTGTTGTGTTGAAGCCGCGAAGTAGTTTGAAAGTACATAGATGCTTAGCATGAACATGGCCACAAGGGTGAATGCTACAAGCATGTCGATTGATTCCATGCCCTTCACGGACACTTTAAGTGTTCTTAATATTTATATTTTGCTGTGCTGTTCCTGATGTACACATTAGGAAGACACGCTTAATAACTCAAGTCGGATCTTCCAATTATGGATATAAAAACGGCGAGATCGCGAGGCGTCGAACTGGCTACAAAGCTTCCCTGGCAAGAAATAGCCGACTCGCCTACAATTCGGTATTACACAGACTGGTCAAAATTCGAGGGGTTTAAGGGATTGGAAAAGCCTCAGCGCGTGCCGGCATCAGCCAGCAAGTGCGAAGTAGTGGTTCTTAACGGAGCGCTTGCTAATCACGGCGTTTGTGAAGGAGTTGAGATAGGGGTTGGGGGCGAGGTCTTTCGCCACCTCCAGATAAACAGCAAGATTTTGGCTCTTCACGCTTCTGTTTTACACGAGGCTGTGTACGTAAGAATAAGGGGACGCGTTGAGCCTCTGATTATAAAGCTTGCGGCCTTTGAGAGGGGTTTCCACATAGCTAGCCATGTAGTCCTAGACGTTGAGGAGTCGGCGGAGGGCTCTGTGATTATCTACGTTGAAAGCGGCGAGGGGGTAATGCACACAGCAGTTGTGGAGGGGGAGGTTAAGGGCTCCGTGGAGTACGTTTTAATATCCAGGGGA
>WUQR01000122.1 GCA_009889515.1 Nitrososphaerota archaeon
ATCCATGCCTTGGCCGGCCAGTCTTTCCGCCTCGTCATTCGGGAGAAACCCTGAGATATCCCTACGAGAGTTTCCCGCAGTTGCTCTATAGAACAGTTCCGGATCGTCAGCGTTAGGAATACTGCCCTTAGCGATGGCTTACTCTCTAGTAACTTGGGCACTGCATCATGGAATATCGCTAGCCATCGCTTAGACCTTTGGTCTTGGCATATAGGACAATGCCGAACTCGACAGTACTGCGGGCTGTGGAAGTATAGCTCTAAATTGTCGTCATCGCCCCTTTTCGCATCGATGACCAGTATCTCGGCACACTTGTCCATGCGCTCTACATATCTTTCCATGCCAAGTTTGGCATACTTGTCACGCACGGATCCCTGACATTGCTTGCGTTTTACCCGTTTCTGTAGTTGTTTATGAAGGAAATTTTCCGGTACGATCGAAGGCGCAAACGATGGTGTCTCGCCTTCGGGCATTATCGGTTGCATCTTTACTTTTTAGTCCTCCGCCGGTCAGTAGAGTTCCTTCTAAATCCACTCGCAGACCGGTTTTTCGTTTTATACCCTGTCCTTGCCTTTTGACAGTGGTATCGACCGCAATCTCTCTCCCTGTGGGGCTTCGCCCTGATTACCCTACCCGAAAGTTATCCCTTATATATCAAGGAAAAGAAGTGCGGCGATCGATCACCCACACCCCTAACCACAGAAAAACCGCCTCGCTTTGGGTGACGGGCGGTTTAGCATTCATCCCTTGATCGCGAGCTTGAACACTCAACGGCATCATTGCCTCTCTCTACACGCTACAACTCCCTAGCATCCCTCTTGTGGCCTTTATAGCGATATGCCTACGTGTCCCGTCAAGAGTTCGCTACGCTGACTTCGTCACTCTTGACTGGCCACTCCGGCAATCGCTAGGGATTAGGCCATCGGGATGCTAGGGTGAGATGTCTCTCTCAACCCTATGACTAACCTATGCGGGTGTGCCATGTGGTTATTGTGATTGTGTGCCGTTTATCTCCTATACGGCTGAACATCCTCTATCCGGACACTAGCATGACTAGCTAGTATCTCCCATATCCTGTTCTTTTGAGTTTCTTATCTTTCTCATATTTATTATAAGCGCGGCTAATATACGCCGGAAATCTCCTGAAACAGAATACGGGATCAACCAGTTGACAACCTGACTAAACGGCACACCATCCGTCAGATCATTAACCACATCCTCGATCGTTTCCTCGGTAAGCAACACATACTCGCCACACTTAGGATTCCACGCGAGGGTAACACTATCTAGGATCTCATCGCGAGACTCCTGAGACTCACACGAGACATCCTCAACTTGGTTATCGGTACTGGCCACGGGGTTATCGGTCTGTCGTGATGCCTTGTAATCCTCTTTAGCTTGCCTGACGTATTGCCTGAGTTCACCCCCTACCGATATCGCTCTTGTCCTGTGAACCTGTTTATGGAACTCTCCAAACCATTCGACATCCTCTATCGGTTTGGATTGTTTGACGCCATACTTCACGGCGTACTGAATCACTTCCTCGCAATCACCGATTCCTTTGTTATCATCTTTCCTTGGTTTGATAGCTTGGACATTCACCATCGGCAAGTAGTCAACCCCTAGGCAATCTCGCCACATCTCACGCCATCTTTCCTGTTTGATGTAGTTACGCCCGTTAAAGTAGTTCGAGTCTAGAAACATCACCACGTGTAAATGCGGGTGAGCATTCCCATCTTGGCCACGCGTTATCTCAACACTCTTAATCCATGCCTTGGCCGGCCAGTCTTTCCGCCTCGTCATTCGGGAGAAACCCTGAGATATCCCTACGAGAGTTTCCCGCAGTTGCTCTATAGAACAGTTCCGGATCGTCAGCGTTAGGAATACTGCCCTTAGCGATGGCTTA
>WUQR01000123.1 GCA_009889515.1 Nitrososphaerota archaeon
AGTATACAGAGACCCCTCTGTCGTCTTGGACGGCCAGGGTGAGGCCGCGGAAGTCCAGCGCCAGAGACCTCGGCATAGAAGCTGGGATAGAGGCAACGAGAACCCTTCCGCGGTAGATCTCAACTCTGTCGGCGAAGCCCAGCGCCAGCACACTGCCATCGCCGGAGATGACAACGGCGTATACAGGATCTTTAACAGGGATGGCGGCGGAGCCCCAGTACACCGCGCCCTCCGCCGCAAAAGCCAAGACGCAGTTTTGCGAGACCGCAGCCGGGGGCGTCAGCGTCAGCATTTCGCCAACGCCTATGTACCGGACTCCGTCTACAATTACATAGGGCCTGTCCCTCTTCTCCACGACGACTGTGTGGTTGCATCTCAGTCTGTACTCCAGCCTCCCGGGGGACCACGTCCCGTATTTCAACGTCCCGTTGTCGTAGAGGAGGGATATGACTGGGACGCCTACTTTCTGTGTAGAGACAGTCTTGCCGTTTTCCAGCTCTACAATATTGCCGGCGGCGTCGGCTACAGCCACTCTCCTGCAGTCTGTGGCTACCGCCGTGGCGTTGAAATTGAGCGTGACGCCCCAAAGCGGAGTGCCTCTCACGTAAAGCGCCACTAGGAAGCCCAGCCAGTGGGTGCCGTTTGTCAGCGGCCGGCCTACGGCTAGGCAAGAGCCCATGGGGTCAGTGGCTATTAAAGCGCCGGGGGCGTCCACGTGCCACAGCCTCTGGCCAAGGCCGTTTAACGCGCCGAATCCCCCCAGCGTGGAGTAGTACACCACGTCTCCGCCCTCCGAGACGTACACCGCGGCCAACGCCAAGTAGGCAACCGCCAGTAGGTACACAAGCTTCCTCATAGAGGAGAAAAAAGGCCGGTAGGATTTTGAAATGGGCTACTTGACTCTATACATGGCGAAGTCGCCTATCATCAGTGTTATCGGCGGCGTGGTGGAGTTGAGCACCGCCTTGTTGGGCGCCATGTTTATGAACACGTCCCACCCGCCCG
>WUQR01000124.1 GCA_009889515.1 Nitrososphaerota archaeon
CCTGTAGAAATTCGGATATATCCGCCCATCTATATCTCTCGCAAATACAACTATACGGTGGACGTAGACCTCGTCAACCACCTCGCTACGCACAACGGCGGCTAGGCCCACCAAGCCGCCGCCAAACGCGTTGACAGCCTTGTAAACGGGGTACACGTCGTGGCGCTTTGGCCTAATATTGACAGTAGATGTCAAAACGCCGGACAGCTCCCTCTCAACATAGTCAACCAAACTATCCGACTTGACAAACATCTTATATGGTTTTACCTCGGCCCGCACCCTCCTTATCATGAAAAATTCTCCACCAGACACGCGCCCCAGCAAGCAGACTAGGAGAGCTGAAAAACGCCAGGAAGTTCTTCGGCGGGCCCGCCGTTGCGCCGGGACTTCTTCCTGGCGTTTAACACGACTTTCAACTGTCTAGACGTCTCCCATCCCTTCGCCGCCTTAAAACGCCGTTGAAAGCGTCTTTCAACTCTCTCGACGCCTTAACAAGGCGGGAGGTACGGCGTCTAATTCTTCCGCCTTGCTGTTTTCAACTACTTCGCTGCCTTAAATCGGCAGATCTGCAGACTTTCTATTCTCTTGGCGCCTTAACAGGCGTCGTCTTCCCCTTGGCGGCGCATATAGCGCATATGGACGAAGTGCCCCTCGGGTCGAGCGCGATGACCACAGACCTCCCCACGTAAGCTCGGTAGCCGTCTCCCTCTTTGAGCAAAGCGCCGAAAGAGCCCATGGCCTTTTTCCAGATCTTGGCGTATTCAATCTCGTGGATGCCCCTCTTCTCCGCCATGCCCCTGAGGTCCTCCAGTCCCACAACTGCCGGAGTCCCCGCGTCTGCCAAAAACCTCAGCCACGGCGTAAGCTGGGCGAAGAGCTTGCCCAACGCCAGCCTCCGCCACCGCTTCTGCCTCCTGTTCTTACGCCCAGGGAGCCACATTAAAACCCCCACGTATTTAACCGCCGGCACAGTGACGCCGTGGCCCAACGCCAGCGGCCCCTCGAACTCCACGTGCTCTTCAAACAGCCAGCTAGTAAGCGGGTGCATCCCCCAGC
>WUQR01000125.1 GCA_009889515.1 Nitrososphaerota archaeon
CTCCGCCAGCTTAGAGTTGGATGACGAGGCGCAGATCATCTCCTACGAGGAGTACTACCCCTACGGCAGCACCTCCTACCATGCCGCGCGCAGCCAGACCGAGACGCCGAAGCGGTACCGTTACACGGGCAAGGAGCGGGACGAGGAGAGCGGGTTGTACTACCACGGAGCGCGGTATTACGCGCCGTGGGTGGGGAGGTGGGTGAGCAGTGATCCGGCAATGTTAGTTGATGGCGCCAATGTATTTGCTTATGCTCGCAATAATCCCTTGCTGTACGCCGACCCTACGGGCACCCAGTGCGACCCCACGATGGAGTGTTGCATCGATCCAACTACACCGACAGCTCGTGAAGAGTCGTTACAGCAGTCGTTGCCAGAGGAGGAGCGGTATTTGCCTTCGCCCGTCGCTAGCGTAAGCGGTGGTCTCTCCTTGTCTGCACATCTTTTGCGCTCCGCTGCTCCAACGGCTTCGGTTGCCCCAGCTTTGCAAGCCGCAAACTCAATAGACGACCTGCTAACTTTTTTACACGCTCAGGCAGGATTCGAGACCGGAGCTCTGAGACCGCCCACCTTTAACCCTCGCTCTGCTAGTCCCTTCGGAACGGCTGCTCATGCTCGTGCAACATCCGTTCTCAGCGAAATGCAACAAATTGGATTCGTAGGCTCAGAGAGAATTTATTCTGAGGTTCGAGTCATGAATGGCATTGTTACACAGATCGGGGGTACACCCGGCGGTCCAGCCGGGGCGCATAATATCGACATTATGGTTGCCAGGCCCGGAGCAGCTATCAGTGTGGGGGATAATATTTCTGGTGGTGTTGCTGAATTGATTGGCGATTTGAAATATGGTGGTGGTGTGATTGATCCTAAATACGCTGCCCATGGATCACCATTAACCACTATAACAGGCCGAACAACAGCGGGGCCAATTCCATCAATCCCAGAACCAATGATGAACCCATCAGCACGCTGGTTTGGAGCAGGCGCCGGTGCATTGAATGCCGCAGGCGGCGCCTTTATGCTCGCTAGTGTAGATGTCGAGCGAGATCCCGGGATTCTCACTGCGGGAAAGTTAACCAGCGGCACTGCAAGTCTTGTAGGCGGAGGAATGGAGGTTACCGGAGCGTGGTTGGGCTCTGCAGGACTGCTAGAGGCAGGAGCAACTCTATCAGGAGTTGGATTTGTTATCGCTGCACCCATTATTGTCCACGAAGTCGGTAGACCTAGGGGTTGGATAGCCAATGATCCGGTACTAGTAGAAAGAGCCATGCGAGAAGGGCGTAATCCATTCTGCGCACAATGTCATGGACCCGGAGGCGCTCTAGATCCAAATAATGACTGGAATGCCGGAGGAGCACGACGTGCAGCTTTTGTGCGAAGATTGCAATGGGTGTATCTAGGAGACTAATTGGCGTCGATAACCCTTGCGTTAATCTCTGAGCAGCAGTGTATGTTCGGGTAGGATGGACTTTCTAACCAAATTCGAGCAGAGCCAATCCTATGAAAATCAACCTCTTCTCCGACCTGATCGACGCTCTGGGCAAAGCCGGCGGCTGGCTGAAAAGCATGGCCAACCTGCCCAGAAGCGAGCGCGACCGCTATCGCCAGGTGCTGGATGACACCCACCAGCTTATCCACGCCACGATCACCATGATC
>WUQR01000126.1 GCA_009889515.1 Nitrososphaerota archaeon
AGACGGCAAAAACAACGCCTCGAGCCACTGCCTAGGCCGCGCTATCCACCAGACGTCTGCGGCATCACGACCACGAACCGCCACACCGGTATCCAGCGCGCCAGGGATATCCCACGGGTAGGGGCGGACATCCGCCCCACCGACACCTAGGCACACACGGCCCCAGGTGTTGCGGATAAGTTGAGCAACCGCAGCCGCCTCCCAGATAGCAAACTCGTATGTAGGGGCCATATTGGCATACCCCACACGGTACCGGATGCCACGCTCATGGGGAACAACGCCATCCACATAATAGATAGCCCCCCGGTTCACAACGGCACTGAGAGCATACCGAGCGTCATAAAAGTTCCAACCCCAGTCTTGAAACACGTAAACAGCCGAATACAACGCAACCACAGTAAAATCGTACCAGCCATAACAATAGTCAACACCCACCGACCCATATGCCTCATAGGCCACGGCGAACGGGACCTCAATGACAGCAGGTGCAGCCATAGCCTCATACGTATCAGCATATGACCGCCGAGAAACCCGCACAATCTCAGGACGGCCAACCCTCAGCAGGGCCGAAACGCTATTGGCCAGACCGGGAAAGGTTATACCATCCCTCAACGCAGCGGGTATCATCACCCATTGCCAATCACGAATAGGAGCGTCACCCACAACAGCACAACTAAACGCACCCCAGTCATCTGCGTAGGGACTGCACGTGAAAAACGAGGCGTAGAAGCGGCGCAAAACCTGGGCATAGTCGGTAAAATGAGGTAGGACCCCCTCCTGGGAAAACCAAGCAGCTTCCAACGCGGCAACCGCAGCAGCCTCAGCCTCCTCCGGAGACAAGCCGCGGCCAACTCCGATTTTGCTAACCCAAAACCTAGACTCAAGCCAACCATCCCGCACAAAATGATCCGTATTAACGAACTGACGCGGAGGAGGGCCCGCATCCGTATGAACCTCCTCAAGGGGGGGCGCATGAGCCTCAGCCAGAGACACAAGCTTCGACCGGGTGACCTCCCACTGCCGTTGGAGCCACGCAATGGCCACGCCAGAAGCGACCGCCGCCGCCGCTTTTAAAACGGCATCTATTTGGGCACGAAACCCAGGCCCATACTCACTAATGTAAACCTGAATCTGGTGGAGGGTAGACGGGGGGATAGCTATCTGTGACAGTCCTCCCCCCAGCAGGAAAACCGCCAGGAGGAGGACCACCACACGCTTCACGCCTACCCCCTAATCACGCGAACAATGGCCCAACCCAGGGCGACACTGACCAGCAGCCCCATGAACGTCAGCATCTTGGGGATTATGTCAGCACTAACACTTTCCACAGCAT
>WUQR01000127.1 GCA_009889515.1 Nitrososphaerota archaeon
AGTGGCCGGTGTATATAGGGGATATCTATGCCCTGCCGTTGAGCAGAGAGGAGAAAATCGGCCTAATAGCGGATAGAGTCTTAATATTTGAACACAGGCTTTACTCAAGGGTTTTGCAGGCGGTGGCGGACGGGCTGTTGGAGATATATGAGGAGAGAGTCATGGCCCCCAAAGTGGTGGAAAAAGACGGGAGGATTTTGACGGCGGAGGAGGAGGCGGTTGTGAGGAGGGCCGTGCTGAGAGTAGACGAGGCTTGGCGCAAGTCTTGGGAGGAGAGGCAGAGGGCATACGTCGAGTTTCAACTAAAAGAGTGGGCTGACAAGCCTCTGCACTTGATTCTGCCGCCATGGTTACGTGGATAAGAGGCGAGGGGCTACACGCACAGACAAAGGAGTGGGCCAGGGGCCACGTGAAGAGGCTGGAGGAGGTGGGCATTACGCCTAAACTAGCCGTGTTATTATTAAACGACGACCCTGTGGAGCTGGAGACGCAGAGGCGCTTTGTCTCCCTCAAGGCGCGAGACGTGAGGGAGATAGGCGGCGAGGTAGAGATATACGAGCTCTACTCCGCGCCGCCTGAGAGGAGGACTAAAGAGGCTTTGAGGCTAATAGAGAGTTTGAACAGAAGAGACGACGTGACTGGCGTAATTATACAAAAGCCTCTCCCGCCCTTTGTGGACGAGAAGGCGCTTTTCTCGGCCCTTTCCCCTGAAAAAGACGTAGACGCCCTAACCCCTGAAAATAAGAAGAGGCTTTTAACAGATTTCGACTTAGATAGAGACGTCCTCCCCTGCACCCCCGCCGGGATTTTAGAGCTTTTTAGGCTCTACGGAATAGATGTAAGGGGTAGAGACGTCGTGGTGGTGGGCAAGGGGGAGCTTGTGGGAAAGCCCCTGGCTGTGATGTTAATGCAACTAGACGCCACGGTGACTGTTTTACACGCCCTGTCTAAAGAGAGAGAGCCCTACGTAAAGCGGGCTGACGTAGTGATCTCAGCAGTGGGGAGGCCCCCGGAGTTGTATAAAGACAACCCATGGCGCCTCACCGGGGACATGATTAAAGAGGGGGCTGTGGTGGTGGGCGTGGGCGGGAAGGTGGACCCCGCCACTAAGAAATGGTTTTTCGACGTGGATGAGAAGTCCGTGGCCGAGAAGGCCTCTTATCTGACGCCTAATATAGGCGGCGTGGGCCTCGCAACCAGGGCGAGGGTGTTGAAAAACTTAATCAGGACGACTTATCAAGTGGCGCAGCGGGTTTTATCCCCCCGCCTAGTTTATGAGGTATAAAGACGCCGGAGTGGATTTAGAGAAGCAGAGGGAAGTGCACGCGGTTGCGCAGAGAGTGCTCTCGGGAGGCGCCGGGAGGTACGTGAGGTGGGTGGAGGAGGGCGGGCGCCAATACGCCCTTCACGTTGACGGCGTAGGGACTAAGGCCCTGTGGCTTTTACAAGCGGGCAAAATGCACGTGGCGGGGTGGGACTGCCTCGCCGTGAATATAAACGACGTTGTGTGCGACGGCTTTAAGCCCATCGCCGCCGTTGATTACATAGCGGTGGCCCCGGGGCTAGAGGACGCGGCGAAGGAGGCGCTGAGGGGGCTCTCAGAGGCGGCCCGCGCCGCCGGGGTCTACATACTGGGGGGCGAGACGGCAATTATGCCAGACGTCGTAATTGGCGTAGACGTGGTGTGCACAGTGCTGGCGGTTAGAGAGGGGGGAGCGGTGGGCGAGGCCGAGCCTGGCGACTATATAGTGGGGGTGGAGTCGTCGGGGCCTCACGCAAATGGCTTTTCCCTACTGCGGAGGCTCTTCCAACTGGGGGAAAATATCTGCGGCACGACTGCAGCCGAGGTGTTTTTAAAACCCGTGGCGTTGTACGACAAAGTGCTTAATCTGTATGAAGAGGGCTTGATAAAAGCGGCGGCTCATATCACTGGAGGGGGGTTTACAAAAATCAAAAGGGCGTTGGGAAGCCTCGGGGCGGAGATAGAGCTGGGCCCCCTGCCTTGTTGGGCTGAGGCCGTTTTGAAGAGGGGCGTGCCAAGGGATGAGGCGTATAGGGTATTCAATATGGGCGTGGGCATGGCGCTGATTACTAAAACCCCCGGCGACTTGTTAAAAAGGCTTGAGGACTTGGGCTACTCCGCGAGGATAATAGGGAGGGTGAAGCCGGAGGGACCCGTGGTGGTAGACGGGATTCCCCTCGCCTAGCGCTTAAGCCAAGAGATTAGGCTAAGCCAGAGTTTTAAACCGCCGACGCCCCGTCTAGAGACGTGTGGGTCGACGGCCCTCTCTGGATGCGGCATTAAGCCGAGGACGTTTTTCTCGTAAATCCCCGCCACGTTGTCATAAGAGCCGTTGGGATTAACCACGTATTTAAACGCCGCTTTGTACTCCCCGGCGGGCACGTAGCGGCCCTCCCCATGTGCTATGGGCATGTAAACCACCTCCCCCTCTTCGTATAAGTGGGTGAAGGGAGTGCGGGTGTCTACTACTCTCACGGCCACCCACCGGGATATAAATCCTGGCGGGTCGTTTGGGATTAACGCCCCAGGCAACAGCCCGGCCTCAGTGAGTATTTGAAAGCCGTTGCAAATGCCTAAAACCGGCACGCCCCTCTCTGCGTCTTCGCGGACGTGGTCCATCGCCTTAGTGGCCGCGGCGATTGCCCCAGCCCTCAGCCTGTCGCCGTAGCTAAAACCCCCCGCCAGGACCACCGCGTCGTATTTGCCGGCGGCGTAGTCGCGGTACCACACAAGCTCTCCCCTGACCCCCGCGAGCTCCAGCGCCCTCAACACGTCGTAGTCGCCGTTAGTACCTGGGAATTTCAAAACGGCTATTCTCATAATGGCGCCACTTTTAGTACCTCCACAACGTGGACGTTGGGATTGCCCAGCCTCGCCTCCTTGGCTATTTTCAACGCGTTGGAGGCGGCCTCGTCGGGGCTCTGGGCGTCGACCACTAAAACTAGGCACTTCCCGGCGCGGACCTCAACGGAGTAGCCCAGCCTCGCCAAGAGGTCTTTCGATATAGTCTCCCCCTCGGGATCACGGATACTTGGCTTGTAAGTCACGTTGAGGTACACGGCGTATTTCATATAGAGGCGTAAACCACATCCATATAAATCTTAAGGGCCGGCGAGACCTTTTAACTATTCATTTAAACTAGGGGGCAATAGAGGCTGCATAATTCCCTGTTTTTTTAAAGAAATATTTTAAAACTGGGGTCGGGAGGAGGGCATGGCCTTGAGCCCGGGGGAGCTGGAGCTGATAAAAAGCGTCTTGGGGAGGGAGCCCACAGAGGTGGAATACGCCCTGTTCCGCTCCCACTGGTCTGAGCACTGTTCTTATAAATCCACTAGAATGTGGCTTAGGCGGCTGCCAACAAAGGCGCCGTGGGTCGTGAGGGGCCCCGGCACTGACGCCCCTCTTGTTGAGATCTCCGAGGGCCTATACGCCACTTTTAAAATTGAGTCTCACAACCACCCAAGCGCCGTGGATCCGTACAACGGGGCGGCCACGGGGGTGGGCGGCATTATTAGAGATATTCTAACCGTGGGGGCAAGGCCCATTGCCCTGTTGGTCAATTTACACTTCGGGCCCCCGTCCCACCCCCACGCGCGGTGGATCGCCGTAAATGTAATTAGGGGTATTTCAGACTACGGCAATAGAGTGGGGGTGCCGGTGGTCGGGGGAGAGACGTGGTTTCACGAGGACTTCACCTACACTCCAATCGTCCTGGCCACGTGCGTGGGCATAGTGGAAAAAGAGGGCGTCCCGCCTGGCGGTGTTGAGCCCGGCGATTTAATCATCGTGGCGGGGCTGGGCGCCGACAAAAGCGGCTTGGGGGGATCTGCCTTCGCGAGCAAGACGCTGAGCCAGGAGGCCGAGGAGGACTTAGGCGCAGTGCAAGTGGCAGATCCTCTAATGGGGAAAAAGCTAATAGACCTCGTCAGAGAGGCCCGGAGTTGCGTCAAGTTTATAAAAGACCTTGGCGGGGGCGGGCTTGCGACAGCCCTCGCGGAACTCGCCGAGTGGTTCCAGCTTGGAATCGTGGCCGAGTTGGAAAAAATCCACATGGCGGATAGGGAAATGGGCCCCGCCGAGGTGCTCACCAGCGAGACCCAGGAGAGGATGGTTTTTGTGGCCAGCCCCTCAAAACTGGAGTGTTTAGAGCGGCTGTTGGAGAAATTCGAAGTGCCGTATTCAATAGTGGGGCATTTTACGGCAGAGGGAAGAGTTGTTTTAAAATGGCGCGGCGAAGTTGTCGGCGACTTGCCGCTGAGCCTCGTGGCAAAGGCCCCCGAAACTCCCTGGCCTCAAGAGCCGTACAGCCCGCCCCCGCTCCCCCACATCCCAGAGCCGCCTATTGAAAAGGCCATAGACGCCGTGTTGTCCTCCCCAAATGTGGCGTTTAAACAGGCAATATACGAGAGGTTTGATTTTGACGTCGGCGTGCGGACCGTCCTAAAGCCCGGAGAGGGAGACGCGGCGGTGTTAAAAATATACGAGAGGGGTAATTTAGGCCTTGTAGTTAAGGGAGACGCAAACCCCCGCTTCACTTCTCTAAACCCCCGCCTAGGCGCGGCCAATGCCTTTGTAAAGGCGTATAGAAACGTGGCAGTGGCAGGGGGGAGGCCCCTCGCCGCCGTTGACTCTATTAACGTGGGGAGCCCCTCCAGGCCCAACGTCTACTGGCAGTTCGTAGAGGCTGTGGAGGGCTTGAGGGAGGCGGCTGAGTACCTGGGCGTGCCAATAGTGGGAGGAAAGGTCAGTCTGTACAATGAATATAACGGCAAGCCGGTGGCGCCCACGGTGGCCGTGGTAGTCCTCGGCGTCGTTGAAGACGTCTCTAAAGTCAATAAGGCAGTGTGGAAAGACGGCGACGGCGTGTACGTCTGGGGAGTGACGAGGGAAGAAGTGGGAGGAAGCGAGTACTTACACCGCGTCCACGGCATTGTGGCTGGAGAGCCGCCGTCAATTGACTACGGCGTAGAAAGAGAGCTCGCGACCGTCGTGAGAAAGTGGGCGGGGAGGCTCACCGGGGCAAAGGACGTGGGTCTCGGCGGCTTGGCGGCGGCGTTGGCCAAAATGGCAGTGGCCAGCGGGATAGGCGCCGATATTGATATCTGTAAAGCTCCCTCAACTACCATCAGACTAGACTACTTGCTCTTCAGCGAGTCTAACGGGAGGTTTATTGCGGCCGGCGAGGAGGGGCCCGGGACTAGGGTAGGCGCCGCGGGCGGCGATTATTTCGCCCTCCGGTGCGGCTCGACGATAGTATACAAGAAAAAAGTGGAGGAAATATCCGAGTTAATGAGCCTTAAGATTTAACAATGTGCGGCATAGGCGGGGCCTGGGGCGGCAGAGCAGGGGAGAGAGTTAGGCGAATGGCCCCCTGGCTTATGCACCGGGGACAGGAGGGGGTGGGGTATGCGTATATTAGAGGGGGGGAAATCGCCCTGGGAGAGCCCGGGGACGACGCAGAGGGGGCGTTGGTACACACCAGATACAGCACCTCAGGCGAGTACGGAGTACAACTACAGCCAGTCCTCGCCAAGTATAGAGATTTAGAAATCGCAGTGGTTTTCAACGGGACAGTGGTTAACTACAGGAGACTCGGCGTGGAGAACCCCGGTTTTGACGGCGATGCACTGGCCAAGGCCTTGGCGAGGGAGATTTGGGAGCGGGGAGTTGAGCAGGGGGTTATAAGCGTATACTCTAAAATCGTCGGCGCGGCCTCCCTCCTGGCTTTAACTCCCTGGGGCCTTTTAGCCGTGAGAGATCCCCGGGGGATTAGGCCGTTGGCTTATAAACACCTTGGAGACGGAGTGGTCTTCGCCTCGGAGGACGTGGCCATAGAGGGAGGCATTGAGGTCCCCCCTGGGCTGGCCTTTTTATACGGGAGGAGAGTGGCGTTTTGGAAAATACCTCCGGGGGTGGGGAAGATCTGCGCATTGGAATACGTCTACTTCGCCCACCACGCCACTAAGCTGGGGGGCAGGCTGGTATTAGAGGTGAGAGAGGCCTTGGGGAAGGCGCTGGCCGAGTTGGAGACTGAGGGTATAGACGTGGTTACGTACGTGCCGGAGACTTCTAGACTAGCCGCTTTGTCTTACGCCTCGGCGCTGGGAAAGCCGCTTGTAGACGCCGTGGTTAAGAACAGATATGCCGGGCGTATATTTATCGCACCGCCCCACGCCAGGCTACCCTCTGACGCCTTTAGAGTCGTGCCGGAGCTAGTGAGGGGTAAAAACGTGGCTTTAGTAGACGACTCTATCATAAGGGGGACTAACATTAAGACAGTCGTGGCCAAGCTGAAGGAGGCCGGGGCGAAAAAAGTACACGTGAGAATTGCCTCACCCCCCGTTAGGTGGCCTTGTTTTTTCGGGATGGACTTCCAGACCAGGAGAGAGCTCATAGCCCACGGCAGAAGCGAGGAACAAGTCAGGTCTTTAATTGGCGCTGATACTCTCAAGTACCTCCCCCTAGAGAAGTTCAGGGAGATAATTGGGGAGGCTTGTTACGCCTGTTTCACCGGGGAGTACCCCCAGAAGTTAGATATAAAACAGGCCGAGGCTGAGCTGGGGAGAGCTCCCGCATAACTAGCCTTGGGAAATCGCGGCCGTATATAAGCCTCAGGGCCTCCCTGGCCCTTTCCACCACCTCGCCCACTGAGCTCCCCGCGATGTTGACATGTCCCATTTTCCTCCTGGGCCTCGCCTCCGCCTTGTAGTACCAATAAACTCTGCCAAGGCGCTCTAATTCTCTCCAGGGCAGTTTGCCCAAGTCCACGCCCAGTATGTTGACCATGGCCGTTGGGGGCACTGCTCTCGGCCGCCTAATGCCAAGGCCCAAGACAGCCCTCACGTGATTTTCAAACTGGCTGGCGTCTGTCTCTAAAGTCCAGTGGCCAGTGTTGTGAACTCTCGGCGCGATTTCGTTTACGTATATTTCCCCCGAGCGGCTTTCGAAAAACTCCACCGCAATTACGCCGACGTAGCGCCCCCACTCTAAAATTTTATATACAATGTCGTAAGCAACCTCAGGGACTGAGGTGGGGGCGTAATTCCACACCAAAATCCCGTGTACATAGTAATTCTCGGCGGGAGGGTAGAAATAGACATCGCCGTCCTCAGACCTGACCGCCACAAGGGAAAACTCCCTTTTTATGTCAACGTACTCCTCTACTAACAACTCGCCCTTGTAGCCAACTAGCTTCTCCGCCTCTCTGGGATAGATATACTGGCCCTTGCCGTCGTAGCCCCCAGCGGGCACTTTAATATAAGCCCTCCCCCATTTCTCTGCGATTTTAAAAGCCTCCTCCCACCCCACAGCCCTCCTCCAGGGGATCGTGGGCACGCCGAGGGACTGGAAGAAGGACCTCTCCTCCAGCCGGCTCTTCTTGATTTTCAAATAGGGGAGCGGGGGCTTTAACTTCCCACTCCTCTCGGCGTATTCGGCTATAGAGATGTCTACGTTTTCAAACTCGAAAGTGACTACGTCTGCCCTATCCACCTCCCCCATGGGATCTGAGGCGCGCCTGGCGCATCTATAAGCGGGGGCCTCTGACCCCTCGTCGTAAACTACGAACTCCACGGGGATTCTCTGGGACTCCCAACACATCATTAAAGCCAACTGCCCGCCCCCGAGGACGTAGAGCCTCATAGGGCGTTTTAAAAAATCTGCTTAAAAAAATTTCCGCCTTTTTCTTTTCCCCTCGCCGCTGTTATTACTTACTTGCTTAAAAAATTTTAATAAGCGACTTGGACAACACCTCCTCTTTCATCCTCTCCATATGTTCTTTAACCCTCTGCCTCACCTCTGGGTATTTTATCCCCAGAATTCTGGCGGCAAGATAGGCGGCATTGGCGGCGTTGCCTATGGCCACTGTGGCCACGGGCGTCCCCCTGGGCATTTGTACAATTGACAACAGGGAGTCCAGCCCGCCTAAGTGTTTCGTGGGGATGGGCACTCCTATTACTGGCAACGGCGTTAGGGAGGCGGTCATCCCCGGGAGGTGCGCCGCGCCTCCAGCCCCTGCGATAATTACATCGAATTTCCCCTCGGCCTCCTTGGCGAATTGGTACATAAAGTCGGGCGTTCTGTGAGCGCTCACCACTCTGGCCTCGTAGGGAATGCCCAAGGCCTCTAAAACCTCCAGCGCCTCTTTCATGACCTCTAAATCGTTTATCGACCCCATTATAACCGCGACTTTCATGAATAATTTTACGCCGCAGTTTAAAAAGGTGCGGCGCAGTGAAAATATCACTTGTTACGGCGTGAATAACGCCTCAGCGGCGACTGTAGACCTCCATAAGCCTTTTGTGGGCCTTGGCCAAGACCTCTTTTGTGCTCTTATACGTGGCTCTGGATATTGCTTGTTCAAACGGCAGCCACGCATAGCCGACGTGTTCCCAGCTGAGCTTCACGTTTCTTGACTTGGCCTGGGCTAAGAAGTAAATTACCATTTTCAACACCCTCCTCCCGCCGCGGGTGTATACGTACTCCACCTCCTCCCTAAAGCTGGGGAGCAACTCGGCGTCTAGGCCTGTCTCCTCTTTTATCTCCCTCAGAGCCGCTTGCTCCGGCGTCTCCCCCAGCTCCACATTCCCCTTGGGGAAATCCCAGTGGCCAGCGGGGTAGTGCAAAAGGAGGTATTCCACCCTCTCCCCGGGGTAGAACACCACAGCCCCGGCGGAAATTTCGTCGTATTTCTTCGCCACGGAGCTTCCAACTTCTAAATTTTAAGCATTACGAGGGGCTATTACGGGCCAGGCGCTTCTCTGTATACA
>WUQR01000128.1 GCA_009889515.1 Nitrososphaerota archaeon
AGTTCTAACCCCAACTCTTTTTCCTCTACGCCCAACTCTTTTTCCTCTACGTTTATAACGACGTTTTATAACGACGTGCGCCCATATATATATATTTTTCTTTATTAAAATAATAAAAGATAGATGACGTTCTTGTCGTGTGTTTTCAAAATGATAAAACACGACAAAACGCGAAGATAATATCGTTTTTTGTCGAAGAGTAAGTATATAAAACCGTGTGTTTCTTAATAGCATGGAAACAACAACCCAAACAAAAACCCACCAACCCCAAAACGGAAACCAACAGATAATAGAGTATGAGATACGAGAGATTAGCAAAATGAAGTACGTTACAATACGGTCGTTCATTGAAAGTTCAACTAAAATGAAATACCCTTGGAACGTGGGGTTGAAACTAGGGCGGGCAGTGGAATTCGTCAAGCTTGGGAGATGGCGCCTCTCATGTACCGTTTCTGATACGTTTTCTGATACGTTGGCATGCGTATTAAGAGATCGTTACGGTTTTACTGTGTTAGAATATTATTATGCTGTGGCGGAAGGAAAAGAAAAGCTGATAATTAATGGCGGATCGGTTGAGTTAGAGTATTATAGCAATAATAATCTCAACATAGCGTTTAGCTCTGCTGTACCTTTCAGCATACCAATAAAAATTATAGAGATATTCGAAAAACTAAGATTCTACATTGACAAGATCCGCCACATTACATCTACCGCTTAATCCCTTTTTTTCCTCTAGTTGTTTTCCTTTAATCTCTAAATACTCCAGCGCTTTTCGTATTATCGCTCTCCTCTCCTAACACCTCCTTTAGAACCCCCCAAATCCAACAAACAACCCAAATAGACAAGCGGGCAATCATGGCAATTATCCGCGCTGTCACAAAGAAGAGAAGTTTCGTGGTGCGTTATGGTGATATATACGATGAACTTCGTGACATGATAAATGACGATGACGAGTTCCACGAGGTTGAGAACACGCTATATGAGAATATAGTGGACATAAAAGGGGTATACAGGTTCTGGGGCACTTGCGACAGCAGTGAATGTGATATCGTCATCGTATCGCCTGTAGAGCTCGATGATGAACAGCTTAACATATTAGAAGAGTTGTCTCGACTCTACAGCTTCAAAGCGTATGATGGCGACGAAGATGAGAGAGAGGAGCTGACGATGACATTACACAACCTTATCAAAAAGTGGGCCAGTGGCTGTCTCCACATGTCTTCTCCCGCCGAAGCCGTAGTTCTTCTGGCGAAGAACTACGGCTTGGAAATCGAGCAGGAAGAGAATCTAAACGATTGGTATGTTGGTCAGATGTTCTACCGTATCGAAGGTCTCAACGTGCGCGTTGTGAAAGACATTGCGTATTGCAATGATTGTATCGACGTCTCGACGAACGACAACTTCATCGAAAAGTGCGAGTCGTGGCACTTCGAAGACGAAATAGACTAGATCAGACTCCCTTTTTCTCCTTCTCTTCCCTTTTTTCCGACGGCGCCCTTTGGGGCTTCTTTCCCCCGGAGAGATGTCTCCCACTTTCAATTCTCTTCGCCATGACTATATAGTTATATATAGGGCGTGTGCCGGAAGGGGGCGGTTCCCATCGAAGCCACCCACACCCCCTCCCCGCACCAACTACATAAATACATGCTTTGTGAAGTCGAGCTCGGCGTCAGATATATACGTTCCCCACGCTTTCTGTAGTGAATCTATTTTTCCGCGCCTAATAGCCCTTTTTCCTTTCAACTCTTTCAACTTAGTGTATAGGCTTGCCACACCGGCGCGTTTACATATTTTACATAATTTTGTAAGTTACATATCTATGTATTTTACATATCCGCAACTGTTGAAAACGGCGTTCTGTGGCTCGATGAGCCATACAGCTTTCAACTTTTCCCTCTTTTTTGTCAACTCTAGTTGACGAAAGATTTAAATACTACTTGTGTTTCTTACTATCATGGAAAACGAAAAGTTCCAACATGCCCCGGCCGACGGGGGCCAGGTCGGGGTCGAGGAAAAGGCCCCCTGGGAAAAGAAGCTAATAAAATTGCTAAAGCGTTTAGAATATGATGACCGTATAATTAAGAAAGCGCTTGACATATTGGATAGAGAAAGTTTCGTTATGTTTGAATTTACGGCCGATGGTTACGTTATTGTTAAAAGCGAGTATACAAGCGCACCCAGCGGGCTTGCGATAATAAGAGCTAGCGACGCAATTGTTGTAATTGTGCAAACGGCCGACGGTGATTATGTGTACTGCCTGAGGATTTGAGAATATGATCTTCGACAAGAAAATAATTGTCTAATTTTTCTCTTTTTCCTTTTCCCCTGGGCAACCTTTTAAACTAGTCTACCCTTCTCCGGGTGGTAGTGTATAATTCTGACGTTGTCAATCCCCCTCAGTAACTCTATATACAGCTCCGCAGAACCAGCTCCAATATTTCCCTGATCTTGATATATCTAGTCGTAATACGTCTCCTCGCAACCGTCATAGGCACCTGCCAAGATCTACTCTCAGAGTGTCCATGGGGATTCTTATAATGCCAGTTCCCACGTCGTGTACAATCTCTACGACTAGATAACTATCCTCTATGCGTAGTTCAACCCCCGGCGGTGTCCACACGCCGGGTTCAAATTTCCATCCCGCGCTCTGGAGTATTTCAATGACACATTTACACGTAGTATCGTGGCATTTTATTATCGTTCTCCTTATTATCGTTCCCCGTTCCATGTGTGAAAGAAACTACGTACTATTTATACTTCCCCGCCACGAGACGGGCGTCGAAGATGGCGAAGGCCTCCGTCAACATGTCGTCTAGCGTCTCTCTATCGATTATACTATTAATATCGGTCTCGCAGACTATGCAATCTCTGCTCAAGTTATCGTCGTAAACGGCTAGACAGCGGTAACTCCTCCCGCCGGACTCAATAGTCAGCTCATACGCCATATCGTTGCAACACATGAGGATCACACGTATACATGCCTTGAGACCAGCCCTAACTACGCAAATCTGCTCTATCACGGCGGCACGTAGCGCGCTCCCGTCTGCTCGCAAACGCGGCAACGGATCTCCACCTCCACGTACTGGCCAGTCTCGGCCAGTCTGACGATGACGTCGTCTACCCAGGGCCTGCGGATCCACAGCCTGTAACCCAAGTCGTCGGGTTTCAACTTCCCCCAGTACGCAACGCCGTTGATGACGGCGATCGCCTCTCCGGTGCAACAGTCAACATCAGCAGAGAAGCGCAGAAAGTAGCTGCGGCCAATCCTCCACACTCTGGCCATTGTTTTAAAACTCATATGAGATGGAAACTACAAGGTGTGTCTGATCAGGAAAAAATAGCTTTTCAACTCCTCGATTTTTGCCAAGTATACCCTCATCATGTGTTGCGCCTTTCTGCCCTTCTTGTTTCTCAGCTTCTCTATCTGTTGCCTGTAGTACTGCTCCATCTCTTCTGCCAGCTTGCGGAGCTCGGCGTCGTCTACGTGGAATTTGTAGACGCGGACTATGCCCCTGGCCAGCGCCTCCTCTATCCTGGCCTTGATAGCGGCGTATTTCTCCCTGAGCTTTTGGTCTTGCATCTCCTGGATTTTGCGGTCCAGCTCGCCTGCTATCTCTCTGAGCCGCTCCGCGTAGCGTTGCACATAATGGCCGAGTAGTAGCAAATCGTCGCCGGATAATGCAACGTAACCGAGGCGCGGGTGGCGGAGTAGGTACGTCTCCAGATTGTTCCACAACGATGAAAACGCCGAGGCCAAGCGTTTCATCAGCTCCCTATCGTACCGCACTACGGTGGTGTAAGTATCTGCGCTGACGCGTACACGCGTTGTGTCTACGGCGATGGAGGCGTGGACACCATTCACCTGGACGATATACACAGTTCTCATGTCAATACGATACGCATGTGTATATAAACCCAACTTGGTAAAACCGGCGAAAAGTACAAATACTTAGAAATTCCACACTACTATGGAAAACGAAAAGTTCCAACATGCCCCGGCCGACGCTCCCCAGGCCGGGGTTTCCCAAGGAGGGGGGCAGAAAACAAAGATACTCTGGGTAAGCCGCCATAACCCGTTGCCATGCCAGTGGGAATTTCTAAGGCAACGGCTTGGCGAGATTGAGATCGTGCAGATAGTACAACATGTCCCCAATGCCGATTTTGTCATAGAATTGGCAAGACAGCACAAGACTAAATACATCCTGCCAGTTTTGCCACTGTCGTTTATCGCGAAGTTAACAGAATTGGCGCAGCAACACGGCATTATCGTGCTGTGGGGCAAAATGAAAACTTTGGCAACTACGTCCAGGGAAGAGGCTGAGAAGCTGGTGGCGGAGCGGCCGGACTGCCGCACCGCCGTCTGTAACGATAATGGTCAGTGTCGCGTCTTCGAATTCGAGAC
>WUQR01000129.1 GCA_009889515.1 Nitrososphaerota archaeon
GCGGAAAAAGCAGTCCTTGTGGTGCCCAGCGCCGAGGCGCACATAGGTAGGCTTGAGAAGGCCTTATGGTTATTGGAGAGGGTTGGCGATACGGAGTCCTATGTCTCTGTGAGGGGGGTGGAAGTGCTTAACGCAAGACCGTGCGGCGCGGGGGAGGTGGACGTGGCCGTCAAGCTGGCCAAAGTCGCTGGCGGGGCGCACCTAGTGGTAAGGGCCGGAGACGAGGACGGGACGCTGTCAGACTTCGCCGTACCTCTCGCGACAGGTGGAAAAGGCTATTATACTCCTACAAAAATAGCAGTAAAGAGCGACGTCTTCTGCGCCGGAGATGTCGCGTTTCCTGCGGGTCATGACTGGTGACGTACAAGTCGAGAAGGTAGCCGAAATCGTCAAAGACTTGATAAAGGCGTGGCAAAGGGCCAATAAAAGGGAAGTCAAGGTAGATGAGGAGGCGTTGCGTCGACAAGCAGAGATAGCGGCGGAAATACTCCGGGGTTTCTACCGCAACGGCGGTGGAAGGCTTGTGTTGCTTAAGGCGCCGACTGGAGCGGGCAAGACTGAAATCTTCGCATCTCTTTACTTCTATCAAGTCGCTAGCGGTGTATGGCACACCGGCCGCATGTACGTAGTAGAGCCTGTCCATGCCCTCTTGGAGCAGATGGCAAAGCGGTTTGGAACATACGGCAAAGCCTTTAGAGTAAAAGTGGAGGAAGATCACGGTGAAGTCAAAAGACCGACCTACCTCTACACAGCGCCGATTACCCTCACAACAGTGGACTCCTATGCCTATGCATACCTAGCCCAAAGGGTGGATAAATGGATTGAACGCGGCAACTTGACGGGCAGGTTTACGATGCCCGTGGGGCTTATGATGCACGCAATCACGGTCTTCGACGAAGCCCACTTAGTGCAAGACGAGGTCTACCTAGGGCCCAGGGCGCTGGCCAGAATTATATGCTATTTGGTCAACGCTGGCGCCTACGTGGTCTTCTCCTCGGCTACTCTACCTACGGCATTTATCAAAGAGTTTAAGAGCCGATGTGCGACCGTAGAGGAACGCATCCTATCTAGCAGGCCGAGAAAAGTAAATATAGAGTTCCGAAAAGCCGAGTTAACTCCAAACGACGTAGATTGCTCTAAAGGCGCATTGATAATAGTCAATACGGTGCCCAGAGCTAGGAGGTTTTACAAAGACTTAAAGGAAAAATGCAAAGGAAAGAAAATATATGTTCTTCATTCACTGCTAACCCGAGGAGATCGCGAGAGAACGCTCAGAGAGCTTGAGGAGCTGGAGGAGAAAAAAAGAATTAACGAGGCTATAGTCGTGGGCACTCAGACGCTAGAAGTTGGAATCGATTACTCCTTCACTCGGTTATACACAGACCTGTCTCCTCTGGACAGCTTGATTCAGCGAATTGGCAGGGTTGGGAGGAGGGGAGATCCGGCGGAAATCCTGGTGTTCCAGCCCGAAAGGCCGGAGCCTTATAGGAAGGATTTGTTGGAGAAGACTGCGCCTAAGCTGGACTCGCTTGAAAAAATGCTGGGTGACGCGGCCAAGCTGGGCGAGCTATTGGATGAAGTTTATGACGAAAAGATAGTGGAGGATATGTCGAAGAAAGGCGATAGCCTTTACGTGCAGTTTCTCGACTATCTGGAGAACCTCCACCTCTACTCTCTACCACCTGAGACTCACCCTCAGATCAAGCCATCTTTATACGTCGACTTATACCTCCTAACGACAAAGGATGTGGATAAAGAAACAAAAGAGTTGTTAATAAGTCGAGAAGAGCTCTTGAGGCGGAGGATGAGGATCTCCTTCTCTTATAGGCGTCTGGATAGGCTCGAAAACATACTTGGTTTATTTGACTCTTGCGAGAAGGGCGGACTGGAGAGAGACGACGAAAAATTAAAATTCAATAATTGGAACCGCGTAAGCACACGCGAGTGGATCCGCGAAGGCTCGCTTGTCATCTTATGCGACGACGTAGATAGGGTCTACGACGAAGCTGGACTAAAGGTGGAGGAAGCCTCTAGGCGGCCAGAGGAGGAAAAAAGTGTGCAAACAGCTGGCAAGAAATCAAGAAGGGGGAAAAGGACATGACGTGTCACGCTTGGAAAGGGGGCCAGTGCGTTGAGGAGTACGGACGCCATATTAAAAGGGCCCTGACGGTGTGGGAAAAGCTGAGACCCATATACTTCCCGGCGGTTAGAAGAGCTATTGGGGTTGATTTAGACGTCGTGGAATATGCCATAGTAGTCCACGACTTGGGAAAGCTAGCCAAGGCGTACCAGGTAGGGAGGCGAGGGGAATATAGGCACGAAGTGGTGAGCGCCTACTTCGCCTACAAAGGCCTAGAGCCCGTCGTCGGGGGTGAGATCGCCGCGGTGGTCGCCGCGGCCGTCCTCCTTCACCACGAGCCGATACTGACCTCGGCATATATCTCAGGGCTCGGCGAGAGGTATCTGCCCATATATGCCGTGAGGAAGATGTTGGAAGAACATGACCTTTCCCCAGCCTGCGACCCGCTGGCCGAGGCAGGCGATGCGGTAAATAAGTACCCCGAGTTAAAGAAGGAGCTAGAGCGCTGGGGTAACGGCGGGTTAACGCCGCGGGATATGCTTGAGGTAGTTAAGGAGATAGTTGTACAGACCGCCGTCGGAGACTCGGCGCGTTTACACGCGATGAGGGCTAAGGCGGCAGCTGTGTTGTACCCCCTTGTAGTTTCAGACTCGGTGGCAGCCCACGTGGGTAGGTCGCTCTGCGGATGCGACGAGAGAGACAAGAAAGGGACAAAAATCGTAGATCTAGCACTGAAGGGGGCCGAGCCCTTAGATGTAGAGGCGCTGAGGAGGGAGCTATGTTGAAGGAGATATACACCCCGGGCCACGACGTATTTGCCGACACATTGATAATGCACGGCGTTGTGAGGCACCTCGCGGCCTCCGGCATCGTCGAGGGATACGTCGAAAGGCTGGGCGAGAGGTACAAGATATCGTTCGAGGGCGAACCCCGAGCCTTGGCCGATATCGAATCCGTTGAGCTCCTCTTGTTCGAAATAGAGCGTTACGTCGTAGATGGAGAAGAGCCCGTGGGCCGTCTCCGCAAGATATTTGACGCCAACATAAACATCAGCGTGACGAGAAGCTGGCTCGCCCAGCTCAGCGAGGCATTGGCGAACGCGGAACTCAGCGTATTTACCCTGGACCACAAGGCGAAATTCAGAGAGGGAAGGACAGCCTCCAGAAGGCTGTCTACGGTATACCTCACGCTGTCGCCGATATATGGTAAGTATTTTATTGAAAACAGAGTGGCAAAAGAGAATAAGGCTTTCGGCGTTTGTCATACGTGTTTCGCCTACTTGAATATAGGCTTTTTATACGGAGCGACTACAATAGTCATAATCACACGTGATGGGAGGAGGGTAGTGCAGCTGACACCAGCGCCAAGAGGGCGCATATCTATAGCCGACCTAGCTCTCCTCCAGAGACTAACGGAGGGTTATCTCGTCAGGGGCCAGAAAATGCCCACACTGGCCTATCCCCTCTACTGGCTCTCAACCGGAGAGACTCTATACGCCACGGAGGAATCTCTGGACATTTTGGTATGGGTAACCGAGAAGCATGGGGAATCCCAACGGGTTACCGACGCGATGGCCCTCGATCTAAGCAGAATAATGGAGTTCATAGCCGAGGTCAAGAACAAGACGAGGGGATGGCCTAAATTTGTAGAATGCCTAGCCTTAGAAGGTCCCGAGATATTAGCGCAACTAACCGAGGTCGTGTTGTTCGGCGGCGATGAATACACCGTAGTGAGGGCTCTATCTACTAGTGGTAAATGCGCCGAGGATTGGAGACAAGTTGATATATTAGCTGAAATTCTATTTACATGGAAATTAAAATAAACCAGACTTTTCAGTAATATACCTGCATAATTCCTCTGACAGATCCTTGTCCCTCTGACCGTCGATGCGCATGACCTCTTTGCATAATCCTTTAAACTCAATGCCTACCATCTTATCACTACATTTCAACACACAATCAACTAGTGCATTCCCTTTGCAACAATTAACGACATCATAGTCTACAATTCTACTGTAGTGTTCTTTTTCATTGCAATCGTGGAGCTCCATACACGGCAATCGAAGATACAGAGTTTTAGACAGAGGACTCTTTATGTCATGTTTGTCTGTGTTGGAGTGTGTTATACCCCCATGTGACTCTGAAGATAGCCTCTCCTCACCATCTCGGCAAACTCTCGCAATACAGAGGCATTTCATGGCTCCGTCTTTAAGATTAGTGAGGAAAGTGTTGAAATCAGCTTGTCAGTGTGGTATCTTTTTCCCCTTTTACTCACACTCTTTGTTAAGCCTTCCTCCTCTAAAGTCACTAAATGGCGGTATACGGTGGAGTTGTCCAGCCCCACTTCTCGTGCAATAGTATCGACATCTTTTTCGCCGTCCAAAACGGCGAGAATTTCCAGTTTTCTTCTAGA
>WUQR01000130.1 GCA_009889515.1 Nitrososphaerota archaeon
CAACGCGGCTACTGTAGTAAGTCAAATCGGCCAGCGCCAAGGCTGCGTTTTTAAACGCCTCCTCTAGCGTGCATCCATACGCCTGGATTAAGACGTCTGCTGTATGCTCGCCGTATTTATAATCGCCAGGCTTGCCGCAAGTCACGGCTTATGAGAAAAATTTGTTTTAAAATCAATAGCCTAAGCAATGGCGTTTAATTATTGGCTTGGCTTTATGTCTGTTGCGATCTTCCTTTCCTCCATTGGTCTATTGCGTCTTTCAGTTTTTTGAAGCGTTGCATGGCGTTTAGGTGGCCAGAGCTGAGCTGTACTTTGCGCCTTTTTGCCTCCTTATCTGTCAGCGCTTTTAGCACAGCGGCTTCTACATGGTCGTGAATAGTTGAATATGCAAGTTCAATATAATACGTCTTTTCGCCCTCACCTGTTTGTTCTTGTATCTTTGCCCAATACCACACCATTTTGAGCTGTCTCCTCTCGCCGCTGGGCAATTCATACTCCACGATTATGCGCAGACGGCAGTCCTTTCCAGCGCACTGGCCCACGACCTTGCCGTTTTCCACAAACTCGTACCTCAGATCTACAACGCGGGCCACTATGTTGCCCTTATCGTCGCGTACCGCAAGCGGTAGGTCTGCTGTTCCCTCTTCCCTCGCCGGCCTCAGAACCTCTCTCAGTTTTTTCACTGCGTCATCGCCGTGTCTGCGCCTCAAAACGTCCTCAAGCTCCCTTATGAAGCGCTCGGCTTCTGTGTCGCCGCTCAGCGCCATGCGCTGAATTTCCCTAAGGCCGTCGTGAGTAATATAAATTCTATAATTTCCGCCCCGCTTCACCGTGAATTGTTTTCCTTCCTCAAGCCCCGCCGCCTTTAAGGCGTTTACAACGGCGTCTTTGCGATCCTCTTTGACTCTGATTACGCGTTTCTCACTATTAACGGCGTAGTGTTCTTTCTCCTTCAGCCCGCTCTGCGCCAAAGCCTCTAACGCCTTGGCATAAAATTCGCCCGCGACGCGGATTTCGTAACCGCCGCGCTCTGTTACCGTAAAGTGTACGCCCTCCACTAGCCCTCTTGCCTTTATGGCGTTTACAGCGGCGTTTTTAGAGGCCTCGCTACTCGGTTGATATTCTACATCTATTGCGTTGCGTGTGTCGTTATAATTAACCGAGAACTCCACTCCGGCGAATTTGACGGTGTTTGGTCCGGTCGTTATTTCCCTAACCAGCTGTTTATACCTATCCTCGCTGATCAGCCCCTTGCCGTAAAGCTCTTTCACAAAGTCCTTCACCGCGTTAAGCCAGCCGTCGTGGCGAATTGCCGTGATGCTGTTAGTGGTGAGCTGAATTGTCCATCCAGCCCCCTTTATGTATTTGGCTTCCGCCTCGCCGCCCAGCGCTCTGATTATAGAGGCCAAACGCTCCGCGTTTTCGCGAGATCCGATGAACCTGGCGTGTAGGACTTTGCCGGTCCAATACATGATGATGTATGCCACCTCCTCCCCGCCAAGCTTAAAGCGGATTTCGGCCTTCGGATAGCTTGCGCTGATGTCCAAAGATCCTCTCTCCACGGTGACGTGTTTGTAGACGTAATCCTCTGCCATTGTAATAATCTCCTCCAGCTTTTTGAAAAACATTTCGTTTCTCATATCATATGTCCAATCAATGCCGAATTTCCTTTTAATTGCCTCGCGTGTAACAACTGTAAACTCGTCTGCAAAATTGGCCAGAGCATCCTTCAACTCGTGCAACGTGGGTAGCGCTGGGACAAGCGCCTTCAGCAAGCCGTCCAGCTCGGCGCCTCTGAAGGCGATATAGTGCGCGCCTCTACCGGGATATACCGCGCTTAGCTTAAAGCCGAGCTCCCTCAGCGCCCAGAGCCAGAACACGGTGAAGTGGTCGCGGATCATAATCGGCACCTCCTCTTTCTCGGGGCCGCCAACGGCAAGTTGAATTTCGTCTCTGCGTACACTCCCATCGTACAACACGGCGAAAATCACCGCCAAGGCCGCTTCCTCTTTTGACAGCTCTCCCCTCTTGTACGCCTTTACGGCGTATGCCAGCGGAAGGAGGACGCGTAAATATTTGCCTAGTTTGTTTAGGGCTTCTTTGTCGCCGTTCCTCTCTGCCTCACTCCACCGCGTTAACAGCTCTTCAACGCGGCTCCAGAACTCGCCAGCCGTGGTCTCCAAGGCGGCCTTTAATTCATTGTTCATTTTAATCTCGGCGAGAGCCGCCCTCAGATCAACTTTGTTTTTCAACAGCTTTTCAAGCGCGGCGCGGCCTCCGCTCAGCACTTCGCCTACTGCCTTCGTGTACTTGCCATCAACGCGCCACACCGGCTTTAACCCCTCCTCGGAGGGGTATACTCCTACGAGCTCAATTCCGCCCTCTGCCAGCGCCCGATAGGTAAAGGCTTGTGAGAGGTAGGAGGAGAGGCCGAGGACGTTCTCACGTCCGGGGTATAAGACGGCATCCGTGGGCAGTGCGCCGATTGCAACGGCCTTGGCGGTTGAGTCAACTGTCTTCTTCACCTTCTTCACTTTTTCTACCACTCTTTCCCACTCCTCTCCGCCAAGCCCCTCCAGCGGTTTAGAGCCGGAGGAGGCGGCCGCCGCCAATTTGCTGACTTCTTTAAACGGCTTTACCGCCTCCCCCTCCGCCCAAAGCGGCATTAACCGCTTGTCAGCCTCCCAAGCGGCTTTGAGGAGCTCACGGTTGCCCTCTTCTGCAAATGTGACGTATATGTACCTCTTGCCGTTTTCTGTTCTCTCCTCTACGCGTACTTCCGTGTCCTGTCTGTCGGCCAGTATTGCCTTCATTGCGGGGTCTGCCAGCAGAGTGGCAATGCGGAAGGCCAGCCCTCTGGACTCTGACGGCTCCTCCCCACC
>WUQR01000131.1 GCA_009889515.1 Nitrososphaerota archaeon
ACTTCTTCCTGGCACCATTTTCTATTTGAAACCCTCTTCTTTTTGGAAATTGTTTCTTCCTAGAAACCGGTTTCAATTCTGCTTTTTTCCTAGAGGCAACTTTTTCAAAAGCGGTTTCAACACCGCGCCACGTCTTTTCCCCAGACTTCCCTTTACGCTTTTTCAAGACCGCCTTTACACATTTCAATTTGAAAATTTCGTACGTATATGCGTGGCGCCGTGGCACGTTGGCCCGATCTAGCGTGGCGTTGGCTCGTTGTCGCGCTTCCGTTGGCTCGGAACACCGCTACTGTTGGCTCGGTCTCGCGCGCTTTTCAGCGCATATGTTGGCTCGGAGCTGTGAACGCCATGCCGTGTCTGTTGGCCCGGTTGAGCGCCTAGCGTTGGCTCGGAGACCGCCGTATTTTCCGCCATATTGCAAGAATATGTTGGCTCGGAGCACATATTATAGAGAGTTGAATGTCGGGGGGCTCACTGCGCCATCGTGCTGGACAATTTGTAACAGTTTGCGCAGAGATTAGGTTTTTACCGCATTGTTATCTTCTATATATGAGTATTAAGATACGCGTATTTGACTACGTCCTTAGGAGCAACGATCTGTCTGTTGCAGCTGACAGATGTCACGCAATTATAAGCAATCCGTCGCTTCCGCAGACTGTGCGGTGTGAGTTGGCCTACAGTTGCGCGCAGTCTCTTGTGGCTCTTATCACAACTGGCAACAAACAGCTGTACGACGCCGCGGTGGCCGATGTGGAGAAGTGCGTATCTGAGAGAGCGAAAAGCACTGATAAGTGCGAGTTAGCAAAGGCGTATATTGCCTGTGCTAAAATGAAAGCGCTCGAAATTATACTGTACTACGCGGCGAGCGCCCGCGGTTAAACAAAGGAGATTGAATAGGCAATTGACTTGACAATTTCATAACAGCTACGGGGAGCTGGGTGGCAGATTACAGTCACATCGCCGCGCGAGAGTGTGCCAGATGGCGGATCGCCCTTTGCGTCAGCTATTGCGTCTCCGTACACTGTCCTGAGATACTTCGCCACAAGCGCTGGCGCGGTCACTCCGTGGAACACTACAGTGCGGCCTTGATCTTCGTACTGGTATGCGCCCGCGAGGAGATTGCGCAGGAAGAGAACTCCTGCAAGCGCCGTTCTCGGCTTCACCATTTTGAACGAGCGGAAGAGTTGCTTGACGTTGCCGCGGCTTTCAATGACTGCAGACAGTCTCATGCTCTTCATTCTGAGATCCATGCTCAACAGCTCTCTGTGCATGTACGTCTTCAGCTCAAAACTGGCAACTTTGTAGTACCTTGTCTCCGCGGAGGGGCTTCTCATGCTCTGCGTGTATCTCATTTTAATCGTGCCCTTAACAACGCCAACGACTACTTCGGCGTTTGGGAGACTCTCCCTCTTGAACTCCTCAACGTCTAGTACGAGGTCTATCGGCCTTCTAATCGGCGCAGGTATTAGCGACATATCCTGCGCAACTATAAGCGCGAGACTAGTGACGCCGCGGATATTAGTCACGAAGTGTCTAAGCACTTCCAGAGCGAACTTCTGGTTGCCCCCCCACCAGCTGGCGACGTCTTTGCTCCACAGCGCAGCCTCATCCACGACAAGGCCGTACTTGTCTTGTCTCTGTTTCGCGCGCATTACTGCGAGGAAGTGGAAAAGATCTGAGGGAGTCACTACTTTGTGCAACTGTGCAATACGTAGCGAGAACTTCCGCCTGTCCTCAACATCCTTGCCTATCTGCTCATAAACGCGCTCGAACGGGTTGAATCTGTCATCAAGGGGATCTTCGTCGCTTTTCCATACGCCGAGACCTTTGAGACCGTAGAAAAGCCTGTGCAAGACTATGTTCACAGCCAGAGTGGTCTTACCAACTCCCTGCGGGCCCAGTACTGCAATTGCGCGGAAAGATCCCTCGTGCCACGCGTCTCTAATTATGCCGAGATCCCGCCACGACGTTATCTTATTGCCGAAGAACTTGAGCAGGGGGTCTTCCATAGGTATCTGTTGACTCTCGGGAAAAAAGTTTATCCCCGCGGGAGTGTCGCCACATGTGAGAATTCTTACCACTCTCGCGGCGCTGTTCTTGGCAGGCGGTCTCGCCATAGGCGCCCTTATTTTCTACGCGTCGCAACCGATTGTCACTGGCGAAAATCTGGCGACAACGCCGCCAAAGATCTACGCGGCGCGTCTCTACGCCACGTTTGATCAGAACTGCAGGCCTCTCTACTTGTTATATACAGGCGACGTTGGGCTGTACATTTACGGCGCTGATAAAAGCGCTGTGGGCGTGAGGGCGTCAATGGCGCTGACGCACAGAGGCGTTATCTTCGGCGAGTTCTACGCCGTACGCGCCCCACCGCCGTACTATACGTGGAACGGCTCTCTTATAATAGCAACCCACACCGAAGTTGAAGAGGTATGTCTCTCGCGGTGATTACAAAAGACTCCGCAGAGCGTCTCGGCTCCGTGTTTGAGGAGACTCTGCGCTCTTCTCTCCACGTGCCCTACGACGTCTTCATCCTCGTAGACGACTCTTCAACTGATAGAACCCGCAACGCGGTTAGGCGGTTCTGCCAAGAGCACGGAAAAGAGCTTATTGTCGAGAAGTCGCGCCTGTACGGTGGCGCTGACAAGCCGACGCGCGCAACCGCCAG
>WUQR01000132.1 GCA_009889515.1 Nitrososphaerota archaeon
AAAGGTCTTTGAAGATGACGATGACAGAATAGCATATCTAATAGCCTCCTTCACGCTATTAAACCACTTGAGGGAGTTTGTAGAGCTGAAGAACAAGTCCTACAAGGCGCTTGAAAGGCTGGAAGGAGCTGTGAAAAGCGGCAGATTTGCCCTTAGCGACGTATGGGGTGACCTCAGTGTACTGGCGAAGGTCGAGGAAAGGGCGAGGGAAGTTGTCAACGAGATGAACGCGATTGCTAATAGGCTAGAGAGGGCTGGTTACAGCGGTATTGCCGAAAGGCTGAAAGCGGCTACGGAGAATGTAATGAGGCTGACAGAAGCAACGCATGATGACCTATCCGCTATGGGCGCCACTAGAGGAGAGAGGGCAGTGGCCGCGTTGCTATCGCTTGTAACTGGCAACCTCTTTGGCGTCTCCGTGGAGAGGGCTCTGGCGGAAAAAGGTAAACACACAGTAGGAGCCCTCAGCATTGCGTCAGCTGTCAGGAGCGCGCCAAAGGGCTTCTACGACGCGTTTAGTTCAGCATATGACAAAAAGGAAGAGTTGGAAGATAGAAGGCTGGTACTCCGCATTACCTCTCTGCTGGCGGATCCCCTAGTGAGGGTAACGCTAACCGGCAGGCATGACGTAGAGGTGAGGATAGAGGAAAAGGTGGAAAACGGCAAGAAGCGTATATACATCACATTTGCAGAAGAGGGCGACCACGAGCTCCTCAAAACCGCTTGGGAGGCTGGCAAAAAGCTAGTACCGCTATGGGCTGAGGGGAAGGCTGTAAAGCTGATAAAGGAAGTTAACAATTTAGCAGAGGTCGCCTCCTCCGGCTCTAAACCGCTGGAGGGGCTGGGCGGAGAGGAGTGGGAGAGGGTAGTAAAAGCGGTGGAAAAGACGAGAAAAACAGTGAAGAAAACTGCCAAGGTCGTTGCAATCAGTGCTCTGCCCACAGACGCCGTCCTGTTACCTGGAGATAAGCGCGTCTACGGTGGTTCTTCATATCTTTCACAAGCCTTTACTTACTGGGCGCTGGCCAAGGGCAAGATAAATCTCGATAAGGTGTACCCCTCCGAGGAGGGGTTAAAGCCGATGTGGCACGTTGGGGGCAAGTACACAGAGACCGTAAACGAGATTTTGAACAAGGGCCGTATTGTGCTTAACGAGCTATTGAAGAGCGGCGTAGATTTGAAGACGGCCCTAGCAGACGTCAATATGAACAACGAGTTGAAAACCGCATTAGAGGGGGCGGCTGGCGAGTTCTGGAGGCGCGTTGAGGAGCTGTTTTCGCTGTGGGAAAATGCCGAGAAGAGAGGAGATGTCAATACGCTTAACAGCCTCGGCAAATACCTCCGCGTCCTCTTGCCACTGGCATACGCCGTGGAGGCTTACAGAGGAGGTGAGCTGTCTAAAGAAGAGGCAGCCCTGGCGGTGATATGCGCCGTTTTGTACGATGGAACTGTACTCAGAGGCGAAATTTGGCTTACCGTTGGCGGCCCCGAAAAAGAGGAAAGCCCGATTATGACCCGCGACCACTTCACCGTCTTTTGGCTCTGGGCTCTGAGGGAGCTCGGCTTTAAGCCCAGCGCAGTGTATAGGGGCAGAGGCGCACACATCATTGTCTTCAGAGGCGATGAGCTGAACGAACTGGTAAAGGCGCTTGTCCCAGCGCTATCCACGTTGCACAAGCTGAGGGATGCCCTTGCAGAATTCGCCGATGCGTTTAGAGATGTTACACACGAGGTGATTAAAAGGAAATTCGGCATTGAGTGGGCATATGACGTGAAAAACGAAAGGTTTTTCAAAAAGCTAGAGGAAGTTGTTACAATGGCAGAGGACTACGTCTATAAGAACGTTGTTGTTGAGAGGGGGCCGCTGGATGCAAGTGGAAATTACCCAAAGACTGTCGTCCGCTTTAAGCTGGGCGGGAAGGAAGTAGCACACATAACCGTGTACTGGACTAGCAATAAGTTATATGCCACGTTCAGCGGCTCCCGCAAAAACGCCGAGCGTCTGGCCTCTGTTATCAGAGCGCTTGGAGGTGAAGCTGAAATCAAACGCGTAAGTGAGGGATGGACGATCTGGCTCACTACTGACGGCATCACGGCAATTCGTCACGACGGGTGGCTAAAAGCTGTGAGGGGCTTTGTAGACGAGCTTAAAGACAAGAGGCTGATTAGCAAGGAGAGGTATGAAAGGATAATTAAAGACATAGAGGCCGGCCCCAACACAGTCAAATTCGCCGGAGTGGAGTTCTCGGCTTATTATGAAAGCAATGGAATAAGAGTAGAATATCATCCGGGTAATGAAGCCTCTAAAAATGCCGTCGTAAACGCCTTAATGGCGAGGGGACTGAAGGAAGGCGTACACTTTACAGTAACAGAGCGCGGCGGCTACGAAATCCGCATGGCGAATGAATCGTATACAAAGGCCGTTGAGGCTTTGGCGCAGAGCGGGCTGAAGGAAGGAGAACACTACGCTGTCGACGGCAGAAGACGCGTAATTCGCGTCAAAAAAGATCACAAAGACGCAGTTGCAAATGCGCTGAAAACCATAGGGCTGGAGGAGGACAAGGACTTTACCGTGAAGAGCAAAGGACAATACACAATCTTCATTACTTATGACGGCCTCCGCGAAATTCAGCGCATGGCGCTGAAAGGCGACGCTGAGGCCGAGCACTTTATTAGGGAGCTTGAAGATGTGTTGAAACGCCGGTATGGCGATAACGCTGTGAATAAGCTGATAGAGGTGTTGACGCCAGTGAGGGAGGAAGAAAGAGTAGAACTACCGTTACCGGTTTACGACGATAAGGGTAATCTGGTAGCCCGTATCGTTGACTTGAAATATGAGTTCGTTAAGGGCGACCAGCTTGTAAGCCAATGCGCTGGTGAGGACTGTCGCTTGCGCGTTGCCGTAGAATATGAAATTCCCAGCGGCGAAAGGAAACAATTGAAAATGGAGTGGTACTGGGGCAGGGTACAGAAAAAGAAAGGCAAAACAACAGTGACGTATTATCTCGAAAAAGCATGGATATCTGTCAAAGACGACGTTGAGATCGCCGTGTTGAAGGCGCTGACGAGTAAGGGGGCAAAAAGGGGCATAGTATGGCTCTACGCCGACCGGTTAGACGCCTTGTGCCAGTTCAAGGCCCTAAAAGACGCTATAGACAAGTGGAGAGAGGGAAGGCCACAGAAACAGGAACAAAACTAGAGTCATGAACAACTGGTTGATAAGCGAATGCATTGCGCAGTGTTAAAAAATTTACTGGGTAGCAGGTGGAGGAGTGGTGAAGAGGTAATAAGGGTCTTCTCCTATTATTTCTCTTAAAATTCTGTCACTGATGAGTTCTGCTATATCGATTCCAACTCTTTGTTTGACATCCTCATATGAAGTAAAAGGTCTC
>WUQR01000133.1 GCA_009889515.1 Nitrososphaerota archaeon
AGGGAGGAGAGGGACGAGCCCCTGGAGGTAGGGGTGGCCTAGATAGGCCCCTAGTCTAGGACGGTTTCCTCCACCTTTGGGTAGAGCCCATCGATCTCGGCCTGCACCTCTATGGTGCGGGCGATAGCCGTCGCAATCCGCTGGTAGCGGAGGGGGTCCTCGAGGAGGCGGCCCTTGCGGTCTTTCAGGTACTTCTCCAGTACCTGGTAGCTGCCGATTTGGTATTCCCACATCTCGGGGGTGATGCCTTCGAAGTACTTATCCCGGTTGATGTAAACGCGTCCCTCCTCTCGGCTGTAGCGCACGGTTTCAATCCAATCCTTGCCGACTCCCCGGTATTTGACCAAGGGAGGATTCAGGTTAGTGCTGCGGAGTAGATGCAGGTCTATCAACCTCTGGCCCAGCGCGGCCATCTCGCGGAAGAGGCTGGCATCCCTGGTGAAGGGGACGCGGGGAACGTCAACGCGCAGCTCCTGGGTATATTTGCGGCGGTACGTGGGGCTATAGAGGACAGCATAGATGTAGGCCAGCACGTCTTTGGGCTCAGGAGAGAACCCATAGGCAGCAGCCAACTTAGACAGGAGCCACTCGGCCAGGTTAACCTGCTTTTCAGCCTCAAGCCCACCAGAGGAGGGGTAGAGGTAGAGGGGAAAGAGATGATGTCCGGTCACCGAAACTGCTATGTATATAGCAACGTGGTTCGTTATAAACGCATGTCGCCACAAGCTAACATGTCCGACAACTTGACGTGGCAGAATGAGCGCCAGGTTGTCCCCCGCCAGCATGTGGCGCATGACTTCGGGACGAGGTCTAGCATGAAAGCCACCCGAGCGCCCCGTGTAGTACGTGTAGCGGATGTCGAAGGGACGATACAGAATCGGCGTTATCTTCTCCCGGTGGGGCCCACCCTCCCGCCTAAGATCCTGTTGCGCTAGCGATACCTTCCAGTCGCGAGTATCTTCCCCCAGCTGATAAACCTGGCGGGCAAGCTCCGGATCCATACGGCTGAAGTTCAGCACGGTGGTCCAGGCCTCCTCAGGTGTCCAGTGAAGCGTTAACTTATCCCGGAATGTCACAATGCCAGCGCTGTGAACAGAAAAAATCTCGTTTACAGACGGCCAAGAAAAGTAGGCTTGCACGTTTGGAGCAACACGGGGGACAAAGAAGTAGTAGGGAGATTGAGGCATGATGGGTCGGTAGTCCGCCGTTTCAAAGGAGTGCTCCTCCAGCCACCTGTACTTTTCTTCCCGGGAGCCGTAGAGATCCGCGTAGTACACGCCCCGTCTTTTGGGGTCCCCGTGCTTGATGAAGATCCCGATGGCGACACCTTTTTGAATGTCAAAGACGTTTTCGTCTTTGCGGCCGTCAGGGGTAGTTTCGTGTTTTAGAGTACTGCCGTGCAGGTTGAGAATGTAGATCTCATCAAAGGTTTTGAGTAGACTCTGCCTCATCCCGTGAAAGGTAATGTTGTCCAAGTAGCCGTGGTTGGTGATCATGGCGACAACCCCTCGCCCGGTGCGGTGGATTTTCCATTGAGCGAAGCGCAGGAACTTAACGTAGTCATCCTGCAACGGCTTGAGGTTCTTTTCCTCTAGCGGCCGGTCGTCCACCTTGTAGTAGCTCTGCGCGCCGTCCAGGTCTTCCTTGAGGAGCTGATCAGTCCATGGGCTCAAGCTAGTGAAGATCCCAGAGTAAGGTGGGTTGCCCAGGATCACCAGGACAGGCTCATCCCCTTTGACCCTTGCAGCCTCTTCGCTCTCCTTGGAAAGAGAAAGTAGACCAGGTATAGGGGTTTCCCTCAAGCTTTTCATGTCCAAGGCATTGGTGAGATATAGACGAAACCGCTCTTCCTCCTGGAGGGGAACGCCCAACGCCTCTAACAGAAAGCCAATCTTCAAGTGACCGATAACGTAGGGAGCCATCAGCAGCTCAAAGGCATAAAAGTGCTGCAGGATGTGCTCCCGCAGCAGGTTGGCCTTGCCGCCCTCGCCATACTTCTCCACGTATTCCTCAAAGGCTAGACGAATGGCCTCGGCGGGGAAGGTGAGGGTCCCGGCGGCCGG
>WUQR01000134.1 GCA_009889515.1 Nitrososphaerota archaeon
CGGCTGTTATGCACGGTACGCGCGATGCTTACGGGCATTTTATCCGCAAGATAACCGCCTATACCCAAACCGAAAAGGCGCAAATCTGGCTCATACGAAATCGGCTTCGAATCAAGACGCTGTTTTCTAACGTAAGTCTGCGCGACTTTGTCTTCGAACCCTTCAAGGGGGTGTTTGCTGCCGAAGGTAACGATGCTCCAACCGCAATACGGCAGACCATCACCACGGTAGCCCTTGCCAACATGGTGCTGGCAGGTTTGCCAGGAAAGCTGGGGGTAGGCGTCTTCGTATCAATGGCTCTGGAAGGGTATATGGCCTATACTATCGCCTCCAAAGTCGGCGTTTCCTTGCAAACCCCAGCTGACGTGTGGAAGTACTTTGGCTTGCTGGCTGGGATTATTGGAGCCATCCTTTATCTCTTCCGTGCGATGCTGGGAGTGGCTTTCTCTCTCTTCGCCCCAATTCCCGGCTTGCCCGCCACCGCCATGGCTGAGTTGCTGGTGACAAACCTGGTGGGGATCCTCTTTTGGGTAGGCTTCGAGGAAGCCAAACTGAGCGGCAGTTTTCGAGTTCCCAAGCGAGCTCTCACGCGTATAGGCCAAGAGTTCCGGGACCTTACTCGGCTCCAGGTGGAAATCGTTCGCCGCAACTTGACCCCTAATGCCCTATGGCGGACGTATCACAAGCTGAAGGCTTGGTTGCTGGGCGAAGTCCCAGCCGATCAGCCCCTGCTTCGGGGGCAGATAGCGCCAGCGGTGCTGATGGCCGCTCTTCTTTCCGGGCAGCAAGACAGGCTTCAGGGTCCGCTAGGACAGGAGTTTGTGGCGGCTATTCGGGATCGCTTTCCCGAACTGCGGGATGCTAGCCTTGACGAAATCGCAGCGCACATGCGGGAATACACGCCCGAGCAGATGGCTGGGGTGCTGAGCCTGATTAAGGGAAAGCTCTTCGAGCGGCTTGTTGCGCGGTATGAGAACGCGGATGGAGATTCGTGGCGTGCCGTTCTCCACACTGACGAAAGCTATCCAGGCTCCGATATTGTCTTCATAGATGAGGAAACCGGACGCTCTCTTGAGGTTTCACTCAAAGCCACGGACGACCCCTCTTACGTTGAGGCAGCCTTGCTGAAATACCCGGACATTCCAATACTGACTACCGAAGAGGTCAGCCATTTTTTTGGCAACGACCCTCGTGTCTGGGGAGCAACACTGAGCAACGAGGAGCTGACCCAGATCACCAGCGAGAACTTTGAGGAGCTCCTTTCCCGCCTCACTAACGTGGACGTTGCGGCCAGCGCAGCGTCAGGGGTAGCAACTGGGGGGATGCTAAGCCTGTGGCCCTTCGTGGTAGCTTTCCTGCGCGGGCGAATCACTCATGAACAACTCGAGCAAGCCTGTACGCGCGTGGCGGGAGAGGCCGGGATAGCCCTGGCAGCCCGGCTGAGCTACGCACTCCTCTTCGGACCCATGTTCGCGTGGTATCTCCTAGCTCGAGGCGTGATGGGCCTTTCTAAGGCGGCCCAGAAACAGGCCACCGCAAAATCGACCATGCGTATCGAGTGGGTTGGCAATGAAAAACGCTCTTTTCAACAGCACACCTGATGTGGTCAGAAGACCCTTTAGAGGTTTGTAGGCGCGCTAGCAGACTCAGGCCACC
>WUQR01000135.1 GCA_009889515.1 Nitrososphaerota archaeon
AATGAAGCTGTATAGGCATACAAAAATCGGCGAGCCTGAGCTCGTGGCGGATTTCGACAGCGGTGTGTACAATGCGCAGGTGGTGGACTGGGGAATTGGCTACGAGGTGGTGGACGGCGGGTTCATGCTTCTCATTGTTAGGCGGCGGGACGGATATATATTAGCGGCGGATGGGTTCCCCGTTGTGTATATAACTGTCAGTGATGGTGCAATTAGACGCGTCTCGGTCTGTGGCGAGCTGGGCGGATTCGGCGTAGAGGTTGATAGACACGGAGTGACGTGGCTTTTAGAGAGCGAAGTGTACAGACTGGTTTTGTAACTACTCTAGTCTTTTTTTCACTATTGGCTTTTCATTTCTAAAGCGTGCGTCAAATTTTTAAACGTACAGTAGCCGCACGTACATGGCAAGTAACAGGCAAATGGAAATTAGAAGAAAATTCGCGGAGGCGGCTAAGACTTGTAAAGCGGAAGTCGCCAACTTGCCTAAGGGACAGCGGTTGCAGGCCTTCCGCGCTTGTATTGCCCGCAAGATGCGTGGCGCATAAGGGGGATAGGTTTAAACCAATTCCTTTTTTCTATTTTCGTGGACTGCTTCACTGTTCTCAAACGCAGGAGAACGTATGTATCGCTCGCCGTACTTTTTATAGTTATGGCGCTTGCAAACGCTGGTCTCTCCCTGTATGTGTATACGTCGCTAATGCTCATCAGCGCTGGCATTTCCCTCATCTTCGCGATCTTCTATACTGCGCTTGCGCGCGACTTCAGCAGGCTCGCAGTTGAGAAATGCTTGCGCGAGCAGACCCAGTAGTAATAGCGATTGCTGCAACTAAGCCAGAGTTCGCCAAGAAGAGAGAGGAGATCTACACGAAGTTTGCAGAGCTGTGCGTAAGCGATTCGGAGATTAGGAAGCGCGCGTATGTATTGTTGATCGACCGAGTTCTCCCGAACTGTATAAACGTGCTGGCTGGTGAGGATGGTATTTGCGAGAGCATAAACAACTGCGTCTACGCAAAGGCCAGGGCCGAGCTGGAAGAGCAGTTCAGAAAGGCGGTGATCACGCGGGACGAGTACTTAATGCTCAAGGAAGCGCTCAGAAACATACACAGGTGTATTGTTAAGGGCGCAGATATGTGCAACATGCAACTCTACTACGAAGTTGTCGAGAGTCTCGGCGCGCAACAGCTTGAACAGATCTCGCGACTGCTCGGGCACAGACAGGAGGAGTATTTCTAGAAAAGGTTTAAGTCAGATCGGATATGTTGAGATGTGGATCCCCTTGAGAAGTTTATACGCTACGCGTGGCAGTTTGCAAACAAGCACAGCAATCTGCGCATTTCAGTTCCCCTTAAGCTTTCTCTCTTCACCACTGGCAGGGGTATCCACCTCCTTGCCAGCGCTCTCTCCAGAGCTGGCTTCCGCATTATCTGGGGCGAGATCTCCGACGGCTCTCTCAGACTGGGCAACGGCCGTATTTACGTTTTGATCAACCCTGCCGATATCCTTGCGTTTGGGAGTCTTCACGTATTTAGAGACTACGTCCTCAAGGCATCTAGGGGGCTCCTCTCTGAGAGCGGGCGGAAAGACGTCTCTGAGAAAATCGCTCGCAACTCCAAGCGCAAGAGAGCCGAGACTAAAGAGCCAGGACAGTATAATTAAATGGGCGAAGGCCATTTCAACCGCGGCGATGGGGGAGTCAAAACCGCCGAACGACTCAAGATAGACAAAGGCGGAGAACGGAGAGGCGAAGGCGGTGGTGATCACGAGACCGAGAACGCCGCTCCACATGAGTGGGTTTTCAACTCTGTGTCTGAGGAGGAGGTAGAGAGCGAGCCAGACTATCACGAGAGCAACAGAGCGGAGAGGGAAAAACCTTTCTGTAGCGAAATCTTCTGGTTCAGGGCCGGGCTTATGTACACGGCACTACTCGGCGGGTTTGCGCTTATTGAGCTCGGAGGCGTTGATCTGTGGCCGTGGCGCCTGCTGGCGTGGCCAGGGGGGCTGGCGGGGTTTATAGCTCTTGCGCTGTGGTGCCAATGGCGTGCACAGGATTTTTAAGCCCTGGAGGATTGTGATGGCATGGCAAAACTGAAAAGTATTAGGAAAGTGAAAGGAGCCACTGACTTAGTGCAAGTGGCGCTGACAGTAATAGTTGTAGTTGTAGTGTTGGTTGTCGGCATGTTCGTCGTGAACCAGATAAACCAGACGACTCCAGTACGCCTCGGCATTAATCTCCAGCAAGTATTCACGCTCATAGGCGTGGCGCTTATTGTGGTAGTTGCTGCGACAATTATATACTACCTAAGGACTAGTTTCCAGGGCGGAGGTATTTAAAAACCCCCACCTTTTTTCTGGTAAAGGTTTTTCCCATCTCTTTCTAATCCTGGCGTGGATATCCTCGCGTATACAGCCGTACTCGCCACTACTGCAGTGCTTGTGTACTATGCGCTGACTAGATTCAAGCCGAGGAGAATTGCGCCGAAGGCGGATTCTGAGTTTGTGCTGATTAAGGACATATGTTCAAACAGGTGGTTTCTTGCGCGCTTCTTTAGACGCTCTAATCTCGGCAACGAGTGGGTGGAGCCGAAAAGCGGCTTTGTGCTCTACACGCCGGCAAAGCCAAGTCGCACGGACGTAGTTATTGGCAACAAAGTCGTGTCGGCCATAGAGGCCATTGGCTGTTCGCCAATATTCAGCACTGGCGATCTTGCCGAGTTTCTCAAAAGCCTGTCGGTGGCGGAAGTGGCGGTGGGGAACGTAGTCATAGACGCCACGAGCCCCACAGCGCTCCAGCAACTGTACAGCTTTTTAGAGTCGGCCTACAGCGAAAAATTCTCAAAGGGGTGGAGGGTGTGGACTGCAAGACGCGGCGGCGTTAGGCTGGCCATTGCGCTGACAGCGCCAGACAGAATTGCTGAAATTATCGGACACATAATTGGCGGAATTTCTAAAGCGGTTGCAACTGCTGGGAGGGAGGTAGACGCCATAGCCGAAGTACAACGCACGGCGCGGGCCATGCCTAGGAGAGATCTGTGGCCGCTTATAGTGCTCGCTATTATGGCCATGATTCTGTTCTTCGTATTCGGCCCGCAGTTCTTTAGGTAATGCTGATTGAGACAGTAGTCTGGGCTGCCTGGGCGTCTGAGAAGTCGCTAACGCCGTGCAGAAGACCAAAGGCGTTTTTCTACTCTGAGTACGCGTCGTATGTGTGCACAGATACCGAGCCAGTCTACGTGGACTGGACGCCGCCGCCAGAAGTGACCGAGGTGGCGATTGAAAACATGGCAGCTTTCAGAAAGCCGCTTTTCTACTCCCTCACAGCCTACAGGGAGTTTGAAGCCAAAGTCCCGGTGAGCCACCGCTCTAAAATCTCGCCGTGGACGTTGCCAGTGCTCGCGGCTCTGTGGAGCGGTATCGCCCACGTCCCCGGCGTGTGGTGGTGCTGGTGGGACAGATACCACGTAGTGTGCGTAATTGAGCGCAACGCGATTAAGTATACGCCATCTACGCTCGGCGAGCTGGCAATTGCGACTGTGAAGAAAGGTTTAAGCCAGGCGGTAAACACAGAGCTGTGAGTATCGCCTACGCCCTTGCGCTCAGGTGGATTGAAGAGTGGAGAAAGTGCAGAGAGATGTCAAAAGACAAGAAAGACGCCATTACGTGTGATGAGGAGCACCTCGTGACTGTGTATGTAATAGACGATGAGGGGAGAGTAAAAGTGGTGGATATAGACTCGCCGCAAAAGCTAGTGGCGCTCTTCAGTCTGTGCAAAAGGGCTGAGATCCCGCGGTATGAGACGTGCGGGCGGGATATATGTGCCGCGTATATTGACTGTGGCGATGTGTACCTGATAATTACTAAGGGCATGCCAGGGCTATGAGCGCCTACGGCATACCTGTAACAGATCCCGCGAGACGCGCCATTGCTAAGTTCATCGGTAAAGAGGAGAGCGTATCCGCCTGCGAGATTCTGAAGAGTTTTGCCGAGAAGAGATTCCAGGCACCTAGCCACGCATCTGCGCTTTTTTTCATGTTTCTGACAATTGCGAGCGGCGGAGTTATACAGCCAGCGTCTATAGAAGCAAGCGGGGAGATTGAAGTGAGGAGAACTGAGGAGGAGTGCAAATTCCGCGTCGTGACCCCAGCGTCTGCATTTCTGATCAGAGCCAGGAGCGAGGGGGATCTATGGGCGGTGGAAATATTGGTCTGAGACTAGCGCTTGTAAACGCGCCGGGGGTGGTCTTCTACATGTGTGAAGTGTGCAGATCTCTCTACAGCATTCTAAACGCAATAAAGGGGTACGAATCGCCAGAGTCGCTTATAACAGTGGTGAAAAAGAGAATGGCAAGCGCGCACAGAGAGTGCGACAGCAAATACGGGGGGATTGTGCTCCGGAAACCCTCAGTGACTTACCACATAGTTCTCGGCGCAATATTTGCGTCAACAGTAGAGTGCGCTCCAAACGGGTGCGTAATTGATCGCGAAAAGCTGAGACAGATCGCGGACTGTCTCTGCTCCTGGTACTGGAGCTCTGAGAAAGGTTTAACTCCCAGAGTGTAGTAGCACATATGGGCGAGAGAGCTCCTGAGGAGAGGAGAGAGGAGGGGAGGAGAACTGTGTTCTCGCTATCACGCGGCGGCGGATCTGTGGCGAGAGTCGACCCGCACGTCGCCATGCTCCACACAGAGCGCTTCCACAGATCTGGCGAGATTGAGGAGGAGTACGCGCCTAGGTTTGCAGTATTCGACGAGCTGAAGACTGTAGCGTCTAAGACGCTTGAACTGCTCTACGCCTTCAAGGCGTACGCAACGCCGTGGCCAGTTGCCAACGAGGGATTTCTCCAAGCAATAAACTCAATTATACTGTCTCTTGAAAGGGCGTCGAGACCGAACACGCCACAGCCAGATGTGTTAGACCGCGAGCGGTTCAGCCAGTGGCTGGCGGAATACATCGCTGGCATAAACGCGTTTGAGACTGCAACTAGAGTGGCTGTGATGACAGCTGCTACTGTCGTCAGCATGGCGATGCCAGCTCACGTGAGATCAAATAAGGTAAACGAAGAAGCCGCAGGCATATCGGTAGTGAAATGATAGAAGATATCGCGGTGCTCGCGTGCTCGCTCTTCTTCGATCCCTGCAAGTGCAAAAGTTTTAAAGAGAGACGCCAAAATGGACATGCCACTCTTCAAAATAGTGAGGAGACAGGCGGAGCAGGAGCTTGAGGAAATACCGCAAGTGGAGCAAGCCAGCAACGTCGTATACATAAGGGGCAGACCGTACAGAATAATCGGCGTCTATGGCAACACACTCGTAGTAAAAGATCTCGAAACTGGCGAGGTTAGGACAGTAGTCCGCGCTCCCATTGTATGAGACTTTTAGTGGCCGTAATCACAGCCATTTTCGCTCTGGTAGCAGTAGGGTATGTGGCGTTTGCTGTAGACGCATCTGCGAAAGCGCTCGCGCTCACGGCGAGCGAATTCGGCAGAGTTTATTCACTCTCTCCCGGCATGACTTATACTCTGATAGCGGATAGGTACGGGTTTCAGCAGATATCGCAGTCTCCTGGCGGTAGCTCAACATACGCCACGCTCGTGCTCAGTCTGCCTAGTGGATATGTTGTATTTCTCCAGCCGTTACAGCAAGGCACTATGCTGTGCAACTACGTGGCTAATCCCTCAACACCGCTGTTGCAACAGTGTGCAGTATACGTAAACAGCACGGAAGTGCATCTCCCGATCTACTACGCAAAGCCCGGCACCTACTTGCTCCAGCCAGGCACGTGGAAAATCACAGTGGCGAGAGATCCGCACCAAGTATGGATGCCGCCACTGGGGCTAATACCAGTAGTATTAATTGTGTTGTTAATAGCCGCGTTTATATGGAGAATGTACCGCTAGTGAAAAAAATTAAACTTCGGCAAGCCAGTCGAGAACTACGTTGTTTGTTCCGCTTGGGGGCGCCGTTATGTAGTTGATATAGATATTTGTGCTGTCTGCAGTCACGTGGAATGGCTGTGCGGCATTGGCACTCCTGGGCACTACAACTATGCTCGTTGGAGTGGCGTACAATTGATGCGGTATGGCATACCGTGTTGAGCCGCCGTTTGCAGTTATAGTACCTCTGTTTTTCCTAAACCTCACGTTGCCGGCATAAATATACAATGGATATTGTGCTCCATATATGCTGTTGTCTATGTCTATTCCATCGGCATAGTATATGCCCAGTTCTCTCGCTTCTGCATAGCCAATTCCGACAACAAATTGGCCGTACACTAAGTTGTTCTTTACTGATACGTATCCTCCCGGAGTAATGTCTTCAACATTGATGCCACGCGGTGATGCGTTTGGCTGTGTGCCGCTTGAATATACTTGATTGCCTGATACAATTATCGTGGGACGGTAACCTCGTGGCACGCTGTCTATGATGATACCAGCTAAACTAAACACTGGATCTATTACCAAATTGCCAGCAACTACAACTCTTACGCCACCCGGCACGTATATTGCTCCGTGCTTTAGTATGTTCCCCACAACAACAGCTTCTTCCAGAGCAACATCAGGTTTATTGCCTATGTTTATGCTGAAATCACTGTTTGGATAAATTTCGGGATGACCGATACATGAATTATTTGCTACAACGGCTCTCCTGATGTAGCCAAATACAGTTTCAAGCGAAATGCACGCATACCCTTCTGTGGTGTCGACTATATTATTAACAATTGTGA
>WUQR01000136.1 GCA_009889515.1 Nitrososphaerota archaeon
TCAAGAGTTCGCTCCGCTGACTTCGTCACTCTTGACTGGCCACTCCGGCAATCGCTAGGGATTAGGCCATCGGGATGCAAGGGCGAGATGTCACTCTCAACCGCGTGGCCATGGATATCATGAGACTCACCGTGAGACAAAGGGCTAATGGGTGTGCCATGTGGTCATGGTGATTGTGTGCCGTTTATCCCATTTACGGTTGAACATCTCTATCCGGACACTAGCACAACTAGCTAGCATCCCCTATATCTTGTTTTTCCGGATTACTTATTTGTATATACTTCAGGTTTCTTATAAGCGAAATAATGATACTCCGCATACTCCGCAACCACACCCTAGGGTAAGGAATCAGCCGGTCAAGAACCTGACTTAACGGCATACCACCCGTCAGATCACTGACCACATCCTCGAGGGTTTCCTCGGTAAGCAATACATACTCGCCACGCCTAGGATTCCATGCAAAGGCAATATCAGACAGAATCTCATCGTGAGACTCTTGGGTCTCATCGCGAGACTCTTTAGACTCACACGAGACATCGTCGGTTTGGTTGTCGTTACCGCTCACAGACTCGGTTGTCTCACGTGACGCCTTGTAATCCTCTTTAACCTGTCTCACGTGTTGCCGAAGGTCTCCACCTATCGATATCGCCTTTGTGGCGTGAACCTGTTTGTGGAACTCATCAAACCATTCGATATCCTCTACCAGTTCGCTTTCCTTAAACCCATACTTCACCGTGTACTGGATCACTTCCTCGCAGTTACCGATTCCTTTGTTATCATCTTTCCTTGGTTTAATGGCTTGTACATTTACCATTGGCAAGTAATCAACCCTTAGACAATCTCGCCACATCTCACGCCATTGTTCATGCTTGATATAGTCTCTCCCTCTGAAATACTTCGAATCTAGGAATATCACCACGTGTAAGTGCGGGTGGGCACTCCCATCTTGGCCACGCGTTATCTCAACGGCCTTAATCCACGCCTTAGCCGGCCAGTCTTTCCGCCTCGTCATTCGGGAGAAACCCCGAGATATCTCTATGAGAGTTTCTCGTAGTTGCTCTATAGGACAGTTCCGGATCGTCAGCGTTAGGAATACTGCCCTTAGCGAGGAATTGTCGGCAAGTAACCTAGGGATTGCCTCGCGCAGTATCGCTACCCATCGCTTAGATCTTTGCCCTTGGCATATAGGGCAGTGTCTATCTCGGCAGTATTGCGGAGCGTGGAAGTATACACCCACGCTATTTCCTTCGCCTTCTTTCGGATCTACTAGCAAGACCTCGCCGCACTGTTCCATGCGTTTGACACGTTTTTCCATGCCAAGCTTGTCATACATCCCACGCACGGAATCCTGACGTTTTTTACGCTTCGCCCATCTTTGTAGCTGTTTATGAAGGCCAATTTCCGGTACGATCAAAGGCGCAAGCGGTGACGTCCCGCCTTCGGGCGTTATCGGTTGCATTGTTATTCCTTTTCTGTGACTGGTCAGTAGAGCGATTGTCGCGCGTCGCTTGAAAGCCAGTTTTTCGTTTTATGCCTCTTTCAAGCCTTTTAACAGTGGTATCAACCTGAAACCCTTGCTCTGTGGGGCTTCGCCCGATTCCCACTCCCGAAAGAAACTTCTTATATATCAAGGAAA
>WUQR01000137.1 GCA_009889515.1 Nitrososphaerota archaeon
AAGACTTAGAACAGTACTACCAACGCCAGGGGGAGGCCCGTTGCGTAGAGGCGCCAAACTAGCGAGCCGCCGTGGCCCACAGCCGGCGGAGCCCGCTGTCGATAAATATGTCGGTTTTTCAATAGGTTTTTAAACCGCGGGATTGCTACGGCCATGAGGCGTGGAGGCACGCGGTTGAAGAGGGCTGTGGGCGGCGGGCGGCTCGGCGCGTGGGAGATATGAGAGTGTTGTCTATTGCCGAGGTGGTGAGCTGTCTAGAGGGCTGTAGGTGGACGTGTGGCCCCGCGGTGTTTGTAGACGTGAAAGACGTGGGGGAGCTAGCCCTTGAGTTGAAGAGGGCGGTGGGAGGGACGGCTTATTTAAACAAAAACGACATCCACATAGTCACAGATAATTGTTACATAGTGTTAACAGTTGAGAAAGGCGCCACAGGGGTGGAGGTCAGGGAGGGGCTCAGCTGGGGCACATAACCCCCCATTTTTTCCAAAAACCTCTTCAATTCAAATTGTACATGAGACACCTTAGACTTAATAGGTTTCAACTGTCTTTCCAAAGTCATGTGGTTAGACGCGCTAGGCGTAGAGACGTCCGGACAGATACCCCCTTTCTACTCTCCGGGCGCCTCGGGGGGCAAGGGGCCCCAGGACACCGTTTGGCCTCCTAGGACGGGGCACGCCCCTCGCCGGCACCCTCGGCGGATTGCTGGAATCCGCCTTCGGCCCGTTTGCGGGAGCCGCCCCATCTGCCCCGGACGGGGCGGGGGCATCTATCACTTTATGGTTGTAAAGTACGGACACCTATTATGATTTCTTCGGAGGCATGTGGGGTGGCGGCCTGCTGTAGACCCACGTGGCTACTCCTCAGCCGCTGTTTAAGATTGGACAGCTTGGGGGCTGTCCGCGTCTTAACAACGCTGTGTTACATGGGGGCGGTGAGAGGCGCCTCCGCGTCTACAGTGGCGAGCTGAGGGAGCAGGAGGCACTAGATAGTTCTAGAGGGCACCCATCCGCTGTGTGTCCCAACGCGTAGATCTTAGGCGGTTGAAACGTATAGACCTGTATTGAAACAAGTTTTCCAGTAAATTTTTTAACTTTGTCAAACTATACATAATATCAAACAATATTATTATTGCTTTTTGGAAAAAGTTTATAAACCCCCGAGTTTCCACAGGTCATGTTTATAAGGCCAATGGCTAAAATAAACCGGGCCCGGGTCAAACCTAAGCCGGAGAAATACGGGCTTTTTTTGGAGGCCTTCCTGGACTGGCTCTCTGGTCTGAAGCCGAAGGGGTCGGCGTTTAAGGTGGCGTATGAATTCTGCGGTGGGAGCATCTCCTGTGTAAAAACGACCCACGGCGCCGTTCAGTGGGCCGTTGATAGGGGGCTGGTGGAGGGCGCGGTTAAACTGCCCAGCGGCTGGCTAATACCAACAAGCCAACTCCCATCGCTCAAGGCGGCTGTGTTAATGTACAAAGCGGTGGTGGAGGCGAGGGGGAGGATAAGGCTATGAAGGCGAGGTTGGTTATTGGCTTTGAAATGTTGGAGGGCTCAAGCGAGTCAATCGTCCTTGACTTAATCGCGGGTATGTTGGTTAGGCGGTTCAACATAGCCCCGGAGTGGAGTGACGTGGAGGGGCTGGTGTATACAGTTGAACTTGACGAGTGTGAAAAAATCACCGCCGCCCTAACCGAGTATCTAAAGGCGGTGGGGAGGGCCGTTAGAGTTAGGTTTGAAGGGTGGGCGAGGATAAGAGAACCCGACATTGTGGAGTGTAGGCAATGGGAATGAACCTGCTAGACTTCTTAAAGACGATGTCAAAGGCCTCTGAAGAGGCCCCGCGCGAAGCGGCTAAGTGCAGGAGGGTGCCACTGCCAGAGGCCTTTGAACTGCCGAGGAGGTTTGGCGTGTCGTGGGGCTGTCTGGCGAGCGGCATTTTCAACGGCTCTGACGCAGTCGTAGCTGAGGTAAGCGTCAAGGGTGTTCATCTACGCTATGT
>WUQR01000138.1 GCA_009889515.1 Nitrososphaerota archaeon
GAGGATTTTGGCGAAGTCCTTGGGCAGTTGGACGGGTATCTCTATGACTTGGGCGTTATTAAGCCTAGCCCAATTGACATAATCGCCATGGGGGTCAATGGCAATTATCCTCACGTCCTTTTTAGAAATGACGTTAAGCCAGCTTCCGACCGCCCAGCTCTTGCCCATCCCCGAGGCCCCCAGAATAACTCCATGTACAGTAGGCAACGCGTCCAAGTCGACGTAGACGGGCCTGCCGAATCTGTCAAAGCCTAGTTGCACCTCTCTCCCAACTGCCAGCATTTTGCCGCCATAGAATATGGGAAACCGCGCGAGGTCGTGGCTCAACGCCTTAACGCCGTGGCGGAGCAACCAGAAGTCCAGAGAGGCCGCCCAGTCTTGCACTAGCCACATGGAGTGCACGTCGGCGACGCCAAAGGGATACAGGAGGACGGGCCTCTCGTTGAATTTCGCCATTCTCTCCAACAAGGGCGCCAGCTCTTGCATTCTAATAATCCTTTTGGCCGTGTCCCTCCCCTCATAAACGCGGCTGAACATCTTCTGAAGCTCTTGGGGCGGCCAGTCGGCAAACGCCACTGCCCACTTCTGCATCATGCCGAAGGTGGCGCTTTCAGCCGCCGCCATTCCCTCCAGCATCTCCCTGGCGGCTGGCAGGGCCGTTGCCCTAGACATGTGGCTGAAGGCGAACATGAGGTAGGGCTCTCTGTACCACTTCCTCACCCGACGGTAGAGCAAAATCCAAACGGGTATCAACAGCAAGAACCACACGCTACTAAGCGCCGCCAGCGGTAGGAAGACCAGAGAGGTGAAGTACGGCCACCTAGCCGGCATTTTCCTAGAGGACAGCCAGACTGGCGCGGGCTTCAATACGTAGTACTCCTTGAGGACGGCCTCAATAGCCCTCACCCTTTCCGGTATTAGGCGCCTTGTGGTGTAGCGCAAGTACTTCTCCTCGCCCAGCACAATGTACGCCAGCCACTCCCCCCTCTGTAACGACAGTTTGGTGTAGAGTTCGTGTAGCCTTGGCGCCGCGGCGATGCCGTACAGCGAGTGCACGGGCTCGGCCCGCCA